>CAZMZC010000030.1:22578-38758 GCA_964570685.1 uncultured Bacteroidaceae bacterium | reverse complement strand
AGAATCGCTCAGTCGAATCTCTCCTCCACCTATTATCGACATTGTTCCATTGTCTGTCGCGGCGGATATACCTTATCCACCGTTAATGAGCATCAAGGTCTGCGACCTGCTAAACAAGGAGTTCTTTTAATACGATTTGTGCTAAACGCTCAAGATAAACATGACAATTATCTACATAACAATAATATCCATCTGCACCATAAGACATATTTGTATAGCCTATATATTTGCAAGGCGTTCCGTCTTGATGGACTGCAGCACAGAGATTCACTGTCCCCCATGATGAAACAAACGTGGGAAATATATGTACTGCGTGCTTAGGATTAGAGGGCAATGCATATTTACGGAACCTCCCGTATGGTTCGGCAAGAACACCGTGAAGCCCTAATTTCGCATCAAGTTCACCGTAAAGCGTACCTAATGTATCTGTAGAATCGCTAAGAGCTGAGGTAAATGCTCGCAATTGATACACATCCGTATCACCAACCTTCTCCAAATGGGTTTCTATCACCAAGGTTAAATAAAGATGGTCTTCATAGGCATTGAACAATATAACCAAAGAGGGCACCGACATATCAACACTCGGAGCAATGCTTATATAAGTAGCATTTGCCGAGTCGGGAGCAATCTTCCCTATGAGATAGATCGTTCTCCCATCCAACGGATAGTCTACCAACGGTTCTTCTTGTGTGGATGGGGACTCTACGATATGGCGCAGCGGCTCCTCCATGGCCTTGTTCAAGCGCAAAGTGTGCAACGCCTCTTCAGGACTAACGAATGTAGGCAGCGCAGAAAAGCTCTTGGCGAAGTCGTTTCCGTATTCATTCGTTGAGCAAAATGTCATGCTGTCCATAACATTAAAAAACGCCGTTGGAAGAGAATCTATGAGCCGTAGAATATCTGTATTCATACGGTCATACTCATTCGCTATGTTGAGATACCATCGCTGGGCTTTGGGGATAGAAATCCTCGACTTGATAGTACACCCTCGCAATTCATCCCTATATCCTACCATTATAATATCAGCAGTAAGCAGATGGCAGTTTATAAATATTTCTCCAGGACTACTCGGCTGCGAGGCATTGCTGAAGAATGGATATTGCTCTTTTATCTCGTTTATGGTTTTCATCATTAGATTATTTTCTCGACAAAGATATATATTATCCCCCTTTGCTACAAGAAAATAGCGTAACAAATGCGTAACAAATGCTTGGGTGAGTGAACGGCAAGGAACAAACCCCGATGAAATCGGCGTTTTTTAAAAGGAACGCACGCGCGATATGGCTTTCGCCAGAAACAAGAACCTGATTCATGGGAAATGAGTATTGTTCTACAGCCCGTTTCGGATGTGCCACCCGATGATACTGAGGTTTAAGGTTTAGGACCAACATTTATATTATTGCCAAGTATCCATGTCGCCTATACACAAGTAATGGGAGCCGCGCTCCCATTACTCTGTTTTCGTTTTCGTTAACGTTATCGTTAAGTAATAATCGAGCTATTGCCCGATTATTACTTTCTTTCCATCCTTGATATAGATACCACGTGTGGGATTAGCTACGGGGCGACCTTGGAGGTCGTAGTAGGGGGTGGGTGCTTTGTTTATTACAGGTGCAGCTATCGAGGTTCCCGGCTTCTCTTCTTTGCTCCACAGCAGTTCGCCGTTGCGGTAGAAACTGATGGGATAACTTTTACCCGAACAACCACTATAGATTTCTATGGGGCTAAAGAATGGCTCGTTGTTATAGCCGATTCCGTAAATGAGACCGTCAGCGCCCCAACCGGCCTTTATATATGGGACAACCTCTCCATTACGGAGCATAACGGAGGAAACTTCTTCTACCTTTTCATATTCCTCTGACATGCCACCCAAGTTGTAAGATATCATATCACCTGATTTCCATTTACGTGGAGTAAAATCATAAAGAGCCTGCCAATAATTGTTATCCCCCAAATAGTTGATATACACTATTCCGTTGATGCTCTCGTATATTACGCTTTGACGTTCTGTTTCTCCACCATAGTTGCTCCACACCACGACGCACTCACGCCCATCAACAATGGTGTCATTACCAGTCCATACGTTATAATAGATGGAATCGCGGTCTTCTATATATTCAATCTGATTGCCATTGTGTATACTACTGGGTCCCAAATACAGATTAGTAGCATACACTCCATTGGCAGGGAAGAAGCGGTCCTCACGCTTCTTGGGGAGTTCCTCGCCCAACAACAGTTGGTTCCAATAATAGAAGCTGACGGGATTGCTCGACTTACCTTCTGCTATAGGATAAGGGAGATTGAAGTATGGCCAGTAAGCGTAGCCTATGCCATGGATTAGACCACAATTGGCTACTCCATTGGCCACTTGCCGTTTCTTGCCATTGAGTAGAGTGATGATGTCTATCAATTCTACTGCAACCGCGCCATACCCAACCTCGATACTGTCGCCCACATACCATACTGGCAACGAGAAGTCGTAGAGCAAATACCACTCTCCATCGTCTGTGTATCTGATATACACCTTATCGTTCTCTTCGTAGAGCAGGAACAGTTCATGCTCGCTGGGGGTGTCGGTACAGTATTGCCACAGTTGCACACACTTCTTACCGTCTACTATCGTGTCACCGCCAGTGTAAAGATTGTAATAGGTGGTGTCGTTGCTAGACATGGATGTCACCATATTGGTGCAACGGATACTGTGGGCGGGGAAGAAAGGACCATGTGTGGCTGGCTTACCCCACAACAGAGTGTCGTTGCGGTAGAAACTATAGGGTTGGAGGGACGAAGCAGCCCCCTTGGTAAACTCCCTATACTCAAGGAAGGGCCAGTTGTTATAGCCAATGCCATATATTAATGAACTTCCATAAGCTATTTGAGTTTCTTCGCCATTGAGCAGAGTGTAAGGTGTCGGATGGAGCGGATCGGCTACTGGTTCTCCATAAAATAGCCCCACGATATACTTTTCCTCATCTACCCATCCTCCTTCGGGGAACTCAAACAGAACCGTCCAGTCAGAATATCCACCCTCTGCAAGAGGATATTTGTAACTGATAAGTCCATTCTCCTCGCAAAGGAAGCGCAACTCTCTCTCCTTGGGGGTATCTTCACAATATTTCCACAGCATCACACAAGGCTTGCCGTCTACAATGGTGTCGTTACCTGTATAGTAATGATAATAGGTGTTTTTCTGCTGGTTGCCACCTACCATAGGATCCCACTCGTAAATGGTCTTCGTGACTACATTGACGCAATGGATGCTGTTGGCTGGGTAGAGGCGATGCTCGGCATATAGGGTGATGCAGCAAAGGAGCATCAGCGCACTAAGGAATATTCGTACTGAGGTTCTCATAATATCATACTTTACTTTATTATTAGTTGAGCTCCTTTCTCGCATTTGAACCCATTTTTGATAACAGCCTTTACACTGCTATCAAAAGTTAGAGTTCCTTGCTTGACTACTACATCTCCCTGCGTTTGTGTAGAGTCAACATCATTGTCAACAATTATCGCATCTGATGTGTACGAGATATTACCACCTGGAAATGCTTGTCCTTGCAAATATAGGGTATTATTCCCATTCTCCAAAATATTGTTACCTGATTCTACCGTCAGTATATAATATTCTGGTCTATAAAGACACACAGATACTGGGACATTGGTACGTCCACCCCCATAATAATATCCGCTATTATAAAACGCCTGTCCATTATCACCAACACTTGAAGTTGTTATCATATCGTAGCCAAGCCCTCTTACAAACGTTGAGTCTGGATAGAACTCAATTTTGACGTTTTCAACAGGATAAGTTGATACATTGGTATAGATTTGTAGCTCCGGATCCCCTAAGGCGTTCATAGATAGCATCAATGTCCGATAGTGGTCATATACATTTGCACGCGAAATGAAGGTCTCTTTTGCCATAATCACGGCATCCGCAAAACGACAACCTGTTTGCCCCAGATTTTTCCAGAACTCACCGCAGAATCTCTCTGATATGCCAGAAAATCCCTTAAAAGAACTTCCCCAAAAAGCTAACGCCCCACCTTTTTCTTTCCTAATAAAAGCCTCACATAATTTCGGAGATCCATATGTGTCTAAATAACCAGAATAACATGCTTCTGATGTAATAATCATCGGTCTGTTCACAATGGCCAGTTGCGACACATCAGAAGCGTCAAAGTTCCCAATTGCAAGTTGCCAATGATCAGGCATGCCGTGCGTATTCATATGCATATAATGTGGGGATACACTATTTAATGTTTTTATCAAGTTGGGGGCATTTACTATGCTGTCATTTCCTACATATCCTAAGTTGTTTCCCGTATCATAGAAACAATACTTTTTTAAGTTGGCATATGAAGGCTGTATATAAGCACTGTACAAACTTTCTGTTTCATGGAACGAATAGCGTAGCTGTTGTGTGTAGAAACAGGAGAATAATGATTGATATAAACCGCTTCTGGATCAGTGGATTGAATATATGCTGTAGAAGTGGAATTACCGGTACTATTCACTGACAACAAGGACGTAAGTGTCCCGGTTTCTATTCCGAGTCCAACCTTGCCATTTTGATCCACCATCAACTGCGCGTTAGCCACACTAAAACATGATGCTATCACAAGCATCGAGATAATTAACTTTTTCATGATTGTATGTTCTTTAAGATTAGTAAATAGAAAATCCCCATTTCCCCCGATGAAAACGGGGAAAATGGGAATAATGTGTGATTAGTCTGCTATCTCAAACTCTCCTATATAAGTATAATACTCGTCCTCGATGCGCAGATAGTAACTACCTTCGGGTAGTTGCGGCAGTGTGATAGCAGCCTCGCGAGCAGTATATGTACCTACATATACTACTGAGCCCGAAGCGTCAGTGATAGTAACGCAGAAATCTGCATCGTTAGCAAAACTGATGGTGAGCACTTTCCCGTAAATAGTAGCTGTGGGCAATTGAACAACGGTACGAGGGCCTCCATCTGGGGTCCCCTTTCCAATGCTCAGAGGTATGTCGTTGCTCTGAGCATTAGCATAACATACGCATAGCAGCGATGTCAAGCATGCAAGTAATAGCTTTCTCATATCTTTGTAGTGTTAGTGTTTGCCACAAAGATACATTGAAAATCCTATAGGTTTGCATGCAGATGCGTCCCAAAGTGCGTCCCAAAACGTACGTTGGGCACAAACATGGGAGTGTGTGGCAACCTATTTATCCTTTGTGTCAAGAAAAATGTGATAAATGTCTTTAGGAAGCTTTTCCCGTATTCGTGCCTTATTGTTACGTAGCCCACTGTCAGTGCGAAGCAGCAGGGCGGCTATTAACCGGGTAGAATATCCCATTGACTTGAGGATACAGTAGAGGTGCTCATTCTCGTTTAGCTTCGGCCCCACTTGGCGGAGATCATCTATCACATCCATGAAGGCAACCTTGATTTCATTTTTTGCAGTCTGGCGCTCCTCGGCACTAAATTCAGGGGCACGTTCCTTATTCTGCTTTTGTAGATTGCTGCAAGAAGAGGTACGGGCATACAATTCCGTACACATAACAAGGTCTAATGCTATATGTTCAGCGAGTGTGGTACACGTGTCTATAGACACAGCCTCATTGGATGGAGGTGTGACCGACTCCCATAGCTTGAGTTTATTGGCACGCAACTTCTGTATCAGTGATATATAACGTGACTTTCTACGACGGTCTATGTTGATGGCGAGTAATATGACAATAGCAATAAAGAGGATGACGCCTATAGCAATTATAAACATCCAACGAGTTTGTTCGGTTCTCAACTCCTGCTCCATGAGTGCAATGGAGTGGTCGCTGCGAATGTCGTTTATCTCAGTGAGTCGACGTTGCTTATGGATGGAATCTAAAAGCATGGTGTATCGAGAGAGGTGGTAATCGACTGAGTCGGTGGGAAACCCCATACGATGGGACAAAAGAGACATACGGAAATGATTGCGGCATGCTGTATGAAGTTCGGGCAAACATGCCAACGAACGTATGGTATATATATAGGAGGAGTCAACAATATCTCGATTCATATAGATATCAGCACGGACACAATAGTTTGCGCCCAAATCATTAGGGTTAGGTTCCAAACTTATTTCCTTATCCAGATATTCCATAGACAGACTATAGTTTTTCCGTATATAGCACTCACTCTTGGCTAAGTGGAGATAGGCACGTGGAAGTATTGATGAGTCCGAGTGCCTATTGGCAATTACCGAGGAGAAGTAATCGTCAGATTTTTTGTATTGTTCCTCATACAGATATATCAATCCTATATAGTAGTCACAATATCCTACTATAGCAGAATCGCTCTTGAGCACAGCCCACTGCTTGCATCGGCAGAAGGAAGAGTGGGCATCATCAAGCATGCGACGATTCTGGTAATGCCTTCCTAAGTTATGATTGCAAACAGCATAACACCTTACCGTAGTATCGGGGAAGAGGCTCTGTGCCTGTAGGTAGGCATCTACGGCAGCAGCATCGTGTTCCAGCTCGGTATACACGCAGCCCAAGGAGTACCAGGCCATGGCGGCGCGGTAGCTCTTCCTATTCCTATTATAATAAGTGGTGGCGTAGCGGATGAGGGTGTCGGTGGTGAGCGGTACGTAGCACTTGTAGTCGGCCTGCGTGCGCAGTATGGCATAGAGCGCCCGCTCCTCATCGCTGAGCGAGGCGAAGGGGATGCTGTCAAGCGCGAGGCGCACAACCTCGGGTGCGGTATCGAGCTGCGCCTCCAACCGCTCCAGCTGGCGCATGTGGCCATGCCCGCCACACCCTACGCAGAGGGTGGCGAGAAGAAGGGTATATATCACGGTGCGGAGTTTCATGGGGTGAGCAACTTTTCTTTATGATACAAAAGTAGACATAAATCACGATACAGCAAAATGGGGAATGCGAAAAGTATTCAAGCGGTGCAGGCTTCTTGTCGCAAAAAAGATAAGCCGCCTGACACCGCAGTGTCAGACGGCTATATAAGGATGGATGTTCTTCTATATTTCCTCCTACTCGGTATACCTGTAATCACTCGTAGTGGAAGTCGCCAAACTCGCTGTGTATGTCGAGCTGCTTCTTGTCGCTGGCCTCTACGCGACCCACAATCTGTGCATCGATGCCGAAGCTCTGGCTGATTTCGATGATGTGCTGTGCCTTGTCGGCAGGAAGGTATATCTCCATGCGGTGACCCATGTTGAACACCTTGTACATCTCGGCCCAGTCGGTATGGCTCTCTTCGTGGATGGTCTTGAAGAGTGGGGGCACGGGGAACATGTTGTCCTTGATGATGTGGAGCTTGTCGATGAAGTGCAGTATCTTGGTCTGCGCACCGCCCGAGCAGTGTACCATACCGTGGATATCGTGGCGCATCTCATTGAGGATTTGCTTGATGACAGGAGCGTAGGTACGGGTGGGAGAAAGCACGAGCTTGCCTGCGTCGAGGGGACTGCCCTCAATGGCATCGGTCAGGTGCTTGGTGCCTGAGTATACGAGTTCATCGGGTACGGCACGGTCGTAGCTCTCAGGATACTTCTCGGCCAGATACTTGGCAAACACGTCGTGGCGAGCACTGGTGAGTCCGTTGCTGCCCATACCGCCGTTGTACTCCTTCTCGTAGGTGGCCTGTCCGTATGAGGCGAGACCTACGATGACGTCGCCAGCCTGTATGTTGCCGTTGTCGATGACGTCGCTGCGCTTCATGCGGCAGGTGACGGTGCTGTCTACGATGATGGTGCGCACGAGGTCGCCCACGTCGGCAGTCTCACCGCCAGTAGCATACACGCCTACACCCATCTCGCGCAGTTCGGCCAGCAGTTCGTCGGTGCCGTTGATGATGGCCGAGATGACCTCGCCCGGGATGAGCAGCTTGTTGCGGCCGATGGTAGATGACACCAATATATTATCAGTAGCGCCCACGCAGAGCAGGTCGTCGATGTTCATGATGAGTGCGTCCTGTGCGATGCCCTTCCACACGCCGAGGTCGCCCGTCTCTTTCCAATAGAGGTAGGCCAGTGACGACTTGGTGCCTGCACCGTCGGCATGCATGATGTTGCAGTACTCCTCATCACCGCCCAAGAGGTCGGGGATGATTTTACAGAATGCTTTGGGGAATATACCTTTATCGATGTTCTTGATAGCGTTGTGCACATCTTCCTTCGAGGCCGACACACCGCGCATCATATAACGTTGGTTGCTCATGTCGTAATCTTTTTTATTTTTTTGCAAAGATACTACAAGCCGAGAGGAGAACAAAATAAATCCATTTATTTTTTATCCCGAGGCGCAGTGTATCTTCTGTTCGTGCGAAGCGCAAACTAAAATTAGTGCAAGCCGAACGGAAAAGCAAATTTATTTGCAATTTCCTGAGGCGCCGCCTAATTTCTGGGCTTGCGTAGCAAGCACTAAAGACAGTGCAAGCCGAGAGAAATGCCCAATTTTATTTGTGCATTGTGCAAGCCTAATCAAAACTCCACCTTAGGAGCCGACTGTGTACCCTCCTCAGCCTCAAAGTAGGGCTTGGTATCAAAACCGTAGATATTGCTAAGGATGTTGCGGGGGAACTTGCGCAGATAGGTATTGTAGCTGCGGGTCACCTCATTGAAGTTGCGGCGCTCTACAGCAATACGGTTCTCGGTGCCCTCAAGCTGTGCTTGCAGTTCCTTGAAGTTCTCGTTGGCCTTCAGGTCGGGGTATGCCTCGCCCAATGCGATGAGGCGGCCCAGTGCGCTGCCAATCTCGCCCTGTGCCTTCTGATAGGCTTGCAGAGCCTCGGGAGTAAGGTTGGCGGGATCTACAGTGATGGCGGTAGCCTTGCTGCGTGCCTCGATAACCTGTGTAAGGGTTTCCTGCTCATGGGCTGCATAGCCTTTGACGGTATTCACGAGGTTAGGGATGAGGTCGGCACGACGCTGGTATTGGTTCTCTACGTTGCTCCACGCTTGGCTCACGGCCTCTTCGCGTTCCACCATTCCGTTGTAGTTGCAGCTGCTCAGGGTGAGCGCTGCGGCGATTGTTAAAATCGCAGTCTTGATTTGTTTCATTGTAGTATCTGTTATTGATTATGGATAGTTGTTTTTTTACAGTTTTAGGAGCCACTCTTCACTCTTCACTCTTAAAATCTCGATCCAGCACCGCCGCCGCCCGAGCGTCCACCACCGAAGCTACCTCCAAAACTTCCTCCTCCGAAGCTACCGCCTCCAAAGCCGCGTCCGCCACCACCAATGATAGGGCCACCGCCAATCCCGCCACCACCAATATGATGGTCTTCCATACGGTACACGTTGTGACCGCAATGGGTGCAGGTGAAGGTTACCTGGTCGCGGCGAATGCCATTGCGGCGCATGATAGTCGTGCTGCCCGAACGCTTTAGCGTATGCTGCTTGCACTTGGGACATTGCGACTGCTTGCGAGCCACTATATATATAATAAGGAAGAAGAACAGGACAGCCACTCCCATGAATACAGAGAATCCGATGAGTGCCTGACGGTCCTCCTCAGCCTCCTCGCGTTCCTCATCGATGAGCGTGGGGTCGCCCATCAGGTGTTTGTAGAGTGCTCGCGAACCAGCCACCATGGCTTCGTCCCAACGCTCGTCGCCCAGAAGGTCTACCATATATTTGCTCTGTATACGCTTGCAGATGGCATCGGGCAGGACCCCCTCGAGACCGTAGCCTGTAACAAACTGGATGCAGCGTTCTTCGGTGGAGAGGAGGAGGACCAGTCCGTTATCCTTGTCCTTCTGCCCTACCCCTTGAGCGGTAAACAGAGCGTGGGCAAACTCGAAGCAATCGGCTGGTTCAATCTCGCCCACCACAGCCACCACAGTCTGTATGCCCGTCTGCTGTTCCAAGGCGTAGAAGATGCTGTCCATCGTGCTGACAGCCGCGGCCGAAAGTATATTGTCGGGGTTACAAGTATAGCGCGTGCGGTCTTCGAGATGCACCATGGGAACAGTCGTAGGCGTATACACCTTGCCCCATACAAGCAAGGCCAACATACCGAACACCAATAATATAGCACTTCTCTTCATCGTCTTATCTTTCCGTCCAGATGCGCCAAGCCGCCTTCGCCTGCCCTATGAGCATCTCCATTCCGCTGCGGATGGTGGCTCTGGCTTGCTCGCCACGTTGCAAAAATAGTGTTTTTTCGGGATTGTACACCAAGTCGAACAACAAAAAGTTGTCATTGATCAGTGTATAGTCTATCGGAGGGCACTCGCCTGTCTTGGGAAACGTGCCGAGCGGAGTGGTGTTGACTACGACCGTATACCGTGCAAAGACCTCAGGGGTGAGCTCCTCGTAGGTCAGCATCCCCTCCCGTTTGGTGCGCGACACGAAGCAAGTCTCCAGCCCCAACTGCCGCAAGGCATAGTCCACCGCCTTCGAAGCACCGCCCGTACCCAATATCAGAGCATGCGTATGGTGCGGCCTCAGCAAGGGGCGTATAGAGTCGGCAAAACCGATGACATCCGTATTATATCCTTTTAAATATACATGTCCCTCTGCATTGCGCGTCACCTTCACCACATTCACCGCACCGATGGTTTCGGCTGCCGCATCCAGCTCGTGCAGATAGGGTATCACCTGCTGCTTGTAGGGGATGGTCACATTGAATCCCTGCAGTGCAGTCTCCTGCTCTAATACCCGAGCGAGGTCACCGATAGCAGGCAACTCAAAATTCTTGTACTCAGCACAGATACCCTCCTGCTGGAAGAACTCCGTGAAATACCCCTTCGAGAAGGAGTGGCCGAGCGGATAGCCCACAAGTCCGTATGTATTCTTTGCCATATCTTTATGTTTTTAGACACAAAGATAGTATAAGCGAGCGAGAAATATGAAGCTTGCTTCAATATTTTTCACAGCAAGCGCAAACTATCTTCATGTTTTAGACATAAAGATACGGAAAACAAACAAAAAATATGTACATTTGCATCATCAATCATCATAAAAAACGACATTACCCATGAAAAAGAGATTCATCGCCTACCTACTTTGCCTTGCCACCGTACTCCCTACCCTATCGCAAGCAGTCATCACCCATCCATGGAGCGGCAAGCGCGTTGCCTACTTCGGAGATTCCATAACAGACCCTCGCACCCGAGGAGCCAAGAAGAAATACTGGGGATTCCTGCAAGATTGGCTACAGATAACCCCGCTCGTCTACGGTGTCAGCGGCCGTCAGTGGGACGACATACCCCGCCAAGCCAACAAACTGCGCGAGGAGCATGGCGATAACTTCGATGCCATACTCATATTCATGGGCACCAACGACTACAACAATGCCGTACCCATTGGCCAATGGTACGAAGAGGAACTCGGGCGCGTAGAGTACGGGCACCGCTATGCCAAGCGCATGGAAGACCGCATGCATCGCCGCCCCGTGATGACCGATGACACCTACTGCGGCCGCATCAACATCGCCATGGACTCGCTCAAGCGCATGTTCCCCACCAAGCAGATTGTGCTCCTCACCCCCATACACCGTGGTGGCTTCTATGCCAACGACCAGAATTGGCAATGCACCGAAGACTATGTCAATCGTTGCGGAGAGTACCTCGATGCCTATGTAGAGGCTGTGAAGGAGGCCGGTAGCGTATGGGCCGTGCCCGTAATCGACCTTGGTGCCTTGTCGGGCCTATATCCTATGGTCGATGCCCACAAGCAATACTTCACCAACAAGGACACCGATGCCCTCCACCCCAACGATGCAGGGCACCAGCGCATGGCACGCACCTTGATGTATCAGCTCTTGGCACTACCCTGCACATTCTAACCCATCAGAACACATCCACGTTTGGCGCATACAATAAACAGCAGCCGATAGTCACCTAAGACTATCGGCTGCTGTCATTTTCTTACTATAAAGGCTTACTCCTCGCTGCCCCACAGGTCGCCCCAACCACCACGGCGGTCATTGGAGAGAGCCTCTTTGGTATTGTCGGCTGAGTTTGAACTAACTCCTACTGACGATACAGCCAACACATTCTCTGTTTCTACTTCCACTATCTGCATAGTGGGCATAATATATTCCTTCTTCATTCCTATTATATATATTTAGTTTGTTAGTTTCAAACAAATGTTGATGATTGATACGGCATCAGTCACATTTACTACACCATCACCATTGGCATCACACATAGCCGTATTGGCATCAATAGTAAATCCAAGGCAAACATTGATGACATACACCGCATCCGTCACATTCACTACACCGTCACCATTGGCATCACCTGTCGGAGTTGTCTGGATGTTGTCCTGTACCGTACCATCAGGAAGACTCGGTTCGCTCGGATTGGCAGGGTTATATTCAAACCTTGCTGTCAATGTCAGGTCTCCCTGCTGCATATTGAACTGGAAGTTCAGACTTGAACTCATCAAGATACTACCGTTATACCATCCCAAGAAGTCGTACCCCGTACTAGCCGTAGCCCTCAGCGTCACCGTTTGGTCCTCTTTATAGCTCAATCCGCTCTCTATATTAAACGAGCAGGCCGTCAGTGGCTCGGCTACCAAGTACAGTCGGTTATCATCAAGCTTTGGCTCACTGGGCGACGCAGGGGTATAGTCATAGTGCGCCGTGAAGGTCACAGTCTCCGTCCCCATCGTATAGGTAGGCGATGCTGCATCGCTATACCACTCGCCATCCTTAGTCCAGTGCGAGAAGGTATATACCGAGCTCTTGCGCGAGCTACGTAACGTCACCGTCTGCCCCTGCTGATAGTAGCCTGCACCGCCCAACGACGATACCGCTTCCACAGGATCGGCCTTCACGAATACAGGCATTGCCAGATAAGGCTCAGCTGGATTCGTGGGGTCAAAGTCATCGGCAATGAGCAATAGATGGCTGCTCATACAGAGCAGCACACCTATTACATATTTATATATAGTTTTCATGTTGACCTTTGGTTACAGGGTTACCACCTTGCGATTACCCTTAATATAGATTCCCTGCTCGGTAGCTTCATTCACGCGCTGTCCCTTTGTGTTATACACAGGCGACTCATTGTCATTTGTCCATTGTCCATTATCAATTGATGTCGTCTCACCGGCTTTCATCATCAGAGTGAAGCGGTCGTCGAAAGTACCGGCCTCAGAGGCAAACTCATAGCTTCCCTCACTGAAGTCGTGGATGGTGCCTGTAGCATTGTCGCGGAGCAGCATCGGAGTGTCCATACGCGGAGCAGCGATAGTGTAGTTGCCTTGCACAGGAGCAGTGAAGCCCACGGTCACAATACCCTCAGCTACGGGGCGCTCATTGATGGCATACTTCACGGCACGGCTGTCGATGGTGTAGAGCTGCGGCACACCTGCAGTGCTGAACTTGGCAGCGTCGCACTCCATCTCATACTCCATACTTACACTGTTGTTGAATACCACGCGAGTCTGGTCGGTAGTGGCACCATCGGTCAGGGTGATGTTCACAAGCAGACGATCGGGGTTGATCTCTGCCGTGCGGCGACCAGGAGCAGCAGCCGCTGCAGCCTGTATCTTCTGATAAGTAGTCTGGCTGGTGGTAGCGTATGTGATATCGTTCACACCCTCGGGCTTCTGCACGAAGAAGGCCTCGAACGGAGCCAGCTGATACTCATCGTCGCCAGGGCGCACAGCCTGATAGCTGCTACCATTCCATACGGTGATAGGAGCCGAGTAGTCGGCAGCAGTCACATTGTAGTAGCTCAGGTAGGGGTTACCCACAAAGTTCCAGCTGGCATTGGCCGTATTGTCGGCTGCGTATGCCTCTACGGCAGTGCTCTTATCTTCAGATACGATGCTCATATCCTCTACAGTGAGTACCAGCACATCAGACTTCGAAGCTTGGAAGATATAGCCCTTGCCAGCCTTCAGGTAGGTGCCATCGTCAGCTACAGCCACATTAGTCCATCCACCACTGCCATTGGCAGCACGCACGGCACCGTCGTAGTAGCGGAACACGTAGTTGGCACCGCTCTCACACTTGATATTCTCCTTCTTGATGTCGAAGGGGAAGCTCAGGAAGTACCACTGTCCTTCTGCTACTGTGATGCGGAAGTTGGCCGTCTCAGCAGTCACCGCACCACCATTCTTGGCAATGATAGACGCGCCGTCGGTACCATTGTGAGCCACGTTCAGTGTGCCCCATTCCTGTGTGAGGGTAGCAGCGGTGGCAGCCTGTGTACGGCGCATGCCATTGGCGGCAGCAGGAGTTTCGCCACCCTCTTCCTCTTCTTCCTCAGTAGCCTCGGCACCATTTACCGTGTTGCCCGACTGGCTTCCCATATCAGCATCCGGCAGAGTCTCTCCATCGCCATCTACCGTACCAGTAGAGGGGTCAAGGGTGGTGTCACCCTCAAAGTAGGCATACTCATAGGGTTCGTCAAACTCGTTTACCGACTGGAACTGTCCCCACTGCGTATCGTACCAATAGGTATAGTAGCTTACTCTGGGAGCATAGAGTGCGCCCACAAAGTTATTGCCAGTCAGTGCAAAGGTGTTTTGCCCGATGCTGATAGGCTCTACGGTATATACATATACCTTTTCCAAATTGGTGCAACCAGTGAATGCATTGTTGCTTATCGAGCGTACAGAACTAGGAATGCGGAACTCCTTCAATGAAGTACAGTTCTGGAAAGCATACACATAAATTGCTTGCAAGGTCTTTGATGGCAATTTCACCTCTTCCAATTTACTACATCCCGAGAATGCATATTCACCTATATTAGTCAAGTTCGTTTTACTGAAATCCACCTTAGACAATGGTGTTGAGGCAAAAGCACGTCCTCTCAAATCTTCCAACGTAGTAGGGAATACCATATTATCTAGCTTCGAGCAGGATGCAAAAGCACAATATCCTACAGTTTTTACACCCTCAGGTATAGTCACCTCACGCAATCTATAATCCTCAGCAAATGCATTACTACCGATTGTAGTCATCCCCTTAGGCAACTCCACTCCACGCAAATATATGTTTTTATTAACAGCATAGTTTTCCACACTCTTAGTATTGCTCGGGAGCTTCACGTCAAATAGGTTACAGTTATAGAAAGCATAGCCAGGGACAATGCTATCGGCAGTGTGGTAACCAGTGTAGTGCTGATAGGCATTATACTTCACTGTAGCATCGGTAAGGTCAAGGTTACGCAGTTTGGTCATCTTGGTGCGCATCACCATAAAGTCGTAGCTATTGATAGTGCCACTGATGGTGAGGTCTACCACTGAGTCCAGCTTGGCATCACCCAATGTCTTGTGCAGTGCCGAAGCATCTTCTACTGCTTCCAAGGTCAGCGTCTGCTTATATACATCGTCGGTAGTGATAGCAAGGTCGGCCCATCCATCAGCCTCGCTATAAGCTGTGCCTGCTTCTTGGGGTACCACAACTACTGAAGGAGCTGCTATTGCCGATGTACCCAATGTTGGCGCTGCGGTAGCTGCCACCTCAAATACGGCAGGAACATTTTGGAAGGCATAGTTACCAATGCTCTCCACACCTTCGTGTAGCTTTACCTTTACCACATCGCCAAAGTTGTAGAACGTATAATCAGGAATAGTGGTTACGGTAGTAGGAATTTCCACCTCGGTCACCAATTTATCATTATGGTAGATTTTGGTGGCATAATTGTTGGGGTGCGAATATTGATCACCATACTCTATAGCTGCCCAAGCGTCTAGATTGCCGATGTGCAAATCTTTTAATAAAGAACAATACTTAAAAGCGCCACTGTCTATCGTCTTGATTGCATCCCCTACAACCAATGAAGTCAAACCATTGCAGCTACCAAAAGCTTCAGCACCAATAGAAACCACAGCATCACCTAGATTGACAAATAAGAGCTTATCATAATTATAAAAAGCAAAATCTTTCACTTCCGTTATCGTCGAAGGTATTTCCACATCAGTTACTAGTTCGCCTTCAATGTTTAGGAGGCACCCTGAAATATAAGTGGGGTTACTTGCTTTTGTCTCAAATTCTATCCTCAACCAAGATTCTAGGCTTTTTGCATTTATCTCTACAAGACTAACACATCCGATAAAGGCATCAGATCCAATAAAATCCACAGCATCACCTAATGTCAATGAAGTAAGGCCGTTGCAACTATAAAAAGCAGAAGAACCGATGGTGGTAACAGCATCGCCTAATATCAATGAAGTAAGGCCGTCGCAATCCCTAAAGGCAGAAGAACCGATGGTAGTAACCGCATCGC
>CAZMZC010000030.1:0-22478 GCA_964570685.1 uncultured Bacteroidaceae bacterium | reverse complement strand
CTAATGTCAATGAAGTCAAGCCACTGCAACCAGAAAAGGCAGAAGAACCGATGGTAGTAACCGCATCGCCTAATGTCAATGAAGTCAAGCCACTGCAACCAGAAAAGGCAGAAGAACCGATGGTGGTAACACTTGCAGGAATAGTTATCGAAGTCAAGCCACTACAACCATAGAAAGCAGAAGAACCGACTACAGTAACCTTTTCGCCAATTGTAGCAGAAGTCAAGGCTGTTTGATTATAAAAAGGTGCACAATAGCCAACAGTATAGGTCAAATCACGGCCTAAATACACCTTCTCCAAAGGACAAGAAACAAATAGACTCTTTCTACCATTAGCAGCTTCATCTTCTTCTAAAACTAGAACTTCAGAACCATCCTCAAATGTCACTTCTTTTATTGCTGTACAATTATAAAAAGCATTAAAACCGATGGTGGTAACACTTGCTGGAATAGTTATCGAAGTCAAGCCACTGCATCCTTTGAAGGCATAAGAACCGATAGTGGTAACACTTGCTGGAATAGTTATCGAAGTCAAGCCACTGCAACCTGAAAAAGCTTCTGATTCGATTACAGAAACCTTTTCGCCAATTGTCGCAGAGGTCAAAGCTGTTTGATAATAGCAAGGGGAATAAGAAGAACTATTCAAGTTACGACCTAGATAAATCTTTTCTAGAGGACATGAGGTAAACGAAGAACCTAAACTCAACACTTCAGCACCATCCTCAAAAGTCAGTTCTTTTATTGCTGTACAACCACTAAAAACAGCTGAACCAATTCTAGCCACATTTGCGGGAATAGTTATAGAAGGCAGGCTGCTACAACCTCTGAATAAATTAAAGTTTAATTCTGTTACCGAATTACCAATCACAACCGATGACAATGCTGTTTGATTTGCAAAAGGGGAGCTAGAAGTATTAGTAGCTGAATAACTCAAATCACGACCTAAATAAAGTTTTTCCAAAGGACAAGAAGCAAACCTATCATCACTCGCAAAGTTCAGCACATCCAAGCCGTCCTCTAGAATAAGTTCTGTAATACCACTACATCCATCAAACGCTTTTTCACCAATTGAGACAACACTAGCAGGGATGCTTATTGAAGCCAATCCCACACAATTATAAAAAGCTTGGGAACCAATAGTAGTAACAGAATTACCAATAACCAAAGAGGAAAGATTACTACAATTATATAACGCATAATCACCGATTGTTGTCACACTTGCTGGAATGGTCAGAGAAGTCAAGGCACTACAACCATAGAAAGCAGAAGAACCGACTACAGTAACCTTATCACCAATAGTCACAGAAGTCAAGGCTGTTTGATTATAGAAAGGAACACAAGCTTTAGAATTGGAAGCATAAGCCAAATCACGACCTAGATACACCTTTTCCAATAGACTAGAAGAAAACATAGAACTTCCCAAAGACAACACTTCCGTACCATCCTCAATGGTAAGTTCCTTTATTGCACTGCAATACGAAAAAGCTCTATCATCAATAGTAGTAACACTTGCAGGAATAGTCAAAGAGGTCAAACTACTGCAACCATAAAAAGCTGCATTTCCGATTGTTGTTACACTTGTAGGAATGGTTATTGAAGTCAGACCACTACAACCATTAAAAACATAAGCGCCAATTGTCGTAACCTTGTCACTAATAGTAACAGAGGTCAAAGCTTTTTGATCTACAAAAGGACCATAGGCAAAACCGCCAATATAATAGGCCAAGTCACGACCTAAATAGAGTTTCTCCAAAGGAGAAGAAGAAAACATGGAGTAATTGTTACCTTCTATAGACAACGTTTCTGTTGCATCCTCAATGGTTAATTCTTTTATTGCTGTACAATTCGTAAAAGCAGAAATGCCGATGGTGGTTACACTTGCAGGAATGGTTATCGAGGTCAGTTCGCTACAGCCAGAGAAAGCGTTAGCAGCAATGGCCGTCACATTATACGTAACCTCTTCGTTGGTCACTGTAGATGGTATCACCAGGTCGCCAGTAGGGGCGGTAGCGCCCTTGGCAACAGATACCGTGAGTTCCTCGGCTGAGGTGATGGTATACCCCAAGCCTTCTACCTCAAAGTCGTAGGCACTTGCCGTGATGCAGCAGAGTAGCATGGCTACAGTAGCTGCAAAATTCTTTAAGTTTTTCATATTTGTATGTTTTTAGTTAGTTTTCACAACTTTACGGCCATTTACAATATAGATATGGCCGGGCTGCATAGTCTTTACGGGTTGGCCTAACAAATTGAAAATTGAAAATTGAAAATTGAAAGTTGATTTCTGAGTAGGTGCAATGCCAGTAGTGTCGCCAATGCGCAGTGCCGAGGCAGCTGTACCTTCGGGCAGCTGGGCGTAGCACTTGCCAGCGGGGAGCGAGAAGGGAAGCTCCGGGTCTACCTGATAGAACATGGTGCCTGCATCCTGATTTTGCAGTACATAGCTGGTAGCCTCGGCGAGCTGCTTGTTTACCACGGTACCAACCAAGCACCCCTGCTTCACGATACCCTCTGCAGGATAGTTGTCGGGATTCACGGTACCCGAGATCGTTTGCGAGAAGCCAGCCTCGCTATATAGTATATAAGGAGTATAGGCCTCTATCTTGTCTGCCTTGGTCAGAAGCAGGGCATCGGTAGTAGCACTGCTGCTTGTGTAGGCCTCGAGCGAGCCGTCGGTGGGCAGCTCATAGTCGAAAGGCAAGATGCAAGTACCAAACTTGTAGTCGCCCGACACCTTCAGCGTAAGGGTGCTGGTGGTGCCGGCCTTGACGGAGGTGCTCACGTAGTCGGCAGGGAGGTGGCTTATTGCCAAGAGGTCACCATTGCTTTGCACCTGGTTTTCGGTAAGTACTACATCTTTGACAGCAATCTCCACATCACCGGGCTTGAGGTAGGGAGAAGCTTGCACAAAAACATGAAACAATGCTCCCGAAGTAGCGGTGAGATTCTTGCTTTCTGTAGAAATACATGCTACTCTCAACTCATTTCCTATGACATTGCTGCTCAACGTATGAGTATACGTTTTCTTCTTGGTCAAGAGGTTCGTTGTATACGGATAGATGTCATTGCCATCC
The DNA here is from genome assembly GCA_964570685.1 of uncultured Bacteroidaceae bacterium. GTDB lineage: Bacteria > Bacteroidota > Bacteroidia > Bacteroidales > Bacteroidaceae > UBA1189. The sequence goes on along the minus strand of CAZMZC010000030.1, from coordinate 19,407 downwards.
AACGACAACTCATCATAGGCCATATAGACTACAGGAGCCCCATCTGAATAGTAAACATTCAAGCCTTCGGGGAGTGTAAAGTGCACTTCATAACCAGTGTAGGCTATAGAGCCTTCAAGGTTCACCGTGAAAAAGCCGTATTCTCCCCCAGGAGCCAATTCCAGTTCGCTGATTACCACCTTATCGGTAGTCTCCTCAGCCATCACCGCCCCCACAGCGAAGAGGGAGCAAAGAAAAAAGAGTAGTTTTGTCTTTCGCATACGCAAACATTATTTTTTGCGCCTGTAGAGTCCCCGGATTCGGCTATACCTTATTTAAAATAAAAAGACGTGGGATTCTGTACTCCTGCTTATCCCACCGTCAGGCCTTCGCATTGCCCTTCCCAAGGATAAGCAACGCATTAGCCCACGCCGTGCTGTTTATAAACGACCTATACCTATGGCATTGCGCGAGATGCCTCGCTTTACTCAGCATGACAAAGCAGAGTCTCGCTGCCATAGGTTGGGTGTATAAACGCCCGATGTGGACGTTCCGTTGCCGTATCTTCTTGGGTTCAAAGTTGCGAAGTTTGACGGTAGAAGATAACGTTCGTAAACGTCCTTTCTCAAAATGTCTGCCCCACCCGCCCACTGAGTGAGCTAATGAGTCGCTGCAAAGGTAAAGATTAATTTTGAATTTCGATTACAAAATGGTGAATTATTTTAATGCAAATAACACGCGGAGCGTGTACGAAAACGAGAGAACAGCCTTTGGCGTGTACGAAAACGATAACGATAACGATGACGAAAACAAGGCAGCAGAGCTGCTGGTTAAGGGTCATGGGTGAAAGATAAACGGGGATTTATGGATAATTTATGGCAATTCGTGTTCATCCCAAGCAAAAGTAGCAGTCTTTTGTTCGATACTATGTGAAATATGGAACCAATGCGAAAATACAAGTTTCCCCTTTTGGGGTTGCGGGTGTCGGTAATTGCACGTAAAGTATTATATATAAGGCACATGACGACCGACACCCCCGTCTGTAGGGTGTCGGTGTCGTAAGTCACGAAACTACCGATACCCCGCAACGGGGGTATCGGTAGTTAATATTCTATGTATCATAAGATTACAACCGATTACCGATACCTGCAACCCCAAAAGGGGAAACATAAATATTGGGTTCACCCAATAACTCGCAAGGGTAGACCCTCGAAGATTGTTCAGTATACCCTCGGGGCGTGGAGGGTATACCCGAAAGGAGAAACGAAAGGCTCCGTCAGGAAAATCAGACAAAGAGATTTTTTCTGACGCAAGGCTCTGTTTGTTTTATCTGAGCCTTGCAATAGAATTGCCAGAGCCTTGCGTTTTGCGCGGTACATGCATGTACCGATTCTATCGCATGTTTGTTTTATTGCATATATCAAAGCGATTTCGGTGCTTTGCACCTGTGAAATAAAAAGAGCGGGAATGCATGCACTCCCGCTCTCAATCTATACTATCCTATCGGATTAGCTGAAGAATAGGGCGATGCCCTTGTCGATACCACTGAAGCCCATGAAGGCAAGAGCCAGGAGACCCGCAGTAACGAGGGCAATAGACATACCCTCAACACCTTTGGGTACACGCACGAGGCTGAGCTGCTCGCGGAGGCCGGCAAACACGATGAGGGCCAAGGCGAAGCCGAGAGCGGTGGCCAAGGCGTAGATAATGCCGGTGAGGAGGTTGGGCTCAAGACCCTGACCGTTGTATGTGCCGTTGGCCACGAGGATAGCTACACCAAGGATGCAGCAGTTGGTGGTAATCAAAGGCAGGAACACGCCGAGCGCCTGGTAGAGGGAGGGAGAGAGCTTCTTGAGCACAATCTCGACCATCTGCACGAGGGCGGCAATCACGAGGATGAAGGCGATAGTCTGCAGGTACTGCAAGCCGAAGGGGTTGAGCACCCATATCTGCAACAGGTAGGTAACGATGGTGGCGATGACCAACACGAAGGTTACGGCCAAGCCCATGCCCTTGGCGGTCTCAATCTTCTTTGACACACCGAGGAAGGGACAGATACCCAGGAACTGTGACAACACGATGTTGTTCACAAAGATCGCGGAGATAAATATCAGTATGTATTCCATAATCTTACTTCTTTATTTTATTAACGATGGCGATGAGGTAACCCAACACGATGAAGGCACCGGGAGCCAATACAAAGGCCAGCATATTGGTCGATGAGGGCAGTACGGTGAACCCAAACACGGCACCTGTGCCCAGCAACTCGCGCACGGCACCGAGCAGGGTGAGCGCCCAGGTGAAACCAAGACCTATACCCAGACCATCAAAGAGCGAAGGCACAGCTCCGTTCTTGGCGGCAAAGGCTTCGGCACGACCAAGGATGATACAGTTTACCACAATCAGCGGGATGAACAGACCGAGACTGGCATAGAGTGAAGGCAGGTAGGCTTGCATGAGCATCTGAAGCAGGGTTACGAACGATGCGATGACTACTACATAACCAGGAATACGCACTTGGTCGGGGATGATATTCTTCAACAATGCGATAGCCACATTCGAGCAAATGAGGACGAACGTGGTAGCAAGTCCCATCGACATACCGTTGAGAGCCGATGATGTAGTACCCAACGTGGGGCACATACCGAGGAGAAGGACAAACGTGGGGTTTTCCTTAACCAAACCATTCAAAAATACTTTCCAATTATTCATATCTTGTCCTCCTATTCTTATTGTTGAGTTGTTGCCCCTGAGTTCACGTCTGAGGCATTGCCTTTGTATACCTTATAAGCATTGTTCACTGCGTTGAGGAAGGCACGTGAGGTGATGGTAGATGCGGTGATGGCATCTACATCGCCACCGTCCTTAGACACCTTCAACTCGCCTTCGGTACCGATGTTGCGACCAATGATGTTGTGGCTGCCTGCGGGGTCGGGGTTGCCGAAGAATACCTTAGACACGGCAGATACCTCTTTGGTCTCTCCTGAGGTAGCGGTGCGGAACCACTCGCCCATACGAGCACCAAGACCCGGGGTCTCGGCATGCTTCAGCACTTCGTAGCCCTGGATATTGCCGTCAGCATCGAAGCCTACGAGCACCTCGATGTCGCCACCAAAGCCGCTCTTGTCGGTCGACTTCACGGCGGTACCTACCCAGTTGCCGTCGCGAGAAACCTCGTATACAACGAAAGCATCGACGGCCTTCTCATTGGTCTCGATTACATCATCGGCACCAATATTAAGCACCGACTTGATACCAGAACTCAAGGCCTCTTCATTGATCTTTGCAATAGTGCTACTGGTCACGTTGTTGACATAGGCCAGCAGGAATGCAGCCACTACCGACACGATGGTCAGCACGAGGAGCATATTAGTCAGTGATGATTCGAGCTTTTTCATTTCTTTACCTCCTTTGCAAAACGTTTGGGCTTGCATGCATTGTTAATCAATGGCACGAAAGCATTCATAATAAGGATAGCAAACGACATTCCCTCGGGATAGGCACCGAACACACGGATGGCAACGGTGAGGAAACCGATGCAGAAACCGTAGATGAGCTGTCCCTTCGGAGTCATCGGAGAGGTTACATAGTCGGTAGCCATGAAGATGGCACCCAACATGAGACCACCACCGAAGAGATGATGCCACGGAGTAGCTACCTCAACGGGGTATGCGATGTGAAGCAAACCTGTGAGGGCAAACACGGTGACAAGGATAGATACGGGGATGTGCCATGTGATGGTTCTTGATACCAAGAGGATAACCAAGCCAATGAGCAGGCACAAGGCGCTGACCTCACCGAGCGAACCGCCTACATTACCGAGGAAGAGGTCGCAGAGGTTGGTCTGAGCAAGGTTAGCCATAGGAGTGGCAGCAGTAACCGCATCGGCATAAGCGGTCATCTGACCTACCTCGGGGAATACGGTCATCTTTACGGGGAACGAAATCAAAAGGAACACGCGGGCTGCAAGCGCAGGATTGAAGAGGTTGCAACCCAAGCCACCGAAGGTCATCTTCACCACGCCGATAGCAAACAATGCACCTATTATAATAATGTATAGGGGCAGGTTTGACGGAAGGTTGAAGGCCAAGAGGATACCGGTCACTACGGCCGAGAGGTCGCAGATGGTGCACTTGTCGTTCTTGAGGATATACTTGTTGATGGCCCACTCAAAGAATACGCAAGAGGCTACAGACACAGCGGTCACAATCACTGCACCCATGCCAAATGCATAGAACGACCATAACATAGCAGGCAACATGGCGATGATGACCCATCGCATGTTCTTGCTTACGCTGTCGCCACTGTGAACGTGGGGCGACAAGGATAATGTTAGTTTATTCATATTCTGATATATTTTACAGTTCTCTAAGTTCTCGGAGGATTCAGAGTTCTCGGAGTCCTATATTCAATTACTTCTTCATGTTACGCTCACGAATAATACCACCTACTGTATTCTTGCAGAGGCGTACCCAGTCGAGCAAAGGACGATTTGACGGACAGGTGAATGTGCAGCATCCACACTCGATACACGTCATGATGTCTTCCTTCTCGGCACGCTCCCAATCGGCATACTCACCGAGCTTGGCAAGCAGGTAAGGCTCCAAGCCCATGGGGCAGGCAGCCACACACTTGGCACAACGCGTACAGTTCTGCTCCTCGCCACGCAACGACTCCTTCTCTGACATGAGCAATACGCCAGAGCTACCCTTACAGATGGGCACTTCAGCATTGAGGAGCGCTTTACCCATCATCGGGCCACCACCGATAATCTTACCGGTATCTTCGGGCATACCGCCAGCAGCCTCGATGAGTTGGCTCATGGGAGTACCCATACGAGTGAGGAAGTTCGAGGGGTTGGCGAGTGACTTACCGGTCACCGTTACCACGCGCTCGAAGAGGGGCTTGTTCTTGATGACAGCCTCATATACGGCATACGCTGTACCTACATTCTGCACCACAGCACCCACGGCAATAGGAATGGCGGGAGGTGCGGGAACCTGACGGCCGATAACGGCATCAATCAGTTGCTTCTCACCACCTTGGGGATATTTCACCTTGAGGGGCACAATTTGAATGCCAGGGAAGTTCTTGGCCTTCTCAGTCATCAGTGCAATGGCGTCGGGCTTGTTGTTCTCAATGGCAATATAGCCTACGGTAACGTTTACCGCCTTCATGAGGAGTGATACACCCATGAGAATCTGCTCGGGCTTCTCGAGCATCAATGAGTGGTCGGCAGTAAGATAAGGTTCACACTCTACGGCATTGATGATGACGCACTCGGCCTTGCTACCGGGAGGAGGTGTCAACTTCACGTGAGTGGGGAAACAGGCTCCACCCATACCTACCACACCGGCATCCTTAATCTTAGCTACAATCTCTTCGGGTTTGAGGTCACACTTGGTCACCAATTCTTCGCTGCGGTCGATGCTCTCTTCCCACTCGTCGCCAACCACATCAACGAAGATGGCAGGCTTGCGGTAGCCGCTGGCATCGATTACCGAGTCAATCTTGGCAACCTTGCCCGATACAGAGGAGAAGATGGCAGCCGATACGAAACCGCCTGCATCGGCAATCTTGGTACCCACCTTCACCATGTCGCCCTTGGCAACACAAGGTACGGCGGGAGCGCCGATATGCTGTGACAACGGGAACACAGCCTGCCTGGGCAATGCCATAGGCTCGATTTTCTTCCCTGCTGACAGCTTATTTTCTGATGGATGTACACCACCTATTCTAAATGTCTTCACGATTATATCTATTATGGTTTTTACTTAGTTTCTTCACCCTGAGTACTCGGAGCGCTCTGAACAGGCGCTTCAGCCTTTTGGGCAGCCTTGGGTGCTTCTGTCGCGGGAGCTTCAGCCTTGGGCGCTGCGGGAGCGGCCTTAGGAGCCTCAGTGGCAGCAGGCTTCGGCTTGCGCGGAGGGAAGTTGACTGCTACGATTGAGTGTTGCGGACACTCGTCCTCGCACTTACGGCAAAGCTTGCACCTCTCGTAGTCGATGTAGGCCAGGTTGTTGGCGATGGTGATAGCCTCGAACGGACATACCTTCTGGCACTTGCCGCAACCGATACAACCGACCTCACATGCCTTGCGAGTGATGGCGCCCTTGTCCTTGTTTACACAAAGCACTACCATGCGGCGACCGTTCTTGCCCTTGTTGCGGAGCTCGATGATCATGCGCGGACAAGCCTTCACACAAGCACCACAAGCCGTACACTTCTCGGCGTCAACCTCGGGAAGACCGGTAGTGGGATTCATGCGGATAGCATCGAACTTACATGCAGCCACACAGTCGCCACAACCCAGACAGCCGAAGGCACAGCCTGTCTCGCCGCAGCCTGTGGCATGGGCAATCTTACATGACACAGCACCATCGTAGACCGCGGTCCGAGGGCGATGCTCGCATGTTCCGTTGCAGCGTACCACTGCTACTTTGGGATCGGCAGCATCGGCACTAAGTCCGAGGATGTCGGCCACTTTCGTCATCACAGCTTGTCCACCTACAGGACACAGCAGACCGTCGAGCGAACCTGCCTTGACACAAGCGTCGGCAAAGCCGGCGCAACCGGGGAATCCGCAACCGCCACAGTTGGCTTGCGGCAACACCTCAGCTACTTGTCCCACACGTGGATCTTCTTCTACAGCAAATTTCTTGGACACGACAAACAAGATGCCAGCCAAAACCAGCGCTGTCACTCCCAAGACAATTACTGCTACCAAAATTGTGTTCATTACTATTGATATTTAAATAGGTTTGATTATAAACGTAAATTCACGGGCCAACTTCTTCTTATTCGCAAAAAGGAGGAGGAAATAAACAGTCAGCACCAGCAATGCAGCCAAAGCGGCCAATGCCTCATTGCCATCAGTCAGCCACATGACCAGGGCTACGGCAGCCACAAGCAGCAAGAGGGGAAAAAGAAAGGCGAGGCGAACAGCCTTCATTCCCATTGAAGCAGCTCCCTCGACCATCACCCGTTGCCCTACCTGATAGGCTGTAGTATCGGCACCATACACATCCACGATTTTCTCCTTGCTCTCAGCCGCTGAGCACAAACTCTTGGCACCACAAGCAGCACAAGCCGAAGCCTGCACGATACGTACATGGATGCAACTCCCTTCAATAGAGTCCACTATGCCGTCATGCTTTATCACGTCTGCCATATCTACATTGCATTTATCATGCAAAATTACGATTTATTATTATAAAGTGGAAACTTTAGATTACAATTTTTTAGTTTTTTCTAACGAATCCATTCTACACCAAACGAAAGGTATCAGAATCGGCCAATGAAGGGAACTTATCACGATAGTGTTGCAATTCGTCCATCTTCACCTCATATACGATGACCTGTTCGGTATTATCTTCACATGATACCGCCACATTACCAAAAAAGTCAATGGCTGCGGTACCACCATCATACACGCACATAGGGTCAGTCCCTACCCTATTGACACCAATCACTACAGCCTGGTTCTCTATGGCACGGGCACGCAACAACACGTCCCACGCCATACGGCGCTTATCAGGCCAATTAGCCACATAGAGCGCCACATCATAGTCGTCACAGTTGCGTCCAAAGACAGGAAAACGCAAGTCGTAGCATACCTGCAGGAAGAAGCGCACACCACGAAACGACACGATGACACGCTCCTCGCCCGCCTCATAGAGGCGGTCTTCACCCGAGTAACTGAAAAGATGGTGTTTGTCATAATAGGCCACCTTGCCATCGGGCTCCACGAAGAACATACGATTCCTGTACCCACCACCGGGAACCTTAACAGCCACACTGCCTGCAACAGCCGCGTCCATCTCACGAGCGACACGACGCATCCAAGCAAGCGTGGGACCTTCGACGGGCTCGGCCATATGATGAGGTTCCATACAGAAACCGGTGGCAAACATTTCGGGTAATACATACACGTCAGCATTAGGCTGACGAAGCATCATCTCCTCTGCATGACGCAAGTTTGCTTGGGAATCACACCAAGCTAAGTTCATTTGGACAAGAGCAATCTTCATCTTATTATTGATATCATGTAAAAAAAACACACTAATTAATATCACTTTGCAAAAAGAAATTAGGCTGCGGCACGGAAAAATCGCAAATAAATTTGCTTTTTCGCTCGCCTTGCACTAATTTTGTCGGCGGAAAGATGCCGGAGTGGTCGATCGGGCCGCACTCGAAATGCGGTGAACGGGCAACTGTTCCCAGGGTTCGAATCCCTGTCTTTCCGCACTTATATAAATTAGATATAGAGACGCCAATACATTGGTGTCTCTATCTTTTTGCCTACCGCTTTTGAATATCTTAAATCAATCTAACTTCAATACGGCAAGGAAAGCCTTCTGCGGCACCTCAACATTGCCAATCTGTTTCATGCGCTTCTTACCCTTCTTCTGCTTTTCGAGGAGCTTGCGCTTACGCGATACGTCACCACCATAACACTTGGCCGTCACGTCCTTGCGCACCTGCTTCACCGTTTCGCGAGCAATAATCTTGCCGCCGATAGCAGCCTGAATGGCGATATCAAACTGCTGACGCGGGATGAGTTCCTTGAGTTTTTCGCACATGCGACGACCAAAGTCGTAGGCATTGTCGATATGCGTCAAGGTAGAGAGGGCATCCACGGGTTCGCCATTGAGCAGGATGTCGAGCTTCACCAGTTTCGAGGGACGATAGCCTGCAGGATGGTAGTCGAATGAGGCATAGCCCTTGGATATGCTCTTGAGCTTGTCGTAGAAGTCAATCACGATCTCGCCCAGCGGCATCAGGTAGTGTATCTCTACGCGGTTGCCCGAGATGTACTCCTGCTTCACCAGTTCGCCGCGCTTGCCGAGGCAGAGTGTCATGATGGGGCCAATATAATCAGTAGTGGTGATGACCGAAGCCTTGATGTAGGGTTCTTCGATATGGTCGATGAGTGTAGCATCGGGCATGCCTCCGGGGTTGTGTACCTCGATGCACTCGCCATGCTTGTCGTATACATTATAGGATACGTTGGGCACGGTGGTGATGACACTCATGTCGAACTCGCGGTCAAGTCGTTCCTGCACAATCTCCATATGGAGCAATCCGAGGAAGCCGCAGCGGAAACCGAAGCCCAAGGCCAGTGATGACTCGGGGAAGAACGAGAGGGATGCATCATTGAGCTGCAGTTTCTCCAAGGAGGCACGCAAGTCCTCATAGTCCTCGGCATCAATAGGATATACACCAGCAAACACCATCGGCTTGCTCTCCTCGAAGCCTGCGATGGCCTCTGTGCAGCCACCCTTGATGTGTGTGATGGTGTCGCCCACCTTTACCTCGGTAGAGGTCTTGATTCCCGAAATGATGTAACCTACGTTACCAGCCTTCAGTTCCTTTTGTGGTACCATATCCATCTTGAGTACACCTATCTCATCGGCATCGTACTCCTTGCCCGTATTGAAGAACTTCACCAAGTCGCCCTGACGGATGGTGCCGTTGAGAATCTTGAAGTAGGCGATAATGCCGCGGAACGAATTGAACACCGAGTCGAATATCAGGCACTGCAGCGGCGCGTTCTCATCGCCCTCTGGAGCAGGGATACACTCTATCACGGCATTGAGGATATCCTCTACGCCCTGCCCGGTCTTGCCCGAAGCACGGATAATCTCTTCGCGCTTGCATCCAAGGAGTTCGATGATTTCGTCCTCCACCTTCTCAGGCTCAGCACTGGGCATGTCGCACTTATTGATGACGGGGATAATCTCCAAGTCATTGTCAATGGCCATGTAAAGGTTCGAGATGGTCTGTGCCTGTACTCCCTGCGAAGCGTCTACCACCAGCAGAGCGCCTTCACAAGCGGCTATCGAGCGCGACACTTCGTAGGAGAAGTCCACGTGTCCCGGAGTATCGATAAGGTTGAGCACGTATTTCTCTCCTTTATATATATACTCCATCTGTATGGCGTGGCTCTTGATGGTGATACCTCGTTCCTTCTCCAGGTCCATATCATCGAGCATCTGCCCTTCGGTTACTTTGATGGTATTGGTATACTCCAACAAGCGGTCGGCCAGTGTAGACTTACCATGGTCGATATGCGCAATGATACAGAAGTTTCTAATATGCTTCATAAGCAAAAAAATCGTTACTTGAAAAACCACGCAAAGATACGCATTTTAATCGTTGAAATGCATATATACATTCTAAAAAAACGGGATTTCACCCGAAAAAAGCCAAATTCAAAAACATAGGATTCATTTCATAGCCCAAGTGCATACAAAATCAGGACACCGTTGGTAGCGAACTATCTGCCTTGAAGAAGACAATGGCATATATGCAGTAAGTGTGCCTTGCTGCCCCAGTTCATAAGAAGCAATGCAAAATGCCTCACGAAAATCTGCAGCCGCGGGGTCGTCGAGGAGTTTGTAGAGTGTTTCTTTAGCCGACCAATTAATAAGCAAGTATTGCAGTTGTTCATCAATGCTGCACCTATCTATATATAGTGCCTCATCAGGATGAGTGAAGCGATGGGCTATGCGTTGTACACGCGGAGCTACATATTCAATATCAATTCCTACAGCACGGCTATCATGATAAGCAATGGCTGCATACCCCTTAGTGTGCGATATGCTGATATGGTAGCTACCGTCGGCTAAGAACGGACGCCCCGATACATGATAGCGCACCTCCTTGTCGGCTCCTAACGTCTGGGCTATAAGCACACGCACAGCCAACCACTCGGCACGGCGTGCTTCGTGATTGATGGCAGCGAGCATATCATCGTAGCGCGAGGTAGACAATAATGCATATAGTGCATCGGGCGTCTCTTCGATGCGCCATATAGCGATACCTCCCCACTCAAAGGTGTGATGGGCATAAATGGGCATAAGTTGGGTAACAGAAGTTACTTAGAACGGAGCCTGCTCAGTCGAGGTAGCCGAAGAAGTGGGGGCCGCAGGAGCTGCAGAGGGAGCAGCGCCCTGCTGTGGGCGCGACAGCATTTCCATATTATCCACATAAATCTCTACCACCGTACGACGCACTCCATTTTGGTCATCATACGAACGGCTATGAATGCTTCCTTCGATATAGAGTTTGTCACCTTTATGTACATATTTCTCTACCGTTTGTGCCAAGCCGCGCCAAAACACCAGATTGTGCCACTCTGTGCGTTCTGGCACCTGAGTACCATTAGGCAAAGTGTAAGCACGGTCTGAAGTGGCCAATGACACACTGGCCACAGCCACATCACGATCAATATAACGTACGTTAGGGTCACGACCCACATTACCAATAAGAATGACTTTGTTTACTGACATAGTTGTATGAAATAATTATTCTGCTCCAAAATTAAACAATTATTTTCACATAACGGCTACCATTGCTCACTTTTTTCCTGCAGATAGCGCTCTACCAACCGAGGAAGAGCATAATTGTTCAGTTCTGAAAACGGCACCACCACATAGCCATCGGGACAGGAAAGTCCATCCCCTGCCTCCAGTTCATAAAACGTCGCATGCAACACACGATGCGAAAGCACATGCTTGACACCCTTCGTAACCCCCTTATATGTATAACAAGGCACAGTCTTCTTCCAAACTTGAAAGTCCGGGTGAAGAAAAAGCACGTCGGCATCGATTTGCATATCAGTTTCTATCAACGGTAGTTCATAGAGATTCTGCCATATATCGTTCTCCATGCGCTTATGAAGCAGCAAACTATCAGCATCGTGTATATATAAATAGGTAAGGTAGCGAGAGGTTATCTTTGTCTTATGTGACTTCAAAGGTAACGTGGCAACTTTTCCTTCCGCAAGTGCCACACATTTGTCGGCCAAAGGGCAATCTGCACAAGAGGGTGAATGAGGCGTACATTGCAATGCGCCAAACTCCATTACAGCCTGATTGTATTTGGCTGCTTGAGAGTAGGGTAACAGTTCTTGGGCAATCTCTGTGATTACACGTTTGCCTTTCAACGAATCAATAGGTAGTTCTACACCAAACACACGCGACCAGACGCGACATACATTCCCATCAACAGCAGCTTTAGGCTCATCGAAAGCAAACGACGCAATGGCAGCAGCAGTATAGTCGCCTACCCCCTTAAGTTGCCGTATAGCCTCGTATGTATCTGGGAATTTCCCCAACTCCATAATCTGCTTTGCTGCTGCGTGCAGATTACGCGCACGAGAATAGTATCCCAACCCCTGCCATGCACGCATTACGCTATCTTCCGGAGCACCAGCCAAAGCCTCTACAGTAGGAAACTGTTCTATGAAACGCACGAAATAGTCGTACCCCTGAGCCACCCTCGTCTGTTGCAAGATAACCTCAGATATCCATATATAATAAGGATTGCGCGTAGAACGCCACGGAAGATTACGCTTATGCATATCATACCAGGCAAATAGGCGGTGGCAAATCTCATCCATATTCAATACAAACGTTGAGTTTTGCTGCAAAAATAGGCAAAAAGGCGAGACAGAACAAACAAAGTGAGCGATTTACAAAAAAAATAAGCCAATATATTTTTTTAGGAACGAGAAAAACTCTATATTTGCACTCCAAAATTAAAAAGAACAAATTGTAAAACAATAAAAAAGTTACGAAAATGACAAAATCTGAAGTTGTTAACGAAATTAACAAAAAGACTGGTGTAGACAAGGCTGATGCCTTGAAGTGTGTTGAGGCTTTCATGGAAGTAGTTAAGGAATCGTTGATTAACGAGGAAAACGTTTACCTGCGTGGATTCGGTAGTTTTATCTTGAAGAAGAGAGCACAGAAAACTGCTCGCAACATCTCTAAGAACACCACTATCGTAGTTCCCGAGCATAACATCCCCGCTTTCAAGCCTGCAAAGACTTTCGCTACAGAGGTTAAGAAGTAAAAAACATATAGTATTCATTAATTCATAAAATTTTCCACTATGCCAAACGGAAAGAAGCATAAGCGTCATAAAATGGCGACTCACAAGAGAAAGAAAAGACTGAGAAAGAACAGACACAAGAGCAAGTAAGCTCTGAGTTTAGTACAAGACAAGGAACAAACTTCAGAATACGAAACACGATTTTGGGTTTGTTCTTTGTCGCATTTTAGAAAGTATTTATTACGAGAACTCAAGAAAAGTGACAACCGAATTATTCATCGATGTACAGCCCAAAGAGATTACCATCGCACTGACCGAAGACAAAGTGCTGATGGAGTATCAGCGAGAGGGGCGCGAAGCGTCGTTCTCTGTGGGCAACATGTACTTGGGACGGGTAAAGAAGATTATGCCTGCCCTAAATGCATGCTTTGTTGATGTAGGTTCGAGCAAAGAAGCTTTTCTTCACTATCAAGACTTGGGTAACCACTACAATTGTTACCACAAGTACGTACGACAGGTAATCAGCGACAAAAAGAAACTTGCCCCCTACTCCAAAGCAACCGGACAGCCCGAGCTTCCGAAAGAAGGAAGCATCTCCGACTATCTACAAACCGGACAGGAGATTATGGTGCAAGTGACCAAGGAGCCCATATCTACCAAAGGACCAAGACTGACAGCCGACCTCTCTTTTGCTGGCCGCTTCTTGGTATTGACCCCATTCTCTGACAAGGTATCCGTATCATCGAAAATCAAGTCGGCAGAGGAACGGGCACGACTCAAACAACTCATACAAAGCATCAAGCCGAAAAATTTCGGTGTCATCGTACGCACAGTAGCCGAAGGCAAGCGTGTGGCAGATCTTGATGCCGAACTCAAAATCCTTGTAAAGCAGTGGGACGAGGCCATACTCAAGGTACAGAAAGCCGAAAAGCCCCCCATGCTCATATACGAAGAAAACAGCCGTGCCGTAGCCATGCTGCGCGATTTATTCAGTCCCACATACGAGGCTATATACATCAATGACGATGCCGTATACAATGAGATACGCAACTACGTTGCTTTGATTGCTCCCGAGAAAGCACATATCGTAAAACACTACACGGGCACACTGCCCCTATTCGACAACTTCGGCATCACCAAGCAGATAAAATCATCGTTCGGCCGAATTGTCCCCTACCGCGGTGGAGCCTATATGGTGATAGAGCACACCGAAGCATTGCACGTAGTGGACGTGAATAGCGGAAACCGATCAAGGGGTAATACCAACCAGGAAGAAAACGCCATCGATGTAAATCTCGGTGCAGCCAACGAGCTGGCCCGCCAACTCCGCTTACGTGATATGGGAGGCATCATCGTAGTCGACTTCATCGACATGGACACTGCCGAAAACCGACAGAAACTCTACGAGCGCATGTGTCAGAACATGCAGCGCGACCGTGCTAAGCACAACATACTGCCGCTCAGCAAATTCGGTCTGATGCAAATAACCCGTCAACGAGTGCGCCCGGCTATGGATGTCGCTGTAGAGGAGACGTGTCCCGTATGTTTCGGCAAAGGCACTATCCAGGCATCCATACTATTTACCGACACCTTGGAAAGCAAGATTGATTACCTTGTAAACAAGTTGAAGATTAGCAAATTCAACCTACATGTCCACCCCTATGTAGCCGCCTACATCAATCAAGGGGTCGTCTCTATGAAAATGCGTTGGAGGATGAAGTATGGCTTCGGACTTCGCATCACACCCAACCAAAGCATACCGCTACTTGCCTACGCAGTCTATGACATGCAAGGCAACGAGATAGACATGAAAGAAGAAGTAGAGACCAAGTAAACCCAAAAGAAGAGGAGGGGCCCATGCCCCTCCTCTTCTTATTTCCCATATACCGCACCCGTTCTTTGATTGCAGACCATTGGCATTTAACGTTTCATCGCAAACGTATGATATCGCCCACCATAGGAGCATAAGTGGCAGGCTCCACATCATTCATCTTATACAAACGCTTCAACCGCACTCCATACATTTGCGATATCAGGTGCATACTCTCTCCCTCTTGCACCACATGATGTTGATACGGTTTCTTGGCACGCCAATACTTACGGTGCAGATAGATGATGTCACCCTTGTTGGGCACATAGTTCTTATGCTGGTCGTTGTATCGTATGAGTTTACGGCGTGAGATACCAAACTCATCAGCAATCCCCTGCATCGTATCGCCCGGACGAGTGATTATATACACCAAATCATGTGCCAGCATTGGCTCGTGAGTCCCCACATAGCGTGTCACACTTGTCTCGCCATAGTCAAATCGGTCAAGTCCATACGATTCAATCAGATTTATCAGCTTGTCGGCATACGCAGGATTGGTGGCATATCCCGCCCGCTTGAGTCCACGCGCCCAACTGATATAGTCGGTCTGGTCAAACTTGAAAAGGAAAGCATAGCGAGCCCCTGTAGACAAGAATATCGAATGGTCCTCATACGAATCGCTCACGTTCTTATATACACGGAAACATTCGCTCACCTCATCATCGTCATGATAGGTGCGGTCGCCCTCCCAACTATGACACTTGATACCAAAATGATTGTTCGACTTGCGTGCCAGTTCGCTCTTACCCGCTCCCGACTCCAGCAAGGCCTGTGCCAACGTGATACTTGCCGGGATATGATATTTGTTCATCTGCTCTATAGCTATATCCTTATATTTATTGATATAGACCACATAATCGTTGTTCTGAGCATACAGCGAGTGCACCATCGTACATAGCACAACAGCAATTACAAGAATTCGTTTCATCATCGTGTAAAGTATTATGTATTACAATGCAAACTTACACAAAAAATTTCATTTTTATGTGTAAATAAAAAATTTTATGTAAGTTTGCAGTAAACAATCAATATATATGAAAGAACTTACACATACTTGCCACTATAAGTTGCTTGCTTATGAGGAGCTGTGCGAACAGGACCGCCAGCTGGTCGATGCCGCCAAGGCAGCCACCCAAGGGAGCTATGCCCCCTACTCCACCTTTCAGGTCGGCGCTGCCGCCCTACTGAGCGATGGCACCATAGTATCGGGTAGCAACCAGGAGAATGCCGCCTACCCTTCAGGGCTTTGTGCAGAGCGCACCACCCTCTTCTACGCCAATGCCGCCCACCCCGACAAAGCCGTCATAACCTTGGCCGTAGCCGCTTACACCGACGGCAAGTTTACCAACGTCCCCATTCCACCTTGCGGAGCCTGCCGTCAGGTAGTACTCGAGGTGGAACGCCGCTACGACACCAAGATACGCATCCTGCTCTACGGCACCGAAGGGACATACGTCATCGAAGGAGGCATCAGCGAACTACTACCTTTGACATTCGATGCATCGTTCCTGAAGTAATCGCACCATATTCACCGACTACAAAAAAGCGGTGGACGAGATGTCCACCGCAAAATTCATATTGACGCATCTAAAGATGCTCAACTAATTACTTCCACAGATCGCCCCATGAGCCACGACGGCCGTTCGTAAGCACATCTTCACTGGAGCTGGCCTGTTCCTCACTCACTGACAGAGCAAGCATCTCCTCAGTCTCCACCTCCACCACTTCAGTGCAAGGTTGTATATACAATTCTTTCATAAACGCCTAATCTTATTTAATGATCACCTTCTTATTGCCTCGGATGTATACACCCTTCTCTGTAGGTTGCGCCACCTTCTTGCCCGACATGTCATACACGCTACCGCGCTCTTCACCTTCTATGCCGTCAATACCCGTCGTACCACGCAAGCGCACCATAGCCACGCTCTCGCCCGGGGCATTCAGGTAACAGTGATAGGCAGGCACGGTGATAGGGTCGCTCACGTCCACACGGTAGAAAGCCACCTCACCATTGAGGCGCTGCAGCACATAACCCTCCGTTATTTCCGTGTCGGCATATACTCCCGTCAGCACACCGCTGGCATAGCTGGCCTGCGTCATCGAGGGAACTCCCGTGAAGTCGTACTCGCCAGCCTCACCCTCCATTATATAAGGAGTGTTGGCCAGCAGCTTGGCCGACTGGGTCAATACCACCGCGCCATCAGCTACCGTAGTGCAGCCATAGGCCGTGAGGCAGGCAGGCACATCGGCATCGAAGGGAAGCATCAGCGTGCCCCACTCTGCCCCGCTCATCGTGAAGCGGTAGGTAGACTCCTGCGAGCCACCCGTCACAATGGCTGTGCCTGCCACTGCAGAGGGAATGATATGGTTGGTTTCATTGGCGATGAACACATCCGTGCCGCCCACCGTGGGGCTATACACACCGTTCACCACATCGGCCGAAGCCTCCAGCACCAGGGTCAGCACATTCTTGCTGCCCGACTTGAATGCCGTGAACGTGCTGTGGTAGCACACGAAGCGATAGCCACCCTTGATAGCCTGATAGGCAAGCACGTGGCTGCTCTTGCAGATACCACTTTCCACGGCAGGCACCCACTCTTTGTTGTCCTCATCGTAGTAGCCATACTGCTCCTCCTCTTCATCGGGATTCATATTGTAGGGCATGGTGATACCCTCGGGCAGCAACACATCGAACTGGAAGCTGCAATAGTCACTCAACGCCACATCCGAGTCAATCGTCACTGTGGCGCGTCCGCTGGCCGCAATCGTAAAGTCACTCACGGTCAGCGTAGCCTCCGTCTGAGCCTTGGCCACGAAGGCCAAGGCAGAGACGAAGCACATCAATAATGTTTTCTTCTTCATCTTATTATAATACTTTAGTGTTAATAATCCGTATCAACCCATTGTCGCGCTTGCGCAAGGTCGCCGCCTCGCCATCGGCATTGAGAATAATCTGCAATATGGCATTGATGTCGAGCACATTGATATTGCCGTCACCATTGGCATCCATCTGCAGCATATCGCATCCGCTCACCTCGTTGCCAAGGATATGGCTCAGCGTCAGGTTGAGGTCGAGCAGGTTCACCACACCACTCTTGTCGGCATCGCCGGCTATATACTCGCGCATAAACTCAGCCTTGCGCGTCCACTCCGTGCTTTCCACATTGCCTGCCGAGTCAGTGGCAAGTACGCAGAAGCCATAGTCCGTGTCACGATAGTAACGCAACATACACGAGGTGGCAAGTGTGTCTGTCAGGATTTCACTCCACGCACCATTCTCGCCTACTTGCACGGCCAGCGTATACTTCCACAGTTCCGTAGCGTTATCGCTTCCCTGCCAGTTGAGCTGAATTACCGTATCGTTCACCTCCACGATGCTCACCATTTCCGATGTTGGCTTAGTGTCGTCAATCGTATTGGTCCAGGTAGGTGTCATGATAGCAGCCTCATTATCAAATACGATAGAGGCGCGGTTCGAAATCTTTGTACCGTCGGCCAGTCCTTCGCGCAACTTGATATCGAAACTGATTGCTCCTTCGCCCTCACCGTTGCTGTTTACAGGAAGTATGCCCTGCATATAATCCCAGGTCTCTTCCATGGTCATCGGGTCGAGCGAGCGGATAGTCCATACGGCAATGCCTTGCGCTTCGTCATAGTCGAGGCTTACCTCAGCAATGGCATTGATACGTGTACGCATATCCAGTGTCTTAGTAAACGACTTCTCTCCATTGAGTTCCAGCATACGGTCGCCGATGCAGACACTCGTGGGGCTGAAGGTAGAGAGGTCGAGATAACGGCCATCCAACGTGTCACGCACTGTGATGACGTGTGCCGAAGTGGTTGCTATCTTCGGGTCGTTCTCAAAGCGGATAGTATAGTGCGTATCCTCTATGTCTGAAGGTACGAACTTGCTTCCTGCCACAGACTTGAAACCGATAATGTCGTTCGGGTCACCGGGAGTGAGGATTTCTACTGGATAGTCTTCTCTGCCAGGACAATCATCCTCAGCAAAATCCTCCTGCAAGTCTCTCCACAAGTTTACCGCCTCCGCAACTCGACCAAATGCAGCTTCCGAAGCATCCTCCATACAATGCTCCAGCAAGTCTCTTAGTATATCTTCAGGACTCTCCAAATTATATTCCTGATAGGGAGACGTTATGCCCAATGCGGCAAAATCCTTAGCATAATATCTGTTCATATAACGATTGCGCTTAGCCCCGATTGCCAAGTAGCTGTTGGCAAACAACTTAATATTAGCCATAGCTATACCACAAGCACATTCCGGGATATTCGTTATCAAAGACAGCATATCGCAAGGATCAGGCATACAGGAAGTCGAGAACTGTCCGGCATCACCGCCACCATTGAGCAGTGCTGCCAATGCGTCATCAGTCATCATGCTCCACGGAGTTCCACTCCAAGCACTGAGCGTGAATCTTGTATGTCCACCTGCCGAGAAACCGGGAGTAATACTTACAGTTCCTCCCGGGGACAGATACGGGATGAGCGTAGTGGCTACCGCACCTGCCTGTCCGCTACCGAACAAGTTACCGGTAACAAATGTCGGTGAATATCCAGCTTCAAACATGTCTTTCGATGCACCTATACCAAAGTTCAAGAAATCGACTTTCTGTATACTGCCTATATTATTATAAGCAAAGTTCAACGGCACCAGACTATACGCCACATTACCCGTGTTCGTCACATTGATGCTTACA
>CAZMZC010000029.1:0-40050 GCA_964570685.1 uncultured Bacteroidaceae bacterium | reverse complement strand
CTGACATAAGAAAAATATACAAGAAGACAAACACAGGGTTTTGCGGGTGCGCCCATTTTTGTCTAACAACAAGTAGAATCTAACTCAAAAACTTACCATAATCACGCTACCAAGATTATTCAGCTATTCCTTCGTGACAACTTTAAGGTAAGTCAATGCAAATGCCCTAAGAGATATTCGTTTCTCGAGTACAAAAGTAAACACGCCTTGCGTGTACGTTGACGATAAAACAGCCTGTGGCTGTACGATGACGTTAACTATGACGAAGACGAAAACAGGGCAGCAGAGCTGCAGTTTAGTGTTTAGAGTTTATGGTTTGGTGGTAAACAAGTGCTCCCGAACTCGGAGAGTCGGGAGCATATTGTGTAATGAAGAATAGTTTGGTGCAGATGATTTTATTTGTTTAGTGTAGTTACTCTATAGCTGATTTCTTCTTTTATCTGTTGGATCCATTGGCTGTTGATGCCCGCCTTGGCTGCAAAGTGCTCAAATTTACTTACAGCATCGAGGCATTTGTCAACAAGCGCATCGGCCCCTTTGATGTTGTAGTGCTTGGCCAATTCGAGTAGGTCGCCACGTTCTATATCGGCATTCTTGTTGTTGATGGTCATGCTGTGGCGGTTCATATAGCCTGGTGCTGACAGGTCTACGGCAAAGGTGTAGTCGTACGCTGGAGCTATGTGCCAAACTCCATCATCGGCCATCATGAAACTGAAGTTCTTGTTGTGGTCATCCACATTGCCGCCCAGCATATTCATTGTCAACGACAGGAACAGCTGTTTCAGCTCTGCGGGGAGCACTCCAAGACGGCAGGCCACATCAAACAGTTCTTCGTAGCTGTTTGCCGTAGGCTTCATGGCGGCCAGAGTCTGTATGTGCAGCTTTTTGCCGCCTTGGCGATCAAAGCGTTCGGTCATAAAGTGGGCTGCCTCTTCGCCCTCAACGAGATAAGAAGGCATCATCTGCAAACCTGCTTCCTTGGCCATCAGATAATAGCTGTATTCAATGCGTGTGGTGGGCACGCTTGAATGCTCGTCAAACTTGATAATCATTGGCACGAAACCTGACATCGGGGTATTCACCTG
Source organism: uncultured Bacteroidaceae bacterium (assembly GCA_964570685.1). Taxonomy (GTDB): domain Bacteria; phylum Bacteroidota; class Bacteroidia; order Bacteroidales; family Bacteroidaceae; genus UBA1189. The sequence goes on along the minus strand of CAZMZC010000029.1, from coordinate 38,965 downwards.
TCCGGAGTAACATTCGTTGGTAGCCAAGTTGATGTTGATGATAGCTTTTGGCCTTCGACCTCCAGCTGATGTGCCCACCTTGAAAAGGCTTTCTATCATCAAATCGGGGTGCAGCTCGGTCTTAAAGTTCTTGGCCTCGGTCAGTGCAGATTGGGCCAGCCTGTAGAGTTCTGCTATCTCGACCTTGAACGGTTGCTCCAGATCCTCTGCTGCAGGGGGAAGGAATTCCAAGGCACCCATACCTCTACGGCCTATATATGCCAAGCGGTCGAGGGCCGACAGACTCCGTGTGCTGATACCCTGCGCCTTGGCCCACTCATTGAACACCCGATTACCCCAATGGTCGGGTAGCGAATCGGCTATGAAGGAGGGTAGGCCACCAAACAGTTTGTCGCTATCGGCATACACTGGCAAACCGTTCCTTACGGAGGAACTATTGATGGAGGCTCGCAGTGGCGCTATGTCGTATCCTGCGTTTAGAAAATCGCGGTCATAATAGAAGCAAATCTTCTCTGCATAGCGTTCCTTATATGTCACGAGCGTGCCTACCTTGCGGCTCCACAAAAACACGTCAAGATTCTGTATCATCGCTGTTTCTCCTTACTCTTTTGGGGATGAGTTTGTTTATCTGCTTCAATGCCATCGGGGGCATGGGAAGTTCGGGTAAGAGGTCTTCGAGACGCTGCTCCATGCCGACGACACGGAGGAGCGAAATGAAGTTGTTCAGGGTAATATTTCTGTTTACCCCCTGCTCTAAGTGACAAATGGTGGTCAGACTCACACCTGAACGCTCTGCCATCTCTTTTTGACTGATTCGCGCTGCAAGACGATATTCCTTCAGCCGCCTGCTGAGGAGTGATATTATATCTTGGTTTGTTGTAACCATCTGCATGTCCATATGTCAATATATTGATATTTCGCTGCAAATATAGGGATAAATATCCATATAACAATATGTGCAAGGCTAAAAATGTACGAAAACAGGGGCAGCGGAGCTGCGGTTTAGTGTGTAAACGAATGCTCCCGAACTCAGAGAGTCGGGAGGTTGCATATAGCCTATTCTTGTAACAGCCATTTCCAGGCGGGAACAATACTTATTCGGTGGTTGCCTATTTCGAGTATTCCCTCTTCGCTACGTGTGATGATGGCAAGTTTGTCACACCCTGTAAAGGCGGAAGCTTCAATGAGTCCTTTGATTTCCCGTTCGCGAGTAGCATCGTCGGTCATATCCCATGTGACTTGGATGAGTTCGATGACATTATCACCTCGCCCTACGACAAAGTCACATTCGCACTCGCCTTGGAAATAAGATATTTTATCTGATGGTTGTTTGGCTCTGTTCAACTGTAAGAACACGGTGTTCTCAAGACGTTTCCCATCATCACTGCTTTGAGGAAGCAGTACTGCTGCCCGCATTCCATTATCGATACAATAATATTTATCGAGAGATTTTTGCTCTTTTTTCAGCGAGCGTTCGTACTTTGGTATACGCACAAACATAAATATATCACATATATAGTTTGCCCACATATATAGGTCATCCTTGCCCACCTTTAACCCCTGCGACTTGATATCCTTATATATTGCATTGATGGAGGTAGGCTTGGTCAGATTGGCCATTATGCGTTTGACAAAATATCGCACCACTTCCGTATTGGCTATCTTATAGTGCTCTGCCAAATCTTTGAGCAGCATGGTGTCGAAATATCCATGAAGCAGTTTCAGCCGCTCGGTCTGCGAACTCGTGAGCACAACTTCGGGGAATGCACTTTCCGCATTATAAGTGTCAAAGGCCATTCGTAACCTTGCTCTATCTTGCTCTAAATAGCTTGATGTTGTAATACCCTTGAAACGGCAATATTCACGAAACGACAAGGGGTATGTTTCATACTCAAGTGGATAACCACGAAGAGCGGTATTCAGTTCCGTTGATAGCATCGTTGCATTACTTCCACACACGTAGATGTTCTTGCAATAACTCTTATACACTCTCAGCACAAAAAACTCCCATCCTTTGATAAGCTGTATTTCATCGAAGAACATGTGTACCTCTTTAATGGGGATATTTGGATACATCTCCATGTAGGCCATTATCACCTCATCCAAATCATCAGAACTTCGGTTTCTGAGGCGTTCATCATCAAACCCAATCCACAGAATATGCTCTCGCGGTATGCCTTGGCTCACCAAATCATTGATGGCGATCTCCATCATCGTGGATTTTCCGCACCGACGCACTCCTGGCACCGTGATGATTTTTTTTCTATTTATCGGAAGTTTTACATCCCGTTCTATTACATCAAACGGTATTTCTTGTTGCCTTATCGCGATAAGCGATTTGATTACGTCACGTATCATACTGCTATGCTTTCCTAAAATTTAGGACAAATATACGCATTTCTTTCCTAAAAAAAAGGAAACACTCGGAAAAGTTCGGATTAAATCACTAAAAACAACAGAATATTTTATCCAAACAAGCGATTTGCACATTTGATGGTTGACAATTAATGGTTAGCGAAAGGACAGCCTTTGGCTGTACGATAACGCTAACGATAACGAAAACCTTTTAGGGAATTAAAAGTGAATTTCTGTCGAAAGGCTCTGATAATTTTGCCAAACGGCTCTGGCAATCCTAACGGACGGCTCTGATGGGCAAGTGCCGCACCTCACGCATAGCTGTGCATACCACCCAGCAGGTAGTTGACGCCGAAGTAGGTCATCAGTACGGTGAGGAAGGCGAGGACCATGTAGAGGTGGTAACCTCGCGGACGGCGTAGCCAGCCGAGGCTGTCGGCGTGGAAGGCAAGGTCGTAGACCATGAAGGTGATGAGCGCCCACACCTCCTTGGGGTCCCACGCCCAGTAGCGTCCCCACGACACGTTGGCCCACACGGCACCGATGAAGATGCCGATGCCGAGGAAGAAGGTGGCGGGATAGAGCAGCAGGCGGCTGAAGAGCATCAGACGCTCGCTCTCGCGCGGCAGGCAGAGTCCCAACACGCCGTTGAAGCACATGAAGGCAAGCAGCGAATAGGATATCATGATAAACGACACGTGGGTGCTGAGCCATGGCGATGCCAGCACGGGCATCAGCGGAGTAATCTGCGGATTCATCTGCCCGAGGTACGACACCAGCAGTGTGAACCCCGAGAGGAGGAAGCCGAAGGGTATCACGAAGGAGAAGCGACGGCGTAGCACGAAGGCAATAACCAGCACGCTCAGCGCCATGAACTGCATCGTCTCGTAGCCATTGCTCAGGGGGATGCGACCTCCGATGTACCAGCGCAGCAGGTAGCCCGTGAGGTGGAAGAGCAGTGCTGCCAGCAGCGCACCGCTCTCGGCGCGGCTCACCCAGCGCCATGCGCGGCTCTCCCGGGTGCGTCGCTGCCTGCCGAGGCTGCGCATCAGCAGCAGTCCGAAGGTGAGGAAGCCGAGGGTGAGGTTGGCCATGAAGAGTATCTTGCTGAAGGGGATGCGGTTGTAGAGCAGTTCGGCCTTCATCTTGGCCTCAGAGAGCGGCTCCACGCTGCCGTCCGTAGGCAAGGGGCGTATGAGCGTGCCCTGCTGCAGCATCCATACGAGAGCCACCTTCTCATCTGTCTCAAGGATGGCTTTCTCCAGGTTGGTGCGCTTGCCCGATGGCTGCTTGTCGGGGTGCCACAGCTCGCGCAGGCGGTAGTGGCCGTTGTTGACAAGGTCGATGAGGCGCACGTGCTTCTCTGTGCCTAGCCCGAGTCGGTGGCGCAGCTCGTCGCTCTTGATTTTGATGATGGGCACATATTGCCATGCTTCGGGGTAGCGCATCCACGAGCCCACTATCTGCTCGGGAGTGAGTCCGTCGATGGAGGTCTCGCCCGAGAGCTTCTTCACAAAGTCGCGTGCCAAGGTGTTGTAGGGCACCACGCGGTCGTGGTAGATGACCTGCGTGCGAGCCAAGCTGTCGGCCTCCTCAAGGGAGATGATGGGGAGGCGTGACGTGGAGGTCTGCCCCACGGAGGTGAGCGCCGTCACTATCGCCACAGCCAGTGTGCCTCCTCGGCGGAGCAGGGGGTGACGTAGCAGTTGGCGGAACTTGCCTCGGCGGCTCAGGGGCACGAGCACCATCGACACTGCCATCAGCAGGTAACCGATGTAGGTGACTGCCGTCCCCCACGGGTCGTAGTTGACGCTGAGCCAGCTGCCTCGCTCATCCTCATCGAAGGACGATTGGTACAGGCGGTAGCCCTGATGGTCGAACACGTTGTTCATAGAGATTTCGTGTAGCGCCTCCTCGCCGCTCACGCGTACCACGCTCACATAGTCGGCCGGAGCCTCGGTGCCAGGGTAGTGCTCCACGTAGAAGGTGTCGAGCACGAGCGTGAAGGGGAGGTCGCGCACAAGGCGTGTATCTTGGTCCACGAACTGCGCCGTGGGGCTATCCATACGTAGATGTATGTATCCTTTCTTGCTGGTGATGAAAGTGATGAGTGCCCCTGCCAGCATCACGATGAACGAGAGATGCAGGCCGAACGAGGCCACATGTCGCCACATCTTCCGCTTGAAGAGCACGTAGAGCGTGAGCACCGCCAAGGTGCCCCATAGCAGGCAGAACGCCGGGGTGTAGTAGACGTGCTCGCCCACCCAAGCCGTCCCCATCGCGTACTCCACGAAGGTGGTGGCGGCCAATACAATCACTATCGCCACATACAATAAAAGGATCAGTTTTTTCATCAATAGTTAGGGTATTGGTTGTCGGTAATGGCTTTCACGGCCATACACTCCATCTCGATGAGCCATCCGGGACGGCACACGGGAGCCAGCAGGAACACTTTGGGAGTAGAGGGGAAACGCTCGTCGTACATCTCACGCACCACGGTGTAGTCGGCCACGTCGCGCAGATATACAATCATGTGGCCTACGTGCTCGTATCCGCACTCAGCCTCGGCAAGCAGCGTCTCTACATTCTCCCACATGCGCAGTGTCTGTTTGCGTATATCGCCCGGGTGCACCACCTCGCCACGGTTGTTGATGCTTGCCGTGCCCGAGATGAACACCTGACGGCGGTCGCCATAGTCTACATACGTGCCGCGTTCGAAGCTCACGCCATACTCATACGTGGGGTTCAGGTGTGTGGGTGCATACAGGTGGTGTATCTGCTCGGGCTGTATGCCGTCGACGGCATACGCATCCATCTGCACCAGCACCTCGGGGTCGGCATGGCGACCCGCAATGCCTGTACTGGCGATGAAGTGGGTATCCGATGTGAGTCCCTGCGTGAGGAACACCTCGTTGCGAGCCTTCACCACGCCGGCATAGTTGACATCCACGTTCTGCACGAATATCCACGTGCGGATGCAGTGGTCGGCCAAGCGGCATCCCTGCTCTGCGAGGCGCATGATGTAGTCGTTGAAGAGCAGGCGCATCTGGTACTCCGACTTGGAAGCCTTGTTGCTGTTGGTGCCGCTCCAAATGTGGCGGTAGGCACCGTGGCTCACCTCGTAGTCGCCGTGTGGGAGCATACGAGTCTGCACGCCCTGCTGGAGGTATACCCAAAGGGCTATCTTGGTGCCGTCGAGCGGGGGCTGCTCCACGATAGAGAGTGCACAATGGGAGTTTTCGAGAAGCAGTGCCTGCAGATGGTCGGCCTGATTGGCCGCATCGCTCAGGAAGAAACGCTTCATTACGGCTACCGCACCGGGCAGCTCCTCGGTGACGAGCCGCTCATAGGCTGCCAGCAGCGCCTCGGCCTGCTCGGCAAAGGTGAGTCGGGGGTTGGTGATGCGCAACATCGCGTGATATTCTGCCACGCCCTGCTCTACCTCAAATCTAAATATATCAATCGATGTCTGTTCTTGCATAGTCTATTCTTTTTCGTTTGTTTTCTCATTCATTCGCTCCTGCATCAATCCAGTCCTTGAGCAGTTCGAGCCACGCTGGCGACAACACCTCTTTGGTGTGGTCGTATCCCCAGCCGGTGCTCACCTCCGAAGCCAGCGTCTGATACAGCACGCTCTCCTCGGCATTGCCTTCGGCCACGAGGAGCATACCCGGCATCTTTACCGACGGCTGCCCCACGAGTGCCGCATGACTGCGCCCCTCGGTGAGGAAGAGCCCCGCAGCAGCACGCTCGCCGTATCCGTGACAGGCCGCACAGGTGGTGTTGAACAGGCGGTCCTGAATGGTGGCATACATGCCCGCATCAACCGGTGCAGCTTCGAGACGTATGGTATCGGTCGTAGCCGGACACTCGAAAGCCTGCAAGGTGACGATGCGCTTGCGCAGACGGTTGATGACGCACAGCTCCATCCGTGTCACCTCATCGCCGATGCCCGAGAGCACCACCTCGGTCTTTCCCGTCAGGGGGACGGTCTTGGTGATGATGGCATACTCGCTCTCATCGTCAAATCCCGCCAGCACCACCGAGTATTTGTCGGTCCAATTGTTGTTGCCGGTGACCTCGCCCGTGAGCTTTACCACACGCCCCTCTTCGGGGAGGACGACTTCGGTGTCGTAGATGCGCCCGTCATCGCACGAAAGCAGTGCAAAGATAAGCAAAACTATAGAGATATGAGATGTTTTCTTCATAAAATGGTGTGAGTATTTCAGATTTATATTTTCTGGCTACCGTTTAGAAAGAGTATTGCAACTGCACGATTCCCGTGTGTGTAGCCAAGCCGAGGTTGTCGTTGTCGCGGTCGAGCTGGGTCTCGTGGCCGGTGCGCCCGATATACTGGTACATCGCCTGCAGCTTGAGGTTACAGCCCTTGAAGAAGTAGTTGACACCCACGGCTGGCATATTGAGCATACCGTCGGTATCTACTCCGTTGCGGTTGTAGAAGTCGTAGCGCAGGGCAGCCTGCACACGCGGTGCCACGAAGTAGCCTGCCTGCACGTAACCGCCGAGGAAGCTGTAGGTCTCGTCAATCTTCTGTCGCTCGGTAAACCCTACGTGCATGTAGTAGGCTTCGGCAGCGAGGTAGAGGCGGCGCTTGAGCATAGCAAACTCTACGCCGGCACGGAAGTCGTTGGTGCTCTCGCTCTCGCTCTCCACATTCATCGAGGTAGAGGCAGCCAGCATCCACTTATCCTCCTTCAGCAAGTTGGGATTACCCTGCGAAGCGGGCATCACGCCCTTCGGGGTGAAGGTCAGGCGTCCGGCATAGAGCAGCGCGGGGATGTGCCAGTCATCGCTGAAGGTCTTGGTGGCTGCGTTGACCGATGCGCCTGTGCCGTTCCACAAACCTACCTGATAGCCAAATTTCTCGGACAGCATACCGTGCAGCTCCACGCCAAGGTCGAAGCCTGTGCCGATAGTAGGGGTGACGGCATTGAGCGAGTGAGGCAGGATGACGGCAGCCGTGAGCGATGTGGGGAGAGCAGGCAGCAGGGTTTCGCCAAGGGTGGTGAGATAGGCGTGCGCAAAGGGTGTCTTGAACTTACCCACGCGCAGTGCCATGCGCTTGTGCATCTGCACGTCGAACCATGCCTGCTGCAGCATAGCACCGCCCGAGGCGGCAGCATTCATGCAGAGGTTGAAGGTGACACGCCCGAAAGCCTTACCCGTAAAGCCGAGCACGGAGTAAGGGATGGCGAAGCCCGAGTTGGCTACGTTGTCCTGGTTGTAAGCCTTGTCGAGGCCCTCATCGTCGTACCAGCGGAAGTTGCCCGAGGTCTGCACCAGCAGGTAGGGGCGGAACACGAAGTTGCCGTCGGTAGACTCGATGGCAAAGCCTTCGCGGCCTGCCAATGATACCACACCATTGTCGGTGTCGGCATCGTACTGTGCCATGGCGCCCAGTGTGCAGGCGGCGAAGATGGCTGAGAGGAAAATCTTTTTCATATCGTTTGTTCTTTATTTTTTTACTTGATAGAAGTTTTTTTCACAGGTGTGAGACTCCAGTTTCACTGTGGTGAGACTCCAATTTCTCTGTAGTGAGACTGCAGTCTCTATGCAGTGAGACTCGAGTCTCACCACGTAGAAATTATCTGGTACTACAGCGAATTGAGGAAAGTGATAAGCGCGTCGCGATCATCCTTAGGCATATTCTTGAAGAGATTCTTCGATGCCTCGCCCTCACCGCCGTGCCACATGATGGCTTCGAGCAGGTTGCGTGCACGGCCATCGTGGAGGAAGTAGGTGTGTCCGTTGACCTTCTCCTGCAGACCGATGCCCCAGAGCGGGGTGGTGCGCCATTCATTGCCGCGTGCCAAACCGCTCACGTAGTTGTCGTTGAGGCCTACGCCCATTATCTCGGAGCCCATGTCGTGGAGCAGGAAGTCAGAGTAGGGATGGATGGTCTGACTGCCGAGCCATGGCAAACCCGTGCCGTTGAGCAGTACCGAGCCGCGTGGCTTGGTGTGCAGCGTGGTCACGTGGCACAGGTGGCATTTGGCTTCGTAGAACATCTCTTCGCCGCGTTTCACCACGGGGTCGTTCACGTTACGGCGAGCGGGCACGCCCAAGGCCTGCATGTAGAGGTCTACGTTCTCCATGTCCTCGGTGGAGATGTCCAGCTGGTCATACATGAGTCCCATCATGCTGCCTCCCTGCATCTGGCTCTGCCCCTCGCATATCTCCTCGGGGTAGCGGCTGTTGGTGACACCCATATCGCTGGAGAAGCCCAGCTCCACGGTGAGGTCGGCATGCTGTGCCTTGTTGCCGCTGAGGCCGAGGCTCAGCACTCCACGCTCGTTGATGTAGTTGGCGCGGCCGCTGATGCCGTACTCGGGGTAGTTGCTGCGGGAAGCCAGTGTCTCTATCTCCTTGGTGTCGATGGCCATCATCTGTCCCATGCCTACGTGGCGGAGCGGTATGCGCACCGTGCAGAAGAGGTCTTCGGGGCTGACGCTGTCGGCATACCACTCGTAGATTTCATACTCGGGCACGCAGAGTTCATACTCCTCCCCGTCGGGGAACTGGAATGTCTCGTATCGCTTGGTCATGCGCACCTTGCCCTCGGCCTCAACGCCGTAGATGGCTTGGTCGTGGATTACGCGGCCATAGTCCTGGAAGAAGGCGCCATTCTTGCGGGTCACGTAGATGAGCATGGCCGAGAAGCCATAGCTTCCCGAGCCCTCCTCGCTCCAGAGTGCAGGGCGGGTGCGTCCGGCATTGCGGTGGCAGCTGCCACACGAGTAGCCTGCATACACGGGGCCGAGTCCGCCACCATATCCGTTGCTGCTGGTGCGTGCGTCATCGTAGAGGCGGTCGCCACGGAAGAAGCGGGTGTGGTAGGTGCCTGCGGTCCAGTCGGCAGGAGTGTCATAGGCATACGACGAGTTGACGAACACGGTCGATGTGCCTGCCGAGAGGGCATAACCGTCGGGCACCTCGACATCCTGTATGCGCAATCCGTCGTCCTGACAGCCACAGAGCAGCAGGCAGAGTGGAATGAATGTTTGTCTTATGTACTTTATCATGATTCTTGTTTTTTGCGCTACAGGGTGTACCCCATATTTGCCGTCGAGGGACAAACATCGGATACACCCATTGTAATGATTGTTGGTATACTTCCTGCTTACTTCACCGTACGGGGCTTTCCGTCCTTGAAGAGCAAGTACTCGAGCGTGTGGAACCCGCGTACGCTCTGTGCTGCCTCGGCTTCGCTGTCCTCAGTCCACTCCAATGCGCCCCAGTCGCTTGAGGTGAGTATCTGTACGATGGCATCTTGGTCGAGCGGCCAGCTGTCGAGGTTGGGGTCAAGACCCAGTGCATCAACGGGGCCGAAGAGGAAGGCCTCGCTCATCTCCCACGGTTCGCGAGCCTCGAGCCAAGCGTTGCAGGCTACCTCGAAAGCAGCGTTCGAGGGGGCTGCAGCAAGCTCCTTTACCTTATTATATAAGGCCTCGTTCTTCTCCTTCAGGGCAAGGTAGGTGGGCATCACCACGTAGTCTACGTACTGTGTCACTACGGCGTTCCATGTCTCCTCGCTGATGGTGCCTGCTGTGACTACGGGCATCAGATCGTTCTCCATCACCTTTACTAAGGCAGCGCAAGCAGCCATGGCGGCACGTGCCTCATCGCTGTTGATGTTGTTGCGGAAGGGCTGGGGAATGGCTTGGATGGCATCGGCAGCGGCCTGGATGGCGGCCTTTACTTTTGTGTCGAGTGCTGCATCGGTAGCAGCTATCACGGCCGATACGGAGTGGGCGTGTACCTCACCGTCGGTAGAGCCGTAGTAGGCGTTGCGGATAGACCAGATGTTGTTGGTGTAGTCGTCGCGCGAGTGCCAGCTGTACCACGACTCCACGGCATAGAGTGCCTCGGTGGTGCTGCCGCTGATGTAGAGGTTGTAGGGGTCGCCAATCTTGGCATTGCCCACCTCGTCGGCGATGGTGATGCAGCCGTCTATAATCTGCTCGATGCCTGCAGCAGCCTTCTTGTCGCTGCTCCACGTGTGGTTCTTGAAGCTCTCGGCGTATGCTGCGCCGCCTTCGTAGCTCTCGTTCCACGCGCTGTAGAGCGTGGCGGCATCATCCTTGAGGAGCGATGCTACCTGTGTCATGTAGTTGTGCCATGCTGTGGCGTTCTCGCTGCTGTAGTCGAGGTCGGCAGCATCAGGAGTCTGCTTTGTCGGTTCATCGGGGTTACAAGAGGCCAAGCCGAAGCCTGCGGCAAGGATGGCCAGTGCAAAAAAGTTCTTTTTCATCATGATTTGTGGTTTTATAAGTTAATAAGAGTTATAGTTTGTCATTCTGAGCATTGCGAAGAATCTCGCTTCGTTCGGGATGATATTAGACATTACTTCTGGAAGAACCATCCCACATAGGCTATGCCGATGGAGAACTCGTTCTCGCTGTTATACTTGCCTGCGCCGAACATGCGGTTCGTACCTATCTGACGGGTCATATAGTCGGCCTTCACCACGAGGTTGGGCAGGGCATACCAGTTGACTCCCACGGTCCACATACTTGTCTGCAGGCGCTTGTCCATTGTCTGCCCCTCCTCGCCACGCTCCTGCGGGTTGTAGTATTCGTATCGGGCAAAGGGATAGACGACCGGCATATTCTCCACTCGTGGGAAGAGGGCACTCACGTTCAGTCCCGCCTCGGCTGCATAGCTCACGGCATTCTTGGCTACGGGGTGCAGGCGGCTGTAGGGCGACTTGTTTGAGAGGTACACGTCGGCGAGAGCCTTGGAGTTGCCCACATGGCCATACACCACATTGCCGCGTGCGGTCACATACTTTCCTCGGTATTGCGCATCGGCAGTGAGTATGCTCACGGGAATCTTGCCCACGGCGGCGTAGGTCTGCTTCTTGTCGGCATTCTTGCCCGCATCGGCGCAGTAGTATGCCGAGGCTCCTATGCGCAGCCCCTCCACGCCACGATAGTCGACACGCGCCACATAGCCGGGCGAGGTGAAGTTGTCCTCCTCGAAGAATCCCTGCTTGCCGCCAGCCACCCACGTGTTGCGGTCGAATCCGTTGGCGTTGAGCCCCGCCACGATCATGGCCTGATAGTCAAACCGTGCCCATCCGCTACCGACAGAGCCGAATAGCTCCAATCCTGTCTCGTGCCACGTGCAGGGCAGCATCGTGCTCTCGCCCTCGGGGCGGTAGGTACCGAAGAAGTTGACAGGTTCGTGGTGCGCATTGGTCAGTCCCACAGGCACGATGATATGTCCGGCACGCACATTGAGTTGGGGGATGATGAGGCGTGTGATGTGGAACTGTTCCAGCACTACCTCGCCGCCCTTCTCCACCTCGGTCTCGTACTCGCCGTTCTCGGTGTTCTCCAATTCCACGGCACTGCCCGTGCCACCGGCCTCAAACTCAATCTCACTACCCAGTATCCATTTGTCGCTGAACTTATAGTCCATGGCCAGTATGTATCGGGGGAGCGAAATGGTGCTACGGCTTGTCTTGGTGTTGCCGTCGAGCGAACCGTTGAATCGATTGATGCCATAGTCCTTGAAGCTGGCCACCATCTCGCCATAGCCACCTATGCGAAACTGCTCGTACTCGGCACCTCCGCTCTTCTCCTGTGCCGTGGCTGCCAAGCCCACAACAGACGCCAGCAGCGTGCATATCATCAGTCGTCTCATAATCGTTGCATTTAATTTCACGCTGCAAAGGTACTGCATCCCCCACAAGGCGGCAATACTCTGTTTTTGGTATTTTAACACGCTACCTTTCGCCGCATTTTACCAAAATTTAAGTATTGCTTATTTATAAATATGTATGTAACTTTGCAACGTCAAAAGAGAACAGAGATGAGCAACACCGCATACAAGCACGACGACAAGATGCGCCACCTGGTGAAGGACAACAACGCCCTCATCCTCGTGATGGGCCGCTTCGGCATCTCATTAGGGTTTGGCGACAAAACCGTCCACGACGTGTGCCATATGCACGGGGTCGACGAGGCAACTTTCCTTGAGGTGGCCAACTTCGTATCCGACAAGCCCTACAGCCACGAGTGCGTGTCGCTCCCCTCACTCATCGGCTACCTCAAGCAGGCCCACGAGTACTTCCTCGACTTCAACCTCCCCAACCTGCGGCGCAAGCTCATCGAGGCCATCGACTGCTCGGGCAGCAACGACATCGCCATGCTCATCCTCCGCTTCTACGACGAATATGTGGCCGAGGTGCGCAAGCACATGGAGCATGAGAACGAGGTCGTCTTCGCCTACGTCGAGCAGCTCCTGCAGGGTTTCCTCAGCCGCGACTACTCCATCAAGGACTTTGCCGGCAAGCACACCCCCATGAGTGAGAAGCTCAAGGAACTCAAGGACATCATCATCCGCTACTGCCCCGAGAAGAACAACTACCTGCTCAATGCCGTATTGCTCGACATCCTCTTCTGCGAGCAGGACCTCACCTCGCACTGCATGATCGAGGACCACCTCTTCGTGCCCGCCGTCAAGCTCGTGGAGCAACAGCTCGCCCAGAGCAGCACCATCCTCTACACCGACGACACCGACAGCGCCCCTGCCGACCGCGACAGGCAGGACCTCCTGAGCGACCGCGAGAAGGATATCCTCATCGGCATCACCAAGGGAATGGGCAACAAGGAGATTGCCGACACCCTGTGCCTCTCGGTACACACCGTGGCCACCCACCGCCGCAACATCTCGCAGAAGCTGCAGATACACTCCACCGCCGGCCTCATCATCTACGCCATCGCCAACCAACTGGTGCGCATCGAGGACATACAGCAGTGAGGCGATACAGCACAGTCATACACAAAACAAAGAGGTCGGCACTCTCACGAGTACCGACCTCTACTGTCGATTTAAGGGTTAGCGTTAGTTTGTGAGCCAACAGCCTTGAGCTTCCGCGATGAAGCTTTTAATTGTCAATTTTCAATTTTCAATTTGCTCCCCCGGGGCATCAACCCCCGAGGGGAAGCATCACTCCATCGCCTCCGACGACACGCGCTTCAAAGAGAAGTCCATCGCCACGGCCTTTTTAAGCTCCACATCGGGGCGGAACACGATGCGGTGACCCTTGATCATCGAAGCGGGCGAGAAGTCACTGGCAGCCATCGTGTCACGTGAGTAGCACTTGCCCTGCAAGCTCACCTGGAAGCGGCCGAGGTCGTCGAGCACCACTACCTGACCCTCGGTGAGGGCTTCGATGATGTGGTCCTTCATAGACTTCAACACGGCGTAACAATCACTCTGGGTCACAGTAGTGGAGTTGTTGATGCGGCGTGCCAGCTTCTCCATTGTCAACTCGCCAGTCTTGATTGCCTGGCCGTGGAAATACTCGGTACCTTCGATACCGTTGGGGTTCTTGATCTTTTTTACAGCGTAAGTAATTGCCATAGTAGTTAAGGGGCCTCCCCTAACCCCTCCCGAAGAGGGGAACTCCAATCCTCGCGTCAAGGTTAGAGAAGGACTTTGTTAAGGGTTAGTTAAATGGTTAGTAAGTCACAGTGCGCACTTCCTCGTTTTGCTTCTCGTAGGTTTAGGACTAAACAGTTCGCGCGATGCCTGCAAGCCCCTCTCCTTGGGAGAGGCGGGGGAGAGGCCTCCCTTTTTCTATTACAAAGTTACAACATTCCCACCACCCCGCATTCTCCATTTGTACCGCTAAGACACAGAAAAGAAGAAAGTTTTCAGAGTTTTTTCCTTGTCTCTGTCATCCAAAGTGAAGCACCGAAGAATCTCATAAGAGCGGACTTCACTCTTCCCTCTTCCCTCTTCATCCCCCCCAAAAAGGTTACTCGGGTAAACGATTTTAACAAGAAATCGCTTATCGCACTAAACGATTTTGTCCGTTTGAGGTGGGCGGCAAGGACAAGTCGTTCGAGCAGATTGCCGACCTCCCCCACTCCTACATCCTGGCCGACGGCATAGAGCACCCCATAGGCAAGAAACTCCCCCTGTGGCTGGTGGGGATGCAGTATTGATGAGTTTGAGGTACTGACAGCAAAGAGGGGCATCACAATCGTGTGGCGCCCCTCTTTTCCGTCCATCAACACAGGGTGATACCACCGATACCATCTGTTTCCTATAGAGTACCTATATTATATATAATTAATTATGTAGTAAACTACAGAGGTAATTATTTATTATTTTTCTATATACTCCTATAGATTTAGGATGGTATCAATGGTATCACTAGGCTAAATCATCAGAAGGGAAGCTCCAGGTTGATGCATTCACTCGCATCGGTCGGGAGGTTGTCAACAGGTTCACTGACATTGCCCTTGCGATTGGCTTTGCGCTCTTCGGTTGTGAAGGGGACGAGATAAGCGCCATACTTTCCTTGGTAACCTGAATTCCTGTTGCCATTCTTTTTATATCCATACTTCTTCATTAGGATATTACGCACGCGCGTATGGTTGAGGTTCAAGTTTGGATTGTACCGACGGATATGGTTTATCACATCGGCTGTCTGGAAGAACTCAGCCTCCTCGCCCACATTCGGTTGTCGGAAGTAGCTTTGAATGTTCTCTTCCTCCATGCTTATCGACTCGAAATCCTCATTATGTACTTTCAACACAGCCTCTTCCTCCTTGGTGAGTACATACTTAAAGCCGGATTTGTATTCGTGATACAACTGACCGTAAAACCTATCATAATCAATAGGATTGTCGAACGGTGAGTCGATATAGTCGATGAGGAAAGGCATGAAACGGAGGTTACCATACTCATCGCTCAGGAAGTTTTGGTTGTTGGTAGAGCCAAAGAACGATGCTATACGGATTCTGTTCTCGGGATTTCTTGCATAGGCAGCACGCTTGTTTACTCGATCCTTGGTCATAAATGAGCGAAGTACACCATTCTCCTTGTAACCAAGGACATCGAACTCGTCCAGTTCGATAAACATCTTTGCGGCCAACTCCAAATGCTCATCTGTCGTCAGGAACCCTCTGAGGTTGATTTCGCCACGAAGTTCCCTGAACTGAGGTGGTAACAGGTGCCTCAAGAAGGTAGTCTTGTATGAACGCTGCGGACCTACCAAAATATACGCTACATGATTGACTACACCTGGCTCCAGCCATCCCACTATAGACCATATAAGGAACTTCTTCAGGCAATGGTTGTGAAACTCCTGCGAGCAACCTTTTACATGCACCCTGTTGGCTACCTCCTCAAAGTAATCAGTACCATCATATTCGAGTGACTCGAAGTAGTCGAGAATGGGGTTGAATTCGGGCGAATAGCTACTGTTGATGATGTCGCAGAGGAAGTTTTTGGGTATATGCTTGTCGTAGATTTCCCCAAGGCAAAATTCGAGGTCATTCTCATCGCGGTCGGTCAGTTCACGCCACGCCTCCTTGTTCTCGTCATAAATCTCGTACTTTCTGGTTATGTCATTACGACGGGTCTGCACATTCTGCTCCTTGAGATAACCCCTAATCTCCTGCATCGTAGCCGTTCGCGATTGGCTTTTCTTCACGACTGCAGTGAAGCTCTTCGTGCCATGCTCTTCGACCTTCGTATAGGCTGAGCGCACGGTAGCGGCTATCTCCTCGCGCGAGAAGTCCGTAGCCTCATACTTCTTCACCGCCCACACGATGCAATCATCCTCAGTTACTCCATATTGGTTCATCTCGCTAGCGGCCTTGTAGAGGTAGTCATTGCGGTCGCCGTGCTTGAATAGCGTGCCCTGTAGTTTGAGCGTTTGCTCCACATACGCTTCGGCCTCTACTACTGTGGGTACCTTACGTGGACGACCTACGGAACGCTTCTTTTCAAGTTTAATCCTGAAAGGTGTGGCTTTAAGGTTGATATAAACCTCCGGGTCGTGTGGAATAAAGGATAGGCGGTTTGGGTCCTTGCACTTCAGATCAGTCTCCATACCCACGAGTTTACTGTAATACTCATTTGCCACAAGGAACGCTCTTGTGTACTGCTCCTTCATATACTTGGGATCATCGAGGAGGCGTTGCATATCCTCCTCGTCTCCCTCGAAGACAATATTGCACAAGACACGAGCTCCATGTCCTCTCGCCGTCACATACTCCAAATAAGTATGCTCATCGGTGCGCACCGCCGCAAGCACCTCGGCCAGTCTCTCTTCGAGGATATGGTCAATATCCACGCCAGTCTTCATCGTGAGCTGCACGATGTGCTCCTGAGCATGCCCTCCCTCCAACAAGCAACCTGGTGCGAAGCAAGACAACCTCTTCTTGTAGGCCTCTGCTCCTTTTGTGTCACCCACAGCGAGTGCATGGCGACACTTCTGAGTATTGTCGCGCACCACGGGGTCATTCACAATCTTGTCCAACAATTGTTGCAACGAGATCGTCTGCGGGGTCTTGCTCCAGTATTGGTCAAATAGGCTGAACTTGTCCAACGACTGCTCAATTGCCTGGTCAATTACTTCTCTCGACTTAATACTGTCGAGGTTTGCCAAGGCCACTTCTCCCGAAGTGCCTTGCTTGGTTTGTTCTGAAATTCCCATTTCTTTGAACGTTTGGTTGTTGTTACCAGCATCCATAGATGCGTTTTTAGATTTCTTCATATCGTTAAGTTTAAGTTATGTTTATGTTATTAATCTCTACGAAAATCTAGGGCTAGAATAAAAAAAATCTACAAAGGCTTTTTTTCTGAAGCCTATAGGCTTTTTTCTTCGTCTTGCCCTACATTTCCTTTCCCTCTTCTTCCTCTCCAAACGGTTCCCCTAAGTACTCCAACACCAACGCCAATTGCTTGGGTGTAAAGTGCCGTGCGTGATGCGAATACCCCACCGCTTCGAGTGCTGGCAACAACCCCTTTGCCCTATGTATATAAGCATTCATGAGTCGCATTGCTGACTTAGGGCATACGTTAGGGCTGTATAGCGCAGCCAGTTCGCGTTTTTTGCAGGGATAGTTCCCTATGAGTTGAATCACTTTTTTATCCATAATACTATACCTATTATATATAGTTAATACTCTGCGGTAGGCCTGCCACACATCGGCATCCAACCATCCACAAAATTACAACAAGATCTCAGAGCAATGAAGGACACGTTTTTCACGCCCCACACCAGTGCTTCTGTTCTATGTAAATCGACTTTCATATCTCTTTCCTTTTTTCCGCAAAAGTACCCCATCCGTGAAGGCAAGTTTGCGCATTTGGTCCTAATCGTACTTTGCAGCTACAATCTTTATGCGGCCACAAAAGTACACCCCTCGCGACACAGTGGGGATTTGTAATCCCCTTTGTTTTTTCGGGGCACAGCCCCTGACACTCGCTAACGGCGGATAAGGTATATCCGCCGCGACAGAACAGAAAACAGCATATATAAAAGAAAAACGCGGAGCCCGACCTTCTCCAGCGACAATCTTGACAAGGAGGACCAGTAAGCAGATAGGCAAAAGAAAATCCCCACCCTCGGAGGCACCGAAGGTGGGGATACTCGCATAGTTGACCAATCAGGAACCTACTGTCTGATGATGAATTTTACGATACAGTCAATACAGATGGGCGTATTGGAAATGGTATCAATGAACACGTTTGCAGGATGCATGTCTTCCAGATGCAGGCGTTCACCAATGTAGTTGACACCCTGCCCGTCGTGATTATCCATGAAACCCTTCGCCGCAACCATCGCATCAATCTCCTTTTTAGTAGCCAATCGGCTGCAACCGATATAGGGTTGTGTGAGGATAGAGCGGAACAATCCGTCGGCATCGCGTGTAAACCCGATTACGTTCATGGGCGTCTCAGGGAATAGCGCATTGCTGCACGAGCCTCTCCTGCCGTTCGTCTATTTCCCAGTTTGCTGGCAGTCTTTCGCCTGCTGCAGCATCAGCACCTGCCTCAAGGCTTGCTCTCGCGTAGTTGCATACGATGTACGCCCCGATGAGCATCTCACCTGCGCAGCAGAGGCCTGCATGCTCCGGCTGATTGAATTGAGTAAGGTTTGTCTTTCCATTGAGTATATCGTTTATATAATTGTCCATTAGCAGGAGCGTATGCTCAGAGAACCCATTATTGCCTATAGAGTCGTTATAGCCTCCAACCGTCTGGCCGATTCATTCCCGATAGGTGATACGCTCATCTCTCAAAACATCATTAATAGTTTCTGCCGCGAAAATAACACTTTTCCTTGGATTTCCTCGGAACAGCTGCCCTCTATTTTCTAAAAATGCAAAATTCACGCTTGTGCGTACAGCAAATATTTCGGCATTCATACCACGAATCTCATTTTTTCTTGTTACTTTTGCACTTGTCCCTCGCTGAAACCATTCTCCACTCTCGGGTGTTGATGGTGGACGGGTGGGACAAGACATATTGGAAAATTTAAGCATTCGCTATTATTTCGCGTTTAGCCAAGAGCCTCGGAAACTCAATTTGGTATAACAAGCACGAAAATAATATGTGACAGTGGCTTCGTATGAACAAAGCCCCTAGAATCTCGTATAGCAATGCACACGCAATAAGCGTGATGCATTCTTATTTGAGATTCCGGGGTACCATTCCGAGGCCGCCTCGTGCTAAACGCGATAAGAAGAGTGTCACGCTCTTTTTATTAGTCAGCGTTATTGCGGGATTGATAGTGATGCAATAAAACTATCAATACGCTATGGCAAACAAGAATCTCAATGCCGCCAAAACGGCAAAAAAGGATGAGTTTTACACCCAACTCACTGACATCGAGCGCGAACTACAGCACTACTGGTCACACTTCCGCGACAAGGTGGTACTCTGCAACTGCGATGACCCCTACGAAAGCAACTTCTTCAAGTATTTTGCTCTGCGCTTCAATCAACTGGGATTGAAGAAGTTGATTTGTACTTGCTACAACGGTTCTCCTGTGCAAGGCAACGAATTGATGATAGACTTTGGCGACTTCACGGACGAGCCCAAAAAGATTGCCTACAAGGTGGAGATTACCGAGGTGAAGGATATGAATGGGGATGGCGCGGTAGATCTCTCGGACGTACGCTATCTGTTGCAAAACGAAAAGAATGTAATCAGCACACTGAAGACAGGTGACTTCCGGGATACGGAGTGCATAGAATTGTTGAAGCAAGCAGACATAGTGGTTACTAATCCGCCATTCTCTTTGTTTAGGGAGTATATTGCACAGTTAATAGAGTATGAGAAGAAATTCTTGATTATTGGCAACCAGAACAATGTTACATATAAGGAGATTTTCCCTTTGTTGATGAATAATATTATTTGGTTAGGGCACAAATCTGGTGATATGTCTTTCAAGGTACCTGATGATTATGAACCGAGAGAAACACGATATTGGCAGGATGAAACAGGGCAAAAATGGAGAAGTCTAGGAAATATTTGTTGGTATACAAACCTTGACCATAATAAGCGTCATGAAGAGTTGGATTTAGTATGTCGCTATTCAGTAGAGGAGTATCCTTCTTACGATAGTTACGATGCAATAAACGTAAACAAAGTTGATGACATCCCTTGCGATTATGAAGGTGTTATGGGAGTTCCCATTACTTTTCTAGACAAGTACAATCCCGACCAATTTGAAATTATAGGAATCGACAGATATGTAAAAGATAATCCCCATTATGGACATAGATTCAAAATTAACAACAAAGAGGTTTATGCTAGAATTCTAATCCGCAACAAACACCCCAAGAAGCTATGATGACGATTAAGCAAATAGAGGTAACCGTGGGCGAAATCACCCGTGGCTACATGAACAACGACGAACAAGGCGTAAGAGGATATGATGGGCAACTCGACATCCGTCCGCCCTATCAGCGCGAGTTCATCTACAACGAGAAAGAGCAGCAAGCCGTTATCACCACCGTGCTCCGTGGCTATCCCCTCAACGTGATGTATTGGGTAAAGCGGAGCGAAGATGCCGAGTGCCCCTACGAGGTGATGGACGGCCAGCAGCGCACCCTCTCGCTATGCGAATATGTGGCGGGCAAGTACTCGTATGACTTCAAGAACTTCTTCAACCAACCCGAAGATATGCAGCGCCGTATCCTTGACTACAAACTCACCATCTATGTGTGCGAGGGCGATGCTTCGGAAAAGCTCGAATGGTTCAAGACCATCAACATTGCCGGCAAGCCACTCAACGAGCAGGAGATAAACAACGCCATCTATGCAGGACCCTTCGTGAGCGATGCCAAGCGACATTTCTCCAAATCGAACTGTGGAGCCTATCGCCTCGGCAAGGACTTGGTGAACGGCACGCCCATACGTCAAGATTTCTTCAAGACCGCCCTGCAATGGATGGTCAATCACGAGACGCGAGGAGGCAAGCGACAAACTATCGTAGGCTACATGGCACAGCATCAGCACGACCCCAATGCCAATAACCTGTGGACATACTTCCAAACCGTACTAAATTGGGCCATCACCAACTTTGACATGAAGAAGTTCAAGAAGATAATGAAGGGACTTGACTGGGCAGAACTTTATGACAAGTTTGGTAGCGAAGCACTCGACACCGCAGCCATAGGCAAACGCATTTCACAACTGATAATCGACAGCGAAGTAACACGAAAACAAGGCATCATCCCCTACGTCTTGACAGGCGACGAGCACTACCTCGACCTACGAACATTCCCCGAAGAAATCAAACTGGCCGTATGGGAACAGCAAGGGCATCGTTGCACCATATGCGGCAAAGAGTTCGACCTCGAGTTTATGGAAGGCGACCACATCACCCCGTGGCGTGAAGGAGGCCGCACCGCCATCGAGAACTGCCAAATGCTATGCCGCGACTGTAACCGACGCAAGGGGGCTAAGTAGAAAGAATGCCACTTTTCTCGAAAAAAGTTTGTTTTTTCTTGAAAAAAGTCCGAACCTGTACCGTGTTTTGAAACAATAGGGCGTTATCTTTGCAGCATGAAAGACGAATTGACAGAAGATATACACGCTGAGGCTACCATGTCTGAAGATAGCCAGCTCGTTCATGACGAATCGCAAGCAAATGCTGAAGGTGGTTCGGCTGCATCCTCTGTGGGCATCTCCAAGAAGAAAAAGAAGAAGCGGCGGAAGAAAAAGAAGTACAAACGCACTTCAAATCCATTATTCTTCACCATACCCGAAGAGGCACTGGTGCCCTATGTGAAGAACCTGCAGCTACGGTTATCGGAGGGTAAGCTGCGGGGACTATTGCCTTACTTAGGTAACTACTGTACAGAAGAGGAGCTGCAGTGGGGAATACGGCGTTACCGATTGGGGTGTGTACATAAAGATTGTGTATTATTTCCCTTCTTTGATATAGAAGGGCAACTACGCATAATGAAGGTGGTAAGGTATGACGATATGGGCAAGCGCAAGAGGAATGGGATATCTACCTCACACAGCTATTTGAAAGAAGACGGTATTATCCCAGCACAATGGAAGGAAAGGCCCTGCCTCTTTGGCGAACACCTATTGACCATGCATCCCGAACAGACTGTCATCATCGTAGAAGGTGAGAAAACGGCTCTCGTATGTGCTATACTGATGCCCTCATACATTTGGCTGGCAACTGCCGGCTGCGGACACTTCAGAGAGGTGGGACTGCAAAAAAGCCACCTCAACACGCGCACCACATACATTCTCCCCGATAAGGGACAATATGACAACTGGGTAAAGGAGGCACGAAAGTATCAAGTCAAAGGCCGTGTGCTCGACTTCATAGAAAAGATGGATGTGGAGCGAAATACTGACATTGCCGACCTGCTGCTGAGCGACAAGCACGATGACTGCCTAAAGGAGTTTGCCGAACACGTCAGTGCAATAGAGGAAATGGAAAGGAAAGATGAAGCATAACCCTAACAGTCAGAACAACAATTAACACTACTCCCCCCGACCCCCGTCTCCTCGGATATAATTTATCCGAGGATGCCGAGGTAGGGGGCTCTGACCCCTTACCTTTTTTACGGGTCGCAGACCCTTATACTCAGATACGGCACGCGAACTGTAACCACTGGTCACCATCATACAGATGGCCGACCGCCTGGCGGCAAGCCTCATAGAGGAGAAGTGGAAGGTGTGACGGAAGCAGTAGACATGCCGTTTATCCTATAGCATTATCATAGCAAATGAGGACCCGCCCTTCGGCGAGTCCTCGTGCGTAGTATAGCATTCACGGATAATCACTTTACTCTCCTTGTCAGCAGCTTCAGCAGTTCGCTCACGAGGAGCACGCCCACGGAGAGGCCGATGACCATTCCCCACTGTGGGGCGCTGAGGGCGGTAATCTTGAAGAGTGCCTGCATGGCGGGGACGAGCATCACGAGGAGCGTCAGCGTGGTGACCAATGCGATGGTGAGCCATAGCCAGCGGTTGGTGAAGAAGCGGTGGGTGAACCACTGACGGCCGGCGCGGATGCTGAAGATTATCGTGAACTGCGAGAAGATCATCACAGCAAAGGTCATGGTGCGGGCGGTCTCGATGGAGTGTTCCAAGCCTATCATATAGGCACCCAGCGAGGCTGCGCCGATGATGAGCGACTGCAGCACGACCTTCGTGGTGAACGCACGGGTGAAGATGCCTTGACGGGGTGTCACGGGCGGACGCTCCATAATATCCTTGGCGGCATGGTCTACGCTGAGGGCCAGCGAGGGCAGACTGTCGCCCACGAGGTTGATGAAGAGCAGCTGTATGGGCAGCAGCGGCATGTCGAAGTTGAGCAGCACGGTCACGAGCAGCAGCACGATTTCGCCCAGGTTGGTCGACACCATGAACTGGATTGACTTCATCAGGTTGTCGAAGATGCGGCGACCCTCACGCACGGAGGTCACGATGGTGGCAAAGTTGTCATCGGCCAGCACCACATCGGCAGCCTCTTTGGCCACGTCGGTGCCGGTGATGCCCATGGCCACGCCTATGTCGGCAAGCTTGAGGGCTGGCGCGTCGTTCACTCCGTCGCCCGTCATGGCCACCACATTGCCACGCTGCTGGAAGGCCTTCACGATGCGCACCTTGTGCTCGGGGGCCACGCGGGCAAAGACGGCCACGCTGCCGCAGATGTCGCGCAGTTCCTCGTCGCTCATCGCCTCCACCTCACTGCCAGTGAGCACGCGGTCGCCACTGGTCATAATGCCTAAGCTCTCGGCAATGGCCGAGGCGGTGAGCTTGTGGTCGCCCGTAATCATCACGGGCTTGATGCCTGCACGGCGGCACTGCGCGACGGCAAGGCGTGCCTCCTCGCGTGGCGGGTCTATCATGCCCACCATGCCCACGAAGGTAAGGTCCTTTTCGATGCTCACGGCACTGATGTCGCTGGGCAGCTCATCCATATATTTATAGGCGATGGCCAGCACGCGCAGTGCCTTGGAGGCCATCTCCTCGTTCTTCTCAAATATGCGGTGGATGTCGTCACCGGTGATGTTCCTCACCGTGAACGAGAGTATAGATGAGGTCTTGCGTGAGGGCTGCGCATTGTCATCGACATTGATTGTCGTGCAGCACTCCAGTACCTCGTCGACTCCGCCCTTGACGGCCACGAGGTAACGCCCCGAGGCGGTGCGGTGAATGGTAGCCATACGCTTGCGCTCCGAGTCGAAGGGTACCTCGGCCACGCGCGGCATCTCGGCCAGCAGCGCATCTTTGTCAATGCCGAACCTCAGGCCGAGGTCTACGAGCGCCGTCTCCGTGGGGTCGCCGATGGTGGTCACGCTATCATCCTCGCGGCTGATGACGGCATCGTTGCAGAGCACGGCGATGGGGATAAGTTGATGAGGGCTCTTGGGGGTATCGGAGTTCTCTGAGTACTCGGAGTTCTCTGAGAGCTCTGAGGAATTGGATGCCCCTCTCACGGTCTCCACCACCGTCATCCTATTCTGTGTCAGCGTGCCCGTCTTGTCCGAGCAGATGACCGTGGTGCTACCCAGTGTCTCCACAGAAGGTAGGTTGCGCACGATGGCGTTCTGCTTGGCCAACTTCTGCACACCGAGGGCGAGCACGATGGTAGACACGGCAGGCAGTCCCTCGGGGATGGCAGCCACGGCAAGGCTCACGGCCGTCATGAACATCTCCATCAGCGGGCGTCCATAGCAGAGGCCGATGATGAAGATGACGGCACACACCACGAGGCTCACGATGGCCAGCACACGGCCCAGCTGGTCGAGGCGCACCTGCATGGGCGTCTTCATCTCGGGCACCGACTCTATCATGGCGGCTATCTTGCCCATCTCGGAGTCGGCCCCCGTAGCCACCACGATGCCGCGTCCACGGCCGTAGGTGACGCTGCACGAGGCAAATGCCATGTTCACCCTGTCGCCTATGGAGGCCTCGCCCTCGATGGACTCGGTGCTCTTCTCCACGGGCACCGACTCTCCCGTCAGCGCAGCCTCCTGCACCTTCAGGTTGATGGCCTCGGTGAGGCGCAGGTCGGCAGGGATGCTGTCGCCCGTCTCTATCTCCACGATGTCGCCCGGCACCAGCTCGCGCGACTCTATGATGCGGCGCTCCCCATCGCGCACCACCTTGCAGCGCGGTGCGGCCATGCGCTCCAGGGCATCGAGCGACTTCTCCGCCTTCGACTCCTGCACCATGCCGATGATGGCATTGGCCACGAGGATGACCAGGATGATGAGCGCGTCGGTCATGCCCTCGCCATTCATATATCCCGTGACGCCCGAGATGGCCGCCGCGATGAGCAGCACGATAATCATGAAGCTCTTGAACTGCGCCACGAACTTCTGCCACAGCGTCGTGTGCTCGCGTCGCTTAAACTCGTTGTAGCCATACTCCCTGAGGCGCTCCATCGCCTCGTGCTCGGTGAGTCCCTGCACGGTGTCGGTATGCAACAGCTCCTTCACAGCCTTGTAGGGCAGGTTGTAGTAGTTCTTCTTTTCCATCAGTTTCTTGGTTTTTGGTTATATAACAATTATTAGCTCTCTTTGTCTCGCATACCTCCACGCATTTTATGCGCTCAGGTGGGTGACGAGGATGTCAATGCCGATGAAGAGCAGTATCAGTCCGCCCACCAGCTCGGCCACCAGTTTGTAGTGGTTGCCGAAGAGGCTTCCCACCTTGAGTCCAACGGCCGAAAACAGCATTGTGACCAATCCTACCAACAGCGTTGCCAGCCAAACATCGGCCCCTTGAAAGGCCAGCGACACGCCTACGGCCATAGCGTCGATACTTGTAGCCAGGGCCAGCGGAAGCATCGTCTTTACAGAGAAGTCGGGCTTCACGTTCTCAGGCTTCTCTACCCCAAAAGCCTCCCATATCATCATAATTCCCAGTATGGAAAGCAGTGCAAACGATATCCAATGATCGTACCGCTCCACCAAGGGAGCAAAGCGTGCTCCGACAAAGTATCCCAACAGGGTCATCAAGGCTTGGAATCCGCCAAACCACAGGGCTACACTTAGGTAATGCTGCGGACGTGGATTGCGTGTGACAGTGCCCTTGGCCATCGATACCGCAAAGGCATCCATGGCATCGCCTACGGCCAGCATAAGAAGGTATTGAATGCTCATAGTGTTGTGTTTTTGTATATAGGTTATTATTATCTCTATAAAACCGGCGCAAAGCACCTGAAAAGCTGCTCAATGGGTCTTTGCCATCGAGGCCGCTCCCTCCATGCCTGCAATGAGAGTTCATGGCAGATGTCCAGATCATCGAGGAAAATCTGCTTACAGTTCAATGCCGTCTCTCGGTCGTAGATGAAGGCATTGAGCTCATAGCTCAGCTCCAGGCTGCGCATGTCCATGTTCGAGGTGCCTATCTGCGACAGGTAGTCGTCGCACACGAAGGTCTTGCTATGGATAAACTCGCCCCCTCGCAGCACGATGCGTATGCCCGCCTCCAGGCACTCCTCGTAGTAGGCCCGGTTGGTGTAACGCAGCAGCGGATGGTCGGTCTTCTCGGGCAGCATCAGCACCACGTCCACGCCACGCCTCGCCGCCCCCTTCATGGCATCGAGGAGATGCTTGGGCGGAGCGAAATATGGAGTCTGTATATACACGTAGTCCTGTGCATGATCAAACACCCACTCGTAGGCCATCTGTGCCGTCCGCATGTCCGACGACGGGTCATCGGGCACTATCTGTACCCACTTATCCTCGAAGGCGTAGGCCGATGCTATGGGATTGGCCTGTTTCTCATGGGCAAAGTAATGGTCGATGGGCTTATCGAGTTTTCCACCCGAACTGAGCCACGTGTCAAGGAAGGTGGCTTGCAGCATGTCCACGGCATCGCCCGTGAGGCGCATGTGCGTATCGCGCCAGCGGCAGAAGTAGTTGTCGTTGATGTTCATGCCGCCCGTGTAGGCCACGTTGCCGTCGATGACCACCGTCTTACGATGGTCGCGATAGTTGAGCAGCGTGAAGAAACTTATCAGGTTGTGCCTATAGGGAGTGAAGTTGCACACCTCCACCCCATGTCGCCGCATGCTGCGGTAATAGGCGTCGGGGATGGGGATGTTGGCTATGTTCTCGTTCAGGAAACGCACCTTCACCCCCTCCTCGGCTTTTTCTTCGAGCAGCTGCTTGATGCTGCGGCTGCCCTCATCCACGCCAAAGTGGAAATACTCCATGTGTATATACTCCTTGGCCCTGCGCAGGTCCTCCATCAGCATCCGCTGCTTCTCCCGTCCGTCAACGATGATGTTCACCGCATTGCCGGCCGTGAGGTTGTTCGTGTTCAGGGAAAGCCTCTTGACCAAGGGAACGAAGCGCGGATGCACACCGCTGGTATCCACCTCGCGGCACAACAGCTCCTTCACGTGAGGTGTGGCCAGGCTGGCCGCAGCCTCCGCGTGTCTGCGCTTGTATCTCCAGTTGTTCTTGAGGCTCACCCCGAACACAAGGTAAAGCAACACACATAATATGATGAATATAAGCGCCATCGTACGATATCTTTTCGTTGTCCGTCTCTTGTGCTTCACAGGCATGTATGCGGCAGATTCTTGATGATTCATAAACCGTGTGCAAAAGTATCGCCTCTACGGGAGCAATTCATTACATTTATAGACGGATAAATGTCGCAAACTTCGCTTTTGGTGATTTTTTTAGAGATTACAATCTATTTATTCTCTATAGACCATGCTTTGCGGAACTCACGTTTAATTAAGATGGCAGGTCAGATTTCTTCTTTTGCAGCGTTCATAAAGTTGCAAAATATCCGTCGAAAAACTAAATCACAAGCACAGATTTACTATTCAAAGCTTATGAATATTAAATCAAAGGCACTGAATAATAAATCAAAGCTTATGATTTAAGAAATCGGTTCGTATAAACGGGGAAACAAGCGGTGCGTTCTGGAAAAATCGCACTGCTGATTGCAAGAAATGCTTTGCAAGATTTCCGGACATTCCAGATTCTCCAGACAATCCGGACAACCTAGTAAACGGCAAGCTACCTCCCTACCGATTATTCCCGATTTCCCTCTTCGAAGGATTGCAATCTCTTTCTCAACTGCTCTACTTCTGCTCTCAAGTAATTGATGATGCGTGGAAAAACAGTATAAAAAACAGTATTTCATACTGGTGTTTCGGATTAAGACACTCCTGTATCAATATTGATAATCCACATACCTTGTCATTATTGTACTTTTGCATCGACAAATATATTATCAAGCATAAACTATGGACAGATATTTTGAAGACATGCTGCCAACCGAGGAGCTGGCACAATTGGAGTTTATCCCCACCATCCCGGAGTTCGTCACCAGGATAGAGCAGAAGTGGCACGACCTTCCGGCACTCTCCGACACGGTGAATGTGTACACCTACGCCAAGATGTGTAGCGACATTGCCCACAAGAGGGCATTGCTGAACTCGCTCGGACTGGAGCGGGGAGACAAAGTAGCCATACTCGACAATGCCACCCCGGAGGCGGTAGAGATGTTTCTGGCAGTGACCTCGGCTGGTTACGTAGCCATCAACCTACCATCGGGATTACCCGAACAGGCCGTAATTGGCATCTGTCTGAGGTTCAACGTGAAGGCACTGGCCTACGGAGCGACTTTCAGCGAGACTGCAGAGCTTGCACCTTGCAGAACACTGGAGATTGCAGCATTGGGCGATGATACCGCACCGGTGGTAGCAGTAGACCAGAACGATCCGGCCGCAATATTCTTCACAGGTGGTACGACAGGAGCCCCCAAGGGAGCTATCCTACCCCATAGAGCCATTATGCGCGGTTCGCTCAACGGATGCTATGGTCCGGGAAAGCAACTGGCCTGTCACCGATATGCCAATGTGCTTCCGCTGAGCCATGTATTCGGCCTCATCAGAGGTACGATGTCGGCACTCTACACCGGTTCGCTATGGGTGTCGGGAGCCAATGTGAAAGAGACACTGGGCAAGTTCACGGCCATCGCCCCCACCTGCCTCGTTGCAGTACCCGGTATCTGCGAGATTCTCATGGGACTGGTAAAAATGTATGGCAATGGATTCCTTGGCGGACAGCTCCGCTATATCATTGCCGGCGCAGCCAACGTACCACCCAAGCTGATCAGAGAGTTTGACTCCATCGGCATCAGCCTGTTTGCAGGCTACGGAATGACCGAAGGCGGTAATCTCACCTCGGGCAACGTCGACGTTAAGGAGAAGCCCACCTCGGTAGGCAAGATTTACCCGGGCCAGGAAGTCAAGGTCGTTGACGGCGAGCTATGGATGCGCGGCGACAACGTATTCCTCGGCTATTACGGCGAGCCAGAACTGACTGCCGAGACACTGACGGAAGACGGCTGGCTCAAGACGGGTGACCTCGTACGCTTTGATGACGAAGGGTATATGTATATCGTAGGCCGCATCAAGAACCTCATCATCCTCTCCAACGGCGAGAACGTCAGTCCCGAGAGTCTGGAAGAGCCCTTCTACATGTGTGACAAGGTGCGCGACTGCCTCGTGAAGGAGGATGACGGTGTCATTGCCATCGAGATACTCCCTCGCATGGAGGAGTTTGCCGACATGCCGTGGCAAGAGGTGGAGAACTATTTCAGCAACCTGCTGGCAGAAGTGAACGCCACACAGCCCTCGACCCACAGAATAGCCAAGCTGACTGTCCGAAAAGAGGACTTCAAGCGCACAGGAACACTTAAAGTATCACGCAACTAACATCTACAAAAAATGACACAAGACAACATCCTCGACAAACTCAAGGAAATCTTCAAACAGATAAGTCCGAAGATAGACGCCGATGCGATTACGCCCGACACCCGATTGGTGGAGGACTTGGGGTTGGACTCACTGACCATATTGCTCATGAGCTTCGCCATCGAAAAAGATTTCTCGTTCAAATTTGATGCTGCACAGAAGTTTGCAACCGTAGGCGAGGTTATCGAATATATAGAAACACGCGCAGCATGAACATAGGAACGATTGCTGTAGAAAAGGTCACCTCGGCACTTGTACGCCTGCTCCTGCGTCCCAAGCCCTACTTCTTGGAGGCGGAGAAGCAGACCAACAAACTGCACGAACCCACCCTCCTTGTGATAAACCATACCAGTCATCTTGATGGACCGATAGTCAATACTGTATTCCGCGGATGCCCCATCCATAACCTCGCGGCAAAGGACAGGTTCGAGCAGCGCGGCTTCGGTTTTTTCCTTCGCCATACAAGATGTATCCCTATAGACCGCCAAAAAACCGATCTGTCGTGGGTACACGAATCACTGCGCGTGCTGCACGAGGACAAGGAGAATGTAGCCATCTTCCCCGAAGGGGCACACGGCAAGCATCGCGAACAACTTCCGTTCCATTCAGGAGTAGTGATGCTGGCAGCCTTGGCCCATGTGCCCATCGTAATGGTATACATTGATGGGCCTCACAAAATACTGGGCCCACGCGCAAAGCTGCTTGTGGCTCCACCGTTCCATCTCGACCCTCCTACTGCAGGACTCAACTCCGACTATGTGAATGCCCAGACCACCCTGCTGCAACAACGTATGAGAGAGCTGATGGAGGAATTCATACACATCGATGACGGGAAGCAATAAGCAGGAGTGCATTCCGAAGGCCTTCTGTGGATTTATGGACACTATAGGGGGGCTTATGCAGATGCACAGCCGTGATTCTATATCTATTTGGTTCATCGGGCGTTTGGCGCGATGAGCCGTCGAGCGTAACCTAAAACAATTCAAAAAAGTACACTCGCCCCTTAAAGGGCGACAGTGCCTTTTGGTTAGTTTTTTGTATACAGAAAGCCATCATTTCCCATGTCGGATGGACTTTTCATTTCACATTGCAGCGGATTATTCGGAACTAATCCGTACATTTGTCGCAAGAAAGCTGTTCTGAACTTCGCTTTCACACACTGCTATGGAGAAACTTCACGACAATATCGAGCACATCGACGTGGCACGGCTCATCACCGAGGGTGGTGGCAGGGATTTCCTCATCAACCTCGACCTGCACCTGCCGCACAAGGAAGCCACCAACCTGCTCCTCAAGGGCGGGTTCATCATCATCCTATGCAAGGGAAATGGTGGGCGCGTGGTCATCAACGGCAAGGAGTATCGGGTGGAGGGGAACAACGTGATCGTGCTCTCCGAGAACCAGCTCATCAACTACATAGAGCCGGTGCTGCTCACCGAAAACAACCTCATAGCCCTGCTGCCCGAGTATATCCTGCGGCTGCCCTCGCCCGTGGACACCAACTTCTTCAGCTACTCGCGCTACCAGGCGGTGATCACACTCACCGATGCCAAGTTCGACGACCTGCACTGCTACTATCGCTTCATACATAAGGAGATGCACGAGGAGGGGCGCTACCAGCGCGAAATTGTGAGCGCCATCTTCAGCGCCCTCATACTGGAGATACTGGGCGAATATGAGCGCATCTATCACCTGCAGCCCGACATGACCATCCGCCACGAGAGCCTCAGCGACCGCTTCTTCCGCCTGCTGGCACTGCACTTCCGCGAGGAGCACACCGTGCACTACTATGCCGACCGTCTGAGCCTCACACCCAAATACCTCTCCACGGCCATCAAGCGCATCACGGGACGGCCCATCCTGGACTGGATACACGAGGCGCTGCTCATCGAAGCTGCCATGCTGCTGCGCACCACCGACCTCACCGTGCAGGAGATTGCCGACAGGCTCAACTTCTCCACCCCCTCATCCTTCGTACAGTTCTTCAAGAAGCACACGGGGACAACGCCGAAGCGGCTGGCGCTGTGAGGAACAGGATTAATTTCCCTCGTTCTCGTCTTTTAGACCTTACTCTTTGCGGTTTTGTGTGAGAATTATCGTACCTTTACCAACTCCGTTGATTAAATTAGGCGTCGGCTCGGAAAACTGCAAATAAATTTGCGTTTTCTCTCGCCTTGCACTAATTTTGTCCCCTGTATTATATTTTAAGGTATTAAACAACTATGTCAGAACCTAAGAAAATGGAGCGTCCCCGCACTGGACGTATGCTGGCAGGCGTGTGTGCTGCCATCGCCAACTATGCGAACATTGATGTTACGGTAGCTCGTGTGGTATACACCCTGCTGACCATATTTACTGCCTTCAGCGGAATCATCGTGTACATCATACTCATGATACTGATTCCCGAAGCACCAAACCACTATCTCAAGAATGATTAAAATAGGAATACTTGGAGCTGCCGGATATACCGGCGGCGAACTCATCCGCCTGCTGGTGAACCATCCCGAGGCGGAGATTGTCTTCGCCAACAGCGAGAGCAATGCGGGCAACCTCGTGGCCGACGTGCACGAGGGTCTCTTGGGCGATACCGACCTGCGATTTACCGATGCCATGCCCTTCGATGAAGTGGACGTGGTGTTCTTCTGCTTCGGTCACGGCAAGAGCGAGGCGTTCCTCAAGGAGCACTCCATCCCTGCCCACGTGAAAATCATCGACCTGGCGCAGGACTTCCGCATCGCCGCGCCCACACACGACTATGTGTACGGCTTGCCCGAGATACACCGTGAACAGATTAGAGCGTGCCAGCACCTGGCCAACCCCGGATGCTTCGCCACCTGCATACAGCTCGGCCTGCTGCCGCTGGCACAGGCAGGGCTGCTAACCCACGACGTGGCCGTGAACGCCATCACTGGCTCTACGGGTGCAGGGCAGAAGCCCGTATCGACCACCCACTTCAGCTGGCGAACGGACAATATGAGCGTGTACAAGGTATTCACCCACCAGCACTTGCACGAGATACGCCAGTCGCTCACCGAGCTGCAGGGCTCGCTGGATGCCTCCATCGACTTCATCCCCTACCGTGGCGACTTTGCCCGCGGCATCTTCTGCACCGAGGTGGTGAAGTTTGACGGCGAGGAGGGCACACCCACCAACCCCACCGCCGAGCAGCTGGCCGAGATGTACCGCACCTTCTATGCCGACGCCGCCTTCACACACTACGTAGACAAGGCGCTCGACCTCAAGCAGGTGGTAAACACCAACAAGGCGCTCGTGCACATCGACAAGTTTGGTAGCAAAGCCGTCATCACCTGCATCATCGACAACCTCCTCAAAGGTGCCGTAGGTCAGGCGGTGCAGAACATGAACCTCATGTTCGGCATTGACGAAAAAGCAGGCTTGGGACTGAAAGCTAACGCGTTCTAAATTGAAAATTGAGAATTGAAAATTGAAAGTTGGCCTCCGGATTAAATTGAATATTGAAAGATGCCTCTGGAATAAACAGAAGAAAACCACATGCCACGCACAACAAACGACAATATCGTCCATGACAAAAGCAAGGCTTTTGCTATACGTATCATACGCTTTGTGCGCTACTTGCAAACTGAGAAGAAAGAGTATGTACTCTCCAATCAGATATTGCGTAGTGGAACAAGCATAGGAGCCAACGTGCGTGAAAGCAAGAATGCACAAAGTGCTGCCGACTTCGTCAACAAGTTATCCATAGCACTGAAAGAAGCCGACGAGACGGCATACTGGTTGGAATTGCTGTTTGAGAGCGATACGATAGACCAAACAATATTCAATTCTCTTTACAACGACAACAAAGAATTAATTGCCTTACTGACATCAATCATAAAGACCACAAAGAATAATAATTAATCGAATTTTGAGATTGGAAATATCAACATAGAAGAATGACTCCGGAGGCAAATAATTTTCAATTCTCAATTTTCAATTTTCAATTAAAGATGACTCTCTTCGACGTATATTCCCTCTATCCCGTAGAGCCCGTGCGCGGCAAGGGCAGCTACGTATACGATGCCCAAGGCACCGAGTACCTGGACCTCTATGGCGGCCATGCCGTCATCTCCATCGGCCATGCCCACCCGCACTATGTGCAGATGATCAGTGAGCAGGTAAGCAAACTGGGCTTCTAC
The DNA here is from genome assembly GCA_964570685.1 of uncultured Bacteroidaceae bacterium. Taxonomy (GTDB): domain Bacteria; phylum Bacteroidota; class Bacteroidia; order Bacteroidales; family Bacteroidaceae; genus UBA1189. The sequence continues at coordinate 5,404 of CAZMZC010000029.1, read as the reverse complement.
TCCAACTCTGTGGAGAACAGCCTGCAGCAGCAGCTGGCCGACCGTTTGGGTCGCCTCTCGGGCTACGACGACTACAGCCTCTTCCTCTGCAACTCGGGTGCCGAGGCCAACGAGAACGCTATCAAACTGGCATCGTTCCATGCCGACAAAGCCAAGGTGCTGGCCTTCGGCAAGGCATTCCACGGACGCACCTCGGGGGCTGTGGCCGCTACGGACAATCCCAAGATCAATGCCCCCTTCAACCGCACGACCAACGTGGAGTTCGTTCCATTAGGCGATGCCGATGCCGTAGAGCAGAAGCTCAAGACGGGCGAGTTCTGCGCCGTCATCATCGAGGGCATACAGGGCGTGGCAGGTATCCACTGTCCCTCACCGGAGTTCCTGCGCCAGCTGCGCGAGCTCACCACACGGTATGGCGTGTCGCTCATCCTCGACGAGATACAGTCGGGCTACGGGCGCACGGGCCAGTTCTTTGCCCATCAGATTGCCGATATCCGCCCCGACCTCATCACCATGGCCAAGGGCATGGGCAACGGCTTCCCCATCGGCGGTGTGCTCATAGCACCCCACTTCAAGCCTTGGCCCGGTATGCTGGGTACCACCTTCGGTGGCAACCACCTGGCGTGTGCCGCAGCCATTGCCGTGCTCGATGTATTTGCCGAGGAGCACCTCGTGGAGAATGCCGCCGAGGTAGGCGCATACCTCATCGAGGAGCTGAAGCAGATACCCCAAATCAAGGAGGTGCGCGGACGCGGCTTGATGATAGGCATCGAGATTGAAGGCTCGGCCTCGGAGTTCCGCAAGCGCCTGCTCTTCGAGAAGCACATCTTCACTGGCGGCGCCGGTGTATCTACCGTACGCCTGCTCCCCGCCCTCGGCATCAGCAAGGCTCAGGCCGATGTATTCCTGGCCGCATTCAAGGAGTTGATCAACGAATAATCCACTGTCATTTCTGACAAACAATTTATATATGAAAAAATTCACTTGCGTACAAGACATAGGCAATCTGCAAGAGGCAGTAGCCGAGGCACTCGCCATCAAGCGCGACCGCTTCGCCCACGTGGAGTTGGGCCGCAACAAGACACTCATGATGATATTCTTCAACTCATCGCTGCGCACCCGCCTCAGCACACAGAAGGCAGCCATGAACCTGGGCATGAACGTCATCGTGCTCGACGTGAACCAAGGTGCCTGGAAACTCGAGACAGAGCGGGGCGTGATCATGGACGGCGACAAGGCCGAGCATCTCCTCGAGGCCATCCCCGTGATGGGCTCCTACTGCGACATCATCGGCGTGCGCTCCTTTGCCGGGCTAACCGATAAGGCCGAGGACTATGAGGAGCGCGTCATCGAGCAGTTTATCCGCTACTCGGGCCGTCCCGTATTCAGCATGGAGGCAGCCACGCGCCACCCCCTGCAGAGCTTTGCCGACCTCATCACCATCGAGGAGCACAAGCGCACCGCACGCCCCAAGGTAGTGATGACCTGGGCACCGCACCCCAAGGCATTGCCGCAGGCCGTGCCCAACTCGTTTGCCGAGTGGATGAATGCCACCGACTACGACTTCGTCATCGCCAACCCCGAAGGCTACGACCTCGCACCCGAGTTTGTGGGTAAGGCCCGTGTCACCCACGATCAGGACGAAGCGTTGCGTGGTGCCGACTTCGTGTATGCCAAGAACTGGAGTGCCTACGCCGACCCCAACTACGGGCAGGTGCTCTCGCGCGACCGCTCATGGACCGTAAGCGCCGAGAAGATGGCACTGACCAACAATGCCTTCTTCATGCACTGCCTCCCCGTACGCCGCGGCATGATTGTCACCGACGACGTCATCGAGGCTCCTACCAGCCTTGTCATCCCCGAGGCTGCCAACCGCGAGATATCGGCAACGATAGTACTGAAGCGATTGCTGGAAGGGTTGAGCGATTAACGTTGAACGATTAACGAGAACTATGATCAAAGTAATAAAGATCGGTGGCAACGTCATTGACGATGCCGAGGCACTGAGCCGCTTCTTGGAGAAGTTTGCCGCCCTTGAAGGTCCCAAGATGCTCATTCACGGTGGCGGAAAGCTCGCCACGCGCCTGAGCGCACAGCTCGGCATAGAGACACAGATGATTGACGGACGCCGCGTGACCGACCGCGCCACGCTCGACGTGGTCACCATGGTATATGCCGGCCTCGTCAACAAGCAGATTGTGGCACGCCTCTGCGCCCTCGGCTGCAAGGCCATAGGCCTCTCGGGAGCCGATGCCAATGTCATCCCTGCCGTGCGCCGCGCCCCCAAGCCCATCGACTACGGCTACGTAGGCGACATCGTGCCCGACCGCATGAACGTACCTTTCCTCGCTTCGCTCGTGGAGCAAGGCATCGTACCCGTCTTCTGCGCCATCACCCACGACGAGCAGGGCTCACTGCTCAACAGCAATGCCGACAGCGTAGCCTCGGCCGTTGCCGTAGCCGCCTCGAAGATACAGCCCACCAACCTCATCTTCTGCCTCGAGAAGAACGGCGTGCTCACCGATGTGGACGACGACCTCAGCGTCATCCCCACCATCACCCGCGAGAGCTTCGCCACCCTCCGTGCCGACGGCACCGTCAACAAAGGCATGCTCCCCAAGATTGAGGGCGCCTTCCGCGCCATCGACGGAGGCGTGGAGTGCGTAGTCATCAAGCATGCCGACAATCTCGACAACGACCTCGAGACACGCATCGTGGAGTAAGAAGCCCGCTTTACACGGATTATCAGCCTCCCCTCTTAATCACCTCGGCAGGATTCTCGCGGGCGGTGCGCCATACGCGCGAGCCTACAGAGAGGGCGATGAGCAGGACGATGGCGAGTAGGATGATGGCGTATATCCACCAGGCGATGGGCGCCTGCTTCACGTATTGCGCTACCCACTCCTTCATGATGATGTAGCCGATGGGGAAGGCTACGGCAGAGGCGGCGAGGACGATGAGGCCGTACTCCTTTATAAATATGGAGAGGATGTCCGCCAACGTGGCACCGTGAATCTTGCGCAGGGCAATCTCCTTGCGTCGTTGGGCACAGGCAAGCGTCACGATGGAGTATACGCCAAACACGGCCACGAGGATGCAGACGGCGGTGATGATGCCAAGGATTGTCATCAGGTTGGTCTCGCTCCTGAGCTTGTCGTTGAAGGTATCTTCGGAAAATACTAAATCATATTCCACCTCGGGAAAATCTTTTCCCATCAGTTCGTGAACGCGGCAAGCGAACTCTTCGCGTTCGTTTGGTAAATAAGATATTGTGATGTACTCACTGTCATAATATGCGTTTGCTTCTTTTTCGATTTCACAACGAGGGAAAAACACAAAATCCCATGCCTTATGTGTAGGCGAAATAGTATAGATGTCCTTGACTACAGCTACAATCGTAAATTGGTTTACACTGTTGTCTTCGTAAGGATACCCTCTTCCGGCATCTGTATATACCGTATGCCCTACCGCTTGGTCGAGGTCGAGGCCAAGCCCTCTGCATACAGTTTCGGTAATAACCACTTCGTTAGATTGCCACTCTTCTTCGCGTGGAAGAGTTCCTTCAAGAACTGTGAGACCATGACTTGGGTTTCCTATATCCCATATACCCTTATAGAAGAAGGTTATTGTATTCAAAGTCTCGGGTGAAAGCCCCATCATCCCATTCTCACCTGTAAATGTAGAACTCCCAAAGTCTCTTGCACGTTCCAGAACGTCGTTCACCATTGGCATTTCGCGCAATCGGGGAGAAATCTCATAACGCCTTTGCATCCATTGTTCATAACTTCCAGAATACCCTCCTTCACCAATTGTATTTATATATAGTTGTGCCCGTCCCTTGATATTGAATCCCCAGTCAGTATTCCGCATAAACAGAATCTGTCGTAACATCACTACGGTGCAGAAAACGAGAATCACGCTCACGGTAAGTTGCACGAACGAACTAATCTTGCGGGAAACGTCGTTTCTTTGGGTACGGCCCGTGAGTGTGCGATTTCGCACAATCGCAATAGGTAGGATACAAAGGACAAAGCAAACGGCTGCGATAATAATCATTATCCATAGTGCCCGGCTCATGATGTAACCATAGTCCGCCGTAATGGAGGCGAAACGTGCGAATGGCCTGTACAGCCACTCCACGCCCAGCATACCGAATGCCATCGCTGCAAAGAGTACGATAGCCACTTCGATAAGGAACATCACCATCAGTCCGCCCACCGTGGAACCATTGACAATGCGCAAGGCCATCTCACGCTCACGACTGCGCAGACGAATGAGGTAAAGCACCAAGTAGTTGATGAGCGCACACACCACCATCAACACACAGCAAGCGAGGAAGACACGTAGATGCTCCCAACTGAGGCTAAGGAAGTTGCCAGCCAGTTTATGAGCATCAGTAATAGGAATGGTCTGTATATTCTGTGGATTCCCAAAGGATGTGAATCGTCCTACACGTGCGGCCAACGAATCCATATCAGCAGCCTCGTAAACCTTGGCAAATATGGAAATAAACATACTTCCCTCACTATCAATATAGAAATCACATGTAGACAGGACATCAAATTGAAAGATACTGTGCTTGCCATATCCCTTTATCACAGCTCCTACTTTGGCATAACAATCATTAAGGAAGAAAAGATCCTTACCAACAATCTCCTCCTCATTCGGAAAGATGCGCTTGGCCAACTCCTCAGTGATAGCCAGTTCTTCATTGCTTTTAAGAAAATCATAATCACCCTGTACAAGAGGCAATGTGAATACGCTAATAAAAGTGCTGTCAACCATCATCATTGAAGCCTCAACACCATTCACTTTGGTTGACTCATCAAGAAAAGTGCAATAAGTGACGGCCTCCACCTCATGATATTCATCCCTCAGCGTACGTGCCAAATCACTTGGAGCCATCAAGCGATTGCTGTTATAGCTGAGGCCGGCGTGCTTCAGATTGTCCGCAGCCGTAAACGCATATATCTGCTCATAATCCTTGTGCATCGTGTCGTAGGTGTTCTCATAGTGCATCCACAGGGCGGAGAGCGAGAGACAGACGAAGCCGGCGGCGAGGCCGAGCACGGAGATGGTGGTTTGCGCAGGGTATTTGAGTAGGTTGCGCAGGGCTACTTTGATATAATGTATTAGCATAGTGACTTTCAATTCAATCTGTTTTTCAATTATTTTTTTGTTTATTGACTTCTATTATTTGGTGATGATAAAACTTATGATAAATAAATCCAACATTTAATCTTTTCAATATCCCCTCCGCGATGCCCGAGTCCTCCCCCTTGGGGGAGTTAGAGGGGGCTACTCTTTCTTTAATTCCCACTCTTTATCACCTCGGCAGGATTCTCGCGGGCGGTGCGCCATACGCGCGAGCCTACCGAGAGGGCGATGAGCAGGACGATGGCGA
>CAZMZC010000028.1:0-40897 GCA_964570685.1 uncultured Bacteroidaceae bacterium | reverse complement strand
TGGCAAAGAGGTCGTAGATGCCTTCGAAGTTGGTCTTCTGCTTCTTCATCTTCTGGCTGATGGAGTGGATGCTCTTCGTGCGGCCCTTGATGTGGTACTTGAGTCCGGCAGCAGCCAGTTTCTTGTCTATAGGGGCGATGAATGCGGCGATGTACCTGTCGCGGGCAGCCTTCGTGGCATTGAGCTTCTCCTTGATGTGGTAGTACATATCGTGCTGCGTGTACTTGAGCGAGAGGTCCTCAAGCTCCGACTTCAGCTTATACAAGCCCAGCTTATGCGCCAGCGGAGCATATAGGTAAGCCGCTTCGTTGGCTACCTGCAAGCGAGCCTCTTCATTGTCGCTGTCCTTGATTTGGCGCATCGTGTTCACGCGGTCGGCAATCATGATGAGTATCACACGCATGTCCTCGGCAAAGGAGAGCAGCAGGTTGCGGAAGTTCTCCGACTCTATGGTGGGGTTCTTCTCATACAGGCTTGCCGTGCGCACCAGTCCGCACAGTATGCCCGCCACATCGGAGCCAAACTGCGTAGCCACCTCCTCAGTAGTGATGAAGCCTGCCTTCACGATGTCGTGCAGCAGGATGCTGATGATGGCCGCGCGGCGCATGCCCATCTCGTCGGCTACGATGATGGCTGTCTGTAGGTCGGTAATGATGGGGTTGAGCCCGAAGCTGTCGCGATGGAGGCATCCCTTGCCGATAGCATCGGTTAGCAGCGTGGTCATACGCTCCTTATCTTCGGGGTGCAGACAGTCGCCCGAAAGCTCCTGCAAGCGGCCCTTCAACTCCTCCAACTGGTTCCGCTCCTCAGGAGTGAAAAATGCCATATCTTTAGTTTCGCCCATAGCCATACCTATTTAATATATACAACGGCAGTCTACCGTGTTTATTGAATACAAAAGTACACTTTTTTCTATAAACTTGTGCGCATAGCCCTGCACATATTATCATTTATTCATGATTTTTATAAGGGTCTGTGCCCCGAAAGAATAAGAGGGATTGCAAATTCCCACACTAAATGACTGCTGTATCTTCCTTGTAGGTTGCCACATCTAAGGAAGAAATGATACAAGCCACTCCCAATTTAGGGAGTGGCTTGTATGGTAGATGCTGTTAAGGATTACTTCTTCACTTCCTCAATAAACTTGCGCACTTTTTTCTCGGCTTTCTTGAATGCCTTGGCGGTGTTCTTGGTGGCCATCACCTCGGTGGCGTAGGCCTCCAACTCCTTGCGCTGGGTCAGTTCGTCGAGGGTGTAGCAGGGTACGGCAATCTTCCCCATATCCTGCACGGACTCGCCCAGCGATGACCATGCTTCGAGGCGCTGGCGCTCGGCATCGGTGATGTGTATCACGGAGCCGTGGCGCGGGGTGAAGGTGCCGTGGGTGGGAGTACTCTGCACGTAGGTGAAGTGCTTCAGGTCGTTGCTCTTGCAGAACTGGTAGTGGCCGTTGGCGTAGCAGTCATACATGAGGATATACTCGTCGCTACCGATGAGGGGAAACACGCTGGAGCCCTCGGTGGGGTATTGACCGGGCTTCTGCAGGTGGCGGTACTCTACCTCGTAGGGGCCGGTGAGCGTCTTGCTCGTGGCACGCATCACACCCTGACGGGTACGGAAGTTGCCCTTCGGGTTTATTACCGAGCGGCCCTCGTCCTTGAAGAAGAGCACGTACTCCTCGTTCTTGCTGTCGTATACGATGTCGCCGTCGATGGCTGCCGTGCCGAAGTCGAAGAGCAGGCGAGGCTCGGTGATGTCGGTGAAGTCCTCATTGGCATACGAGTAGTAGATGCGGAAGTAGGGCTGGTTGAAGCGTGGGTCGTCGGTAGGGTACTCCCAGTCGTGGCGGCCTATGGAGTAGTAAATCATGTACTTGCCCTCCACGGGGTCCCAGATGGTCTGCGGTGCCCATACGGCATGCAGGTTCTTCTCGTCGAAGCCATCGAGGTCGGGGAATCGGGTGGGGAAGTGTATGGCGGTGTGCTCCCAGTGCAGCAGGTCGGTGCTCTTCATCAGGATGAGGCCGTCGTTGCTCTGCCAGCCCATATCGGAGCGCATGTCGGTGAGCACCATGTAGAAGGTCTTGCCGTCCTCGGCACGAAGGATGTGGGGGTCGCGTACACTGCGCTTCAGGGCGATGGTGTCTGATGCTATCACGGGGCGGCCGTAGTTGAGGGCGCGGTAGTTGTAGCCGTCGTCGCTGAGGGCGTAGCGCACCTGCTCGCCGTCGGGCCAGTTGCCCGAGAAGTAGGCAAAGAGGTAGGTGGTGTACTCTTGTGCTTGCATGCCGAATGCTGCGGCAATGCCAATAAAAAGGGTGAGAATTCTGTTTTTCATTGCTTATAAATGTGTGATATTGCTGCGAAGGTACGAAAAAGAAAGACAAAAATAGCATTTTTAATCAGAAATGTTTATCTTCGCTGCTGAATACATATTTTAATACTATATACGATGAAAAAGTTTTTATGCTCTCTGGCACTTCTCTGTGCCATGCCTGCAGTGGCGCAGCGCGAAGCCACCATCACCCTCCATCCCGAAGAGGGTAAGAATGTAATCAGCCGTCATATCTACGGCCAGTTTGCCGAACATCTGGGCACCTGTATCTACGGTGGCCTTTGGGTGGGCGAGGACTCTGCCATCCCCAATACTCAAGGGTATCGCAACGATGTGCTCGGTGCGCTCAAGGAACTCAGCATCCCTAACCTGCGTTGGCCCGGTGGCTGCTTTGCCGATGAGTATCACTGGATGGATGGTATCGGGCCGCGTGAGAACCGCCCCCGCATGGTCAACAATAACTGGGGAGGTACCGTAGAGGACAACAGCTTCGGTACACACGAGTTTCTCAATCTCTGCGAACTCCTCGGATGCGAGCCTTACGTGTCGATGAACGTGGGTAGCGGCTCTGTGGAGGAGACGGCCAAGTGGGTAGAGTATATGACTGCCAAGGATGGCCCCATGGCCAAGCTGCGCAAGGAGAATGGGCGCGAGGAGCCTTGGAAGGTGAAGTATATCGGTGTGGGCAACGAGAGCTGGGGATGCGGTGGCAACATGCGCCCCGAGTACTATGCCGACCTCTATCGCCGCTATCAGACCTACTGCCGCGAGTACAACGGCAACCGCCTCTTCAAGATTGCCAGCGGTGCCAGCGACTATGACTACAACTGGACCGAGGTGCTCATGCGCAATGCTGCCGGTCACATGCGTGGCCTCTCGCTACACTACTACACCGTGCTCACATGGAGCGGTAGCAAGGGCTCGGCGCTCAACTTCAACGACGATGACTACTACTGGTGCCTCGGCAAGTGCCTCGGTATAGAGCCGGTGCTCAAGAAACACATGGAGATTATGGATCGCTATGACAGCCGTAAGCGCGTAGGTCTCATGGTCGACGAGTGGGGCACCTGGTGGGACGAGGAGCCCGGTACCGTGCGCGGTCACCTCTTCCAGCAGAACACCATGCGCGATGCTTTCGTGGCAGCACTCTCGTTCAACGTGTTCCATAAGTATACCGACCGCATCCAGATGTGTAACATCGCGCAGATAGCCAATGTGCTGCAGTCGATGATTCTCACCAAGGGCGACAAGATGGTGCTCACCCCCACCTACTATGTGTTCAAGATGTATAAACCCCATCAGGACGCAACCTTCATCCCTATGGAGCTTACATGCGATGAGATGCAGGTGAAGAACGAGCGCTACCGCCCCGGACGCAGCGATGAGGAGCCCACCCGCACACTCCCCATGCTGAGCGCTACCGCCTCGAAGAACAGCGAGGGCACTATCCATATCTCATTGGCCAACGTGGACCTCAAGCAGAAGCAGGAGGTAGTCATCAACCTTGCCGACATCAAGGGCAAGAAGGTGACAGGCGAAATTCTGACCTCGAAGAATGTGGGCGACCACAACTCTTTTGATAACCCCGATGTGGTGAAGACTGCCGAGTTTAAGGGTGCCAAGGTGACCAAGGATGGCCTCAAAGTGACTCTGCCGGCCATGAGTATTGTGACACTGGCGGTGCAATAAGGTGTGACCCTGTCAGAATAGCGTCTTTTTTGACTGACAAATAAAATACGATATGAAAGCAACTACTAATATAATGAGAGCGATGGGTGCCGTGGCAATGACGCTGTGGCTGGGTGTCAACGCTATCTGTGCGCAGGGCCTGACGGAGATTACGCCCGGCGAGGTGTGGCCCGACGACAAGGGTGAGCACATCAATGCCCACGGCGGCAATGTGATATATCACGAGGGCACCTATTACTGGTATGGCGAGAACCGCCCCGCACGCGGCTTCACCACCGAGGTGGGCGTGAGTGTGTACTCATCGGAGGACCTCATGAACTGGAAGGACGAGGGCGTGGCATTGGCCGTATCGGAGAACCGTGGCGACGTCATCGAACGCGGATGCATCATGGAGCGCCCCAAGGTGGTGTATAACCCACAGACGAAGAAGTTTGTCATGCTCTTCCACTTGGAGCTCAAGGGACGCGGCTACGAGGCGGCACGCGTGGGCTTTGCCGTGAGCGACACGCCCACAGGACCCTTTGAGTTCATCCGCTCGCTGCGCCCCAATGCAGGTAAGTGGCCAATGGACTTTACCAAGCGCGACATCAAGCGGGCCATGGCGCTCGACGAGGCCAAGTACAAGGAGTGGTGGACACCCGAGTGGCACCGTGCCGTAGACCAGGGACTGCTGCTGAAGCGTGACTTGCCAGGCGGACAAATGAGCCGCGACATGACGGTGTTTGTAGACGATGACGGCACGGCATACCATATACACTCGGCCGAAGAGAACCTGACACTCAACATTGCCGAACTCACTCCCGACTACCTCGACTACACGGGTCGTTACATACGTCTTGCCCCAGGCGGACACAATGAAGCTCCCACGATATTCAAGCGCGACGGCGTGTACTGGATGATTACGAGCGGATGCACAGGCTGGGACCCCAACGAAGCGCGTATGTTCCGCGCCGAGTCGATGTGGGGCTCCTGGGAGCAGCTACCCACTCCCTTCCGTGGAGAAGACGCCAAGAAATCGTTCCACACGCAGGGTACCTATATCTTCAAGATTGAGGGCACCGACCAATACGTCTTCATGGCCGACCGCTGGATGCCGCGCAGCCTGAAAAACTCGCGTCACATATGGCTCCCCATAGAGTTCGACACCGACGGCACCCCACTGCTCTACTGGAAGGATAGTTGGAAGGTTGGCCATTCCATAGAGTGAATTCATAAAAAATCTTTTTTTGGCAATCAGATGATAGAATTTGTCAATTAAAACCTCTATCTTTGTAGAATCGAATGAATCAAAGTAGAATGTATGGGTAAAGTGAAGGACTTTTTAGGACGTATAGGACGGTATAAGTATGCGATTACGATACTGCTCTTCTTGGCAATTATTTGCGTCTTTGACCAGAACAACTTGATATTGCGATGGCAGCATCGCCAGCAACAAGCGAGTCTGGAAAAGGAAATCAAGTATTACGAGGGGGTGCGTGATTCGAGCATACAGGGATTGAAGCAATTGGATAAAGATATTGCCAATATGGAGCGTATTGCCCGTGAAAAATATGGCATGCATTTGCCTAACGAAGAAGTATTTATTATAGAATGAAGAAAATATATAACTACATCTATTTCATAGGTGGCATATTATTGGTGTTGGGTGCAGCATTGTATATCACAAAGTGGGTATGGGCTCCCTATATGTATATTGTAGGCTCTTTTATGTTTGGGGTCATGCAGATGCTCGACCGCTATACGGGTTCCAACTTCATCCTTCGTCGTCTTCGCCGGCAGCAACTTTTGGGTGCTGTTGTGCTGATGCTGGCAGGGATACTGATGTTGGTATGCAAGCATAATGAGTGGATTCTATGTCTACTTGTAGGATGCCTGCTCCAGCTCTATACAGCCTTCCGCATCCCTCAAGAATATGAAAAAGAGAAGGAAAAATGATTAGGAACGTGCGTGAATAGGTACAAAAACAAAAATAATACTTAAATAATGATAAAAGGTTTTCTTGATTCAAGAATACCTTTTATTTTTGCACTGTTTTTAGAGCCAAACACAATGAGCAGATTCCTATACATATTGTGCGTAGCGTCACTTCTTTCTTGCACGAAGGCATATCGCATCAAGGGCACATCGAACATTTCAAGTATCGATGGTAAGACAATCGCCCTGATGACATCGGTAGACAATGTGTGGGAGGTGATTGACTCGTGTGAGGTGTTGCATGGCAAGTTCTCTATGGCGGGCCGAGCCGACTCTACCATGATAGCTACCCTGTTTCTCGATGGTCATCCTATCATGCCTATCATCCTTGAACCGGGAAAGATGGATGTGACCATCAGCAATATCATGCTCAAGGTAGCAGGTACACCGCTCAATGACTCACTATATGCATTCATTGCCCGCAAGTACAAACTCGACCTAAAGGCTGTGGACATGGAACGTATGGAGTCGCAGATGATTATGAACGGGTATGCGCAAGCAGATATTCAGCACAGTGTCGACTCTGCCTATCAGGATTTGACCAAGGAGACGCAGAGATTGGTGTGCGGCTTCATCGGGCGCAACTACGATAATGTGTTGGGGCTGTGTGGCTTCTCTATGCTCTGCAATGGCTTGGCTTATCCGATGATAACGCCGCTTATGCAAACGGTAATCGACGATGCACCACAGTCGTTCCTTGAGCAACCCTCAATAAGCAAGTTCTTGCGTATGGCTCGAGAGAATATGGAGAAGCATGGTATGGCCGATGTCGTTTACGGACAATAAATTGAACCTTACACTTACGGGGAATGCTTATTACGTTGACTTGTATTTTTCTTTATAGATTGTTGGTCAGGAAGCTGCGCAGTGCTTCGGAATCGACTCCGCGTCGTCGAGAATAATCCAGTAATTGGTCTTCGCCGATACTCCCGATGGAGAAATAGCGTGCCTGCGGATGGGCCAGCATGAAGCCCGATACGGAGGCTGAGGGCGACATGGCTCCGTTTGGCGTAAGGGTGATGCCTATTTCCTTGAATCCCAGCAGTTCGTCAATCAAGAAGTTTATCGACTGGTCGGGTAGGCTGGGATAGCCTACGGCAGGGCGTATGCCTTGGAACTTTTCCTCGTGTAGCTCGCGCATCGTCAGCTGCTCCTCTTTAGCATATCCCCAGATGTGCTTGCGCACCTCCTCGTGCAGCCTCTCAGCGGTGGCCTCGGCGAGACGGTCGGCGAGGGTAGAGGTTATGAGGGAAAAGGGAAGAGGGAAGAGGGAAGAGGACTCTTGTTCGCTGGCACGCACCTTGAACGAAGTGGCAAACACACCGATTCTATTGGCTATATTGTCTGCTCCTATAGGCCGCTCTCTGCGCGGGGCTATGAAATCGCTCAAGCAAAGCGTGTAGCCCGAGCGTCCTGCATGTTGCTGGCGCAAGAAGGGGATGCGCTTACCGTCTATCACGATGTCGTCGCCATCGCTGTATGCTTCGGCAAGGAGCAGCAGGGCGTGGCATACAGGCTCATCGGCCCATTGGCGCAGCAGGGCAGTGGCTTCGGTGTATAGCGTGGCTGCCTCACGGGCTTTGGGCTGCTCCTCTTCGGGAAAAGCGGCTACCCAGCTGGCCCGACATGAAGGGCAATCATGTATGTCGGCCACTGCAGCAAAGCGCGGCTCCATGCCCCAAGCATGGAAGAAGTATAGCCAGTTGATGTAGGGCGCTACCTCGCGGACGGTGTAGGTCAACGCTCTTCTCATCGGTCAAATGCCAGTCGCTCTCCCATGCGTCGTTCGTCAAACACGCCATCGGCATATACCGCATGGCCGTTGACCCAGGTGTGTGTGATGTCCCAGCGGAAAGTGTGTCCCTCAAAGGGGCTCCAGCCACACTTGCTCACGATGGACTTGGCATCTACGAGGTGTGGCGCATCGGGCTTCACGAGCACGAGGTCGGCCTGATAGCCTTCGCGTATGAATCCGCGCCCGCTCACCTTATATAATATAGCCGGGTTATGGGCCATCTTTTCCACCACCTCGGGCAGTGTGACGATACCCTCATCGCACAGTTCCAGCATGGCGGGCAGCACGTACTGTATGGTGGGAATGCCCGAGGCTGCTTTCAGACATCCGCCCACCTTCTCCGATGGTAGGTGCGGGGCGTGGTCGGTGCCGATGACGTCGATGCGCCCGTCCCGTAAGGCTCTTCGCAGGGCGTCGCGGTCGGCCAGCGTCTTCACTGCGGGGTTGCACTTGATGCGTGTGCCGTATCGGGTATAGTCGGCATCGGTATAGTACAGGTGTGGCAGGCACACCTCGGCAGTTATCTGTTTATCGCCGATATGCCCCGACGGCAACAGCTCCAGTTCGCGGGCAGTGCTGATATGCATGATATGGATGCGTGCTCCTGTGCGCTGTGCCAGCTCTACGGCCTTGGCGGTCGACTGGTAGCAAGCCTCTTCGCTGCGTATGAGCGGATGGTAGCTCACGTCGGGGTCGTCGCTGCCCGTCTCCTCCTTGTATTTGGCCGTGTTGGCCGATATGATGCGTTGGTCCTCGCAGTGTAGGGCGATGAGTGTGGGCGACTCGCTGAAGATGGCCTCGAGGCGCTCCTCCTCATCGACGAGCATATTGCCCGTGCTGCTACCCATAAACACCTTGAGTCCGCATACCTCGCTTGGATTGATGCGGCGTATCTCCCCCATGTTGTCGGCCGTAGCGCCGAGGTAGAAACTGTGGTTCACGAGGCATTTCGTGGCAGCATCGGCAAACTTCGCCTCCAGGGCCTCCATGCTCGTTGTTTGCGGAGCGCAGTTGGGCATATCCATCACCGAGGTGATGCCACCGCGTGCTGCCGCACGGCTCTCGCTGGCCATGTCGGCCTTGTGTGTCAGTCCCGGGTCGCGGAAGTGCACATGGTCGTCGATGCCTCCTGGCAGCAGATAACACCCCGTAGCATCCACTATGTGGTCGGCAGCGATGTGCCCGTCAGCTCCTCTGATGATGGCAGCTATCTTCTCATCCTCTATGAGCACGCTACCCCTGTATTGCTCACCCTCGTTGACGATGGTGGCGTTGTGAATCAACGTTTTCATACCTTTTCGTGTTATATATCTGCAAAGGTAATCATTTCTTCGGTTGATTGTGCCAATCGCCCAACGAATTTTATGGCAGCCGATTGGTAAAACGCTGCAGCGCGTTTTTTATCTGGGAAAAAATTGCGACAATGTGTGGGATGTCGTATCTTTGTGCAAGGAAGAGAGATTTCAGAGACGCATGAGCCATATGCCTGAGCGAAAAATCATACATGTAGATATGGATGCCTTCTACGCATCGGTAGAGCAGCGCGACAACCCCGAGCTGCGCGGGAAGCCTGTAGCCGTAGGTCATGCAGGCGAGCGTGGCGTGGTGTCGGCAGCCAGCTACGAGGCCCGCAAGTACGGAGTACGTTCGGCCATGGCATCGCTCAAAGCCATGCGCCTATGTCCCGATCTGGTCTTCGTGCCGGGAAGGATGGAGGTATATAAAGAGGTGTCAGACACGATACACGGCATCTTCCGCGACTACACCGACATCATCGAGCCGCTGGCATTGGACGAAGCCTTCCTCGACGTCACTGTCAACAAACGCAACATGCCGCTGGCCATCGACATCGCCCGCGAGATAAAGCGTAGGGTGCGCGACGAACTGGGGCTGACGGCCTCGGCAGGCGTGTCGTACAACAAGTTCTTGGCCAAGATAGCCTCCGACTACCGCAAGCCCGACGGGCTATGCACCATACACCCCGATCAGGCGCTCGACTTCATAGCGCGGCTACCCATCGAGAGCTTCTGGGGCGTGGGCAAGGTGACGGCACGCCGCATGCACACACTGGGCATACATCGGGGGCACGACCTGCGCGAGTGGTCGCTCGACGGGCTCACCCGCGAGTTTGGCAAGGCAGGACAGCTCTACTACGAGTTTGCCCGAGGCATCGACCTCCGACCCGTAGAGGCAGTGCGGGTGCGCAAGTCCATTGGTTGCGAGCGCACCCTGGAGCGCGACATCAGCACCCGGGCAGCCGTCATAGTGGAGCTGTACCACACCGCCGAAGAACTCATACGCCGCCTTGCCAACAAAGGGTTCCGCGGCAACACATTGACGCTGAAAGTCAAGTATCACGACTTCGCCCAAGTCACCCGCAGCATCACCCAAGAGCACGAGCTGCTCACGATGAAGACGATACTGCCGCTGGCCAAGCGGCTGCTGGTCGAGGTGGACTATGCCGACCACCCCATACGCCTGATAGGCCTGTCGGTATCGAACCCACGCGACGAAGACCCCGGCAACATACCCCACCGCACATGGGAACAACTCTCGTTGGAGTTTGAGGGGTAAGCCCCAAAAAACGCATATCCGTTTTCCCCAAATGGCAAGTGCGTTTCCGGCTGATCGCACTTGCCATTTCTCGCAATCGCACCTCCGATTTTTTGCTCGCGTCAAGTGTGATTTTTCTTGTATCAACAACTTTTCCGCAGTTGATATATGCAATGAAATCATTACAAACATGTAACAAAACTGGTACATACATGTACCGCGCAAAACGCAAGGCTCCGGCAAATCTAACAGAGCCTTTCAATAAAAATGATGGAGCCTTGCGTCAGGAAAAATCTCTTTGTCTGATTTTCTTGACGGAGCCTTTCGTTTCCACGTTCCCGCAAAAGTTTAGTCTTCCTCGGGAGAGTCAGTCTTGTCCTTGTGCTGCTCGAGGAAGAATTGTTTCTGCTGCTCTATCTCACGGCGCAACTCCTCTTCCGTTGGCATATAGGTCATATATTTGGCGGCAAATATCTGTTCACTCTCATGGAGCACAGAATATCGAGCTATAGTATTATCGGTATCCGTACAGAGTAGCACTCCGATGGTGGGCTGGTCATCTTTCTCTTTCACCAAATCGTCATACATACGCACATACATATCCAATTGTCCTATATCTTGATGAGTCAAACGATGTGTCTTTAGTTCGAAAATTACAAATCGCTTCATCTTGAAATTATAGAAGACCAAATCAATATAGAAGTCCGATGTATCAGTCACAATGTGTTGCTGACGCTCCACAAAGGCAAAGCCGCGTCCGAGCTCCAATATAAACTTTTCAAGATTATCTATCAGCGCCTGCTCCAGCTCTGACTCCGAATAAACGGAATTACGGTGAAATCCCATGAATTCAGCTACTACAGGATTTTTGAGATATTCGAGTGGGGTCTTGTCCGCAAGTTGAGGAAGTTCTTTGGCATCGGCCTCCAATTGCGCAGCGAGTCGACGTTCAAAATACTGGGTAGAGATATTACGGTCAAGCTCTCTCACACTCCACATCTGTAGCGAGGCATTTTCCAAATACCACATACGTGCTTCGGGGGTGGTTACCGACAATACACGTCTGATATGTGACCATTCGAGATTATGAACACGCGTGTTCACAATTTCCCAATCGGGAAAGAGCAAGTAGAATTTCTTGTAATAATCAAGATTACGTTTGCTGTAACTGCTACCATATACAGGCACCAATGTCTCTGCAAGATTCTTGACGAGTCGTTTGCCATAGGCGGCACGTACTTTGCCATGTTGCTCCTCTTCAACAATTCGTCGGCCCACATTCCAAAAAGTTGTTATGGAAACTTGACCGACAACGGTGTATGCTTGTTCTCTACCATGCTCTATTATGGAGCGGATATCCGAGATAAAGGCTCCAGACGGCACCGATACGTTGTATTTGCGCTCAATCTCTTTGTCCATATCGTTTTCTTGTTTCCTATTGCTTTTTCGATTGCGAAGATAGCGAATATTTGCTTATCTGCCAAAGAATCGCCTGACTTCTGTCTGCGAACAAGCATAATCCTTACCCTCCCATCGCGCTTGTTTTCGTCATCGTTTTCGTTATCGTACAGCATAGCTGTCCGTTCGTTCCCCGTTACTCGTTAATCGTTCCTCGTTTAAAGCTCGCGTGTTATGAACATTAAAAAAAAATTGCATTTCCATTCGGTTGAACTAAATTTAGTTTGCTGGTGCAAACAGAAGGTAGGATGCGCCTCGGAATAAAAAATAAATTCTCATTTATTTTGTTCTTCTCTCGACTTTCACTACCTTTGTCCCTTGAACCATTAGCCCACTCAGTGGGCGGGTGGGTCAGACATTTTGAGAAAGGACGTTTACGAACGTTATCTTCTACAGTCAAATCTCGCAAATTTGCACAATCGGGAAGATACGGCAACGGAACGTTCACTTCGGGTGTACTATACTTCTATGTGTGATTAGTCGTGAGACTAACGCATAGTGTTTCGTATATACACACGGCGTGGGCTAATGCGTTGCTTATCCTCGATTGGAGGCAATGCGAGAGCCTGACTGTGGGATAAGCGAGTACAGAATCCCACGTCTTTTTATTTTAAATATAAGGTATGTAATAGCCGAATCTGGGGATTCTTATGGCCACGAGAGTTTATAGGAATGATGAAAGATATGTGCAAAGATTTTCAGTCTATTTGTCTTTTTGTACTGTGCCTATTCTTTACTGCTTGTATTCCTGAGGATATTGAGCTTCCCGTAGCATCAGCACCAGCTGAGGCTATAGACCTCGGCTTGTCTGTGAAGTGGGCGAGCTATAATGTCGGTGCCAACTCTCCCGAGGAGTATGGTGGCTATTTCGCTTGGGGCGAGACGGAGGTGAAGAGTAACTATACTCCGTTGACCTATAAATATTATTTAGGTGATTTGAATGGTGATGGTTACTATTACGATTCCAACGAATATCAGAATATCGGTTCTAACATCAGCGGTACCTCCTACGACGTAGCCCACGTTAAGTGGGGTGGTAGTTGGCGTATGCCCACGTTGGATGAAATCAAGGAACTCATCAGCAATTGTTCTTGGGAGTGGACTTCAGTTAACGGTGTCAGTGGTCAGAAGGTTACCGGTCCTAACGGTAATTCCATCTTTCTCCCCGCTGCGGGCAACCGCAACGGTACGGAGGTCTACGGCCGTGGCTCGTACGGCTACTACTGGTCCGGCACGCTGTACGAGAGCTTCAGCCGCTACGCGTACGGCCTCTACTTCGGTAGCGGCGGCTGGGACTGGAGCGACTACTACGGCCGCCGCTACGACGGCCGCACCGTTCGCCCCGTCACAGAATAAAAGGAGCGTAGCGACTATTCTTTATTTGATTATTTAATTTATTGAGCGGGCTTGTCCCGCTCCTTGAACTACCCGCAAAGCGGGTCGAAAAATGAAAAAGATACAATATGTATAAAGACGATAGAAAGATAAGATGGTGTATGCGTAGGGTAGCGCTTATGCTATGGATGCTTGTTAGTGCTACACTTTCAGCCCAAGACATCAGTGTCTCCTCATTCAAGCTACTGGAGAATGACCTGACGGCCAATACCACGGGCACGATGGAGCGTGACCAGAATGGTGAGACTGCTGCACTCATCAAGGTGGTGACGACTCAGCAGGGCTTTGTGTTTGATGGTGGCATGGTGGGAATCGTCAAAACCAAGCAAGGAGTTGGCGAAGTGTGGGTATATGTTCCTCATGGAATTAAGAAGATTACCATACAGCATCCACAACTGGGTGTGTTGCGCGACTACTATTTCCCTATTGCTATTGACAAGGCCAAGACCTACGAGATGGTGCTTTCTACAGGTAAGGTGGAGACGGTGGTGACGCATTCGGTGAACAAGCAGTTTGTGGTGTTTAAGGTGAATCCAACGAACGCCATTGTGGAACTTAATGATGAGATGCTGACCGTGGATAGTGAAGGATATGCCACTAAGGGAGTTCCGTATGGTACGTATACTTACCGTGTGTCGTGTGCCAACTTTCATACCGAAGCCGGGAAGGTGACCGTGACGGCCAACGGCAAGGCAGAGGTAAACATCACCCTGAGACCCAACTTCGGATGGATAAAGTTTACAGGAAACAACGAACTGAATGGTGCGTATATATATGTTGACAACGAGAGGGTGGGGCAGCTGCCCCTTACCACTGGTGACTTGAAAAGTGGCGTGCACCAGGTCAAGATAATAAAGAATATGTACAAGACCTACGAGCAGCAGGTAACCGTGCGGGACAATGAGACTACGGAGGTAGCGGTGGAGATGATTCCCAACTTCGCCACCGTGACATTGACTACCGATGAGGATAGTGAGATTTGGGTGGATGGAGAAATGCGCGGCAAGGGACAATGGGGAGGCCCACTCGAAATAGGAAGCTATACCGTAGAGGTAAAGAAGGCTTCGCACAGAACAGTGTCAGAGATACTGAGTATCAATACCGTTGGCGAACGAACCATTCAACTGAAATCGCCTACACCTATTCACACATCACTGGAGATCTCTTCAACCCCGTTGCGTGCCAAGGTGTATATCGATGGTGTGGAGGTGGGAGAGACTCCGCTACTGAAGAACGATGTACTGGTAGGACAACGCCGTATAACTTTGGAGAAAGATGGGTATGTAACGGAGAACAGGATGGTAGAGGTGAAAGAAGCAATAGGAAATAGCGTTTCGGTGGAGATGAAGAAGAAGGCTGCAGCAACTACAGAAAACAGGCCACCAAAAAATGTACCGCAGGATGTCGTTCGTGATAATAAACCGACCGTCAAGAAAAACAGAAAGCATGAGTGGGGTGGGATACTCGGCATAGAGGGTTCCGTTTTCAGCCCTATCGGTTATGGTGGAGAGCTGGGTGTCTCCTATAATGGGTTCTCCTTGAGTATGGGTGCGAAAAATTATGTTATGGGCAACTATGGAGTAGAGTATAATGATGGCACTTCAGAAGAACATTCCGTACAATTGTTGCGCTTTTCTACTAAGATGGGCTATACGTTGGGATTAGGAAAGTATATTCGCATAACCCCACAAGTGGGATTGGTGTATGGCCCCTCCTATTTCATGGGTAAGGAATACATTACAGGAGAGATCTTCCAGAATTCCGATAAAGAAGTAGCCTCTTTGGGCATCCCGATGTCGTTGAACGATAATATCCTGCAGTTTGTAAATATGCGGTATGGGATAGTGGCGGGTGCCCGCTTCGAGGTAGGTACAGGCAATGCGCGATTTGGAGTGTATGCTACACCCGAGTACCTTTTCTTTGAAGGGTTCAAGTTGCATATAGGTTTGTTGCTGAGATTCTAATAAATGCTAAGTTGTATGGGATATCTGTATATGGAATAAACTATTAATAACTTTCTAAAACAAACACAGTTATGAAAAAGACGATTCAAATTCTATTGGTAATCGGTATGCTGTTTGCATGCCCAGTAGTGAATGCTCAGAGCAGAGTAATGAACAAGGCTCTGAAGAAGGAGTACAAGCAAAAGAAAAAAGAGTTTAAGAAAGAGAAGTGGGCAATCTACGGAACCTCGCGTAGCCTTGATGTCGCTTTGCTCAAGCACTATGAGAAACTAAATGAAAACGAGAATGCTCACGAAATTGTAGGTGTAGCAACAGCGTTCAAATCGAAGAACATCGGTAAGCAGGTGGCACTGAATAATGCTTGCAACTACTATGCTCGTGAGGCTGGTAGCCATGTGAAGGGACGCATTGTGAGCGATATGGCCAACAATGCGGATGACGTGTCGGCAGAGTTCGACCACTTCTATGCTGCCTACGAAACACTCGTGGAGAAGGAAATCAAGGGCGAAATGAAGGAAAGTTTTTCTATCATCCGTGAGACAGGAACTGACAAGGCCAGTGGAAAGCCTATCTATGAGATGCAGACTTTCTTCGTGATTGATGAGGATGCTGCCACCGAGGCTCGCATCCGTGCCTTCGAGAACGCCATGCGTGAATCTGCCGCTGCGCAGAAACATGCTGAGATGGTATCGAAGTTCATCAAAGAGGGCTTCGAGGTAGAGCAGTAAATATTTGATAACACCGAATGCGCTTGCTGTTGCTCGCGTCTAATCATCCCAGATGGTGGGCACGAGCGTAGCAAGTGCCATCTGTTTTATCTGTTTCATCGTGTTGATTGTTTTATTATTGTCAACTGATAACACAGATAACACTGTTTTTTGAATGTAAAGTAAGAATGAAAAGAATAAAGAGTGTTCTGCTCTGCTTGTTTGCTTTGAGTGGCGTAGTGTGTGCCCAAAGCGTAGAGGATATCAAGGCGAGCGATGAGTACCTGACCGGTGAAGGATGGGGAGAATCGTTGAAGGCTGCCGACAATGCGGCATTGCAGGATCTGATATCGAAGATTTCGGTATCGGTGGAGTCGCAGTTTGAGAACATTGAGGAGGAGATTACCGACCAAGTGAATGTGGACTCCCGTTCGGCATGTCGCTCAGTAGTGAACACCTATTCACAAGCAACCTTGCAAAACACGCAACGCATCGTTATTGAAAATGAGCCGGATGCACATGTGTTCCGCTACGTGAAACGCAGCGAGGTGGACAAGATATTCGAGTCGCGACGGCTCAAGGTGCTTGATATGGTGGCCAGTGCCACACGTGCCGTGGAGAAGGGCAAGGTGGACGATGCCCTGCGCTACTACTACTGGGGCTATTGCCTGCTGCAGAGTATACCGGGTGCCAATAGCGTGACAGATGCCAATGGACATGTTCTTACTCACTGGATTCCCGAACAGATGAACGAGATATTCGGGGAAGTGAAAGTGCAGACGGTGAGCGAAGAGGAGCACGTGGCTGAGATACGTGTACTGTATAAGGGACAGCCCGTGACATCGATGGACTACACCTATTTTGACGGTATGGACTGGAGTAGCCTGTATAGTGCCAAGGATGGCCGCGGATTTGTGGAGCTGCGCCCAGGCATGACCACGGAGAACCTGAAGATAAAGTGCGAATACGAGTACAGCGGCGAAGCACACATTGACAAGGAAATATCTACCGTGGTGAATGTGATGAAGGGGCGTGTGTTCAGGGATGCGTATGTGATGGTTACTCCCCTCCGCGCTTCGCTTGGAACTCCCTCCGCTTCGTTACACTCCGCTCGTCCCTCTATGAACAGAGGGACAGTTGACGAGCTGTCTTCTACCGTTACATCGGATTTGCAATCCGATGTGGCTGTGAGTGAGGAACTCAAATCCGCATCAACTGAAGCTACGGCTGTGTCATCCCCCCTTGGGGGGAATGAGGGGGGCCAATCTATCACTATGCTCACCGAATCAGAATCGACTCCCTATCGCGAGAACATAGAAAAGGTGATTGCTGCCATCAGGAGCAAGAACTATGCCAGTGCTGAGGAATGCTTCACGGAGGACGGACGGGATATGTATCGCCGACTGATAAGCTATGGTAATGCCCGCATCATGGGCGACCCGGCCTATTCGTTCTATGCCGTAGGGACGGATGAGGTGACGTGCCGCAGTGTGGTGATGTCGTTCTCGTTCCGTAACAACACACGTAAGTTTGTGGAGAGTGTTACCTTTACCTTTAATAAGGAGGGCAAGATAGACTATCTGGCCTTTGCGCTGGATGAGAAGTCCACGACCGATATCCTGCAGCATAGTGCGTGGAGCGAGTATGCGCGAAAGATACTGGCCGAGTTCCTGGAGAACTACAAGACTGCATATGCCCTGAAGCGACTCGACTATATACGCAGCATATTCGATGACAATGCCGTGATTATCACAGGTAAGGTGCTGACCCGACCGACCTATGCTATGGGAGAGACTGGAGGAGAATACCTTAATAATAAGTATGTTCAATACACTCGTCAAGGTAAGGAACAGTATATGCGTAATCTGGAACGTTGCTTTGCCAGCAACGAGTATATCAATATCCGCTTTGCCAACAATGACATCGTGAAGGCTGGTGTAGGCGGTGAAGTGTATGGTATACAGATAAAGCAGGACTATTACTCTACAAACTATGGCGACACGGGTTACCTGTTCCTCATGGTGGACCTTAACGACCCGAAGCAACCAATCATCAAGGTGCGCTCATGGCAGCCCGAACGTGACCCGAACTTCGGACTGATTGACTTGTCGCATTTCTAATACATTTTATTATATATGAGAAGATATCGGAGTTGTATCTTATTATTGGCATTATTGACTTTGCAAGAAGTGCAAGCGCAGACGGACGACTTCAAGGCGTTCCGTGAGCAGATGTTGAGTGACTATCAGAATTTTCGAAAGGGAATCATGGACCGTTATGTGGAGTTTCTTGATGCTGCGTGGGCTGAATACGAAACTATGGCAGGGCGACGCCGTGTGACAACTCCTAAGCCAGTGATTGCTCCGGTATATACACCGCCTGAGGAACCTGTAGTAGAAGAACCTAAGGAACCTGTAGTTGTGGTGCCAGAAACGCCTGCGGAACCCCAACAGCCTACGGTACCGCAAGAACCAAGACAGCCTACAACGCCTAAAGTGCCTACTACTCCTAAGGTGCCTTCACCAAGCACGCCGCAAATTCGTTTTTCACTCTATGGTTTGCAATTGGCGGTACCTGCTCCTAAGTTGGAGGCGACACTGCGCACTGCAGGTCAGCAAGAAGTGGTGGCTTTTTGGAAGCAGATTCACGAGAGTGATACTAAGGCATGTGTAGAGAGCATACAGCAGTTGGCAGCAAACTACCGACTGGGCGACTGGTGTACACTCAAGGCCGTAGAACAGTATTGCTGCAAATGGGCCAAAGGGAATGAAGCATCGGCGAGAGTGATGATGCAATATCTGATGTTGAGTATGGGCTACGATGTGAGGTTGGCCATAGCAGGCAATGGGGTATATCTGCTACTGCCTTTCGAGCAAAAGGTGTATGCCAATACTTATATACCTGTAAATGATACCAAGTATTACGTCTATCCTAATACGATGCCCGCTAATAGCCGTATCTATTCGTGCTTGATACCAAGCGGCGAAGAATGTGGTAGACACCTGAACTTGATTATCAACCCAGCCTATCTGCTGCCAAAGGATAATCATTCGTTTACAGTTTCTTATGGTGGACTTTCTGCTGAGGGTAGTGTGAACAAGAATGTGATAGCATTGCAACAGGAATACCCTTCGATGGACATCTATTGCTATGCAGCATCTGTTGCCGATGAAGAGGTAAGGAGAAGCGTGGTGAAGCAGCTGGGTGCGCAAGTGGAGGGCATGAATGAGGCGGAGGCCGCCAATGCCTTACTGCATTTCGTGCAAAGTGCATTTGAATACAAGACCGATGGGCAGCAGTTTGGTGATGGGGTGGAGAAGAGCTTCTTCTTTGATGAGACACTCTATTTCCCTTACTGCGACTGCGAGGACCGCTCTATCTTCTATGCTTACTTGGTGCGTGAGATACTTGGGCTTGATGTATTGCTGGTTGGTTATCCTGGCCATGAATGTACAGCAGTAGCTTTGTCTACAGCGCCTCCGTCGTATACAGCATTTACATATAAAGGTAAGACGTATTATATATGTGATCCCACGTATATCGGAGCAAATATCGGTGTGTGTATGCCCGATTACGTGGACGAGAACCCCGAGGTGGAGGAGTGGTAGGCATTCTAATCCTTGCAATCTTCTCGCCCAATCTCCAAGGCGAACGAAAAGAACGCAGCCATGAGCGATTAGGATTTTTCAGAAAGTAAGCGTGGAGTGGGGAAGTGGCGACACTTTGTCGCAAGGGTGAGAAAGTTTATACTTCCGATTACAGCACCGTGTTAGCAAATTGCAGGATTTACTAACACGGTGCCATGTTTTTTTTGTACGAGATTGGCTCGCGTTTCGTCTCGCAGAGACCCTCAGACGCATGGTGGACCCCACCATACTTGACGTGCGAGTTTTTTGAAGAACTATTCTGTTGCAAAAAATATGCGATTTTGCGATGTGTAGTTGCTAATATATGATTTTTATTGTTTATATTTGCAAACTTGAACTAATATTTCACGTTGAATCCATTGTGCACATGCCGTGGAAGATACAGAATTGTAGCACTAAAAACGCAACTGAATGAAAAACATTAGGAGGCCGAAGGGACGCTTCGGGATACTGTTAGGCCTGTCTTTGCTGTTCGCATCGTGTCAGGAAAGTAACATGATGGAGTACTTTGAGGAACCAAGTTGGCTCCGCGGGTCAATCTATGAGGAGTTGCAATCGAGCGGAAACTATACGCTATTCTTGAAGGGTGTGGATAAGGCTGGGTTTGCTCCCATGGTAAAAGGTAAGTCTATCTTGACTGTAATGGCTCCCGATGATGAGGCGATGAAGGAGTATCTTAGCGAGCATTACGATGGACAGACTATCGATGAGCTGTCTGTAGACGAGCTGAAGAAGCTGATAGGCAATCACCTGCTTTACTACTCTTTCGATAAGGATGCGCTGATCAACTTCCGCCCGATAGAGGGAGATGGAGCGACGGAAGAGGATAAGCTGAACAATGCAGGCTTGTTCTACAAGTTCCGTTCGCACAGCCAGGATGCCATCACGCAGGAGGTAGACACGGCGGGCAATCTGGTGAGCGTGTATCATCTGGAGCGCTATGTGCCGGTATTCTCGTACATGATGTTCCAGACCAAGCAGATTGATGCCAAGACGAACTACGAATATTTCTTCCCCGAGAGTGGATGGCAGGGCGACGGCGGCTTCAATGTGGCCAATGCGGCCGTAGAGCCCGATGGCTATGCCGTACCTACAAGCAATGGCTATGTATATCGTGTGTCGGAAGTGCTGGAGCCTCTCAATACAATATATAAGGAGTTGGAGGATGCTGGCAAGTATACCCGTTTCTTGGAGTTGTTTGACCGCTACGAATACTATGCCAAGGATGAGCTGCTCACTCGTGAGTATGGCAATGGCACCGACCTCTATCAGCATTATCACTCTCCGATGCCCAATCTGGCTTGCGAGTGGCCTACTACCAGCTATCTGAATGTGGCTTCCAATTCTTGGGGTGCCTATACGGTGTTTGCTCCTACGGATGATGCCTTCATGGAGTTCTTCGACGACTATTGGAAGAGTACGCCCGAGGTGCCCAACTATGACAGTTTGGCCGAGGTGCCCGATGCATCTATCCAGGCATTGCTGCTCAACAGCCTGTATGGTTCGTCAATCGTGTTCCCGGAGGAGATAGAGAAGGGGCTGATAGAGAATACGCAGGGTTTTGTGATTAAGATTGAGACCGATAGGGTAGCGCAGGAGGACCGTAAGATATGCCTCAATGGTGTGCTTTATGGTTGTGAGTACCTAACTCCTCCAGCCCAGTTCTACTCGGTTACTGGCCCGGCCTATCAGTATAAGAAGTTCAGCAACTTTGTGACGATGCTGAATGGCTCGGGAATGATAAGCTCGCTGTGCTCTGATGCAGTGAACTATATCACACTATTCTCTTCTAACGAGCAGATGCAAAAGAGTGCAGGCATAACGTATGATGAGGCGAAAAAGGCACTGGTGACGACTGCCTCGCCTAACGGAATCAAGGGTGTGGCCGACTATGTATATGCTCATGTGGCATCTCCGATGGATGGTGATTGCGTGATTCCTGAGAGTGGCGTGAAGGTGATTGCCAACGTGTCGCCCACACGCAAATTGTATTGGTATGTGAAGGACGGACGTGTGACAAACTGCATCAAGTTCAACGACCTACTCAAACATGCTGAAAACACGGTGACTGAGGATAACGTATTCTGCGCTATACACCCCTTGGAGTACCGTGGTGATGTGAACGGATGGAGCAACGGACGTTGCTATGAGCTGGACGGATTCTTCGAAGGCACGTACGACAATGTGGCCAATCCGAACTTCGTGTCCACCATGTGGAAGTATCAGCACGATGCTACTACGCAGTTCTATGCGTGGATAAAGCTGCTGGATAAGGGCAAGCTTATAGACCGCAATGCACAGACCATCAACTTTATGGCAGCAGAGAGTTGCTTGATGCTTGTGCCTACGACAGAGAAGCTCGAAGCAGCCATTATTGCAGGAAAGGTGCCAGGCATAGTGGCGAATGGAGCTACAGTGGGCGATGCCACCTTCTTTGATATGTGCGAGATTACTGATGCTGCGGCATTGGAATACTATATCAAGCAGTATTTTGTGCCATTGTCTACAGCGGTAATGTCTAACTACCCCTATCTGGGATGGGGAGAGAAGACCGAAGAGGTAGGTGGTCTCATCACTATGCAGTCAGAGGAGATATTCTCGGAGGATGGCAAGTCGACCATTACTACAACCAATATGAACATATATGATAAGGATGGCAAGTTGAGCGTTCAGGTGATAGCACCCGAAGGCGAAACAGAGCGTCCTGTGGTAGAGGTAATCCCTGACTATTACTACTTACCCTTTGTATATAACGACGGATGTGTACATTTTATTGATGGTGTCCTCGAATGACAAAGGAAATCAAATGATGCGGTATTCAGTAATCACAGATGGATATGAATAAGATAAGATATTATATAGCATTGTTCCTTGTAGGATGTGCACAGTGGGTCGCAGCTCAGGGGTATATATCAGGAACAGTAAGCGAAATGATTGGTGGCGTCAAGGAAGGATGCGTAGGAGCCAACGTAGCTATTGTGAACAGCCAGAACCGTGTGCTGACAGGTGCCACTACTGACCTGATGGGTAACTATACCTTGAATCTACCCGACGAAAAGGGTGAATTGACTGTCGTGTTCTCGTATATCGGTATGAAGAGCCAGCGTTTCAAATATACGGGACAGACTAAAATCGACGTGCTGATGGAAGCTGATGCGCAGACATTGGTGGAGGTGGAAATTGAGGCCAAGAAGATAGAACGGAATGATTTGGGAATCAGTCAGAAGGAGATGGCCTTTGCTACGCAGAAGGTGGAGATGAGCGAAATCGTGCAGAACTCCCCTGTGTCGTCTCTCGAAGAAGCACTGCAAGGTCGCCTGTCAGGTGTGGACATCATTGCCAGCGGTGACCCAGGAGCAAAGAGTTCGATACGAATCCGCGGAACGGCAACATTGAACTCCAATGCCGACCCGCTCATCGTTGTCAACGGCATCCCGTACTCTACTGACATTGACGAATCGTTTGATTTCAATACGGCCAATACGGAGGACTTTGCCGATATGCTCTCGCTCAATCCCAATGACATAGAGTCTATAGAGGTGTTGAAAGATGCAGCTTCTACAGCTGTATATGGTACGGCAGGTGCCAATGGTGTATTGCTGGTAACGACGAAGAAGGGTACGCAGGGTAAAACCCGCTTCTCCTTCTCAAGCAAGAACAGCTACAAGGTGGAGCCGCCTTCTATGCCTATGCTTGATGGTGATGAATATGTAGCGTTCATTCAGGATGCTATATGGAATACTGCCAATGCCCGTGGATTGGATAGCAGTGCCGACCTCTTGAAGTTGCTGTTTGATACTCCTGACATTGGTTATATGACCGACTGGCGCTACTTTGACGAGTATAACCAGGATGTGGACTGGCTTGATTATGTGAAGAAGGATGCTTTCATCACTGATAACAGCTTCTCGATGTCGGGTGGTGGCGACCGAGCTACGTATCGCTTCTCTTTGTCGTACCTTGACGAAGGGGGTACTTCAATAGGTACAGGAATGGATCGTCTCTCGGCCAACTTACGTATTGGGTATAACTTTTCTGACAAGTTGCGTATTGACACTGAATACTCGTATGCGGATACAGACAGGGATGCCAACTTTACGACCAACACTCGTGCGGAAGCCCTGCGTAAGATGCCTAACAAGAGTCCTTATTATATAGATGATGTGACGGGCGAGATGACTGATATCTATTTCCTCCGTCAGAATGCCGAGGACTTCCAAGGTGCATTCAGTGGAAAGACAGATGGTGGCAGCTTCAAGAACTTCCATCCAATCATTATGGCCAATGAGAGCTATCGCAACACGAACACTCGTGAGCAGAAGATGAATTTCCGTCTGTATTATGACTTCTCACCGGCATTGACCTACTCGGGATATGTGTCGATGAAATATAAGACATCCAATACGAAGGCTTTCTTGCCACAGTCGGCTACGGATGTTACCATCAACAGCACGTTTGCCAATCTTAGTGCCGATGACAATACCAACAACCTGTCTCTCCAGACGGAAAACAAGTTGATGTTCCGTAAACGCTGGAATGAGGATATGCATAGTGTAGTGGCTACTGGTATATGGCGCACATCGCAGTCGACCAGTTCGAAGTATGCCTCTATGATATATGGAGCAGCTTCGGCCGGTATGTCTGACCCCTCGGCTGGTGGTGCTGTCACTTCAATCGGTTCCAGTGAGTCAGAGGTGCGTAGCCTGTCAGGAATCGGTAGCTTTGCCTATACTTTGCTGAATCGTTACTCATTGAATGCGACATTCAACTATGAAGGAAAATCAAGCTTGGGTAATGATAACCGTTGGGGATTTTTTCCATCGGTAGGTGTGGCATGGAATATGCAGGACGAGCCTTTCATGGAGAGTATTCGTGATGTATGGTCGCAGTTCAAGGTACGTGCAAGTTATGGAGAGAGCGGCAATGCTCCTTCGGGTACCGCTCCGTATATGGGTAGTTATACTGCCATCGGACAGTATGGTACAGGAAGTGCCATCGTGCCGCAATCCATGCAGCTCAACAAACTGAAATGGGAGACCTCGCGCGAATATAATATAGGTGTGGATTTCGGATTCTTCAAGGATAAACTGACCGGTACCATTGACTATTATTATAAGAAGACGAAGGACTTGTTGCACAAGGATTACACGATACCTTTGGCTGTAGGTTTCTCGAGTGGTAAGATGAACTATTATAACTCTGGCGAAATGACCAATAGAGGTCTGGAATTCCGTATGGACTATCATGCCATTGACACGAAGGACTGGAACTTGACCCTCAACTTCAATATCAGCAACAACATCAACACAATTGACAAATTACCTGAGAATATGACCTCGATGGTCTATACGGCCAAGAATGGCGAGTATGCTCAGAAGCTGGTGATGGGGACCTCCGTAGGTTCGTTCTTCGGCTATCGCTATTTAGGTGTATATCAGAATACAGAAGATACTTATGCACGTGGTGAAGACGGTAGCATCATGCGCGACCTCTATGGCAACCCGATTGTGATGAAAAATATAGACAATAAGGGTACTTGCTACCCAGGTGATGCCAAATATGAGGATGTGAACTATGATGGTATCATTGACAAGAACGATATCGTATATTTAGGCAACTATAACCCGACACTGAGTGGTGGTGGTGGCTTTAACTTGAAGTACAAGAACCTCGGTATGACGGTATTTATGCACTATCGTGTAGGACAGAAGGTCATAAATCAGGCTCGTATGGATGCTGAGAGTATGTATGGCTCAGATAATCAGAGTAAGGCTGTGCTTCGCCGCTGGCGCAATGAGGGCGATGATACAGATATCCCTCGTGCTCTTTGGGGATATGGCTATAACTACTTGGGATCAGACCGCTTTGTGGAAGATTGTTCGTATCTGCGTCTGAAGACCTTGTCGTTCAACTACGTTTGTCCTAAGTCGTGGTGTAAACAGCTGCATGTGAATACAATAAGCTTATACTTGACGGGATATGATTTGTTCACCTTCTCTAACTATACAGGTCAGGACCCCGAGGTATCGTTGCCCAGTAAGATTACAGACTTGGCTGTAGATAAAGCCCAGACACCTCGCAGTAAGCGATATGCATTTGGTATAACTGTCAACTTCTAAATCAATTCGTCGTATGAAGAATATAAAATATATATTGTTTTCAGCAATCATACTGATAGGACTCAGTTCGTGTGATGATTGGCTTAAGGTGTATCCCGAGAATTCTCAAGTGACGGAGACTTTCTGGACCTCAAAGGAGGAGGTTGAGTCCGTCTTGTTGGGAGGCTACTATTATTTGCGCGATGCTGTAGAGGGTCAGTTGATACCTTGGGGTGAAGAACGTGCCGGATGTGTGTATTCCCGTTCAGGCTCGTCGTTGCAGAAGTTTGAATTGAAGTCTACGGATAAGATTTCAAATTGGGGCTCAATGTACCAGATAATCAATGTGGCCAACTCGGTACTTGACAATGCCCACTTGGCGTATGAGACAGATGATACCTATGAAAAGTCAGAGCTGAACTCACACTATTGTGAGGCATACTACTTGCGTGCTTTAGCCTACTTCTATATCGTGCGTAACTGGCGCGATGCTCCACTGATAACCGAATCGTATGAGTCGGATGAGCGTCCGTATGCTATAGCGAAGTCAGAAGAAAGATTGTTGTTGAATCAGATAAAGCATGACTTGCAGACTGCTATTGATATAAATGCAGCCAAGGAACGCTTTAATACCACTTGGGAAACAAAGGGACGTGCTACAGTGTGGGCACTGCATGCCCTGATGTCCGATGTATGTCTGTATGACAAGGATTATGAGGGGTGTATCAAGCATGCCGATGCTATCTTGAATGCCACTTCGTCATCGGCTCCCCGTTTCATTGCTACACCTTCACGCTCTGCCTGGTTCTCAATGTTCAATCCGGGAAACAGCAGTGAATCCATCTTTGAGTTGCAATGGAACTATGAGGAGGAGCAGACTAACAATCTCCCCAAGCTGTTTGATGACGTGCATACCGAACGCAAGTATCAAGTTTCCATGAACCTGGTTCAACTGATGAATGCCGAGATGATTAATGTGAGGAGCAAGTATATGGGTGCTGAGGGTAACGAGTGGCACGAGTATGCTGTCCGTACAATCTTTGGTGGGTATTTCTTAGGTGGAACACGTGAGGATGTGGCCGGTGCTACAGCTGCATACGTTTGGAAATATTGTGGTTCACGTACTCGCTCGGACAAGCGTACGGCCACCTATTATGATCCTAACTACATCCTCTATCGTGTGTCTGATGTGATGCTGTTGAAGGCTGAAGCTTTGCTGATGCGCCATACAGGTAGCCAGTTTGAAGATGTAGAGGCTGCCATGGCGCTTGTCAATGAGGTACGTAGTCGTGCCAATGCCGAACCATGCATATATACCTCCCAATCTTCGTTGAATGAATTGTTGGATTTTGTATATACTGAGCGTATGTTCGAATTGTTAGGTGAGGGCAAGGCTTGGTATGATATGTTGCGTTTGTCTCGATATGGTATAATTGATGGATTCAACTATCGGGATATGGCAATCCGATATATCGTTCAGTTCAATACACAGGCTCGTGAGGCATGGATAAAATCTGTGCTGAGCGATGAAGATGCATGGTATCTTCCTATTTATGAGAATGAGATTACTTCCAATTCTCTTTTGATTCAAAATGACTATTACCTCTAATGTATGCAATTATGAGTAATATGAAGAAGTTGTTAGGTGGCTGTTTGGTAAGTTTGTGTTGTATGACAGCTTGCCAGGACCCCAATGAAGGTTCTCTATTTATTGAGCCTACAAATATTGATAGTGAGATGTCGGTATCGGGTATCTTGAAGAAGTATGACAGTGAGTTCTCTTTGTGGATAGAGATGCTCAAGTATACCGATTTCTATAATGCATTGAACAATCCTGACATCAAGGCCACCGTCTTTTGTCCGACAAATGATGCTGTTGAAGCCTTCTTGGATTGGAGAGGTGTAGAGAGTATCGACGAATTGGACCCCACGTATGCCAAGGAGGTAGTACAGGTACATATACTTGACGATAAGGATCTGATTATAACGGACTCCTTGGTAAGCAGCTTGGCTGCAGCAGGCAAGGAACCTATCAGTATACCTTCCTTGTTTGGTTCTTACTTATCACTCGCTTATGGCTATACAGTTACTGATGTAGATGATGTTGACTATACGGGTGAAGTGCTGAATGCCGATTCCATCTATGTAAACAATCAGGCGCGGCTAGGGAAATTCACCTCTATAAAGGCGATAAATGGTCGTGTGTTCACTATGGGGGACGTTATTCGCCCATTGTCAGAGACCATACTGGAGAAACTTCGTCCGACAGGAGAATATGACTTGTTCATAGCAGCAGCCGAGGCCTGTGGTTACGACAAGATAGCTGCGAAGATGCGTGATACCACTTATAGCGTGACGGGTATGACCATCACAAACTATACTTATACCTGTTTTGCTGTTCCCGATGTTGTATACCATGCGGAGGGCATCAATACGGTAGACGAACTGAAGAATTATTTGCAGGAAGCCGATGGAGAGTATGCTCATACGAATCCTGATTCTACCTTATATAATTATATGGCATATCACTTCTTGTCGCGCCAGTATCCGACAAGCGAGTTGTTTGCCTTCCTTGAAGAGGGACAAACATTGATATATGACACCAAACTTCCCTCATCGGTAATCCTGACCCAAAGCGTTGATGGAGAGAATGTCATCAACGAGGAGGTGAAGGTGCTGAGAAGCGATATAGAGGCACGTAATGGACGTATCAACAAGATAGACCATATAATGCCTGTGATGTGGGAGCCCGAACCTGTGACTGTTATCTGGGATTTGTGTAACTCGGCCGAGATTATTTCATTTGTCAATGCCTATGGCAAGGACAATGGATATGGTGACCTCTTTACATCTCCCTTGAACAACTCGTACTATCAAGTAGACCTGAGTGAGGACCGTTTTGACAAGGACTATGGTGTACTGATTGGCTTTACCTATCAGGCAAGAGACAGTAAGGCTAGCGTGAAGACTTATCGTAAGGTGGGATATTATAAGGAGAAAGCCAAAAAGCCTGGTTCTACCGAAGGTGAATACGGGTTCTATATGAACAATGCTTTGATGCTGAATCTTGGTCATACCGGTTGGATTGAACTGGAGACTCCTACCATTATTGCAGGTAAATACCGAGTAGAGCTATGCTATGGCTCGGATATAGGTATGATGGGCGTATATAATAATGGTAGTGCAACCAGCTTCCGATTGGATGATTATAGCGTAGGAAAAGAGTTGTATAAGGGACTGATGCAGAAACTCTTCTTGGGAAGTGGAGTCGATGTGGTTACTTTATGGAGCAGTGTGACGTTTGAGGAGTCAGGCACACATAAGTTTAAGGCAACGATGAATGATATCCAAGCCAAGTCAAGTGCTACGTATCATCAGATGTACGATTATATAAAATTTATCCCCATAGACTAATATAGTAAGAAGCATATGAAGAGAACTGTAAGATATTCGATGTTGACACTCTTGACCGGCGCTATGCTGACTGCGTCGTGTACGGGGTGGGACGAACATTTCAATGTGGTGGACACCTACTCAGACCATATCGAGATTTATGATGGAGATGTAGCAAGCTATGTAAAGAATGCTGCCGATCTTACTCAGATTAAATCAGTCTTCAGCAATCAGGCCATGTTTGATGATATGTATACAGACAGAGGATATACCTTGATTGTATGTAGTGACAATGATTTTGACGCTACCATGGTCGGTGAAGAGGCTATGTTTGCCAAGAATTGCATATCCGATATGAGCATATCGCCTGATAAGTTGGTTCCGGGATATGGTATAGCTACTCGCTCAAACAAGAATGTATGGGTATATGCAGGGAATGATGCCGTGAAGATTGACGACTATGAGGTGGTCAAGACTGTTAAGGCAGACAATGGCTATATCTACTATGTGGCAGGAACAATTGCCGTAAGGCCTTCTGTGTATGAGTATTTACTGTCGTTGGGCGATGATTATTCGCGCTTCAAGGAACTGGTGTCCAAGTACGAAGAGGTGTATTTTGATGCAGAAAGCAGCATTCCCGATGGATATGACGAACAAGGAAACGTTGTCTACAGCGATAGTGTCATCATCATGCGTAATACTTTGATGGACCGCTATACGGAAGATGGATTGGAGATTTGGAATATGAAAGACGAGGCTTATGCTTCTACCATGTTTGTCCCCAGCAATCAATTGGTAGATCGTGCCATCAGTAATGCAGCTGAATGTATTCCTGTTTGGCTCAATCGCCAGCCAACTGCGGCTGATACGGCCAAGTTTGAGAAATGGATCGTACGTGCCTGTTTTGTTGACCGTCGGCTGTCTGAGACAGAGGTAATGGTAGGTGCGCCAGACTTCGCTTGTGTGGGAGGTCATCAGAAAAAGATTGATGTGGTGCGCGACCAAGTGACCTATCCTTCTATCGAACCTGCTTATTGGCGTCCTTCTATCCAGACGGTGGATGTTGCCAATAAGGTAAATTTGAGCAATGGAGTAGCCTATCACTGTAATAACTTGAAGATACCCAACCACGAGGTTATCTATCGTGTGAAATCTGTGTTCTATCAGTATTGGGATGTGATGACACCAGCACAAAAGGAGGAATATTTCAAGTGGGAAAACTGGACACTACCGCAAATCGTGCAGAATGCGCAGGGTGAGTTCCAACTCTCACAAAGTTTGCCTACCATGTACTATCATGTGCTGACTGCAATTCCTACAGAAGAGGCTTGGCGTGATTCTTTGATGTGTAGTGTAACCTACGATGGACTGCAATATAATACAGAGACCGGACAGTTGGCAGAGTGTAACTTACCAGCTGGAGAGTATTATCTCCGCATGGGATTCAAGCACTCACTCACCTATTCATTGAGCATATACTTCAACGATTCACTATTGGTAGAGGATATGTGTATGTATGCAACGGGTTCAAACTTCCATTTTGACCGTGGTGCAGCAAGTGAGGTCCCTCATTATGGCGAAGGAGCTATCGCTTATCCCGAAGGGTTTAATCCCGACGAGTGGATTGAACTTGATCCCAAGGCTATTGCATACGATACGGATGGATATACTATAGGTATCGTGAATCTGAAGCAAGGAGGAAACTTTAAGATAAAGGTAGAGTCGTATGACCAGTCCTATCTGTACGAACCGGCCGACTCTACCAATTGGGCTCTCGA
Organism: uncultured Bacteroidaceae bacterium; assembly: GCA_964570685.1. Taxonomy (GTDB): domain Bacteria; phylum Bacteroidota; class Bacteroidia; order Bacteroidales; family Bacteroidaceae; genus UBA1189. The sequence goes on along the minus strand of CAZMZC010000028.1, from coordinate 10,112 downwards.
ACGTAACAAGAATAATGTGAGCCAGTTGATGATGTATCATTGGTGTTTGCGCCCTACAATCAAGAATTATTAATGTGTGGTATTCTATGAAGAGGTTAAGTATATTTTTAGCGACTTGTGGCATTGCATTCAGCATGTCGGCTCAGCGCTATGTGGTGAGTACACAGGTCAAGGGTACGGACAATCGCCCGGTAGTAGGCGCTATGGTCTCTGTTCCCGAACACGATATTCATGTAGTCACTGATGACAAAGGATTCTTCAAGTTTGAGACCGATGCCAAGTTGGCAAATCTGCAGATCAAAGCCGACGGCTATTATGCTCAGGAGTTGCCTTTGGATTATCTTGTCAAGCAGTCGAAGGACCAGACATATTATATTATGTTGGTGCCCGAGAAGGAGTTCTTCTATGCTGGTAATCTCGTCACTCCCTATGGTAAGGTTGCGGCCAACGAGAAGTCGGCCTCTGCGGCAACATTGGAGAACAAAGACTTCTCTGACGAGTTCTCCGTGAGTGCAGCCGCTCATAATGGCTTTGCCGGATTGCGCGTGATTGAGAAAAGCGGTCTTCCTGGAGAAGGCGCTTACATGAATATCCGTGGTGTGCATAGCATGGTAGCAGAGAATAATCCGTTGATTGTCATCAATGGCATTCCTTATCTGACCAATCAGGGTGTATCGGGTGTCATCAATGGCTATTCACGTGATGTGCTTTTTGCCTATAGCCCAAGAGATATAAAGAGTATATCCGTATTGAAAGGAGCCGATGCAGCTATGTATGGTTCGTTGGCATCCAATGGAGTTATTCTCATTGAGACAGCGCAGCCTACATCGGATAATCTGGATACCCGTATTTCATATAGCGGACAGTATGGACTGAATCTAGCCCAGCGCTCTTTCCCCGTAATGAACTCAGCCCAGTATCGTCGTTATTTGCAGGATATTGGGTTGACCCACTATTCCAATATGACCAACTTGATGGTCGATTATCCTTTCCTGCAAAATGAGAAGAACTACTATTCCTATCTGTTCAATGAAGATACCGACTGGTCTGATGAAATCCAGCATACGGCCTTCTCTACCGAGAATGTGTTCCGTGTAGAGGGTGGTGATGAGATTGCCAAGTACAATATATCTTTCGGCTATACGAAGGACGACGGCACTATACGTAATACGGGAAATGACCGTTTCCATACGTTGATAGGTTCCAATGTGTTGGTAAGCCGTAATGTAGACATCTTTACCAATGTCAGTCTGGCTTATGTGACCAGTGACCTTCAAAACCAAGGCATGGCGTTTGAAACCAACCCGATGTTAGCGGCTTATAATGCCATGCCGCTGATTAGTCCCTACAAGAAACAGGACGATGGGTCGCTACTCGACCAATATGCTACATACAATGGATGGAATGTAAGCAGCAATCCCAATTTTGCTTACGACAATGTGAGCAATCCTCTGGCGATTGTCAACACCCTGGAGGCTAAAGATAAGATTTATGACGTGAATATGCGTATAGGTCTTAACTACCATGCCAACAGCTATCTTAAATTTACAGGATTGTATAGCCTTTATTACAACTATACAGAGGAGACCCTGTTTGTGCCGGGAGTGACTAATCAGGCAATTACCCCTCAAGTGTATGGTACAGGCCGCAACAAGGTGTCGATGGGTGTGAGCCGTCAGCTCAACAACTATTTCTCATTGAGTGGCAACTATAACCGTACGTTCAACTCAGTACATAAGATAAGTGCATTGGCTTCGGCTCGTGTAATGATGAAGGATATAGAGTATGATTTTGCTTCGGGTTACAATACGGCCAATGACTACTACAAGACATTGGACAAGACACAAGACGAAAAGGTGATTGATGGCGACAATATCGCATGGAACTATATGAGCTATTTGTTGCGTGCAGATTATACCTATAACCATCTGCTCCGCACCTCGGCGGGTGTCTCTATTGATGGCACGAGTGTGTCGGGTGTTGATGCTCCTCGCTTTGGCTTCTTCCCATTCGCTGGGGTTACCTTTATGGCGGCAAATACGGGTGCCTTGCCCAACTGCTTCAATATGCTTAATCTGTCGTTGGAGGCAAGCATGACGGGTAACAGCCGTTTCTCATCGAACTATGCCAAGAACTACTATCTGAACAAGAATTTCTTGAACCTTGGTACAATCAACCGTTCCAATGTTCCCAACGGACGGTTGGAGTGGGAAAAGACCAAGCAGGTTGACTTAGGACTTGAACTTTCTATGTTTGCCGGTAAGCTGGGTGCTGGTGTCAACCTGTTTGCCAACAATTCGTACGACCTCTTACTCAATAGCGACATTTCTGAGGTCTATGGTTCGACGGTGTATTACGACAACCGTGGAGAGATTTCAGGAAAGGGTCTGGAAGCATCGGTACGCATCAATCCTATACATACCAAGAATTTTGACTGGGTGATTTCGGCCAACACAGCCATTGTAAGAAATAGGGTAGAGTCGTTAGGCGACAAGCAGACCGAGCACATATTTACATACACCGATTATAATAATGATGACGCGCAAGTGCGTATGCAAGTAGGCGAGGCACCTTATCAATACTATGGATACCAGACGGCTGGCATATATGCCACAAGCGAAGAGGCATTACAAGCAGGCTTGACCAACAAGTATGGCACCAAGTATCAAGCTGGTGATGTGATCTTCGTAGACCAGAACGACGATAAGATAATTGATGATAAGGATAAGGTGAACCTCGGTTCGGCACAGCCCGATTTCTTTGGTGGGTTCAATACAATGCTTCGCTTCAAGAGAGTGTCACTCCAAGCCGATTTCGCATACTCAATAGGCAACAGAGCTTACAATGCTACTCGTCGTGAGTTGGAATCGATGGACAACTTCTACAATCAATCTACTGCCGTACTCAATCGTTGGCAGGTAGAAGGTCAGGATGCCAAGCTTCCTCGAGCAGCATATGGCGACCCCTCGGGCAATAATCTCTTCTCAGACCGTTGGATTGAGGATGCCGATTATCTGAAGTTGCGTAGCTTGAAGGTGGCTTATCATTTCGACAATCTCTTCTCGCTCGTGCGTTCCGGCTCTATCTATTTGGCTGGTGAGAACCTCTTTACGTTGACCGACTATTTGGGTTCTGACCCCGAGTTTGCCTATTCATACGACGAGAGCTTACGAGGCTTCGACTATGCAAAGTTTGCTATGCCTGTGACAGTGAAAATTGGGTTCAACTTAAACTTCTAATGTAGATATGAAACGAGTTAACATATACTTATTGACAGTCATGAGTGTCTTTGGGGCACTTATGCTGCAGTCTTGCGAAGACTTTTTCCAGACCGATCCCAACAATATCATCAATACGGATGACTATATATCAAAGGATGATGAGATGTATAAGGGATTCTTGGGTATCTATACCAGAATGCAGGATGCGGGTGACCACTCCATATTCCTTACTGATACACGTGCCAGTGTGTTGGAGATTACCAGAAACGCCCCCGTCTCCTTGCAGAATATCTACAACTATGAAGATACCGATGGCAACGAATATGCCGACCCTACTTGCTACTATGCTATAGTCATCGCCTGTAACGACTATATCCACAAGATGGACGAGTATCATAAGCGGGTACAGAGTAGCATGAGCGAGAAGTCGGAGACAAATTTCGTGGCATTGCTTAGCAGCACTATCCGCATCAAGGTTTGGGCATACTATATGCTTGGTCGTATTTATGGTGAAGCCTATTGGTTCGATGATGCATTGGAGGAGCTGGTCGACCTTAGCAATACAGAGATATTCACCAAATGCACCATGCAGGAACTTACCGAGAAGTGTATCTCCCTGCTGGAGAATGGTATCGTGGTCGATGGCGTCCAGATTGATGCCGATGTCGTGATGGATTGGGTGGCATGGCTCGATGAGGAGATGGAAGATGAGGCACAGTACGGCTACTGGCAATACTTGACCCCTCCCTACGTCTTGTTACGTGCCGAACTGGGTTCATGGCGCTGCAACTATCTGAGCGAAGAGGCGGCCAAGGGTGAGTGGCTGTCAATACGTGATATGCTACTGCAATATATGTATGGAGTGCATACGGGTACGATAAAGGTGCCCGGTGTCAATGATGCCCCTGATACGGAGAATGACGAGGAGGACGAGCGCGATGGCGTATACCAGATTGGTATTCAGCTACAGAGCGATATGAGCCGCGTGTATTATAAGATTTTCGCCAGTGAGCAAGTAGGACAGAAGTTCCAGTTGGTCAGTGGCATTATGTATGACTACGACAATCATCAACGCAATCGTCTCGTACAGTATTTCTGCCCCACATGGCCCGGTCGTGGTGAGGGGTATTTCCTTAAACCCTCAGAGTATGGCAAGAGTCTGTATGCAGAGAGTGATATCCGTGGATTGACTCAAAAGATGGTGATGAATACACTGGGAGGCGAAGAGGCGCTCACCAAGTATTACTATTATTATGACGGTGATGTGCGTAACTTCCAATATCTTCGTAGCAACATCTTTGAGATACAGCCTACCATCGTCACCTTCCGTGGACACGATTTCCATTTCCTTCTGGCCGAGGCCGAGAATCACCTGGGCAACTGGCGTCAGGCTCGTGCACTGCTCAATGGAGGACTCACCGAGGAGTTTGCCGAACGCCCCAGCTATGCAGCTGGTGAGACTATGCCTGAAGGATGGGCACCCGAATATATCACTTGGTTTGGTGATGCCGGTGGCTATGGCAACAATGGTATTGCTGGTAGTGCCTGTGGTACGCATCATGACCTGAAGGCTCCCGAAGAGTATGCTAGCGAGGCAGAGCGTATCAAAGCCTACGACTTGGCTATTGTCGACGAGCACCTGCTCGAGTATGTAGCTGAAGGTAAATCGTACAGCTATCTGTGTAAGATGGCCGAGCGTTATGGTAAGGATGCCAGTATTGTGGCCGACCGTGTTGCTCCCAAGTATCTGTCAGTAGGCAAGGATGGTAAGGTTAGGGCAGCTATAGAGAAAAACTACTTTATCCAGTGGAACTTGGAGAAGTAATGAGTAGAAAGCAGTGAATTATCTTTATATATTTTATGTATAACTAAAAACTCATCAATTATGAAAAAAAGTACATTATGTGCATTTGCACTTGCGTTGTGTGTACCTTTTACTGCCCATGCAGACTGGACGAAGACTGTCACAGACAAGACTTCGTTCATCGAGGCATGGAACAGCCTTGAAGGTGCCGGTAACCGTAACACCATCATCTGTGATTGGGAAGGTGAAGTAAACATCGGTCAGGTGACTGTTCCTACCGGTGGTAAGATTGTTGTTACAAGTAATCAGACCGAGTATGACAAGATGCCTCAGTTGCTAGCCGGTATCAATGGTCAGGCTATGCAGGACAACAATGACCTGAGCCTCTTCTTCAGCAACATCAGCTTGCAGTACCGTGCCGGTAATACCGCTACTTCTGGTCAGATTTTCTACTGGAACAAGGTGTACTGTCCTATCGACTCTTTCGTGGTAAAGAATTGCGAGATTACAAACATCGCCCGTTCATTCTATCGCTCTGTTCCTGCCAAGGATTCTATTGATACTGATAACGATGGTATCCTCGATGCAGAAGGCGACTACAAGGACGGTAGTATCATCAACTACTTCGAGATGTCTGATTGTAAGGTACACAAGAATATGATTGCTGAAGGTAACAACTGGCCGTTGATCTATTTCGGGCAGACTCCCAGATATGTGACCATCAAGGATAACGTATTCTTCGATATGCCTTATTGTAAGTTCCTCTTCCAGATGAGCTACATTACCGACCCCACAGGTCTGGGTATCAACACCGACTTTATCTTTGAGAACAATATCGTGGCTATTGGTGCTGGTGGTGCAAGCCAGCCGTTCCAGTTGCTCAATCCCGGCAACTACCTCGGCCCCCAGAGCAAGTACTTCATCAACAACAACATCTTGGCCGTGCCTACTTTCGAGAGCCAGTACGTTACTGTAGACTCTACAGGTACTCGCAAACCTAAGATTCTGAGTGCTGCATACGGTATGGTGATTGGTAAGAACAATGTTATTGATGGCTACAGCAACTGGACTGCCGGTAACATCAAGGATGCTGAGACAGGTGAGCACACATGGCTCTATGCTGACACTGTAGGAAACTATACGACTACAGATGTCGCTCTTACTTGGGGCGAGACCGAGACTTTCGCTTCTCCCATCAGCGGCGACTATAGCATCTTGAAGAGCAACCCGATGTATACCATGGGTGCCGAGTATGACAAGGTTAGTACGATGCCTACAGGTACCGTTCTTCCCATTGGTCCGGCTTGGGCTTATGTAGATGAGTTCAAGGTAAAGGCTCAGATCAACGTAGCTATCGAGGGCTGTCCCTTCGTGACCTACACCATTACTCCTGAGAAGGAAATCTACTACAAGGGCGATGAGATTACCGTAACCTTGGATGCTCACAACTCTTACTATCGCACATTGACCAACTTCAAGGGTTGGGAAGATGGCTCTACCGACTTGGCACGTACACTCACCATCACCGAGACTGTGACCAACTTGACGGCTACATTCGAGGAGGTTGAGGACTACATCGCTGTATTCGACTTCCCCGGTTTCTCGGGTAATGGCAACCTCGCTTCTTATAAGGCCGATATGTTCTATGACAACAATACTACTTATCAAGCAGTATTGAAGGTGGCTACATGGGATGCAAGTATTGAGAGCTACAAGGATTCAGTGATGCAGACTCGTGCCGGCAAGTTTGCCGAGCTTGAGGATCCCGCTCAGCGTATGAACATCGTTTCACGCCGCACTCCGCAGGGCGATAAGTTGGCAGGTAAGCTCAACTATATCTATATGCTGATGTCTACCAAGGGCTTTGCCGATATCAAGGTGTCATCTTATGTTGGTACCGACAACTGCGCCAATACCGTACAGACTCTCGAGTACTCACTCGACAGCCTTACATGGACCAAGTTTGCCGAGGTTACTCTCGCTGAGTACATGAAGTGGTATGAGCTGGCTGGCACACTGCCTGCCGATGCCAACGACCAGGATTCTGTATATGTACGTTGGATTGGTGACGCTACTTCTGAGCCTATCGTACATCCTATCACTACATGGGAGGCTGGCGACGGCTTTGAGTACACAGGTAACATCCTGGTGACCTACGGTCGCACAACACAGATTCAATATCCCGCGAACGCTTGGTTCTGTACACCCCTTTATGAGGTAACTCCTGGTATGATTGAGGATAAGGTGCCTGGTATTACTTTGAAGTTTGGTTCTGAAACAGAAACTGCAGCATGGGGTGTAAACGCATACTCTGCCGTATATGGAGATCTTGAAATAACCAACCATGTGGCAGGTAATGGTGGTAATCCTAAATCCAATGGAAGTAATCCTGGTGCTTCTGCTGCTCCGACAACTGGTACGTATTATGAGTTTACAACAACTCAAGAGGGTACGTTGACTGCGTATGTCGTTTTGAACTCTGGCAAGAAGTTGTATTTCAACGATGGCGCAGGCACAGTCTTGGGCGGTTATAATGATTACGTATCGGACGCAAAGTATTATGGACCGTTGGAACCTGTAAAGCTTGAAGCAAATAAAACTTACTATCTCTATTGTGCTGGTTCTAAATTAGGTCTGATGGGATTCGTTTATGAAACCGATGGAAATGGTATTGAGAACGTAACTATCGCTCAGCCTGAGCTCAACCTCAATGCTCCTATCTACGACCTTACCGGTCGCCAAGTAGCTAATCCTACCAAGGGCATCTACTTGCAGAACGGTTATAAGTTCATCGTGAAGTAATCTGTTTGCACAAGCAATCACATAGGTAGAGGCTCCGCTCCTTGAAGGAGTTGGAGCCTCTTTTCCTCTATTTCAGTATCTATTATGAAACACTATACATATATATATAATAGCCTGCTGCTGGCTCTCCTCATGCTGCCGCTCGCTGTTTCGGCCGATGAGGTGGAAAAGCTACCTGCCTTTCCTGGTGCCGAGGGCTTCGGACGCTATGTGACGGGTGGTCGTGGCGGTGCAGTATACCACGTGACCACCTTGAATGATAGCGTGGAAGGTTCGCTCCGTTGGGCCTTGTCGCAGAAGGGTGTGAAGACCATCGTATTCGATGTGTCGGGAACCATCCATCTGAAGTCTGCACTCTCTGTGTCTACAGGCAATGTCACTATTGCCGGACAAACGGCTCCTGGCGATGGCATCTGTGTGGCCGACTATCCGTTTACCATCAATGCCAGCAACGTCATCATCCGCTTTATGCGCTTTCGTTTGGGCAACAAGTATGTAGCCTATCATGAAGGCGACGGACTGGGCGGTATGGACCAGAAGGACATCATGGTAGACCACTGCTCTACGAGCTGGAGTGTCGACGAGTGCCTCTCGGTATATGGCTGTGAGAATATGACCGTGCAGTGGTGCATCGTCTCACAGAGTATGTACAATGCCGGCCATAGCAAGGGCAACCATGGCTACGGTGGCAACTGGGGTGGTAGTGGTGCATCGTATCATCACAACCTCATAGCCCATCACAGTAGCCGTACTCCACGCCTTGGCCCGCGCTATACCACACAGCTCGATGAGCGTATGGACATGCGCAACAATGTCATCTACAATTGGGGAGGCAACGGGTGCTACGGTGGCGAGGCCATGACGGTCAACATCGTCAACAACTACTATAAGCCCGGCCCCGCTACAGAGAAGCGCAATACCAGCATCCAGCAACGTATTGCCGGTATCGGTATACGCACGGCAGAGTATGTGGTAGGATACCCTGCCTATGAGCCCACCAAGCATGTGTGGGGCGACTTCTATGTTGATGGCAATGTGAACACGCTCCATAGCAATGTCACGGCCGACAACTGGACTTATGGTATATACAATCAAATCTCCTCATCGAGCAACGATGGCCTTTACAACCAGACCGTGCGGGATACCATGCGCCTGACCGAGCCTATGGACTTTGTATATGTCACCACCCACGATGCTGCCACAGCCTATGAGAAGGTACTAAAGTATGCCGGTGCATCGCTTTCTCGTGATGAGGTGGACTCTATGATGGTCTACGACACGCAGTACGGTAAGGCAAGCCACACAGGCGTCGGCCTATTCAACTCACTGCCCGGTATCATCAATTCGCAGGAAGACAATCGCCCATCCAATGCACCCGATGACTGGAGCGCCTGGCCTACACTCGAGAGTCTTGCGTGCCCCACTGATACCGACCGCGACGGCATGCCCGACGAGTGGGAGAGTGCCCATGGACTCAATCCTACTGATGCCTCCGACGGCAACGCTACCAACGAAGAGGGCTACACCATGCTCGAAGTGTATATGAACAGCCTTGTCGATGATATCATGCAGGGCGGTATGGCCGATGGCGAGCCGCAGGGTTATACTATCATAGATGAGAATGCCGGTAAGGGTGATGCCGTGACCCTCTCGGCCTCTACTTGTATTGATGGCAACTGGGGCTTTCAGGGCGGCTATAGCATCACTACAGGCAAAGGGTATGCTACAGGTAAGGAAGATGGCATCAAGTATTCGCGCAATCAAGTCTATACCATCAACCTTCCTGATAATGTAGAGATAACGGCTATGGATTTCACAGGCTACTGCAACTATGATGATGCCGATGGCTACATAGCCCAGTTGGGGAGTACCACTTATGGCAGCTCACAGTATGTGTTTCCCCGCAAAGATGCCAATGGAAATTACACGGTGGCCTCACATAGCGTCACCCTGCCTTCAGCCGTTAAAGGCACTCTTCCCGTCAAGTTTTCTGGTCAGCAGGTGGTGATGGTGATGACACTTTGGGCTCGCAACCTTGATACAGGTATAGAGTCTGCCGTAGAGCTTCCCTTGCGTGAATATGTCAATGTATATACCGTGGGCAACCAGCTTGTTCGCAAGGGTGTATACTACAAGCATGCCCTCCAAGGCCTTCCTACAGGAATCTATATTGTTGGCGGACAGAAGGTGTTCTGGAACAATCGCTGATTACTCCCTTTTTTATATCATTTGTAAGCATTCGATAAAGTGCCCATTGTCCCCCTTACAGTTGGATTGTACCTTTG
>CAZMZC010000027.1:0-41505 GCA_964570685.1 uncultured Bacteroidaceae bacterium | reverse complement strand
AATATTAAATCAAAGGCACTGAATATTAAATCAAAGCTTATGATTTAAGAATTCGGTTCGCGAAAACGGGAAAACAGACGGTGTGTTTGGGAAAAATCGCACTGCTGATTGCAAATACATTTCAATACTTAATGCGACATATTTAATGCGGCGTAGTGCGTCAATTAGCAGAATATATACACACGCAAGACCCGACATCGAGAGGGTGGAGCTATCGTACTCTTTACAAAATGGTACAGTTGTACGATACTTACTCAACACAATCTTTTGCTTCATTGCTCACCGAGATGTCCATGGTGGAGTGTAATGGAATTGTGCCATTTGAAACGGCACAAACTGTAGAGACAATAGTTGTGCCATTCGAAATGGCACAAATCCCCAAAGTTCTCTTTAGTACTGGATGGACTAATCACCAAATCATTTTGAATAGATGCAAGAGTGATCAAGAGCGATTGTTCTACATTCTATACGCAGGGCGTGAACGACTTCAAAATAAGGAGCTAACACGAGCCATTACTACCAATACAATGGATTCCATACTTGGCGGTAAACAAGTGCAATCCGAGGCAATGGCAAGGGTGTATCCTTCATCGTCTGTCTTGTTCAAGGAAAAAGTCTATTTGGATATGTTGGGGCTTCCTTTGCAATATAAGGAATCCAAACTGAGAAAAGAGATTGTCACGCACATGAAGGACTTTATCCTTGAGTTGGGCAAGGACTTTCTGTTCATAGCAGAAGAATATAGAATCAATGTAGGCGGAAAGGTCTTTAAGGTCGATCTACTCTTTTATCATCGCCTACTCCAATGTATGGTTGCAATAGAATTAAAGACAAGCGAGTTCCATCCTAAAGACTTAGGACAATTGGAGTTTTACTTGGAGGCGCTTGACCAAGAGGAACGCCGTTCCAATGAGAACCCGAGTATAGGCATTCTGCTCTGCAAAGATGCTGATATGGATGTTGTGCGCTATGCACTTAATCGTAGCATGTCGCCAACGATGGTGACACAATACAAGGAACAATTGCAGGTTGGAGGCGTGATACAACGTAGCCTCGTGGAATTCTGCAAATTTCTGCAGAACAAGAAATGAGGCAACTCCAACTTTACAAAACTGATGTAGATTTGCATTTCTCGCAAGGTTTAGCTACCTTTGCGGAGCAAGTAAACAATATAGTACTAACAATAAAACGAATTGCCTATGGAGTAAACCTGGACAGACGCTTTCGCGAAGGTTTGTGATGCTGAGAGTATTACTGCTTTCAAGGCTTAATTAAAGCCAAATAAAAATAAATCATTAACCCGAAGAAGCGTACTATCCGTTCTTGACATATTGATTTAGCGTTTGCTACCTATTCTAAAAATGTTCCAAAACTTGGCCGTGGATAGAACAGTGACAAGAATAAGTTGGTTAAACGCCTACGCTATGCGTGGGCGCAATTTATCTGTCGCTGTGGGTTTCGGCCAAGTACCCTGGAACGTTTGGATAAGTTGTTGTCCACGTTCTTTTTTTAGGATTATGTGCTAATCGTTGAACTTTTATCAGCGACACGACAAGTTTTGTCGCATGGAGTGTATATATTTGCAGCGTAATTATTGATGCTATGAAGAATATCGCATTATTAACAAGGTATCTGTTGATAGTTAACAGATTGCAGAAGGAAAAAGGTCGCTATGTTATGGCTGGAGAGTTGTTGCGGCATGTGAATAAGGAACTGGAGTTTCGTGGGCACCCCTCGGATATCAGTCTGAGGACTTTGGAGAGGGATATCCAAGATGTTTGTGAATTGGGATTCCCCATCGAGCACAAACGGAATTTTGGCTACTATATAGAAGACAAGCAACCTGACTTTTTCACGAATACGGAGGAGATGCTGATGAATTTCGACTTGCTTAATGCCATAAACAGTGATAGTGTGGGCAGTCGATATATATTGGCCGAACACCACCGTCCTGTGGGCAGCGAACAGATGCCTATACTTATAGATGCTATACGTAATCTGCATCCTATAACATTTGACTATACTCTTGTCCGACATAATGATGAGGTGATACATGTTGGCGCACTGCCTCATTTCTTGAAGGAGTCAAACCAGCGGTGGTATCTCTTGGCGAAAGTTGGTGATAAATTGAAGAGTTATGGAATAGACCGCATTTCCAACATTGAAGTGTCGGGGAATGAGAAATTCAAACGTGACGAGTCAATAGATGTTGATGAACTGTTCAAGGATTCATACGGTATATGGCAGCAATCTGATATACCGGTTGAAGATATAGAATTGTCTTATGACGCATTGGATGGTAAATTCTTGAAATCTCTTCCGCTCCATCACTCGCAACGTGTTCTTTGCGATACTGATGAGGAGTTCCGTATTGCTCTGCGCCTGCGTATTACCAATGATTTTGTTATGGAACTTCTATCCAGAAGCCGCTCTCTGACAGTCATTCGCCCGCAACATCTGCGCGAAAGGATAATAGAAGTGTATGAGAATGCACTGAAACGTAACACTTAAAAATACACAGATATGGCAAACTTGAGACCATCACAAATCTGCACGAATTACAAACAATCTGGCCGCTTGATAAAGGCTGGCGTGCAACCCGAAACTGCCGACATGTACGTATATGTATATGAGGGGAACGAATTTATAGGATATGGCAAACCCGACAGCGATTCCTCTGCATATAATCCTCTTCCAGCTTGGTCGCTTGCGCGGTTGATAGAGATGCTGCCCAAAAGTTCAGTACAGTATACGATAGATTTACAGATATGCAACAATGCTTCTGAAGACAACCCGCTCTATTGGTTTGAAGGAGATGGACCGTGCGACATTAGTGGTTCCAAGAATATTTATGATGCGACGGTTGAGTTGATAGAGGAACTTATCAATGTCCGATTCTTTGACTATGTGGATTGGTCTAAACGTAAGGATGGGATTAAAATGCCGAAGTTTATTAAGAAAATAATTAGATGTTAGAAGTATGGCTAAAAAAGAAAGTTATCTGAAAGAGATTTGTATTTCTCATTATGGAGAAGGTATGCATTCAAAAATGAATGAAGTTCAGTTGCGCCAATCGGGATACTACGATGAAGTTTTAGAGATGTATAGGACATTAGGAGGGGTGTTGCCCGAGATGTCGTTAAGAGTCGGTGATTTCGACATTGATACGAGGAACTTTATTATAGAATTTGATGAAGAGAATCATTTCAATCGATATCGTTTAGCAACACTGGACTCTACAATCTATTTAGAGAATAAGAATATTGATGTCTCTAAATATAGAACATTTTGCAGGCAATATGAAGATAAATGTCGACGTACTCCGTCTGGATATTGGAAAAATTCTTCTACGCAAAAGATGTTTGGTGTGAGTTCTGTTGATGGCAATTTTGAGATAGATGCTCCTTCAAGATGGAAGCAAAGAGCATTCTATGACTTTATCAAGGATGTCACATCAATTGTTCTTGATGTTCCAATTCTTCGTATATCGATTTATGATCAATACAAAGGTTACACGATTGAAAGTCTTATTAAAGGCGGGTATGAGAAAGCATTGATAGGATATATTGATGATAGATTGAAGATTTTGAAATAAAACGTTTAATTAAAAGTGAAATTATGACCATCGAACAATTAAAAGTATTAGTAGAGGAGGAACTGAATGGTCGAAACCTGAAGAGTAAGGCCCGTTTCTATGCATTAGATAAGGTTATTATCTTTATCAAGAAGCAATATGGTGCTGACACCATTTCTCTCCCTACCTCAAAAACGGAATTAAAAGTCGCATACGAAAATGATAAAGGTGAAGCTTTGAATGGTGCAGAGAACAGTGTCATAAACGAATTATACTATCAATTAGAAAATGCTCGTCTCCATTAATCCCGAGGCACTAATCGAAGAACTGTACGAAACCTATGGATATTCCGTGTCACTCGACTATGCCATAAACTATATAGAGATGAATCCATATGCTACGGTAAATGACTTCTATGATTGGTTAGTACGTATAATTGAGATCCCTAGTTAAGGGTACTTGGCCGAAACCGACAGCAAGCCTCGCACATGTGCGGGGCTTGCTAATGTGTATGTGTGGACAATAAAACTCTTCGCCACGTACGATAAACGGAATTTGATAACACAAAATCCACAGAAGGTTTTCGAAGAATAGGCACAGACGTACTTCGAAGGCTTTCTGTGGATTTATGGCTATACAATCCTATAAAACCTTTATCTCCGCATCAATCACAAATATGTCGCCTTCGCTGTCCTTCAATACGTTTCGGGGTAGTAAATCCCAAACTTCAAACTCTTCGTTTGTAAAGCGTCCGTTGGTTGGGGTGCTACTGAAGCCTAAGGCTGCCATATAAGTGGCTATCTCTATAGGCGTTGCAGGCATCGCATCTTTAATGAGGCTTTGCTTGAAGATAGGCATAATGGAGCTGCCCGGAAATCCTGTAAAGGCATGGAATGTATATGCCGTTTCTGAGAAAAGGAGATTGTGAAGCAATATCTTGTTGAGCAGTTGTATGATGCTGCCTCGGCTATTGAGAAGATTGTTCATCTTGAAAATGATGTCGTTCGATACGTAAGTATCGTTCTCATTGCCGCTTGGGCCGGGAACACCAAGATTGAACACCTCATTTATAGGGAGCCATAAATCATGCTTCTTGGCATAATCCTCCGCTATACGATGTTCTATCTCCGAGGGCCTTACATTGTTTTGGCCTTCTCGAAGTTTCTCTTCATATAGGCAGCAGCATCGGTAGAGTTCATCGGCGATTTCTTGGATTCGGCGATTTTCCGCATCTTCCGCTCTACGGCTTCTTTGTGAAATTGGTTCAAATACATCATTGCCCATCATTATTTTTTTGACAAAGATAGTCGTTTAACTTAACACAAACAAGTGTTTCTGGATTTATCTCCCACAATCCTTATGAGTTTTGTTGATTAATCAAGTTCACCACCACCTTGACCATTACATCCTTTTCTTCGGTCTTACTCTCTGCAATCACAAGAGTGAGCGCACGAGGGTATTATCGGCAAGGCGTTTGGTGCCATCGGACTCAAATTAGACTATTCCCATCCGTCAAGAAATCATAAATATCAATAAATAGAATGCCATCCTCGTTCTGGTAGCGGGGGCTATGGTCTCCAACAATCACTATCTTTTGGAACGAATCGTCAATCCTGCGCAGTGATTGCAACTCTTGTTCGCGTTTCTCGTCATCGGGAATACTGAAGACCGACTGAATATATAGACGCTTGTATCCTTGATTGCATACAAAGTCTACCAGTGACAACCTTAATCATCCCATTGTGCCGCAAGTCCATCAATCTTTTAAGCAGCGAATCACGTTTAATCTCCATCTTGTTCTATTTTTGTGCGCCCATCCGCATTTTTATCGACTACAAATTTGTAGGTTTATTCGTTCTGCTCCAAATATTCATGGAAAATTATTATGATTCATGCGAGAGATCTACCTTGAAGGCCTTGCAGTTTGTTTGTTCTAATCCCTCATCCTTGCCTCTTTCCGCCCAATCCCCAAAGCGAACAAAAAGAACGCAGCCACGGGGCATTAGGGAGATGCAAATTGTCAGCATAAATAGAGGAACGATGATAATCTGTCACGAGAACGGAAAAAGTTTATACTTCCGATTTCAGCATCGCGTAAGCAATCGGCAGGAATCAATGACAATATGCTACGGATTTTTCTGTCAGGATTTCTTCGTGTTTCGTCCTGTAATATAAAGAAGGCAGGAAACTACACGAGTCTCCTGCCTCCTCATTTATTACAATCTATGTGATTACTCCTCACCGAACAGGTTGAGTTGCTCGGTAGTGGGTTCTTCGGTGTCGGGTGTTGCTCCCTCTTCAGCCTGCTCGGCTTCCTCGGGCTGCTCCGTCACTTCGGGCTCGGGATGGCGCGTGGGCTCCAGCTCTTCGAAGCTGGCTACCTCGAAGTTGGTGACGCGCTTACCGATGGCCTTGAAGCCCTTGATGAGGGCAAACTCCTCGGCGTCGATGACGAGCGGTTCGCGGAAGCTGTCGCCACCGCCGAAGTTGACCTGAATGAGCGGATATACCTCGCAGGTGAGCAGGGCCAAAGCGCTGTCCTTGTGCTCGTCGACAAAGGTGTTCTTCTTGGCCGTGGCCTCCATCGTGAAGCGCTTGATGTAGTAGAAGCCCTTCTGCGAGGCGTTGCGCACGATGGCCGTCCACACCTTCTCCGGGTTGTACTTCTCGATGTAGAGGATGTCGGGCTCGTAGTGGTTGTTGGCATCGAAGTCGGTGATGTAGAACTCGCCGTTCTTCAGTACCACGAGGATGCGGTCTTCGCTGTGGAACTCGCCCAGGTACTCGCCGTGTCCGTCGAAGTCGAGGCGCAGGATGTCGCGGTCGAACCATACCTTGCGGCCACCGAGCGTAGAGGCTCCGTGCGACTTGAGGCCGATGCGCTGCACTTCGAGGCGGGTGAGCAGGTTGCCCATCGAGCCGCGTCCCTTGATGCCGATGGTGCTGAAGTCTTTCTCAATGACTGTCTTGCGCAGATTAGGCACGGGCTTGAGCTGCACCTTGATGACCTCGGCCTCACCATTGGGATTGGCGGTGAAGTAGGCGATGCGCGAGCCGGGCTTGCCTTGGGTGAGGTTGTACTCGCGGTCGCGGTTGGTGCCGGTGACGGCAAAGCGCTTGATGTAGTGAGGGCCGCCACGTCCGTCGCGGTATACTACGTTGTAGATGGTGCGCTTGTCGTTCTTCTTGTAGATGCCTACGTGGAGTACGCCCGGCCCTACGAACATCTTCTCGGTCACGCGCACTATCTTGTAGCGGCCGTCCTTATAGAAGAGGATGACGTCGTCGATAGACGAGCAGTTGGAGACAAACTCATCCTTCTTGAGCGAGGTACCGATGAAGCCCTCCTCGCGGTTGATGTAGAGTTTCTCGTTGGCCTCGATGACCTTGGCAGCCTCGATGTTCTCGAAGTTGCGCAGCTCGGTCTTGCGGGGATAGGCTGCTCCGTACCTCTCCTTGAGCATGGTGTACCAGTCTATCGTCACGCCCACCATATTGGCGAGTTTCTGGTCAATCTCCTCCACCTCGGCACGGATGCGGGCCATCAGTTCGTCGGCCTTGTCCTTGTTGAACTTGAGGATGCGGGCCATCTTGATTTCCATCAGCTTGAGGATGTCGTCCTTGGTCACCTCACGGATGAAGGTGGGGTAATAGGGTGTCAGTCGTTCGTCGATATGCTCGCAGGCGGCATCCATCGTGGGAGCCTGCTCGAATTTCTTATCCTTATATATACGCTCCTCGATGAAGATTCTCTCCAAGGAGGCGAAGTGCAGTTGCTCCAGGAGTTCGTTCTTGCGTATCTCCAATTCCTGCTGCAAGAGGGCGAGCGTATTGTCTACCGACTTGCGCAGCACGTGGCTCACGCCGAGGAAGTGGGGCTTGTTGTCATCGATGACGCAGCAGTTGGGCGAGATGCTTATCTCGCAGTCGGTGAAGGCGTAGAGCGCATCGATGGTCTTGTCCGACGATACGCCCGGAGCCAGGTGTACGAGGATTTCCACCTCGGCAGCCGTGTTGTCGTCTACCTTGCGGATTTTAATCTTGCCCTTCTCGGCAGCTTTCAGTATCGATTCTATGAGTGTAGTAGTCGTCTTGCTGTAGGGAATCTCGGTGATGGCCAGCGTCTTGTTGTCCAACTTGTTGATGCGGGCACGCACACGCACTGCTCCGCCACGCTCGCCGTCGTTGTAGCGGGCTACGTCGATGAAGCCTCCCGTCTGGAAGTCGGGGTAGAGCACGAAGTCCTCGCCCTTGAGGTAGCTGATGGCGGCATCGCACAGTTCGTTGAAGTTGTGTGGCAGGATCTTTGACGACAAACCTACGGCAATACCCTCTACGCCTTGAGCGAGTAGCAGGGGGAACTTCACTGGCAGCGTGATAGGCTCCTTGTTGCGGCCGTCGTAAGAGAGCTTCCACTCCGTGGTCTTGGCATTGAACACCACTTCGAGGGCAAACTTCGAGAGGCGTGCCTCGATGTAACGCGGTGCGGCGGCTCCGTCGCCCGTAAGGATGTTACCCCAGTTTCCCTGGCAGTCGATGAGCAGGTCCTTCTGTCCCAACTGTACGAGAGCGTCACCGATAGAGGCATCGCCATGAGGGTGGTACTGCATGGTATGTCCCACGAGGTTGGCCACCTTGTTGTAGCGTCCGTCGTGCTTCTCCTTCATCGAGTGCAGTATGCGGCGCTGCACAGGCTTGAAGCCGTCGTTGATATGGGGCACGGCACGCTCGAGGATTACGTAGGAGGCATAGTCGAGAAACCAGTTCTGGTACATTCCCGAGAGCTGGTACTTCACGGTATCGTCATCGCCCTTGTCCTTCTTCGGCTGATAATGGGCATGCTCCTCTGGTATGTCAACGTTTTCGTTTTCGTCAACGTTATCGTTAACGTTGTCGTTATCGTTATCGTTTACCTCATCGGCCTTGTTGAAATCTTCTTCGCTCATAGAGTGTAAGGTGTTTTTTTATTAGGGCAAAGATACAAAAAGACGTAGTATTTGCCAAATTTAGCTTTCAAATTCGCAGAATCGGCAATAAACTTTCAGAAAAACGGGAGTTGTCAGACTCTGCTTTTTGTTGGAGCCTTTACGATACTCGGTTACTGAAGAACTCGATGCGGCGATTTAGCTCACTCTGCTGTAGTTCCAGCTCGGTCATCAGACGTAATAGAGAAGCCAGCCCGCACACTTGCTCCAGTGCTCCAGCTTCATGTTTACTGAAGGGTATTGATACGCTACCATTTTGTCCGACAAGGGTAACCCGAGGGAGCGATTTGCACTGCGCTACAAACGAAGCGATGCCTACATCGGCCGACACCACATAGTCGGTACGTTCCGTGCGGCCTAGCGCATCTGACGTGGCATAAGGCTCCGACTGTGCCTTTAGTTCTATGAAAGTATCATCAGAGGCAGTAAAGCGAAGCGTATGGGCTTGAATCCCCCGACCTCGATGGAACACTACGATAGAGCACTCGCCACGCTCACTCACCTGAGGTCGTAAATAGGTGCGCCCCACATTCTGCTCCACGCAATGATGGCTGGCATAGTAATAGCCGACATCTTGGTATTCGGGATTTTTGTCAAGGTAGAGTTTTGCAGCCTCGGTAGCTATCTTCTCACGCGTATCGGCCAGCAAGCTATCTACATATTGTTTGTCTGCAAGAGCTGCGTCCAATTCCACCTGCACCAGCAAGTTATGTGCCTGCTTGCGGGTTTCAATTGCTTTGGGATAGAGAAGTTTGATGCTGTCAAGTTGAAGTTTGGCAAAACCGTACTGTTTATTGGCATAAGCCTGCTGAGCACGTTCCAGATGTGGCCGTGCCAGACGCTCTACATCTTCGGCGCATCCCGATAGGATAACGGCGAAAAGGGCTACAAGGATCTGTTTTGTTTTCATTCCTCACTTTTTCATTTTGCTGGTAAAAGTACAAATATTCCTGCAGTTATCGTACTGAATGGATGAAAAAATCAAAAGGAATGCATAGAAAAGGGAGAAAAACGATTTTTTTTGACTAACTTCGCGGACATTTTATTTCGAACAGGTTTATGAAACATATATCACCTGAAGAACTGAAGCGACTCTTCGACACCAAGCTATTCCATCTCATTGGCGATACAGCCGACGAACTGGGACTCGAATGCTATGTCGTAGGTGGCTATGTGCGCGACCTCTATCTGGAGCGTCCCTCCAAGGATATTGACGTCGTAGTAGTGGGCAGTGGCATCGCCATGGCCGAGGCTCTGCGCAAGCGACTGGGGCGCGGTGCCCACGTGAGCATCTTCCGCAACTTCGGCACCGCGCAGCTCAAGTGGCGCGACATGGAGGTAGAGTTCGTGGGAGCACGCAAGGAATCGTACACGCATGACTCGCGCAAGCCTATCGTGGAGGATGGTACACTGGAGGACGACCAGAACCGCCGCGACTTCACCATCAATGCGCTTGCCGTATGCCTCAACGCTGAGCGCTTCGGACAGCTTACTGACCCCTTCGACGGGCTTCTCGACATGGAAGACCGCCTCATATGCACGCCGCTTGACCCCGACGTAACCTTCAGCGATGACCCCCTGCGCATGATGCGCTGCATACGTTTTGCCACGCAGCTCAACTTCTACATCGAGGAGGAGACCTTCGAGTCGCTCACACGCAATGCCGAGCGCATCAAGATTATATCCAAGGAACGCATCATCGACGAACTGAATAAAATCATCGCTTCACCCACCCCCTCAAAGGGTTTCGTGGAACTCGACCGCTGCGGACTGCTACCCCTCATCTTCCCCGAACTGGTAGCGCTGCAGGGTGTAGAGACAGTGAACGGACGTGCCCACAAGGACAACTTCTACCACACGCTCGAGGTGCTCGACAACATAGCTCGCCACACCGACAACCTATGGCTGCGCTGGGCAGCCCTGCTCCACGACATAGGCAAGCCACGCACCAAACGCTGGGATCCGCGGTTGGGCTGGACATTCCACAATCATAACTTCATCGGCGAAAAGATGATACCCACCATCTTCCGCAATATGAAGCTGCCGATGAACGAGAAGATGAAGTACGTGCAGAAACTCGTGGGGCTTCACATGCGCCCCATCGTGATTGCCGATGAGGAGGTCACCGACAGCGCCGTGCGCCGACTGCTCTTCGAGGCGGGCGACGACATCGATGACCTGATGATGTTGTGCGAAGCTGATATCACCTCAAAGAACGAGCTGCGCAAGCAACGCTTCCTCGATAACTTCCGCCTCGTGCGCGTGAAGCTCAAGGACCTCGAGGAGCGCGACCGCATACGCAACTTCCAACCGCCTGTCGATGGCGACGAAATCATGCGCACCTTCGGCCTTAGCCCTTGCGCCGAGGTGGGTGCCCTCAAGAGCAGCATCAAGGATGCCATTCTCGACGGCATCATTCCCAACGAACACGATGCCGCCTACGAATATATGATGAAGAAAGCCCGCGAAATGGGACTCTGCAAAGTTGAAAATTAAGGAATTAAAAATTAAAACAAAGAGCAAGATAAAGGGAATCGAAACGTAACGCCTGTTTTAATTGTTAATTTTTAATTATTAATATGCTTCACCGTCTCATCGCCGAAGGCGAACATCAGCAGCAGGATTTCAAGTATGAAATCTCCGATGCACGCAAGATTGCGCGCACCCTCTCAGCCTTTGCCAATACCGACGGAGGCCGTCTGCTCATTGGCGTGAAGGACAATGGAAAGATTGCCGGCGTACGCAGCGATGAGGAAATCTATATGGTGGAAGCCGCTGCTACCATGTATTGCACACCTCCTGTGGAGTGTCGTATGAGCGTCCATCGTGAAGAGGGGCACAATGTAGTCATTGCCGAGGTGGAGGCTACGGAGAAGCGCCCCGTGCGTGCCCAGCTCGAAGACGGCAAGCTATGTGCTTTCGTGCGCATTGCCGATGAGAATATCGTGGCATCACCCGTGCAGATGGCGCTTTGGCGCGAGGCCACAGACGACGCAGGTTCGTTACTGCCTTTTAGTCAGCGCGAGCAATCGCTGCTGCACCTGCTTGCCGATGCTCCCGAACCTATGACCCTCAACCGCTTTGCCCGCCTCGGTCGTCTGCCGCGCCACCGAGCCGTACAGCTATTGGCACAGTTTATCCGCTTCGGCATCGTGAAGCAGCAGTTCATAAACCACACATTCGTATATGTGGCTACCAAAGAAGGTGAATAAGAGTCGTAATTGTCTTTATTTACCCTGCCGCAGCAATTCCACCATCTTATCGGCCGCATGCTCCGACGCACCAGGCTCGCCCAAAGGAGCGATTACCATCTTGTCATACTCGGAGAACATACGATTGCGGTAGAAGTCGTCGAGCAGTATCTGGTCGAGTGCCTCCTTGAGCTCACGCTCACGCATCTCATCGGCTACGAGTTCGCGTACGACAGGGAAGTTTGCCACAAGGTTTACCAGCGAGATGTGTTCCACCTTGAGCACGAGTCTGCGTAGCCACGATACCACCTTGCCACACATGATGTAATAGCACACCACCTGCGGCACACGGAAGAGCGCCGTCTCCAGTGTGGCGGTGCCTGATGTCACCATAGCGGCATAGGAGTGGCTGAGCAGGGCATAGGTTTCGCCATAGACGACCGAAGTGCCTCGCGTAGCCTCCGACTTTGCAAAGACCTCTCCATACATCTCCTTGTCGATGCCTGGGGCGCCGGCTATCACCCACTGGAAACCCTTGATTCTCTCTCGGCGGTATACCCGACCCGGCATAAAGTGCTTGGTGGCCGCGAGCATGATGGGCAGATTGTCCTTGATTTCCTGCTTGCGGCTACCGGCAAGCAGTGCCACGATGGGCAGTTCGGGATTGAGGCCGTGGCGGGCACAGAACTCCTCGCGCGTCTCCGTGTATTGTACCTTGAAGTCGGCCACGGCATCCACGCAGGGGTTGCCCACGTAGTGTATGGGGTAATCGTGCCCGGCATAGAAGGGGACTTCGAAGGGAAGGATAGAGAACATCTCGTCTACATAGCGGCGTATGTCCTTGATGCGATATTCCTTCCAGGCCCATATCTTGGGCGATATGTAGTAGTACACGGGAATTTGTGTGTGGGTCTTCACATACTTGGCAATGGAGAGGTTGAAGCCCGGGTAGTCGACGAGTATCACCACATCGGGTACCCAAGCCACGATGTCCTCCTTGCACAGGCGCATATTGCGCAGGATGGTGCGTGCATGGAGCGCCACCTGCACGAATCCCATGTAGGCCAGTTCGCGGTAGTGCTTCACGAGAGTGCCCCCTATGGCCGCCATGAGGTCGCCCCCGAAGTAGCGGAACTCCGCTCCCGGGTCTTTGGCCTTGAGCGCACGCATGAGGTTCGATGCGTGTAGGTCGCCCGAGGCTTCGCCTGCTATGATGTAGTACTTCATTGTTGTTGCTTTTTTTGAGATTTTATAGGATTCTATAGGACGGCTTAGGATATCCTAGGATTATCTAGGGATGCCTAGGAATCTCTAAGAATTTCTAGGCTATTTCATCAATTAAGATCCCAGTCGTTTATCATCTCCTCCATCATGCGATAGTCGGTCATGTCAATCTGTATGGGGGTTACAGCCACGTAGCCATCGGTAAGGTTGGGGCGGTCGGCATCTTGCGGGTGTTCGTCGCGCAGGCAGAAGCTTCCCACGAGCCAGAAGTAGTTGCCGCCACGCGGATGCGGATGCTCCTCCCACTCCTGCGTCCACTCCCCTTTGGCCATGCGGCACACCTTGACACCCTCGTAGATGGGTGTGGCGGGGAAGTTCACGTTGAGGCAGGTGCCATTGGGCAAGCCATGTTCGAGCACCTGCTCTACAATCTTCACGATGTAGGGGGCGCAAGGCTCAAAGTCGGCTTCGGGCGAATGGTTGTCGAGCGAGAATCCCACCGAGGGTATACCCTTCATGCAACCCTCGATGACGATGCCCATCGTGCCCGAGTAGTGCACGTTGACCCCCGAGTTGTCGCCATGGTTGATGCCACCGATAATCATGTCGGGCTGGCGGTCGGCAAACTCGTGCAGTGCCATCTTGATACAGTCGACGGGCGTGCCCGAGCAGCGGTAGATGGTGATGCCTTCACGCTCGCTCACCAGATTATAGTACACGGGCTGCGTAGAGGTAATGGCACACCCCATTCCCGAGCGGCCCCCATCGGGAGCCATCACGATGATGTCGGCCATCGGTGCCAATAGCTCGGCCAAGAAGTTGATGCCGCGAGCCTTGTATCCATCATCATTTGATATTAGTATCAGTGGTCTTTCGTTGTTCATACGCTTGAATCTTTTTTTTGTTGCCGCTAAACACGCGTGATATTACCAAAATGGCACGCGATTGCGTGCCATCTCTTATGAGTTAGTTTGCCGCCTCAAACTCCTTGAGGAACCGGACGTCGTTTTCGGAGAACATGCGCAGGTCTTTCACCTGGTACTTGAGGTTGGTGATGCGTTCTATACCCATGCCGAGGGCGTAGCCCGAGTATACCTTGCTGTCGATGTCGTTGGCTTCGAGCACGTTGGGGTCTACCATGCCGCATCCGAGGATTTCTACCCAGCCGGTACCCTTGCAGAAGGGGCATCCCTTGCCGCCGCAGATGTTGCAACTGATGTCCATCTCGGCCGATGGCTCGGTGAAGGGGAAGTATGAGGGGCGCAGGCGTATCTTGGTGTCTTCGCCGAACATCTCCTTGGCAAAGAGCAGAAGGGCCTGCTTGAGGTCGGTGAACGACACGTTCTTGTCTACGTAGAGTGCCTCTACCTGATGGAAGAAGCAGTGTGCACGGTAGCTGATGGCCTCGTTGCGGTATACGCGTCCCGGGCAGATGATACGGATGGGTGGCTGGCTAGTCTCCATCACGCGGCTCTGTACCGATGAGGTGTGGGTGCGCAGGATGATGTCGGGGTGTGCTTCGATGAAGAAGGTGTCCTGCATGTCGCGTGCGGGGTGGTCTTCGGCAAAGTTCATCGAAGAGAACACGTGCCAGTCGTCCTCTACCTCGGGGCCGTCGGCGAGGGCAAAGCCCATACGTGCGAAGATGTCGATAATCTCGTTCTTCACGATGGAGAGCGGGTGGCGTGTACCCAGCTTGATGGGGTATGCGGTGCGTGTGAGGTCCATCTCGGCAGCTCCGCTATCGTTGGTTTCGAATGCCTCTTTCAGTTCGGCGATGCGCTCTGTGGCGCGTGTCTTGAGTGCGTTGAGGCGCATGCCCACCTCTTTTTTCTGTTCGGCGGGTACGTTACGGAAGTCGGCCATCAGGTCATTGATGGCGCCTTTCTTGCTCAGGTACTTGATGCGCAGTGCTTCCAGCTCTTCTGCGCTATTGGCGCTGAGGGTTTCCACCTCGGTCATGAGTGCTTCTATCTTGCTTATCATATTGTGTTGTATGTATCTTCGTTAAAAAAAACGTGCAAAGGTATATAAAAACGGTGGAATTATCAACCTTCGGGGGTTATCCGTTGGACTTTTGTTCCCTGTAGGCCGATGGTGGGATGCCGAAATGGCTCTTGAACACGCGGCTGAAGTACTGTGCGTCGGGGATGCCTACTTGGGCGCATACGTCGGCGATCGTGAGCTCGGAGTCGCGAAGCAGCTCTGCGGCACGCTCCATGCGGCACTTGCGCAGGTAGTCGTTGGGCGACACGCCCATCAGCTCGCGCACCTTGCGGTAGAAGTTGGTGCGGCCTATGCCGAACTGTGCTGCTATGACGTCGATATTCAGGTTGGGGTTCTTCATGCGCGAGTTTACGATGCGCTCGAGCTTGCGGCAGAACCGCTCGTCCTCTTTGCTCAGCGCAACGGGGGTGGCTGCTTCTTGGGCTTCTGCGGCTGGGGGCTCGGGGGAGTTAGAGGAGTCAGAGGATTTTGAGGACTCAGAGGACTCGGGGGATTTGGAGGACTCGAGAGACACGGAGGTCTCTGAGGAGTCGGTGGGTTCGGGGTTCTCTGAAATCTCTGATTTCTCGGAGGGTTCGGTGGCTACGGGTGCCGCTTCAGCGGGGGCTTCTTCCTGCACCTGCTCGTTCTCTTCAAACCAGGCGGCGAACAGGTCGGTGGGGATGGCGGGGCGGCGTTCGTTGATGGCCTGCTTGCGGGGGGGCTCCTTTACTTGGGGGGGCTCGGGGAGCTCGGGCTCGGAAGTGGGCTCTGAGGACTTAGAGGATTCTGAGGATTCTGAGGATTCGGAGGACTTAGAGGATTCGGTTTCCTCTGACTCCTCTGGCTCCTCTGGGGTTTCGGGCTCCTCGGATTCCTCTGGGGCTTCAGTTTCCTCGGGCTCCTCGGTACTCTCGGTTTCCTCGGGTGTTTCCGCTGTCTCCGGCATTTCCGCTATTTCCGCTATTTCTTCTTCGGCTTCGTCGGCCGGTTCTTCCTGCTCGGGTGTTTCGTCTTGCGCGGTCGGTTCGGGGTACTTGTCGGCAGTGTGTAGCATGCGCGAGAGGTTGGCTTCTTCGTAGCGCATCATGCGCATGGTGTCGCGCAGTTCCAGCACCTCTTTCTTCAGTGTGGCCACTTCGCGTGCCTTGAGCACGAATAGCACGACGGCTATCAGTGTCACCGCTATCAACGCGCACCCTACAACAGCCCAGGATGTGGGGAGCGAAGCCATGAGTATCATTGCAAAATTTGTCATCCTCTTTCTGAAATGTAGTGCAAATTTAGCACGATTCCGTTACTTGGGCAAGCTATCTGCTCGATTTTATTTCTTTACTCCACTTTTTCGCCGTTCACCTTCACGTTCTTCAGAGTGAAGTTCTCTACGTAGTCTTTGCGTATCTCGGGCTTGTCAGAAGCGGTGACGTTGATGTCTTCGAAGGTGAAGTCCTTGAGGCTGTACTGCTTGATGTCGCTCTTCACGTCGAACGCTATCTTGCAGTCGATGTTGATGTCGCGTAGCGTCACATTCGATGCGTAGGAGTAGGGGATGTCTTCGCGTCCCTTGAGGTCGAAGAACTGTGTCCATGGCTTCACGAAGAGCATGCTCTTCACGTTGCCCTTGATGCCTTCCACAGTGATGTACTCGTAGTTCTGCTCGGTATCGGGGCGCATCTTGAGCCATAGCATGCGGGTGGCGTCCTTCACGTCGCAGTTGCGTAGCACGATGTTGTGGTTGTGTATCGACTCGCTACCGCAGGTGAGCATACTGTGGCAGAAGCCGTAGGTGCAGTCCTCGATGAGGATGTTGCGGTTGGGGCCGTTGTTCACCTTGTCCTGATGTGCCCACGGGCCCTTGCCTCCCTTGAGGGCGATGGCGTCGTCGTTGACCGAGAAGTAGCATCCCTTGACGTGTACGTCGGTGCATACGTCGATGTCGATGGCGTCGCTGCTGGGAGCCTTCACGGGGGCTGCAGGGGCGTATATGTAGAGGTCGATGAGCTTCACGCGGTTGCACTGGTAGAGGTGGGTTGTCCAGAAGGGTGAGTTGATGAGGCGCACGCCTTCGATGTGCACGTCGTCGCTACTCTGTATGAATACCAGGCGGGGGCGCATCTCTTCGAGGTTGGTGCACTGGCGGTTGTACTGGCGGCGAATCCAGAACTGCTTCCAGTAGCGCAGGCCGTTGCCGTTGATGGTGCCCTTGCCGGTGAGGCGGAAGCCGTCGCAATCGATGGCGTTGACCAGTGCGGCAAAGTACTTGAGGTTCTGCCCTTCCATGCGGGTGTCCATCAGCTGGAAGTCGCCGATGAAGTCGCTACCCTTGAGCACGGCACCGGGGTTGAGGTGCAGGTGTGTGCCCGGCTTGAAGAAGAGCGAACCGCTCAGGAAGGTGCCTTCGGGGATCACGATGGTGCCGCCTCCGTTGGCTGCTGCCTTGTCGATAACCGCCTGTATCTGTTCGGTTTGCAGCAGGGCGCTATCGCGCACCACGCCGTGCTTGGTGATGTCGTACAGTGCGGCGGGCTTCACCTTCTTTGTGCGCTTAAACCACTCCGACATCTCCGTGCCGTCGGGCCATACATTCTTGGCGTTTGCCGTAAGGGTGCAGGCGAGCAGTGCCGCCATGAAGAACAGTGTTGTCAGTGTCTTTTTCATAATCTTTTCGGGGTTTTGTTATTGGGAGCGAAGTTACGATTTTCTTCTGACACGACCAAATATCTATACATGTATTTTGCGACTTCGTGCCGAATATTTTTGCCCCGAGGATGAAGTTACTCAATACTCAGTATTCAGTTAGTTTTTGGAGAAGATGCAAAAAGGGCGAAATGAAGGTTATAATATATATATATATATAAATTTTCTCTACATATTTTCGCTCGAAAAAAATTACTGAGTAACTGAGTGCTGAGTAGCTTCGTCGGTGTAGCCGCTTCTGAGGCGTACGCTTTCTTGCATGTGCGATGCCGGTTGCTTGCACCTCGCCCGTGTGCCGATGGAGGTGCGAAAAATCGCGGGAGCAGGCGCTTGCTTTTATTGTTGGTTTTCCCCTGTAAATTTTCAGTGAAAAAATTGCATCGTTCACTGAAATGTTGTATCTTTGTAGTAAATAAAAACCATCATTCAGAAAAATACAATGAAGACCATAAAACACCTCCTCTGCATCGTTCTTGCGCTGCCCCTCACGCTGCATGCCCAGCAGTGGATTGATGTTACTGAAGCCTATGTGACCAACCCGAACTTCGACGGTAACTCGGCGGCGGGATGGGCCTATGTGAGCGACGCATCGAGCCAACGTGGTGACTACGAGGGATGGGAATTTTGGAACGGCACGTTCGACATCCATCAAACCGTCACCGTGCCCAATGGTAAGTACCGCCTTTCTGTGCGGGCCTACTACCGCACGGGCGACAATGGCGTGGCCTACGAGCGGTATGCCAACGGCACCGAGTCGATACCCGCCTACCTCTATGCCAACGACAGCCAGGTCCCCATCGCCAGCGTGTACTCGGAGTGCCTCGCCGAGAACTATGCAAGCAGCTGCTGGGGTACGCGTGCTTCGGGGTGGACCTACTGTTACTACCCCAACGGGATGGTGAGCGGCGCCTATTGCTTCGAGCAGGGGATGTATAACAATAGCGTGGAGGTGGAGGTTGCCGACGGCACGCTGACCATAGGCATCGTGAGCAACACCTACGAATATAGCAACTGGTGCATGATGGACAACTTCCGCCTTGAGTACTACGGCACGGTAATCCCCGTCACGGGCATCACCCTTCCGCACGCCGCCCTCACGCTGGTCGAGGGCGAGGAGATGCAGCTCACGGCTACCGTTGAGCCTGCCGACGCCACCTTCCAGCGTGTAGAGTGGGGCTCTGACGACGAGCAGATAGTAGCCGTTGACGCCAGCGGAAAGGTCACCGCCCTGCGCGAGGGTGTCACCAGCGTGTATGCCTTCGCTACCGACGGGAGCGGTGCCGTGGCCTCGTGCGAGATTACCGTGGAGCGTTCGGTGCCTACGGCCGAGTCGCTCGTCATCAACGAGATACAGTCGGCCAATATTGATATGTACGTAGACCCCTCGTTCAACTACGGCGCTTGGGTAGAGCTGTACAACCCGACCGACAAGGCGGTGAGCCTCAATGGCCTGTATGTGAGCGACGATGCCGCCAATCTGACCAAGCACCGCCTCGCCCAAGCAGGTGCACTGCCTGCCGGTGGCTACCGCGTGGTGTGGTTCGACCATCATCACTACACCTATGCCCCCTCGCAGGTCGGTTTCAAGCTCGACTACGACGGTGGCACCATCTACATCAGTACTCCCGACGGAGAGGTGATAGCCAGTCAGGACTTCCCCATGGCCGTGCCCCGCACCTCGTATGCCCGCATTGCGGATGGCACCGGCGAGTGGGGTCGTACGGCCGAGCCTACCCCCGGCAAGAGCAATGCCACAAGCACCTTTGCCACCGAGCGCCTCGAAGCGCCTGTCGTTGACACCGATGCGATGCTCTTCACCGCCCCCTTCACCTTCACCGTGGCCATCCCCACGGGAGCTACACTGCGCTACACCACCGACGGCACCACGCCTACGCTCACCAACGGCGCCACCAGCACCGACGGCAAGTTCTCGGTGAGCGGCACGGCCATCTACCGCTTCTGCCTCTTCCAGGAGGGCAAGCTGCCCAGCCAGGTGGTGACACGCTCGTTCCTCTACAAGGGCCGCGACTACACCCTGCCCATCATCTCCGTGGTGACCGACCCCGTGAACCTCTACGACGATAGCCTCGGCGTATATGTGCAGGGAGTGAACGGGCGCACGGGTAACGGACAAAGCTCGCCCTGCAACTGGAACATGGATTGGGACCGCCCCGTCAACTTCGAGTACATCACACCCGATGGCGGCATGGTGGTGAATCAGGAGGTCGACTTCGCCATGTGTGGCGGATGGAGCCGTGCTTGGGCGCCTCACTCCTTCAAGCTCAAGGCAGGCAAGATATACGAGGGCAACAACTCCATCGACTACCCCTTCTTTGCCAGCAAACCCTATCTGAAGCACAAGACACTGCAGATACGCAATGGTGGCAACGACACGGGATGCCGCATCAAGGACCCTGCCCTGCAGGAGATTGTGCACCGCTCGGGACTCGACGTTGACGGACAACACACCCAGCCCGTCATGCACTTCATCAACGGCCAGTACGTGAGCATGCTCAACATGCGCGAGCCCAACAACAAGCACTACGCCTATGCCAACTGGGGCATCGACACCGACGAGATGGACCAGTTTGAAATGAGCCCCGACTCGGGTTATGTGCAGATGGAGGGCGACCGCGAAGCCTTCCTCAAGTGGTATGCCCTCTCGGCCAATGCTGCCGATGAGGCCACCTATGAGGAGATACGGGGTCTTGTAGATATTGACGAGTATATCAACTATATGGCCGTGGAGTTCTACCTCGGCGGCAACGACTGGCCGCAGAACAACATCAAGGGATTCCGTCCGCGTACCGAAGGCGGCCGCTTCCGCTTCGTGATGTTCGATCTCGACGGCACCCTTGCCACCACCAGCCCCTTCTACACCTTTGAAGGCAAGCAGAACTACACGTTCGACTACATCTACGACCTTGGTGGCCGTCTCACCGAAGAAATTGAACTGGTCACCATTTTCCTCAATATGCTCAACAATGACTCATTCCGCAAGCAGTTTATCGACACCTACTGCCTCGTGGCAGGCAGTGTGTTCGAGCCTGAGCGCTGCAATGCCATCATCGACGAGATGGCCGCACGCATAGCTCCGGCACTCGCCTTCGACGGTCAGTCGCCCTACAGCACGGCCAACCAGTTGAAGAACGCACTTGCCAACCGCCAAGGCAGTATGATAAATGCACTCATCGACTACTGGCGTATGGGGCTCAGCACCGACATGAAGCAGGAGATAACCCTCTCGGCCAACGTGGAGGGCGCCGCACTCAGAGTCAACGACATGGAAGTGCCCACCGGCAAGTTCAGCGGCACACTCTTTGCTCCCGTCACCCTGAAGGCCGAGCCCAAGGCAGGCTACCGCTTCGTGGGATGGAGCTCAGAGAACAACACCGTGCAGAGCACGCTCCTGGCCAAGAGCAGCACATGGAAATACTACGACCAAGGCTCGCTCGACGGCAAGAGCTGGACGGCCACCAGCTACTCCACCACCTCATGGGGTAGCGGCAAGGCTCCGCTCGGATATTTCACCAGCGATGCCAACAACGGACGAGGCTACAACACCACGCTCGACTATGGCGCCGATGCCGCCAACAAGCGCCCCACCTACTACTTCCGCACCACCTTTAGGCTGACCGATGCGCCCGCCTCGGGAGATGCTTTCGTGCTCAACTACACCGTGGACGACGGTATGGTTGTCTACATCAACGGACAGGAGGCTGCCCGCTACATCATGCCCGACGGCACCATCACCTACGACACCTACGCATCGACCTACGCCAACAATAACCCCGACAACGGCACCATCACACTGCCCGCCTCGCTCTTCAAGAGGGGCACCAACACCATTGCCGTAGAGGTGCACAACAACAACGGCACCTCATCGGACATCTACTTCGATTGCGAGTTGCTACACACCACCACGGATGCTACGGGCAGCATCGTGAGCGAAGAGCCCGAATATGCCCCCACGGGAAATGCCGTGCTGATAGCCGTCTACGAACCGCTCACGGCAGAGGAACTCGCCGAGGAGGACAACCGCCCCGTGCGCATCAACGAACTCAGTGCCGACAACACCATCTACGTCAACGAATACTACAAGAAGAACGACTGGATAGAACTCTACAACACCACGGACGAACCCGTCGACGTTGCCGGTATGTACCTGAGCGACAACCTGGACGAGCCTACGAAGTATGTGATTGAGGGAAGCGGCGTCAACACGCTCATCGAGCCTCACGGCTACCTCATCATTTGGCCCGACAAGCTGATGACCTTTACCCAGTTGCACGCGCCCTTCAAGCTGGCCGCCGAGGGAGGCTACGTGACGCTCTCTGCCGCCGACCTCTCTTGGGGCGACACCATCTACTACGAGCCCCACCTCGGCATCGAGTCGGTAGGCCTATACCCCGACGGAAGCAACGACGTATATGTGATGACCACGCCCACCATAGCCAAGGCAAATGTCATCAATAGTTATGCCGCATGGCTGGAGCAACCTGAAATACCCGATGAAGGACAACGCATCGAGAGCGTAGCTACCGAAGAGCTGCAACTCCTCTTTGCCGACAATACGCTCCACATCTGCAACGCCGGTGCTGCTACTGCCACCGCAGTACTCTATACACCTGCCGGCCAGCAGTGCTTGAGAGTGACCGCCGAACTGGCCAGCGGACATGCTGCCATCTCTCTCGACACACTCGCCCGAGGCACATACATAGCCTCTGTGAGCGACTCGGAAGGCAATGTGGAGACCCTGAAATTGAGAATAGAATAATTAATATCAAGCAATGAAGACAGACATTGAAATCGCACGCAACACCCCGTTGCTCCCCATCAGCGAGATTGCCGCACAGGCAGGCATCCCCGCCGAGAGTACAAACCCCTATGGCCACTACATGGCGAAGGTCGACGAGCACCTCATCGACGACGCCAAGGTGAAGCAAAGCAACCTCATCCTCGTCACTGCCATCACGCCCACCAAGGCAGGCATTGGCAAGACCACCGTATCTATCGGCCTCACCCTCGGCCTCAACAAGATAGGCAAGAAGGTCATCGTAGCCCTGCGCGAACCCTCGCTCGGCCCCTGCTTCGGCATGAAGGGCGGTGCTGCAGGTGGCGGCTACACCCAGGTGCTGCCCATGGACAAAATCAACCTGCACTTCACGGGCGACTTCCACGCCATCACCTCGGCCAACAACATGATTGCCGCGCTGCTCGACAACTATATGTATCAGAACCGCGACAAGGGCATAGGCCTCAAGGAGGTACTGTGGCGCCGCGTACTCGATGTCAACGACCGCTCATTGCGCTACATCGTCACAGGCCTCGGCCCCAAGACCAACGGCTTCGCTCAGGAGGCAGGCTTCGACATCACTCCCGCCTCGGAAATCATGGCCATCCTCTGCCTTGCCAAGGATGAGGATGACCTGCGCCGACGCATCGAGAACATCCTCCTCGGCTTCACCTACGAGGGCAAGCCCTTCACCGTTAAGGACCTCGGCGTAGCAGGAGCCATCACCGTACTCCTCAAGGATGCCCTCTCGCCCAACCTCGTGCAGACAACAGAGAACACGCCCGCCCTTGTGCATGGCGGCCCCTTTGCCAATATTGCCCACGGATGCAACTCCGTGCTGGCTACCAAGCTCGCCATGACCTATGCCGACTACGTCATCACGGAAGCAGGCTTCGGTGCCGACCTCGGTGCTGAGAAGTTCTACGACATCAAGTGCCGCAAGGCAGGCCTCAACCCGAAGCTCACCGTGCTCGTAGCCACGGCCCGCGCACTCAAGATGCTCGGCGGCGTGCCCCAAGACCAAGTTTCGGAGCCCAACCTCGAAGCACTCAAGGCGGGTATAGTGAACCTCGACAAGCACCTGCGCAACCTCCAGTCGTTCGGGCAGACAGTAGTCGTGGCCTTCAACCGCTACAACGGCGATACCGATGAAGAAATCAACTACGTGCGCCAGCACTGCGCCGAGCTCGGTGTAGGATTTGAGGTCAACGACGCCTACGCTCTCGGTGGCGAGGGTGCCGTCAAGCTCGCCCAACTCGTGGTAGACACCATCAATGAGAAGCCCTCTACGGAGCTGAAGTTTGCCTATGCCGACGAAGACAACGTAGAGGAGAAGATTGGCAAGGTAGCCAAGAACCTCTATGGTGCCGCCTCAGTAACCTTGAGCGCTGCCGCCAAGAAGAAGTTGGCCATGATTGCCGAGCTGGGCTACACACACTTCCCCATCTGCATAGCCAAGACCCAATACTCCTTCTCCACCGATGCCAAGAAGTACGGCGCCCCCGAAGGCTTCGGCTTCACCGTGCAGGACATCGTCATCAATGCCGGTGCCGAGATGCTCGTAGTCATCGCCGGCGACATCATGCGCATGCCTGGCCTTCCCAAAGAGCCTGCTGCCCTGCACATCGATATCGTGAACGGACAGATTGAGGGGCTCGATTAGGAGCCGCTGAAGCGCACGTCTCAGGAACCGAAGTAGAAGTTAAAAACAATCTGCTACGGAACAAATCGCCAAGGCAAGTGTTACTTCATTGCTATTAACCCATAAAAGATGGAGGATACAATGAAGAAAACGCTTACTTTGGCGGCCGTCGTATGCTTGGCCGCACTTGCCGTATCGTGCGGCAACAAGAAGAGAGTAGAGCCTGCTGTTGCCATAGAGGCGTATAGCGACAGCATCTATATGATCAACGACTCTACCATCGGTGAACTGCAGACCTTTGTGTATGAGGGCGTGCTGCCTACCGATGCCGGCATCCCCGCCAACTATGTGCTCACCATCAACAGCTACGGACTCAATGCCGACGGCACCTACAGCCTCACAGAAAGCTATACCGAGACCAACGGAAAGGTGAGCACCAATCGCGACGAGGGACAGAAGATAGTGATGGTGGGCATGCCCAATGACTCTACGGCTATCGTGTATGAGCTGATCTCGTACAGCAATCGCCCCAAGATGCGCCTTGTGGCCGAGGGCGACAGTGCCCTGCACAAAGTGGACAAGGAACTGAAACGTGTGTCTCAGGACGTGAAGCATAAGCTGCGCAGGAAGTAGTGTGAAGAAAAAGATTAACGGCTAATGGGAAAGACGAGGCATCCGGAGGCTTTGCTGACCACTCAACATTAATCGTTAATCACTCAAAAAAATAACCCTAACCCTTAAACCTTATGAAAAAAGTAATCCCAATGCTCTTTGTAGCAGCACTTCTCGTGACCGCTTGCGAGAAGACCCCCGACACGGGCAAGCTCGATGACGACTATCTGGTGTATACCAACTATGATGACGACACCGATTTCGCCAAGTTCACGACCTTCTACGTGCCCGACAGTGTACTCATCATCGACAACAGCTCCAGCAAGCCCAAGTATCTGTACGGCACGCCCGCCTCGGACATCATCATCGCGAGCTACGTGAAGGGTATGGAGAGTGCTGGCTATGTGCGCACACTCGACAAGGATGAGGCCGACCTCGGCTTGCAGGTGAGCTACGTGGAGGAGACCTACAAGTTTCGCTATTTCAACAACTACCCTTGGTGGTACGGATATCCTTGGTACTGGAACTTCAGCTACTGGGGTGACTGGGGCGGATGGTATTGGCCCTACGACATCACCTACTCTTACTCTACAGGCTCTCTGCTGGGCGAATTGGTGGACCTCACCTTGCCCGAGGGCACTTCGAAGCAGCTCAAGGTGGTGTGGAGCAGTTACATCAGCGGCCTGCTCAATGGCGACGGCTCGCTCAATACTACGGAGGTGACACAAGCTATCGGCCAGGCTTTCAGCCAATCTGCTTATCTGAAGAAATGAGAATGCCAAAGACTCAAGAATCCTAAAAAACCTTAACCAATATGAAAACTCTAAAGAAATATTCTATCCGTCTGGCTGCTGCAGTAGCCCTCATCGTAGGATTCAGCATGCCGGCAAGGTCGCAGGTGTCGCTCGATGCGTACTACAACGTAGATTGGCAGTTCAACATCCCCATCAACAAGTTTGCCGACAAGGCCAGCGGCTGGGGCATGAACTTCGATGCAGGCTGGTACCTTACACCTGACTTCGCAGTAGGTGCCTTCCTCAACTACCACACCAACAGCCAATATGTAGACCGCAGTGTGGTGAATCTCACGAATGAGACGGCGGTGTATACCGACCAGCAGCGCTCGCTCTACCAGCTCCCCTTCGGTGTCACGGCGCTGTACCGTATCATCGAGTCGGATTGGCAGCCCTACGTGGCGCTGAAGCTGGGTGCCGAGTATGCTAACATGTCGTCGTACTACTATATATACAAGTCGTCGGAAGACACTTGGGGATTCTACATGTCGCCCGAAATCGGTGTGCGCTGGTATCCCTGGGCCAATGGCATGGGTCTGCATGCAGCGGCCTACTACAGCTTCTCCACGAACAAAGGCACCGTGATGGGGCAGAGCATGGAGACTCCGGGCA
Source organism: uncultured Bacteroidaceae bacterium (assembly GCA_964570685.1). Taxonomy (GTDB): domain Bacteria; phylum Bacteroidota; class Bacteroidia; order Bacteroidales; family Bacteroidaceae; genus UBA1189. The sequence continues at coordinate 15,393 of CAZMZC010000027.1, read as the reverse complement.
ACTTCGGATTCCGCGTGGGTTTGGCCTTCTGAGCTTTCCCCTCCCCCTCTATCCTGGCAGTTGAGAACTATCTCGGCTGCCTTTTTTGTTGCAATCAAAAAAAAGCATTATTTTTGCAGAAAATAAAGCACGACATTTGCCCGCACATCTTCCAAGATGACTGTAAGTACATGAAAAACATCTATGGGCCATCAGGAAGGCGTTGCGGGTTTTAGGGTATAGGGGTTTAGAGTTCAGGGTTTAGGGTTTAGAGTTGTTTTAATTTTTAACTTTTAATTTTTAATTAGCTTTGATATCAGTAGACGGACTGGCCGTAGAGTTTGGCGGCACCACATTATTCAAGGACATATCGTTCCAAATCAACGAAAAGGATCGTATCGCCCTGATGGGCAAGAACGGAGCAGGCAAGAGCACCCTGCTCAAGATACTCGCAGGAGTGCGCCAGCCTACACGCGGCAAGGTGTCGGCACCGAAGGATTGTGTCATCGCCTACCTGCCCCAGTACCTCATGACCGAAGATGGGCGCACCGTCTTCGAGGAGACCTCGCAAGCCTTTGCCCATCTGCACGAGGCCGAGGCTGAGATTGAGCGCATGAACAACGAGCTGGCCACACGCACCGACTACGAGAGCGACGAATACATGGCACTCATAGAGCAGGTGGCCGTGCTGAGCGAGAAGTTCTATGCCATCGACATGACCCACTTCGAGGAAGATGTGGAGAAGACACTGCTGGGCCTCGGCTTCGAGCGCACCGACTTCTCCAAGCCCACCTCGGAGTTCTCGGGCGGCTGGCGTATGCGTATAGAGCTGGCCAAGCTGCTGCTCAAGGACCCCGACGTATTGCTTCTCGACGAGCCTACCAACCACCTCGACATAGAGAGTATACAGTGGCTCGAGGAGTTCATCAAGACCTCGTCGAAGGCGGTAGTCGTCATCAGCCACGACCGTAAGTTCGTAGACTCCATCACCACCCGCACCATCGAGGTCACCATGGGCCGCATCTACGACTACAAGGCATCGTACAGCCACTACCTCGAACTGCGCAAGGAGCGCCGTGAGCAACAGCAGAAGCAGTACGAGGAGCAGCAGAAGATGATACAGGAGACCAAGGACTTCATCGAACGCTTCAAAGGCACCTACTCGAAGACCCTCCAGGTACAGAGCCGCGTGAAGATGCTTGAGAAGCTCGAAATCATCGAGGTGGACGAGGAAGATACCTCGCGCCTGCGCCTCAAGTTCCCACCCTCGCCCCGCAGCGGTAGCTACCCCGTGATTGCCGATAGCGTGGGCAAGACATACGACAGAGTGATATACAAGGATGCCACCTTCACCGTGGAGCGTGGCGACAAGATAGCCTTCGTAGGCCGCAACGGCGAGGGCAAGTCCACTATGGTCAAAAGCATCATGGGCGAGATACCCTACGACGGCACCATCACCCTCGGGCACAACGTACAGATAGGTTATTTCGCCCAAAACCAGGCATCGCTGCTCGACGAGGAGCTCACCGTATTCCAAACCATCGACGATGTGGCCAAGGGCGAGGTGCGCAACAAGATACGCGACCTGCTGGGAGCCTTCATGTTTGGCGGCCCCGAAGAGTCTATGAAGAAGGTGAAAGTGCTATCCGGTGGTGAGCGCACCCGACTGGCACTGCTCAAGCTACTGCTCGAGCCCGTCAACCTGCTCATCCTTGACGAGCCCACCAACCACCTCGACTTCAAGACCAAAGATGTGCTCAAGCAAGCCCTGCAGGACTATGACGGCACGCTCATCCTCGTGAGCCACGACCGCGACTTCCTCGACGGCCTCGTCACCAAGGTCTACGAGTTCGGCCACCAACGTGTGCGCGAGCACCTCTGCGGCATCTACGAGTTCCTTGAGACAAAGAAACTGGAGAGTTTGCAGGAACTGGAGCGCAAAAGCTGACGCTACTGCATCCACACAAGGATATGTATAGACGAAGGTCGGCACACCTCCCAGTGCCGACCTTTTGCTGTCTTTACAGAGTGAGTACCACTCAATACATCTTCTTCACCACTTCCACGTGTCCGTCGCTGTATACTTTGCGGCAGATGACTATGCCTGGGCGCGGTGCTGTCAGCGGCTTGCCTTCTATGGTGTAGTAGGTGATGCGGTATGGTGCAGTGTGAGGCGTATCGATGGATGTTTCTGATGCATACATGGTGGCATCGATAGCGCTCAGCGCATTTTCAAAGCCTGCACTGGTGAGCATGCGCACATTGTCTATCGCGAGCGGATAGGTACCTACAGCCAGCTCCCTGTCGGCAGTGAGGAGCAGTGTGAAGAGGGCACCTGTAGTGCTGGCATAGGAGGCATTGCTGTCAGAGTAGCCTATGATGCGATATCGCCCATCGCTGAGGTAGCCTCCGCGCAAGGTGTGAGTTCCTTCAATACGGCTGGCAGGGGCGAGGTCTACAAAGTCGTCAAATACGTTGACTCCATCGGGCAGCGTCACATCCAGCTGGAATGCCGTGTAGGGCTGCACATTCTCCATAGATACTACAAGGTTCCATTCCATGCCGGGAGTAACCTCACTGACAAGCACGCCTATACCGTCAGCACTCACCACTTCTTCCTCGGGTGCCTTGAGTGGATAGGATGCAGGAGTGGTATCCTCATCGTCATCATCGATGGTTGCCCAGCCCCTTTCGTATTGGCGTGCTGAGGCTACTGCGGCATCGCCTATCATATCGCATAGCCAAGCCATGTCTCCAATCGTGATTTCACCCGTAGCATCTACGTCAGCTTGAGCAAATCGGGTGCCAGGCTTCGAGATCTCCATGAGATAATCAGACAGCAGGTCTCTATCCGCAATGTCTATCTCACCGTCAAGATTGATGTCGCCATAGGGGTAATCTATCGGGGCATCCAGGTCGTAGGGGGTGAGGTTGTCCAGTATGTAATGGGCACGCTTGGTGAGCCACGACTTCATGTTCTCGGCTACTGTAGCGTAGTTGCCGCCATCGCCCCACTTGTATGAGTTGTTGATGAACGAACTGTTGGCATAGGCCAGATAGTCGTCGGCATAGTCGATATACTCTTCCAGATGATTGTCCACAAAGTCCTTCCATAGGGCATAGTAGCGGCGCTTCAGGAGATCGCTTGCTTGCCACAGATCAGAGAAGAAGCGGTTGCCTTTACCGCTGGTGAGGATACCGAAGAGGTAGGCGGTGGGCGATGAGGTGCAGTACTGGCGGTTGCTCTCATAGCCGTAGGCCCAGTCGAAGTCCCATGCTGGGCCGAAGACATAGGGGCTGCCCAGATGATTGAGGTTCTCCTTGTGCAAGAAGGTGCTCTTGGGATGGTTGAGCTCGGCATTGAGTACCAACTCGTTGACCAGCATAAAGCGAGCCAGCATCTCCAAATCTACGAAGCGCTCAAAATTGGTGCCCTCATAGAGCGAGGTCTCGAAGCGGTTGAAGTCGGTCTTCACCTGTGCCATGTCGAGCACCGTCTCGCCCTCGGAGAAGTCGGGCTCCTTGATATTGACGGGCAGGCTGTATTTGTTGGAGTAGAAGCGGTAGGTCTCGTCGTAGTAGGTGTCGAGCTCGAGGAATACCGCTGCCAACTCATCACTGAGGTCTATGCTGTTGTTGGCAAGTCCGGTCTTCTGGGTAAAGATGTAGCTACCGCGATACTCGCCATTCATATAGAGGTCTACGGGGATTACATTGTTGGCTCCTGCCGTCCCCACCATACGAGCAGCCTTCATAGCCATGGGGTTGCTCATCATAGAGCCTGTCTGACTTTGTGCAATGAGGTTCCAGTTCTTGCCTTTTTTCAGCCCGAAAGGCTTGACCGAACTGGCAAACTTCAGTCGGTAGGGATTCTTGGCATAGGGGTTGCTGCTCCAGCTGCTGTTGCCACGGCCTTTGATCTGCACCGAGTCCTGAAAGTCGGCATATACGCCATTACCCTGTATGGTGATGAGAGCGTTGAGGTAGTACTCCTTGCTCGACACCATCTGTCCGCCATCAATGTCTATATCGATACGGGGCACAGCCGTGGCCTCATCGGTGAGCCAGGTGACGTCTACCGCCACTTCGCGTCCGAGGGGCATCATACGGTAGTCGTAGCGGGCAGGCTCAATGAGCTCGGGCTCGACAACGTCAGTAACTTCGTAGAGGCGGAATGTGGACAACACCAGGTAGTTCTTGTAGGCACATGCCGTCTGTTCGAATTTCCAGTAGCGGTATGCTTCGTTCGCCTCTATTGTCGGGGAGGTGAACTCTGCTCCCGCCTCTGTTGTAGGGATGCCAGTGCTCTCGTCGAAGTAGGCTACCTCGTTCCACACCGCATTGTCGTGCGATGCGTATACTCTGAACGCATATGGGTTACGGTTATTAGTATCTATCCTCCCCTGATAGTAAAACTTGAGGGCGCTGATAGGTTGGGGCACTGCCACAGAGATATAGGGATATTCATTCTCGGGGAGCTTCTCATACAGCGGGTCGTTGCTCCATGTAGAATGGAAGAATGTCGTCGGCATGCCATCGACGAGGTTCTCCAGTCCCTCTCCACGTCCCGAGGGCGCATTGGTAGAGAGCATATCTGCTGTCAGTGCTATCTCCTCGACGCCAACCGAACCTTCGCTCCACACCTCATCGCTTATTTTCTCTGCCGACAGGCGTCGGTAGTTCGGGTAGCCCAACGTGTATACCACCTCATCGGCAAAGCGCCTACGCGAGATGCTGCTCTGCTGTGCTACACCATCTACGTAGGCCACTGCAGCCCTGTCGCTGAGTTTGTAGGTTGGTGTGAGCCATTTGCCTATGGCAGCTACCGTGGCTGTTACCCTGTCGCCAGCAATTGTGCCAGGCACGTCGTTGACAAGTTGCTCATTAAGGTTATCGTTGAACTTGAAGTCGGTAAACTGCGGGTAGGTGGGTGCTATGCTCGTCACGGAGTCGACCTCCGTTGCTGTCCATGTGATGATGCTGTCATTGATGAGTGTGAGCCTGTATCCATCGGTCGTTTCCAATGTCCTGACATACTCCTCGGGGTATGCCTCCACATCGCCATTGGCGAAGTACACATAATGGTTCGAGGCTGTTTGTGCCACCGATAATCCTGCTAGCAGACTCTGTAGAGCGAACAGGAGCAATAGTCGTAGTCTCATTTTACCTTTTGCGTATTAGATTCGCCTGCAAAGATACGAATAAATGAGCGAGAAATATCAAGTTTACTTGAATATTTATTGCAGCCCTATGTATCTTTTGTGACGCAGTCTCTAAAGATGGCACAAACGAGCGGGAAGGTTATAATATCGGTCTAAGGAATACAGCCAGACGGCCTACGAAACGCTTCCATGGCGAGGCACTCTTGTAGAGCTCGCGGGTGAGCGTGTCGCTGCAGAGCTTGTCGGCCTCGTATATCTTCACGAAGTCGCTGACGAGGGTGGTGTCCACCACGATGGCGTTCTGCTCGTGGTCGTAGAATAGGCTGCGGCTCTCGAGGTTGGCCGAGCCTATCATGCAGCAGTCGTCGTCGATGGACATTACCTTGGAGTGGTGGAAGCCGCCGTTGAAGAGGAATACGTTGACACCCCGCTTGGTGAGCTTGTAGCCCATGCGCTTGGAGCCTTCGGGCGTGAGGGCGATGTCGCCCTTGGCCGAGATGAGTATCTGCACGTCTACCCCACGCTCCACGGCATGGGCCAAGGCGCGGCGTATGCTGGGTGGCGGCAGGAAGTAGGGCGTCACAATCTTAATCTCCCGTTCGGCCTCACTGATGAGCCACAGGTAGGCATCGAGGATGTCGCCGTTGCTGTAGCGCGGATGGTCGTTGACGATGGCCACGGGCACCCCGTCGGTGTAAGCCGTGTCGGCAAGGCAGTAGTGGGAGGGGTCGAGCCGTTCCTTGGTCTCGGCATTCCACATGGTGATGAAGTTGCGCTGTATGATGTTGGCCGCCGGCCCCTCGATGCGCAGGTGCATGTCGCGCCAGTCGCCCATTCCGGGCAAGCCGGTGACGTAGTAGTCGGCCACGTTGATGCCACCGATGAAGGCTATGTGCCCGTCTATCACAGCCACCTTGCGATGGTCGCGGTGGAAGGCGTGGTTGATCCACGGGAACTGCATAGGGTCGTAGGCCTGAATCTTGAATCCCAGTTCGCGCATCTCGCGCAGGTGCTTGCGGCGGATGGGACGGTCGTTGGATACGTTGCCGAAGTCATCGAAGAGGATGCGCACCTCTACTCCCTCGCGCAGCTTGCGGGCGAGGACACCCATCATGATGCGGTTGATGGAGTCGTTGCGGAAGTTGAAGTACTCGAGGTGCACCGAGTGGCGTGCCGTGTCGATGCAGGTGAGCAGGTCCAGAAACTTGGCGTCGGCATTGTTGAGCAGCTTCACGCGGTTGCCCGGGGTGAAGGTCCACACCACGTCGGCCGTGTCGAGCGGAAAGGCCTCTTCGCCCGTGTCCGAAGCCCAGAGGGGCAGGCTGAGTAGGGTTGATATGATTGCTATGAGTAGTTTCTTCATTGTCGGCGTAGGCATATGAGGATGCAAAGTTAAGCAAAAGTCATCCCGGATGCTCCAGTCTTTAACACTTTACAACACTTGTTAGAAGTTGTTCGGATTTGTCCGAATCTTCACACTGCAAAGATACTGACAATAACGTCGATGCACGCTCCTATAGCACTACAAGATTGGTACATAAATCGGGAAATGCACTTGCTCTTTCCTGAAAAGGCCTGTCCTATTTTCCCGTTTCCACAAGCCAATTCTTAAATCATAAGCACTGATTTAATATTCAAAGCTTGTGAATACTAAATCATAAGCTTTGATTTACTATTCAGTGCTTATGATTTACTTTTTCTGAGGCTCCTCGCGATTTAATGGATTGAGAGAAAAGAAAAATCGGGCAGGCGTTTCGAGATAATAGGAGGTCTGTCAGTCACGGCTGATTTGTAATCGGTCGTCCCTGTTCCGCAACATCTGTATTAAAGCCTTTGCTCCCTTTGTTTCGTGTTCCCTTTTTCTTTGAGACATGAATTTTCGTGAATTTATCACGAATTGTCATAAATAATTAGTACTTTTGCATCGAGTGGAGTGCGCTCCACCGACTTTTAATTTTATTGGTAGAAGCGTTGTGCTTCATTCTTGAAAGTGGAAACGTAGGAAATTTTCATCAAAACAGGAATGGCACGGACGGTTCTGCGCTATATAGCGCGGAATTGTTTGTCTATTGTGTTTTGAAAGGTTTATCCTACGACCTCCACTTTCGCGGTAGTACTTCAGTTCCACGCTTCTTTATTTTAAACTGATAGATGTCACGGAGGAACTGAACGCGGCACATTCAATAATATGAAAAGGGCTTTTTTAGCAGTGCTTCGCACATTAGCATTTATACTCCCTCTTTCCTTGTGCATTGTTTCGTGCGAGGGGTTTGATTGGAACGAAATATTTAAGCCTTGTGTGCAAGCAACTGGATTTTGAATACAATCCTGATTAACATTTATTAATAGACACTAGTGGGTGGGCAGGAATTTATTTGCTTACTTTGCAGCGGAAACAGAAAAAATGTATCATACATCCATGAATATGAAAAGGACACTATTGCTGACAATGCTGCTGGCCGCACTCACGGCAGTGGCGCAGCCGAGCCTCGACAGGTGCAAGCAGCTGGCACGGGAGCACTACCCGATGGTGAGGCAGTATGGACTCATAGCGCAGAGCCGTGAGTATACGCTGAACAATGCCGCAAGGGCGTGGCTGCCACAAGTGAGCCTATCGGCTCAGGCGACGTATCAGAGCGATGTGATGCGGTGGCCCGAGGAGTTTGAGTCGATGCTGGTCATGCAGGGGCTCGACATGCCGGGGCTGCGCAAGGACCAGTACAAGGTGCAGCTCGATGTGCAGCAGACCATCTGGGACGGTGGCAAGAGCCGTGCCGACCGACTGATGGCCGACGGCGAGGCTCGCGAGGCGCAGATGAACGTGGAGGTGGAGCTGTATGCGGTGGAGAGCCGCGTGGAGGAGCTCTACTTCGGCATCCTGCTGATGCAGGAGCAGCAGCGGCAGATAGAGGAGATGGTGCAACGCCTGCAGCATAGCCTCGACCATGTGCGCACGCTTGCCGAGAACGGGGTGGCCATGCCTGCCGATGCCGATGCCGTGGAGGTGCAGCTGCTCACGGCAGGGCAGAACCTCGCGCAGGTGAAGGCGCGTGCAAAGAGCTTCCGCCGCATGCTGGAGCTGTTTGTGGGCGAGCCTGTAGGCGGGTCGCTACAGGTGCCTGTGGCGATAGTGCCTGAGAGCTACGAGCCCGAGCGTCCCGAACTGGGCCTGCTCGACGCGAAGCTGTCGCTGCTACAGGCGCGGGAGCAGATGCTCGACGTGGCGCTGATGCCGCGCGTGGCACTCTTCGCTCAGGGATACTACGGCTATCCGGGGCTGAACATGTTTGAGAATATGATGAACAGCCGATGGAGCCTCAACGGTATAGTGGGTGTGCGCATGCAGTGGAACATCAGCGGCCTGTATACCTCGCAGACCTCGCGCAAGCAGGTGCAGAACGCCCGTGAGAGCCTGGCCTTGCAACGCGATGTCTTCACCTTCAACACCCGTCTGAAGGCCGAGCAGGAGGATGCCGAGATACAGCGCCTGCGCACGGCACTCAAGGACGACGACCGCATAGTAGAGCTGCGCAGCAATGTGCGCGAAGCGGCCGAGGTGCGCCTGCAGGAGGGCATCATCGACACCAACGACCTGCTGGGCAAGATCAGCGAGGAGTCGGCAGCCAAGATTGCCCGCAGCACGCACGAGATAGAGCTGGTGAAGGCGATATATGACTTGAAGCATACGTTGAATAAATAACTTATATATATGAAAACAAAATCAATGTATCTATGGGCTGCAGTGGCACTATGCTGTGCTTGCGGCAACGAAGCGGAATATGACGCTTGCGGCAGTTTTGAAGCCGAAGAAATCCTTGTGGCCAGCCAGGGTGCGGGCGGGCTGCTGTGGCTCGACGTGCAGGAGGGCAGCACGGTAGAGGAGGGCACCGTGGTGGGTGTTATCGATACGGTGCAGCTGCATCTGCAACGGGTGCAACTGGAGGCACAGGCTGCCTCGGTACAGAGCGCACGCCCCGACATAGAGAGCCAGGTGGCTTCGCTGCGCAAGCAGATTGCCAACCTCGAGTCGGAGCGGGCAAGGGTGGAGAAGCTGGTGGCCAAGAATGCCGTGCCCACCAAGCAGATGGATGACATAGAGGCACAGCTCGGCATCCTCGAGAGCCAGCTGGCTGCCCAGCTGAGGGCACTGAAGAGCAACAGCTCGGCCATCGACTACAACGCCAGCGCCATAGCGGCGCAGATAGCCTCGATAGACGACCGCATAGCCAAGTGCCGCATCGCATCGCCCATCGGCGGCACGGTGATAGCGTGTTACAAGCACGCTGGCGAACTGGTGGCTATGGGCACACCGCTGATGAAGGTGGCCGACCTCGACAACGTGTACCTGCGGGCCTACTTCACCTCCGACCAGCTGGCACAGGTAAACCTCGGCGATGAGGTGACCGTGACGGCCGACTTCGGTGGCGACCAGCAATACACCTACCCGGGACGTGTGACGTGGATATCGCCCGAGAGCGAGTTTACCCCCAAGGCCATACAGACACGCAACACACGCGCCAACCTCGTGTATGCCGTGAAGATTGCCGTGAAGAACGACGGGCGAATCAAGCTGGGGATGTATGGGGAAGTGGATTTGAATTGAGAATTAAAAATTAAAAATTGAAAATTAAAACAGGTCATCAACCCTAAACCCTAAACCCTAAACACTACTCCCCCATGCCATCCATAAAAATAGAAAATATATCGAAGAGCTACGGCAAGGTGAAGGCACTTGACCGTGTATCCTTCGAGGTGGAGCGAGGCGAGCTGTTCGGCCTCATCGGCCCCGACGGAGCGGGCAAGACTACGCTCTTCCGCCTGCTGGCGACGCTGCTCACCCCCGATAGCGGCAGGGCCAGTGTAGATGGCTTCGATATGGTGAAGGACTACCGCGCCATCCGAGAGCGTGTGGGCTATATGCCCGGGCGCTTCTCTCTGTATCAGGACCTCACGGTGGAGGAGAACTTGGAGTTCTTCGCCGCCCTATTTGGCGTGGATATGAAGGAGTCGTACGACCTTGTTGCCCCCATCTATCGGCAGATAGAGCCGTTCAAACGGCGCAGGGCAGGCAAGCTGTCGGGAGGTATGAAGCAGAAGCTCGCCCTGTCGTGTGCCCTCATACACCGCCCGAGCGTGCTGCTCCTGGATGAGCCTACGACGGGTGTAGATGCCGTGAGCCGAAGCGAGTTCTGGGATATGCTGTCGGGCCTCAAGGAGCGGGGTATCACCATCCTCGTGTCGACACCCTATATGGATGAGGCCTCGCGGTGCGACCGCATAGCGCTGTGCAACGAAGGGACCATCCTTGGCATTGACACGCCCACCGATATCGTGGCGGGATTCGACTCCCCGCTGTATGCCGTCAAGGCCGACAATATGTACCGGCTGCTCCTCGCGGTGCGCAAGGCGGCAGGCGTGGCGGAGTGCTACCCGTTTGGCGAGACACACCATCTGGTGGTAGGCGAAGGCTTTGACATCCACCGCTTCAGGCAGCAGCTCGCCCACGTAGGCGGCCTGCATATAGAGCCTGTGGAGCCTACGATTGAAGATATGTTTATAAAACTGATGAAGCGATGAGCAATAGCATAATATCTGTAAGGGAACTGACCAAGCGCTTCGGTGACTTCACTGCCGTGAGCCGCATCTCCTTCGATGTGGAGCGGGGCGAGATATTCGGATTCCTCGGAGCCAACGGTGCCGGCAAGACCACCGCCATGCGTATGCTTTGCGGGCTGAGCTACCCTACATCGGGCAGCGGTACGGTGGCCGGCTACGATGTGATGCGCGAGGGCGAACAGATAAAACGCCATATCGGCTATATGAGCCAGCGCTTCTCGCTCTACAACGACCTGACGGTGTGGGAGAATATCCGCCTCTTTGCAGGCATCTACGGCTTGTCGAAGTCCGAAACCGAGCAGCGCGCCGCGGAGCTGCTCGAAAGGCTCCACTTTGCCTCAGAGCGCAACACACTCGTAGGCTCATTGCCGCTCGGCTGGAAGCAGAAACTGTCGTTTGCCGTGGCCACCATACACCGCCCCGAAGTGGTGTTTCTCGATGAGCCTACGGGCGGTGTCGACCCCATCACGCGCCGCCAGTTCTGGGAGATGATCTATGAGGCTGCCGATAGCGGTACCACCATATTCGTCACCACGCACTATATGGACGAGGCCGAGTATTGCACCCGCGTATCCATCATGGTCGATGGCGAGGTGAAGGCACTCGACACGCCGGCCCGACTGAAAGAACAATTTGCCGCTGAGTCAATGGATGAGGTGTTCCGCATCCTGGCCCGTGGTGCCAAACGAGGAGAGTGATGCCATGAAGAGTAATTTCCTGTCGTTCGTAAAGAAAGAGTCGCTGCATATCCTGCGCGATTTGCGCACGATGATGATCGTGCTGATCATCCCCGTGGTGCTGATGGTGCTCTTTGGCTTCGCCATATCTACCGAGGTCAACAACTTGAATGTCGCCATCATGGCCCCCAACCGCACCGAGGGGGTGCGCCAGGTGGTGGAGAAGCTCTCCAATAATCCCTACTTCACGGTTGTCGACTATGCCAGCCACCTCGATATCGACAAGCTGCTGCGCAGTGGCAGGGCCGATGCCGTGGTTGTCTTCGATGAAGACTACGACCGCCTGATAGCCCAGCGCTCCGAGGGGATTGACACCCCTCCTGCCGTGCAGTTCGTCTTCGATGCCTCGAACACCAACATCGCCCAGACGGGAGCTGTTTATTTGCAGCAAGTGATGGCCCCCCTCTTATCCCCCCAAGGGGGGAAGATAGGCTCCGCGATGATAGAGTACTCCCCCTTGGGGGAGGTAGGGGGGGCTCCACCGCTCAATCTCCACCTCCTCTACAATCCGCAGATGAAGTCGGCCTACAACTTCGTGCCGGGCATCATGGGCCTTATCTTCATCCTGATATGTGCGATGATGACCTCTGTGTCCATCGTCCGTGAGAAGGAGGTGGGCACCATGGAGGTGCTGCTCGTGTCGCCCGTGCGCCCCATCAAGATCATCTTTGCCAAGATGATACCCTACTTCGTCATCTCGTGCATCAACCTTGTCACCATCCTGCTCATTGCCCGCTACCTGCTCGATGTGCCCATGAGTGGCGGCTTGGGAGGCATCGTGGTTCTCTCGGTCATCTACCTGATACTCTCGCTCGCCTTGGGGCTGCTCGTGTCTACGCTCGTCTCGTCGCAAGTCGTGGCACTGCTCATATCGGCGATGGTGCTGCTGCTGCCCATGATGATGCTCTCGGGCATGATGTTCCCCATAGAGAACCTGCCTGCGGTGCTGAAGCCCCTCACCTACATCGTCCCCGCTCGGTGGTATATCGAGGCCATCCGCAAGCTGATGATTATGGGCTTGCCCCTGGCTGCTGTGACGAAAGAGCTGATTATACTCGTATCCATGACCCTGGTGCTCATGGGCATCTCGCTCAAGAACTTCAAGGACAAACTCGAATAGCCTATGCGACAACTATCCATACTCATACAGAAGGAGTTCATACAGATATTCCGCAATCCGCTACTCCCCCTCCTCATCCTCATCTTCCCCGTGGTGGTGATACTGGTGTTGCCGTGGGTGACCACGATGGATGTGCGTGGGGTCAACGTGGCCATCATCGACGAGGATGGCTCTACGCTATCGCGCCGCATAGCCAGCGACGTGCGGGCAGCCGAGTACTTCACCATCCGCGAAGGGGTCGCCACCCATAGGGAGGCGCTCGCGCTCCTCGAAGATTGTCAGGTCGATGTGATACTGCTGATACCCGATGATTTCGAGCGCGACCTCACCAGTGTCGAGCCACAGAAGATAGACATCTCGGCCAATGCCGTGAACGCCACGAAAGGCTCGCTCGGCAGCCAGTACCTGGTACAAACCATAGGCTCCACGCTATCGAAGTACAGGGCCAGTCAGGGTGCGCCGCAGCTCACGGACCTCACCGTCGTGCAGAACCGCTACAACCCCACGCTCAACTACCGCCACCTGATGATTCCCGCCCTGATGATTATGCTGGTGATACTGATATGCGGGTTCCTCTCGGCAGTCAACATCGTGTCAGAGAAGGAGAACGGCACCATAGAGCAGATCAACGTCACCCCCGTGGGCAAGTTCACTTTCATACTGGCCAAGCTGATACCCTTCTGGCTCATCGGCCTCTTCGTGATTTCCGTGGCGATGGTCGTGGCATGGCTGGTATATGGGCTGGTTCCCCTCGGCTCACTGGGCAATATCTACCTGGCCACCATCCTCTTCATCCTCTGCTTCTCGGGCTTTGGCGTGGCCGTGGCCAACCTCTCCGACAATATCCAGCAGACCATGTTCGTGATGTTCTTCTTCATCGTCATCTTCCTGCTGCTGAGCGGACAGCTTACCCCCATCAGCTCCATGCCCGAGTGGGCGCAGCGGTTCACCCTTATCCTGCCGCCCCGCTACTATATCGACATCATGCGTGCCGTCTACCTCAAGGGCACACCGTTCGTCGAGCTATGGCACCACTTTGCCGCCCTCGGCCTCTTCGTCATCCTCTTCAACCTCCTCGCCGTGCTCACCTACCGCAAGCGGAGCTGAGCCGCTGACGCAGAAAAGTTCGTTGGCCTAAAAGAAACTGCACAAGTCAAGTAATAAATATTGGCAATAATTTAGATGTTGTTCAAAGCCAGTAGGTTATCCTTCTATAGGGAGAATCTACTGGCTTAGAAACTCTTTCCGATGGAGAACTCGAAGAACTCGGCGACGAAGTCGTTGGCCTTGATGGCGAAGCCTACGAAAGCATCGTGCCACTCGGGGATGTAGTAGCGGCCGCCGGCTTTCTGATAGTAGAGTCCGCGGTTCTCGCAGATGCCGCGCTTGAGATAGGGATACACACCTACAGAGAGATAGCCTGCCCAGCGCTTCCAGAAGAATTGCTGCACGAGGCCAACGCCTACGGAGATGGGGGCGTAGCCGGGGCCTTCGTCGACCTGCTGGTCACCATAGATAATGCGCTCGGCGGCTTCGAGCTGGCGCATGTTGCTGGAGTAGGTGAGGTCGAGGCCAAGGCCTGTGGCGTGCTTCTCAGAGTAGCGGTAGAGCATATCGGCCACGAGGGTTACCTTGGGATAGTGGGGGAACACTGATTGCTTGTCCTCGGGGTTGTCTACCATGCGATTGTAGGCTATCCAGTCGGCATCACACGAGTGTACGCCGCCACCGAGGGCGAGGTGCACCATCATGTGTCGCTTGAAGGGTGGAAAGGTGTTGGGGGATTTGAAATCCCCGTCGACAAGAGTAGCGGATTACAAATCCGCTACGACATCGGCCAAGGAGTAGCGCACAAACACGGAGGTGCCTATGATGTCGATGCCGGTGTTGGGTAGCGAGAGCTTGCCGTTGGAGTGGTGGCGATAGGTGAGCTCGGCTCCCAGCTGCCACTGCTTGCCGAGGGCGTAGGTGCCATAGAAGCCACCGCCGAAGTAGGCCATGATGAAGGAACTCTGCGCTAAGTTGTCGGGGTTGCCTACGGGGTCGTAGTAGGCGGGCGAACTGGTGATGCCTGCTTCCCAATTGTAGCCCCAGGTGTAGCGGCCGCGCTGCATCAGCTCGCGGTGAAACGAGGCATACACGGTGTAGACATCGGGCATGAAGGAGGGCGTGCTGAACTGCAGGTCGCTAAACCTTGACACGGCAATGCCCACTCCCCACGTGGGGTAGCCGTACTTGTAGGCATAGACGCTGCTGTCGCGTCGGGTGCTGAACCCCACGGCCACGTCGTACGACATGTACCAGTTGCTCGAGCGGGCCTCATTGCTGGTAAGCACACGTCCGGCATAGTTGCGGCCATAGAGAGATATGCGTGACGGCTTGTCTTCCTCGGTAGCCCACAGAATGGACGTGGAGAGCAGCAAGAGGGTGCTGGCGAACAAACGGATAAATGTGGTACGTATCATTTCTTATAGTTAACACTTCGTTAAATTCTTTCCAATCCGTTGAAAATAAGATAGTTAGATAACATTATTTAGCATAATAAATTAGGTCAAGTGACTGATTTTCAGTATCTTTAATGGTATCCAACCACACATTAAAGAGATGGAGAAAACAGCACTTGACCGATATGAGGGAATCGTAATCGAAGCCTTGAAAAATAGTTCTGCGAAGTTACGCAAAAGTTTTAAAACTGCATTCATCCAAGTGATGATTTTATATATGCCTTAATTCCGCAACACTTTAATAAATGTTTTTTATAAGCACCTGAGCAACATTA
>CAZMZC010000026.1:0-42106 GCA_964570685.1 uncultured Bacteroidaceae bacterium | reverse complement strand
CCGAGGCACAGCTCGGTTTTGAGAATCTTGACGGTGACATTGCTTACTTTGCCTATGATGCCACGGGAGCCTATGCGCCGATGATGCCTGGCTTGACCATAAGTGAGATACAGACAGCCATTGAGCAAGCAACTGCTACAGATGGTGAAATCAAAGCTAACATAGTCGATGGTTTACTCTCTGTTACTGGTGTTCGCGAAGGCTCTCTTGTGCTTGTATATAATCAGTTTGGCACCTTGGTAACTAGCTTGCCCGGATATATTGATGGTATGAAGGTAGCACTTCCCATGCGCGGTATATATATCGTAGCTGTTCTACATGAGAATAAGAAACAAGTAGTAAAAGTCATATTTTGATAGGTGATATGAAGATTAGTCGTACAGGCTTACTATCTGTTGTAACTATAATGTCTTTCGCCATGAGTGCGATGTCGTCGGTTGCTGGCGACATTCGCCCTGGCGAGACGTGGTATGATACTAATGGAAATGCCATTAATGCGCATGGGGGGTGCGTGGTATACCACGAAGGTATGTATTATTGGTTTGGCGAACAACGCTCAGGCAATAAGTCCGATGGAATCAGTTGCTACAGTTCCACCGATTTCTATTCTTGGAAACGTGTAGGGCGTGCAGTGACTCCTACAGGATCCATGACCGATGCTTGTGAAGATATCGCTCAAGGACGTACATTAGAGCGCCCTAAGGTGATATACAATGAGGGTACGGGTAAATGGGTCATGTGGATTCATTGGGAGAATGGTGAAGACTATGGAAAAGCCAAGGTGGCGGTATGCCAGGCTGATAAGGTGACAGGACCTTATACTTTAGTAGATGTATTTCGTCCTAATGATCATGACTCACGTGACCAGACCCTCTTTAAGGATTCTGATGGTACGGCCTACCATATCTATTCTACTAATATGAACTCCAACACCCATTGTACGCCACTAACTGACGATTATCTGTCACCCACGTCAGAAGTCAACCTTCAGCTCAAGGGACGCCGCTTCGAGGCAGCAGCCCTCTTCCAGGTGGAGGATACCTATTACGGCCTTTTTTCCGGCTGCACCGGTTGGGATCCCAACCCAGGGCGATACATGTACACAACTGAACTCATGGGGGAATGGATGGCTCCTGCCGACTTCAAGGCTAGCGATGGTAGTACAGGCATCAACTACTGTATTGATGAAGGGAAGGACAATTCCTATCGTTCGCAGAGCAATTTCGTATTTCCCGTTCTTGACCATGAGCGTTGTTTTGTATATATGGGCGATCGTTGGAATTCTGGTAATGTGCAGAGTTCCAAGCATGTGTGGTTGCCATTGAGCGTGCGTTCTGGATATCCTACCGTACGCTGGTACGATAAGTGGGATATGAGCGTATTTGACGATATGTACCGACTGAAACGTACGGCCAAGATTGATGATGGTGCTGAGTATCTATTGCTTGAGAAGTACTCCAACCGAGTGGTTTCACGCCCCTCGGCAACGCTTACGCTCGAGGATGACGGTGAGTCAAACTTGGTCTGGATATTTCACGCTACCGAGGACCCCTATATATATAAGTTGGAGAACAAGGTTACAGGAAAGTATATGGAGAATGTATTCGGCACTGTACGCTGGAGCAACGTTGAGGATGTGACTACCCAGCTATGGCAGTTCATATTGGAGGAGGATGGCTATTATCGTATTCGTAATGTCGAGGATGGGATGTGCCTTTCCGTGTCGGGCAATGCTACTATGGCAGGCACGAATCTGTTCTTGGATGAGGAGTCATCGGCCATCCACCAAAGTTTTGCCGTCTATTTCGATTCCTCTCTCTATCCCGAGCGTGCCGAGGCTGATATGTATAGCCGCCACTATCGCGCCACCAACCGTCAACTTATGGAGGAGCAAGCTCTGCACATGGGTGTCGGAAACTTTGAGTCTGTAAAGGTATTTGACAACGCTATGTACAACCTCCAGGGGCAGCGTATATTGGCTCCTGCAAAGGGTCAGATCTACATCCAGCATGGTCGTAAGATGATTGCCAAGTAATCCTGTGTCACATTCGTAATATCCAAATGGTGGTTCCCATACATACGGGACTGCCATTTTCTTTAGTAATAGAATATGCTATCTTCTTGATTATATCCGTTTGTATGGCGTTTGTGCACGTTAATGTTGTGGCTTGTCTCAAGTGTCAGGTAGTGATGAAGTATATCCCCGATTTCGCGGTGGAATCGGGGATATTTGCATTTAACTCTAAAGTTGCTTTTTGCCGATCTGCTTTTCGGCATATTCTGTAGGGAGCATCCCAAAGTCTTTCTTGAAGCATGAGGAGAAATACTTAGGCTCGTTATACCCCACGGCGTAGGCAAGATCAGCTATACGGATATTAGGCTTAGCTTCGAGCAGCTCGCAAGCAGCTTTCATGCGTATATTACGTATGAAAGCAGAGGTATACATGCCTGTAAGGTTCTTGAGGCGTTTGTATAGAGTAGACTTCGACATATTGACCTCGTCGGCGAAGGTCGACTGATCAAAACTAGGGTCACTTAGGTGGCGTTGGACACATTCCATACATCGGCGGAGGAACTCCTCGTCTTCATTGGTGAGGTCAAGATTACTGAACCCAGCAAGTCCTCTTTCTTTGATTTCATCGGCAATCTCCTGCTTACGTTTTAGGAGGTTCTCAATCCGTGCCTTGAGCACGGATATATTGAAGGGTTTGGTAATGTAGGCGTTGGCTCCAGCCTCGTAGGCCTCGACACGAGCCTCCTCGTCGTGCTTGGCGGTGAGCATGATGATGGGGCAATTGCTGTAATTGGGATTGCGGCGCAAGTGATGGGTCATCTCCAGACCATCCATCACGGACATCATGACATCGGTAATAATAAGGTCTACATCGCCTGTCTCCATCTTCTCGAGGGCTTCTTGTCCGTTATATGCACAAACGATATTGTATTCTCCTGCCAGCAATTGATACATAAGATTGATGAGTTCTTGATTATCCTCGACAATGAGCAAAGTAGCCCGATTGCCATCCGGTGATGATGGTAGTTTCGAAAATGTTGGCGTATCGGCGGAAAGCTCGATAATGGATGAGGTGTCGTCAATCTCATCCTCGTGAAATGCGTCTCGCGTGATGGGAATGGTGACGACGAAGGTGGTTCCTTCGCTCTCTAAACTCTCGACGTTGATAGTTCCGTGGTGCAGTTCTACCAGGTCATGGGTGAGCGACAAACCGATTCCAGTACCGTAGGTGTTGAATTTGCGATGTTCTCCTTCGTAGAAACGTTGGAATATATGTTCCAGTTTCTGGGAAGGAATGCCTTTGCCGTTGTCAGTGACGGTGAGCTGTACTTGCTTGCCATTGTCTTCGGTACGTAGGTTTACGTGAACGAATCCACCAGGGTGGTTGTATTTGGCTGCATTGGAGAGCAGGTTGTATATGACCTTATCCAAATTGTCGGGATCAAAATAGCCAGTGATGTGCTCTGGGGTACATACAAGTGAGAGATGTAGTTCCTTCTCCTTCATTAAGGGCTGTATACTCTCTATTTCACGGCGGCAGAAGTCTGCAATATCTCCGAGCGATACCTGTAGGTGTAGATTGCCGGTTTCGGCCTTGCGAAACTCGAGTATCTGCTGTAGTAGGCGCATTTGGCGGTTGAGGTTGTTCTGGATAATTTTGTATTCCTCCTTATGCTCGGGTGATTCTTGCTGTAACTTGTCTGTGGTGGCAAGGACGACGGTGAGAGGGGTCATGAGGTCGTGGGTGATATTGGTGAAAAAACGCAACTTGTTGTGATTGAGTTCCTCGATCTTCTCCTTTTCTATGCGGGCCAGCTGAATCTCATGCTGGATTTTTGTACGATGGCGGGTCCATCGAGCAAGTAGAACGAAAACACTCACGCAGATGACTATGTAGAGAATAACGGTGTACCATCGTATGTAAAAAGGGGGGCGAATGACGAGGCGGAGCGTCTGCTCATCATCACTCCAGGAGCCGTCACCGTTCATAGAGCGTAGGTGTAGGGTATAGCGTCCCCAGGGTAGGTTGTTGTATTGTACCCGATTGGTATTCTCCTCAGTATACTGCCAAGTCTTGTCGTATCCGTCAAGTCGGTAGGTGAAGCGCTCACCAGAGAAGTTGTCGTAGTCGAATGAGGAGAACTCGAATCCGATATCGCGATGATCAGGCTCCAATGTGACTTTAGTACTGTAGGGAGGCAGGCTGTTTGTTGTATAGTGTTTGTCCTTGATGCTGGACTCATGGAGCGGTGTACCAGAGATACTGATGTCTGATATGTATGCTCGTGCATCGTGTGTGTGAGTGTTGAATGCTTCGTCTTCAATGGTGGTATAGCTTGCGTAGCCTGCAAAGCATAGCCTTCCGGTTACCGATGCACAGGAGAATGATTTACCAAGGCTATAGTTGTCTAGACCATCTTTACGAGTAAATAACCGCATGCTTATCACCTCTAGTCTGTCTGTGAGTGAAAGGCGTATGATGGCGTGTGGAGACGATAACCACAGACGTCCCTCTCCATCAACTTCGATGCTGCGTATGTCGTAGGGGATGCCAAGGCGGTCGTTCATGCTGACGAAACTGTCGGATATACTGTCATACAGCATGAGACCAGCATCGGAACAGGTCCAGAGGTGTCCATTGGTGTCTTCGATGGTGCGGTATACCTCGGTTATTTGTCGAGGCGAGTCGGAGGCGCGGTCGTATGTGCTAATCTGTAGTGATGCCGGATGGTGTATGTTGCCATGTAGGCATAGCAGACCCTTATTTTTGCTGGATAGCCAATAGCGGCCATGGCAATCTTGCGTGATATGGCGTACCTGTGCGTCGTTGATGGTCTCTTGTATGTGGGGGTTGGTGAGATACTGTCCTTTGTGGTTGCTGTACATTACGCTTACTCCTTTCCAGGTGCCCAATAGGAGGTTGTTGTCTCGATCTTGATAAATGGTGTATACGCAGTTGTCGAGTAGCCATGTGGTGTTTTCTTTGTTGAGAGTGGTGGTGTATCGTTCGTGTGTGGTAAGGATTAGCCCGTCGTATTCAGTTCCGAAAATGTGACAGCTATCGCTTATCTGTTTGATGGCGTTGACCTTGAATCCTAAAGGGTAGCGGGAATGTCCCAACATGTGAGTCATGTCGGTGATACTTCCGTTGGCCTCGGTGCGTATGACGCCATGATTGGCAATACCTATCCAGAGGTTCTCTTTTTTATCGTATGCAAGGGAACTGATGTTGTAGTTGTCAGTAAAGGGTTGTGGCAATTTGTGGCTGACTAGATGTCGTGGATGTGTAGTGGCTGAGACGATGCCGTAGAGGGATGCGTTTAGCCAGACGCGACCATTGCGGTCACACATTAGGTGCGAAGCACCGCGTCCGAATACCTCATATGCAGAGTCCTTAGAACGGGAAAGAGAATAAAAGTGGTCGTTATCTTGCTGTGATTGGCAGAAGGCTAGTCCTTTGGAGGTACCTATCCATAGCATATTGGTATAGGGGTCGCTTGTCATGGAGTAGATATAGTCAGAAGGGAGTTCTGCGCAGTCTTTCTGCATATAGTTGGTGAAGCGCAGGGGCTCATTGGTATCGTAGGGGTTATATATGTGGTATAACCCCTTGCCCCATGTGCCTACCCACAACTCTCGGTTGGCATCTTCGTAGATGACATGAGCCGAATTGATGTCATTGAATTTAGGAAGTTCGTAAAACTCTTTGGTAGAGGGGTCATAGCGGTATAGACCTTTGTCCCACGTGCCTATCCAGATATATCCTTTGCGGTCTTCTATGAGCGAGGTAATGGAGCAGTGTGGTACTTTGGCATTGCCGCGTTGATCGCAGTACATTACGAAACTGTCGGTCGCCGTATTGTATAGATATAGTCCACCTTTGGTGCCTATCCACATAGAACCATCGTGGGTGAAGAGGATATGAGTGATATAGTTGCAATTGTCATAATCGGTGAGATGGTAGTGCTGGCACTCGCCAGTCTTCAAGGACAATTTGTTGATGCCGCGGTCGGTACCTATCCAGAGATTGTTGTCCTTGTCATCGGAGATGCTACATATGTTATTGGATGTGAATAGGTTGGGATGCTCTTTGTCATTTCTATACCGCTGTATAGTATATCCGTTGTATCGGTATATCCCTTGCGAGGTTCCTATCCAGAGGAATCCGATGTGATCTTGATGGAGAGCTGTGATATTGTCGGAAGGTATCTTCTCTTCGGCATTGAATGGCTGGAAGATTAACTCGAAGGGTAATTCGGTGCCTTTATGCGATGTCGGGTATACAAGCAGTAGGTAGATAACTGTAATAAACCTGATTGTATGCGTAAAATTTGTTTTCATAATATTATTATTGGAGAATGTACTGCAAAGGTAAAACGGATAATTGGGTAGTAAAAGAACTTTCACAATGAATGAGGACAAAAATGAGATAAAAAGAGGGGAAAAATCGTTATTTACTCTTTCCATACCTATTATTCGTGCTTTAGCATTAGGAAAAAATCTATTTTTGCAGATAAATAAATGAAATGGCCTATTCAACAGAATGTAAAATATATTTCTAAAAAGATTTATTTATATTTCTAAAAAGATTTATTTATGAAACACTCTAATCTACTATCGGCGTGCCTTTGTGCACTAATGGGGCTTTCGGTTGTAGAAACCGAAGCGCAGAACTGTATACCCCTGGTGGGTGACAAGATTGTTGCAACTGACGGTGTCTATGTGGTAAATGGGGATAATTTGATTCCTAATCCTTCGTTCGATGAAGGTCTTACGGGTTGGACTGCTGGTGATGGGTCAGCCATCTCAGCCGATAACTTTGAGGTCGTGGCAGAGGGAGGTCCTGATGGTGGCTCCTATTTGAAAGCCTTGGGCGGTGCTGGCAGCGGATCCAATAAATCCATCAAGCAGGGATGGCAGCTCACGCCAGGCAAGACCTACCTATTCAGCATGTGGGCTATGCGTACCTCCAGTGGCATGTCGAGCAATACACAGTACAGTAAGATTTGTCTGGCAGCCTCGGCTACAGGTACCGATGAACAGTTGGCACTTGTGAACTACACTGCTGACACGTGGGTGCAGACTCAGGTGGTGCTTACGGCTACGGCCGAACGGCCCTACTGCGTGGTTAACCTCGGATGGCTCAATGCTGCTACAAGTCTCGACTGCTTCTTCTTGGGCGAGCTGCAGCTCTCCGATGAATTGAATGTGGCCAAGCTCGAGCAGCTTATAGCCGATGCCGAGGCGTTGCTGGCCGATACGGAAGAGGGTGACGGCAGAGGACAGTATAGCACCGAGGTGCGTGCAGCCTTGCAGGGTGCCATCGATGAGGCCAAGGGCGTATTGGCTGGAGCCACGGCACAGGCCGAGATCAATGAGGCGTGTAGCCAGCTCGAAGCAGCATCGAGGGTGTATGCCAGCAGTGCCAATCCTCCCTTCGGCCTCGACAAGAAATATGTGTTTGTCAACGTTGCCGCCGAGCTCTATCTTACCACAGGAGGTGGTACGGTAGCCATTGCCGAGGAGGATGTGGCCGACAACACGCAGGTGTTTGTATTTGAAAAAGCACCGGAAGGCTCCGCAGCCACAGGTTACAATATCAAGGATGCAGAGGGCAACTATATCTACCGTACTGGCTCATGGGATACGAAGTCGGGAACGGTCGACCTGACTACAGCCAATGCCATCTTCCAGATAGTCGACTACATGGACTTTGTGCAAATCAAGAACATGGGTAGCGGCTCTGTATTGGGCGTTGACAATACTGCTGCCGGCTCAGTTGTGTACTCCAACAAGAACGGTACAGCGAGCAATAACTGCTGGGTAATCAAGGAGTATGTGTCGGCCGATGAACGTGATGACGAATACAACTACAATGCACTGCTCGCCAAGGCACAGAAGGAATACTCGAGCATCAGCACGGCGCTGGTGGGAGAAGGTGTCTTCATGTACTCGCCCGCTGCCTATGCGGCCTATGGTGAGGCCATCGAGGAGTCGCAGGCGATGACCGACTATGCCGCTGCCTTGGCGCTGCTGCAAGAGGCTATGGAGGCTTTTGCCACCAACAAGATGAACAAGCCCGACCTGACCCAGAAGTATACCATTACCCAGGTGGCAGGTAATAACATTGGCTATGTAGAGGGTGTTGCCAATGTAGGTCTCGTAGTTCCCACAGGAGCCGAGGCCGAGCAGTTTATGCTTGAAGAGGGCGCTACAGAAGGAGCTTATTATATAAAGAATGTAGCAGCCGAGGTTTATCTGGCAAAGTCTACATCAAGTGCA
The DNA here is from genome assembly GCA_964570685.1 of uncultured Bacteroidaceae bacterium. Classification (GTDB taxonomy): domain Bacteria; phylum Bacteroidota; class Bacteroidia; order Bacteroidales; family Bacteroidaceae; genus UBA1189. Next base: position 33,810 of record CAZMZC010000026.1, on the reverse strand, counting down.
TGGGATACCCATTGGAGCACCGAGAAAGCTACTGAGGCAGAGTGGTATATCTCAGTCTATGGCGAGGGAACGTATACATTGCAGAATGTGGCAGGCAAGGGGCATCTGGGTAGCGATGCTACGGCAGAAGGCTCGTCGCTGTACTGCGATAAGGCCGCCTCAGCAGTCAATTCGCATTGGCTCATCGACATCTATTCGGTGACACGTGCTGCAGAGAAGGCATTGGCTAAGGCAAAGGCCTTAGCAGCATCGGTAGGTGTGGGAACCGAGTATTGGGAAGTGCCTCAGGAGGCTATGGATACATTCCTCGAGGCTATCGCCAATGCCGAGGAGACCATGAGCACGATTGCTACCTTCGAGGAGGGGCAGGCTGTTGCCGACTTCCTCGAAGAGGCCATGGCCGAACTAGCGGCTTCATACAACCCCATCAGTCCGTTCGATACAGGACTCACCTACATCATCAAGCACAGCAGTGGCAACCTGCTCGCATTCACCGAAAGCGGCAACGCCACCATGACGGCAATGCCCGAAGAGATGAAAGCTACAGAGGAGCAGATTGTAGTGCTTGAGGCTATCGACACGCTTGATATGGGCTACTATATCAAGTCATTGCATACCGGCTATTACTTCGCTCGCACGGGAGTCTACAACACCATTTGGAAGGAGACCACCGACTCGGCTGCTATCATACAGATAGAGCAACTCGAGGGCCAATACCTGGGCCTCAAGTTCTACATCTCTGGCACCTTTGCCGGTACCGATGACAACAACTCGGGCTCTTCCATATATAGTGACAAGGCCGGGGCAGGCAACACGTATGCCTATTGGCTGGTTGAGCCCTATGTGACGGTGCTGCTTGACCGCGAGGCCTACGATGAGGCATTGCAAGCAGCACAGGCATTGCTTGAGTCTATGGAGCCTGGCTATAAGAAGGGGCAGTATACGACCACCGATATCAAGGATTTCGAGACACTGATAGCCACCACCAAGAGTGCAGCAGCCAAGGCTGCTGATCAAGATGCTTTGGATGCTATCACAGCCCAGTTGCTTGCCGATATTGAGACATACAAGGGTAAGGCCAACGAGAAAGATACCCCTGAAGTATATCTGGCACAGCTCATTGCCGAGTGTCAGGCCGAGTGTGATGCTACAGTGATAGGCATACAGAAGGGACAATACACCGAAGCTGTGAAGGCAGCCTATCAGGCGGCCATTGAGAAAGCTGCTAAGGCTACCGCTGCCGAGGCCGAGCAGGCTATCGGTGAACTCACAGCGGCTAGAGAACTCTATCGCAGCAGTGCCAACAGTGTTGACCGTGCAGCATTGGGCAAGGCCATAGCAGCTGCTGAGTCTACGGTAGCGAATGCTGTAGCTGGTGATTGTGATGGACAATATCCTGCTGAGGCAATTCAAGCTTATGCCAATACCATTACTGCTGTAAAAGAAATCTATGAGGATATCACACAAGGGCAAGCCGCAGTAGATGCAGCCTTGATAGAACTTAATGAGGCTACTAGCTTGTTTGTAACCCAGAAAGTTATGATTGACTTTGCTGAACTTAAAGCTATCGTTGCTACTGCCAAGAAGGTTTTGTCTGAGGCTGAGGCTGAAAAAGGAGAAGGGGCAGGTAAATACCCTGTAGCAGCGTTTGATATTCTGCAGGCCGCTATTGACAAGGCTTCAGAAATCGTAGGGAGCAAGATGGTCAACCAAGCTGTTGTCGATGCAGAATGTGTGGCTCTAGATGATGCCATTGCAACATTTACTGCTACACGTGTTCCTAATGACTACACTCAGCTGCGGGCATTGGTGGATGAAGCCACGGCATTGTTAGCTGCTGTGAGCAATGGTGAATATGGATATGAGCAGGGTGATTATGATGATATGCTTGTCTCATTGGAAAAGAATGCGGCCTTCCTTGGTTCGACCAATCAAGATGATATTGATCGTGCAGTCAAGCTTCTTAAGCGAGATTTGGCTTTGTTCAAGTCGTTGATTACTCCTATGGGTATTCAGAATGTTGATGGTGAGTGGAGCATAAAGGTTGCCGATGGTATGCTCGCTATAGACGGGCTTCCTAAGCAGGCGATGGTTGCGATATATACAGTTCACGGACAACTGTTGGCTACCACTCGAGAGGTGGTCATAAGCAAGGGAATATACCTTGTGCGTATTTCGTATGATGGGAAAGATGAAACGAGAAAGGTGGTAATAAAGTAAAGTTTTTAAGGATTAAGATTGCAGGAGGGAGATTATGCTTAATCTCCCTCCGTTGTTCTGTGGAGATCCGATGGAATGGGCGTTTTTTGATGTGTTTTGTGGTCGGACTGCGGCTTTTTTGTGGCTAAGGGGTGAATTGTGGGGTTGGTTCGCGCTTGAAAGCAGAAAGTTTTTTGGGCAATACGGAAACTATTTTTACCTTTGCACTGAATATGTTGCTTGCTACATCACCATGGTGGGCAGGCATTGATGCTTTTGTTGACACATTTAATAAAATAATATTTATTATGGGAAAAATGTTGGAAGGAAAGGTGGCACTCGTGACAGGTGCTTCGCGCGGAATCGGTAAGGCTGTGGCTTTGCGCTTTGCCGCTGAAGGTGCCGCCATTGCATTCACCCATGTGACGGTGAGTGCTGCTGCCGAGCAGACCGAGCAGGAGATTGCTGCGCTCGGTGTGAAGGTGAAACGTTATGTAGCCGATGCTGCCGACTATGCAGCTACGGAGGCGCTCATTGCCGATGTGGTGAAGGAGTTCGGACGTATCGACATCCTTGTAAACAATGCGGGCATCACGCGCGACGGCCTCCTGATGCGCATGAGCGAAGAGCAGTGGGACGAGGTCATCGCGGCCAATCTGAAGTCGGCATTCAACTTCTGCCGCCTCTGCACGCCTATCATGATGCGCCAGCGCAGCGGAAGCATCATCAATATGTCGTCTGTGGTGGGCGTACACGGCAATGCGGGGCAGTGCAACTATGCCGCTTCGAAGGCGGGCATCATCGGTCTCACCAAGAGCATCGCTGCCGAGCTGGGCTCGCGTGGTGTGCGTGCCAACGTGATTGCTCCGGGCTTCATCAATACCGACATGACAGGCAAACTCAGCGAAGAACTACGTGCCGAGTGGGCCAAGCAGATACCTCTGCGCCGTGCAGGCGAGGGTGAGGACATTGCCGGTGCGGCTCTGTTCCTGGCTTCGGACCTCGCAGCCTACGTCACCGGACAGGTGTTGCAGGTCGATGGCGGTATGGCGATGTGATTTTAATATGGAGATAAATGGAGTGATATCTCCCTTTATCTCCTCTAACCCCCGAAAATACAAAAAAGGAATGAATCTAAACATCATTGTTTTGGCGAAGCAGGTGCCTGACACACGCAACGTGGGTAAGGATGCCATGAATGCCGACGGTACAATCAACCGTGCTGCATTACCTGCAATCTTCAATCCCGAGGACCTGAATGCCTTGGAGCAAGCCCTGCGCCTCAAGGAGCAGTATCCTGGCTCTACGGTGAAGGTGCTCACGATGGGTCCTGCCCGCGCTGCAGAGATTGTGCGCGAGGGTATGTTCCGCGGTACTGACGGTGGCTACCTGCTCACCGACCGCGCTTTTGCCGGTGCCGACACGCTGGCTACTTCGTATGCCCTCTCTACGGCTATCCGCAAGATGGGTAAGTATGACATTATCATCGGTGGTCGCCAAGCCATCGACGGCGATACCGCTCAGGTAGGTCCGCAGGTGGCCGAGAAGCTGGGTCTCACCCAGATAACCTATGCCGAGGAGATACTCAAGGTTGAGGACGGACGTATCACCGTGAAGCGCCACATAGATGGTGGCGTAGAGACCGTAGAGGGTCCGCTGCCTATCGTTATCACCGTGAACGGCTCGGCTGCTCCCTGCCGTCCGCGCAATGCCAAGCTGCTGATGACCTACAAGAACGCCGAGGTGACCGAGTGGAGCGTAGCCGACATCGAAGCCGATGTTGAGCAGTGCGGCCTCTCAGGTTCGCCCACCAAGGTGAAGGCCATACAGAACATCGTGTTCAAGGCCAAGGAGAGTAAGGCCATGGGCGACACCGATGCTGAGATTGAGAACTTGATTGTAGAACTGGTGGAGAACCATACTATCGGATAAAGACATGAACAACCTATTCGTATACTTAGAATTACAGGAAGAGAGCCGCGTGGCCGAGGTGAGCCTTGAGTTGCTCACCAAGGGACGTTCGCTGGCTACCCAGCTCGGCTGTCGCTTGGAGGCTGTGGCCGCAGGCTGCAACCTCGAAGGCATTGCCGCCCAGGTGATGCCCTATGGTGTAGACGTACTCCATCTGTTCGATGCCGAGGGACTGTATCCCTACACCTCATTGCCCCACACTTCAGTACTGGTCAACCTCTTCAAGGAGGAGCAGCCGCAGATAGCCCTGATGGGTGCCACGGTTATCGGTCGTGACCTCGGCCCGCGCGTATCGTCGGCCCTGCACAGCGGCCTCACTGCCGACTGCACCGCCCTCGAGATTGGCGAGCACGACGACAAGAAGGCAGGCAAGCACTATGAGGGTCTGCTCTATCAGATACGTCCCGCCTTCGGTGGCAATATCGTAGCCACCATCGTCAACCCCGAGAACCGTCCGCAGATGGCCACCGTTCGCGAGGGTGTGATGAAGAAGGAGGTTTTCGACGCTAACCATCAAGGCGAGATTATCCGTCACGACGTGGCCAAATATGTAGCCGATACCGACTATGTGGTAAAGGTCATCGAGCGCCACGTGGAGCATGCCAAGCACAACCTCAAGGGTGCCCCCATCGTGGTGGCCGGAGGCTATGGCGTAGGTTCGCGCGAGAACTTCCAGCTGCTCTTCGACCTGGCCAAGGAACTGCATGGTGAGGTAGGTGCCAGCCGTGCTGCTGTGGATGCCGGCTTTGCCGACCACGACCGTCAGATAGGCCAGACAGGTGTCACCGTACGTCCCAAGCTCTATATCGCTTGCGGTATCAGCGGACAGATACAGCACATCGCCGGTATGCAGGAGAGCTCGATGATCATCTCCATCAACAGCGACCCGAATGCTCCCATCAACACCATCGCCGACTATGTCATCACAGGTCGCGTAGAGGATGTGGTGCCCAAAATGATTAAGTATTACAAGAAGAACAGCAAGTAACCATGGCAAATTTCTATACCGACAGTCCGGAACTCAAGCATTACTTGAACCATCCGTTGATGAAGCGCATCGTGGAGCTCCGCGAACGCGACTTCGCAGAGAAAGACCAGTACCCCTATGCGCCTCAGGACCACGAGGACGCTATGGACAACTACGATAAGGTACTCGAAATCATCGGCGAGATATGCGGCGACATCATCGCTGCCAACGCCGAGGGTGTAGACCACGAAGGCCCCGTTTGCGAGAACGGCCGCGTGCGCTACGCATCGGGCACCGATGTCAATATGGACGCCTGCCGCAAGGCAGGACTCATGGGTATGGCTATGCCCCGCCGCTTCGGAGGACTCAACTTCCCCAGCGTACCCTACATGATTGCAGCCGATATGGTGAGCCGTGCCGATGCAGGCTTCGAGAACCTGTGGGCACTGCAGGACTGTGCCGAGACCATCTACGAGTTTGGCAGCGAGGAGCAGAAGATGCACTACATCAGCCGCGTATGTGCCGGTGAAACCATGAGTATGGACCTCACCGAACCCGATGCAGGCTCCGACCTCCAGAGCGTACAGCTCAAGGCCACCTACAGCGAGGCCGACGGCTGCTGGTACCTCAACGGTGTGAAGCGCTTCATCACCAATGGCGACAGCGACATACACCTCGTGCTCGCCCGCTCCGAGGAGGGCACCAAGGACGGCCGTGGACTCTCCATGTTCATCTACGACAAGCGGAACGGTGGTGTCACCGTACGCCGCATCGAGAACAAGATGGGTATCAAGGGCAGCCCCACCTGCGAACTCGTATACAAGAACGCCAAGGCCGAGCTCTGCGGTGAGCGCCGCCTCGGACTCATCAAATACGTGATGGCACTGATGAACGGTGCCCGCCTCGGCATTGCCGCCCAGGCCGTGGGTATCTCACAGGCTGCCTACGAGGAGGCGCTGGCCTACGCCCGCGACCGCCGTCAGTTTGGCAAGGCCATCATCGAGATGGCGCCCGTAGCCGAGATGATTGGCAACATCAAGGCCAAGCTCGACGCAGCACGCACCATCCTCTATCAGACCTCACGCTACGTAGACATCTACAAGGCACTCGACGACATCAGCAAGGAGCGCAAGCTCACCCCCGAGGAGCGCAAGGAGCAGAAGTACTACGCCAAGATGGCCGATGCCTTCACCCCCCTCTCCAAGGGCTTGGGCAGCGAGTTCTGCAACCAGAACGCCTACGACTGCATCCAGGTGCATGGCGGCTCGGGCTTCATGAAGGACTACGCTTGCGAGCGCATCTACCGCGATGCCCGCATCACCAGCATCTACGAGGGCACCACCCAGCTGCAGGTAGTGGCAGCCATCCGCTACGCCACCTCTGGCTTCTATGCCGGTGCCATGAAGGAGTTTGCCCAGTGGGAGGTATCGCCCGAGATGGCACCGCTCAAGGCCCGCCTCGATGCCATGGCCACCCGCTACGAGGAAGCTGTAGCCACCGTCACCGGGCACGGCTCGCAGGAGCTCATCGACCTCACCGCCCGTCGCCTCGTCGAGATGGCCGGCTACATCATCATGGGCTACCTCCTCCTGCAGGATGCCACCACGAATGCCGAGCTCTTCACCACCTCGGCCAACGTCTTCGTGCGCTGGGCCGAAGCCGAAGTAGACAAGCATGCCGGCTACATCAGCCGTATAAACCCCGATGAAATGGCCTATTTTCGCAAAGCGTAACCCATTTCAGTAACACTTGACCGAAAAGAATAGAGGAGCCTCCCGAGAAAGGACGGCTCCTCTGTTCTTTTTTGCAGACACAACAAAGTATTACAGCTGTTTTCTTACAAAAGCCGAAAAAACTGAAGGATAATGTTGTATATATGGTGGATTTTATATTCCTTTGTATCAACAACAATACCTGACCAGACCTACCGAAATGAAACACCTTCTTGCCGTCCTTCTGCTATGCCTCTCGTGCTTTATCGCCCCTGCCCAAACTCTGCACGAGCAGGCTCAGGCTATCCTCATGCAAGGCGCGCATATCAACCACTTCAACCGTCTGTGTCCGCAGGAGAAGGTGTACCTACATTTTGACAATACCGCCTACTTCCAGGGTGAGACCATCTGGTTCAGCGCCACCGTATTGAAAGCTACCGAGGGCACGGCAGCCGACAGCAAGGTGCTCTACGTAGAGCTGCTCTCGCCTACAGGTGTGGTGCTGCGCCAGCAGAAGCTTCAGATTGTCGACGGGCGTTGCCACGGCTCGCTGCCCCTTGTGGACCCCTCGGTGGAGGAGGCCAACGAGAAGCGCGGTGTGTTGGGCTACCCCAGCGGATATTACGAGGTGCGTGCCTACACCCGCACCATGCTCAACTTCGACGCGCACGGCTGCTTCTCCCGCGTGTTCCCCGTATACAAGGCTCCCGAGAAGGAGGGCGACTACAGCAATCCCGAGCTGGACATCTACAAGGCTGCTGGCATTGAGCGCCCCGAGACAGCAGAGAGCAAAGCACTCAACATCGACTTCCTGCCCGAAGGAGGCCATCTCATCGCAGGAGTCACGAACCACATCGCCTTCAAGGCTACAGGACGGGACGGACAGGGCGTGACGATAGAGTCGCTGACCGATGCCGACGGCACCGAGATTGCCCTCTCACCCCAACACCGCGGCATGGGAAGCTTCCTCTACACCCCTACGGAGCGACAAACCAAGGTGAAGGCCCGCTACGGAGGCAAGGAATACACCTTCACGCTTCCCAAACCCGAGGAGGAAGGCTACGCCCTGCGTCTCACTCCGCAAGATGACAATACCCTGCAGGTGGCCATCACCACACGGCAGCCCGAAGCCGAGCGCCTCTTGGGCTACACCCTGGTGCGCCACGGCAAGTGTGAGCTGATAGACACGCTCACGATGCGCACCACGGTTTTCAGCCGCACCGTACGCACCCACAAGCTGCCCACGGGAGTGTACCAGTTCAGCCTCTTCGATGCGGAGGGCACGCTGTACGCCACACGCATGCTTTTCATCAACAACGGCATAGAGTCTACAGGCGTGTCCGTCACCACCAACAAGAAGGCCTACGGCCCCTTCGAACAGGTGAGGCTGCGCCTGCAGGTAGAGGAGGAGGGTAATCACCACTTCTCGCTTGCGGTACGCGATGCTGCCGACTACGGCATGGGATACACCGACGACCTGCGCAGCTACATGCTGCTATCGTCAGAGTTGAAGGGGTACATAGAGCATCCCGAATACTATTTCGAGGCCGACGACGAGGAGCACCGCGCAGCACTGGACCGCCTGATGCTGGTGCAGGGCTGGAGCCGCTACGACTGGCAGCGGATGTCGGGCAACACCCCCTCCAGAATTAACCACTATACCGAAGGCGCCCTTGTGCTCGACGGCTGGGCACTGCATCCGCGCAAGGACGAACCCATGGCAGGCATCGAGGTGAAGGTGAAGCTCTACTCCCCCGACCGTAAGCAGGTGCAGGAGATGCGCTCCGTGACCGACGAGAACGGCTATTGGGGAGCAGCCTTCCAGGACTTCGAGGGCGAGTGGGACCTTAATCTGCAGACCTACCGCGATGGTGAGCCTGTAGTGACCCGCCTGCGCTTGGAACGTGCCACGGCTCCCGATGTCATAGCTTACGAGACGGGCCAACTGCATCTGCAGCACCGCATCGACAGCACCATGTACACCCCTTGGGTGAGCGAGGTGAAGAAAGACTATCTTGGCGATAAGACCATCGTGCTCGACAACGTGGAGGTGGAGGGTCGCCGCAAATACATCGACTACTGCACCTTCCAGGCGTTCGACGTGGCGAAGGATGCCGAGCTGATGACCGACAAGGGGGAATATACCTACACCGTAGCCGACTATCTGGTGGATAAGGGGTATGATGTCACCTATTCGGACGGAGAAACTTGGGAGCAATTTCTTGCAGATAACCCTGATAAAGAACATGAGTCCGAAACCCGTGCACCTTCTGAGAAGGAAGTGGGAGCAAACATGTCTGGGATGATGGTGTTTGTAACAGAGAGACAGACGGAAGGCGCTAATCTACGCGGTGCACGGTCATATTACCATCGTTGGCTGATGAGGAAGACGCTAATCAATGATTTTCGTACATTCTGGCTCATCAAAGAGGGAAAGAATAATGTCACCGAACCCTCCAGCCTTCCGGGCTATGATATCGATATTGCTGACGTCAAGAGCATCATCGTATATGATACCCCAAATAGTTATATGGGCATTGAAGACGTGGTGAAATGCCTTGAAATAAGCGATATACGCTATGTACAAAAGCATGCAAAAGAGAAAGGGATGTTCTATCCTGCCGGCCTCTATGTCGTAGAGATACATCTTCATCCCGGTCGTAAGAATCGCATATCGTGGAACAAGAACACGCGTCAAACCACCTTTGACGGTTACTCTCCCAAGATGGAGTTCTACACACCCGAATATCCCAACGGCCCCATCAAGGGCGATGCCGACTATCGCCGCACCATCTATTGGAACCCCGACGTGAAGACCGATGAGCGAGGCAAGGCTAGTATTGACTTCTACAACAACGGCTACTCCCGCTCGATGAGTGTCAGTGTAGAGGGTATGACCAATGGAGGAGTGCCTCTTGTCAAGAACTGAAAATCACTACCGCACGATGAAACTGAAATCCACGATAGCTGCCCTATTGCTACTGCTCAGTCAGGTGCTGTATGCTGATGACCGACAAACCCTGTTTAATGATGCGTGGCGCTTTCATCGGGGCGATGTTGCCTATGCCATGCAGGCTGACTTCTCTGATGAGTACTGGCGTATGGTTGACTTGCCGCACGACTGGCGCATGGAACCCGATTCGCTGGATATGATAGACGAACTGACCGATACGGTCGGATGGTATCGGAAGACCTTCACTATCCGGGACGACGAAGCCGATAAGAGAGTGTTCCTATACTTCGAACGTATACATGGGCAGGCCGAGGTATGGGTTAACGGACACTCGGTATATCGTACACCCTGCAGCTACCAGCCAATCCGGGTAGATGTCACACCTTATCTATATGCTCCATGGGAGAACAATACGGTGGCCGTACGTGTCAGTGCTGCGCCTTGGAGCGATACAGACTATCGCGGAGCAGGCATCACTCACGACACTTGGTTGATAAAGACTGGCCGCATCTATCTTGACGATTGGAGTGCCCAGATACAGACCACTCGTGTATATAGAAAACGAGGTCGTTGGCATGCCGATCTGAATCTGTCGGCAATGCTCAGGAATACCGCGATGGCTACGGATGGAAATATTGAGGTGGTCATCACAGACCCCGATGGGGAGAAGGTCTTTGAGGAACTCTATCCAATGCATATTGCAGACAGTACGGAGTTTGCAACCAACATTGTTCTGAGCAATCCCCAAAGCTGGTCCTATGATACCCCCGCTATGTACAAAGCGGACATATGGGTAACGACAACAGAGGGCCTGTCTGATACGTTGCGTATTCCCTTTGGCATCAGCACTATAGAGTATAGCCCCTACATGGGGCTGGTATGCAATGATGAGTCGCCACTGCTACAAGGTTCCATCTTGGACTACAACGGCAGGCTGACAGGCTATACCGCCTTCCGACGTGCCGAGGCGCTGCTTGTAGAGCACATGCAGTTCTATGGATATAGCGCCGTGCGCTGCCCTATGGGACTGCTCTCGGAACATTTTCTCACGGCCTGCGACACCTTGGGTGTCATGGTTCTCGTAGACGCTTTTAGCCCTATACATCCCGATGAGGGGTGGAGCGGGCAGGCGACTGCCGACAATGTCAAGCGTTTCCGCAATCACCCCTCCATCGTCATGTGGTGCATCAATGATTCGCTGCGCGAGATGCCTGTGGTGGCAGCCATTGATAAGAGTCGCCCTATAGCCGTGACTGGTATCTTAACCAGTTCCCTGTGGAGCGATGAACGCGATTGCATAGGAAGTAAGACACCTCATGCCTATCGGTTGGAGGCCGAGCGTCTTGTCAGTAGCATCACGATGGCTGTATCGGCTCCCGACACCACACGGACCGATTCTGTCGTATGGCTCCCCGAAGTGCAGCGATGGACATGGCCGGGATACGAAGGCGACACGATGAAGGTGAATGTCTATAGCAAGAGCGATTGGGTACACCTTCACCTGAACGACGGACTTGTCGGTAGCGCCAGGTTAGACAAGCGGACTCATCAGGCGACATTCCATGTTCCGTATGTCCCTAGAAAGATAAGTGCAAGTACACTCTTTAACGACCGCCTGCTATGGGCACCCCAGAAGCCACGCACGAAGATTCGCTACATCGGGTTCGCGGACATATTCCGTCTTAATACCATAGGTGACCCCAAGTCTATTCATCTGAGTGCGGATTGTAAGGATATATCCCCTGCCAATGGCGAACTCTGCTTCGTAAAAATAGAGGTGCTCGACGCCGATGGAAACGTCCTGCCCGATGCCGAATTGCCTCTTTCACTCCACATCCGTGGCCCAGGCTTTATCGTGGCTGCGGGAAACAGTAAAGGCATGTCCTCTTCGTGGAATGTATTACGTACTCATCAGGGCTGCGCAATGGTAGTCATTCGTCCTTTCGATGTTACAGGTATTATCCGCCTCACGGTCTATCCCGAAGGGTTAGAGGCGGAGGATATAACCATCGTTGTTTATTGAATAAGTGGGTGCTTGTCGAATGTTTCTATTCTATATGCTCAATCACCGATTTATTGATGTTATATAGCGCCTCGATGGTTGGTATGTAGTAGTCCCACTCCTTTCTTAGTTGTGCAGCATCAGCATGTTGCCGTTGCGGGTTGTGGGGTAGCGTAGCAGTGGGTGGCCGCCATTGGTGGCGTAGCCGTTGTTGTTGAGCTCGTACCGGGTGCCACACCGGCTGCACTTGGCATAGGGGGTGGTGTCGATGGTGAGGCGTGCTGAGGGTTTGTCGCACTGCGGGCATCCTAGGTCGTAGGCGTAGACTTCGCCCTCGGCATGCCAGGGCGAGCCGATGATGAGTCCGGCGAGCCCGTAGGAGAATACGCGGGACTGCACCTCGGTGAGGGGGTATTCGTAGGCCATCCCTGTATTGGTGTATACGGTGTAGCCGTCTTTTGCCGGGCGCTGCCGCACCGAGATGAAGCATCCCAGTGTTTGTATGCTATTGAAGGGGGGCATGGATGTGTCGCACGAGAAGGATACGGGGTACTTGTTGCTGTAGATGGGGTATGAGTTGGTGCAGGCTTGCAGCACCATGAGGGCTATGATGATGATGTATCGTCTTCTCATAGGGGAGGTCTCTTATGGTTTCTTTATGATTAAAAACGGTGAGGGGGGCTTTTTCGTATGTCTATCGCTGCAGGGTGATGGCCATGATACCGATGAGTACGTCGTTGGACAGGGTCTCCAGCTCTACTCCTATGAGCGGTACATCGGGGCGTAGGCGGATGTGGAGCAGCTGCCCGGCACCTCCCTTGAGCTCGTTGCCGAAGACTCCGGAGCTGTTGAGGTCTACCATGCGTGCTGCGGCAGGGGCATCGAAGCTGTTGTGGCTGAGCGTGGCGCTCAGTGTCTTGCTCACCTCTCCTGTGGATAGCATCACGCGGTAGGGGCGCTCGCGCTCAAGGTCGAAAGCTAGTCCGTCGTCATAGTAGTCCTGCTCTATGGGGCACCAGGTGACGGGGTTGATGAGCAGGAGCGAGTCGGTGAGGCCATCGGCATACTGCACGCGTACCACGCCGTTGGCTATGCGGCTCTGCATGGCATTGGTGGAGCCTGCCATCAGGAGGTATAGGTGCGATGCTTTCCCCTCGAGCGGGATGGTGGCGCAGGTGGGGAAGTTGTCCCAGCGTGAGGTGAAGAGGATGTTGTTGCCTGTGGTAGGTGTGAGGAACGGAACGCCCATCGGGGTGTCGAAGCGCTCTGACTGGCGCATTGCCGAGTCGTTGACCACGAACTCCGTCTTCGGATGGCACCACTCGCCGATGCCGTTGACGGGAATCTGCAGTGTGGTGTAGGGGGGGCGGGGGGAGAGGTACCGCGGGGTGAAGATGTTGGTGACCGAATCGTTGAGCAGATGGGTGAGTGATATGGGCTCCAGCTTGTGGGGGCTCACCTCCTCAAAGTCGCCAAGTGTGGCATTGCCTACAGACTGTATGGTGCGCTCTTGCTGTAGTGCCGGACGTATCCAGGTCATGGCTCCCTGCTGTGCTTCGACAAAGCCTTCGCGGGAGGGCGAGACATTCAATTTTTCGCCTTTCCATCGGATTTTTACGTCAATATCGTAGGTGTCTTTGGCGGGTATGGCTAGTTCTATCAGGGGGTATTCTACGCTACCCGGCACGATGTACCAGGCTACCTTCTTCCCATTGGCGCGTACGGAGGCGATATCTTCGTAGAAGGCTCGAACCCGGAGCGACAGCGTGTCGACCCCGAACGTAGGTGCCAGGTGCAGGGAGTAGCTGTCCTTGCGTCCGTCGCGCTGGAAGGTGTAGCGTATGTCGGGGGTCTCGATAGAGGCTTCGTCCCATGTCTTGGGGAATCCGGGACGGATGACCAGCGTGCCGCTGAGCCTGTCGGGGAGGATGCCGTAGAGGCCCTGTATATATGCGCGTGAGGCTACGCCGATGGGGTCGCCAAAGTCGCGGTAGCACTCCGAGCGGGCTACATCGTAGTGCGATATCTGCCCGAAGTTGCCTGGGCTGTTGCCCATGTACATGCCGTCGAGCATGGAGCTCTTGAGCAGATGGAAGGCGTGCTCGTAACGCCCTGCCTGCCAATAGGCCAGTGCCGTATGCATCACCTCTGCGAAGGCAACATTGTTGATACTCCACGCATAGGGTTGCCAGCTTGTGGTAGAGATGGTGGCATATTGCTCAAATCCCAATCCATCGGACTCGGGCGTTACACCGGGTGCCACTACGGGGATATGGGGTATCTCGCGGTCGATGTATTGCGTGGCGCGATAGCGTTGCTCGGGCGTACCTACCTCGCTGTCTATGGCGTGGTAGATGGTCCAGATGGCTGGGTAGGTATGCAGGCGTTGCAGCCCCATGAGGTCTTGGCACTCGGCCCATACGCCCTGCTCATCGAGCCAAAGGCGGCTGCTGAGCCCTTCGGCTATGCGCTGTGCCTCGCGGGCATACTGGGCTGCTTTGTCGGGCATGCCCAATCGTGTGGCCAGTTCTGCCGCCATACGATTTGAACGATAGTTGTAGGCCGATGAGTGGGTAACGGCACCGCCCGAGTAGTACAGGGCGTCGCTCGCCCAGATGCAGCAATAGGCATCGTACAGGCCGTCATCGTCGGGGTCGAAATTGCGTTTCTCCCAAGCCAGATGGTGCTCTATCACGGGCCATATCTCCCGGGCATACTCCCAGTCGCCGGTCCAATTGAGATGCCACAGCAACTCGTCGATGTAGCAGAGGTTCATGTCGTAATGGTGCATCTGCGTGGGCTTGTTGGGGTTGCGGCAGATGTAGCCGTTGCTATACATGGGTGTGCCCCAAGCCTTGAGCGAGCGGGCAAGGTTGAGTGCGCTGTCTTGTGCGGGGTGGGGGATGGTGGGAGCCACCTCGGTCACCTGCGAAGCGGCGTAGTTGTTGAAATGGGTACGGGCGCGGTCGTGCAGGCCAAGGGCATCGCCCGTATATCCGGCACGCCAGCCTACGAGCGGTACGCGCCAGCCAATGGCTCCATGGAGCCACACCTCATTGTTCCAGATGGCATCGGCAGCCACGGAGAGGGCGCTGCCAATGGTGTTGAAGTAGGGGTCGGGGGTGGTGAAGCGGAGCTGCGATGCCAGTTGGGCACGCTGCTGCTCAGTAGAGGCAAAGAGTGCGGGAAGCTCCTCGTAGCGCGGTTGGCGGTCGCGTCCGATATACAGGTAGTAGGTGTGCTCGCCTGCAGGGAGTGTCAGCGCTGCTTTCATGACAGGACAGTCGGTCTCGTCCGTAGCTTCGGGACGTTCGGTGCCCAGTTGGCTGACGTGCAGGCGGCTCTCGGGGTGCAAGGTGGCATAGAGGGTTTTATCGCCATAGCGACTCTTCTGCCCGAAGATGACCTTGAACCCTTCGCCCTGCAATGTGTAGTCGTTGCCTTTGCAATAGGCGGGCTTCAGATGGAAGCAGTCGGCTGGGTCGACACCCATATCGCCCTCGCGGCTGAAACGGCTACCCGATGCGCCTCCATAGAGCATCTGCAATTCTATCCCCGAAGGTATGCCCTCGGTCTTGACCTGCCATATGGCAGCATCCTCCTCATAGCAGGCAAGTGCGGTGATAGTGAGGCGTCCATTGCCCAGCAGAGGGTCTGTGATATGGTAGATGCGGCTGCCGGCACGGTAGCGCGATTCTACCCTCCCGGCATCATTGAGCGACAGGGACTGCCCAACGTGCTGCAGCGAAAAGGAGAGGTTGCCTCCCATATGGGGCAGATAGAACGCAAACTCGGGCACATCGCTCGTCTCAAGGCGGAAGCCTGTGTGCCCGCCATAGAGGGCGCGGGTAAACTTGCGGTCGCCGTTTACAATGACGAAATCCTCACCATCGGGGGTGTAGCGCAGTGTGCGCTCGTCTCGCGCGGCAAACGTGCCTGCCGCCATTATCAGCATGAGGGATGCCAGTAGTAGTCTCTGTAGTCTTAGCATGTTGTCAGTCCGCAAACAAGTTTCTTTCTTTTGATAATTTTTGCAGAAGCCTCTTACGGCATCGGTGAAAGGCCTTCCCACTTGACATTCCAGGTGCCGTCGGCAGGGAAGCCGGGGTTTGTGCCCGTGCTGCCATCCCAACCCGCACACATCATGGCCACTGCAGTGAGCAGACCTCCATTGCCTGGCAGATAGAGGCGCAGGCGGGGCGATTGGTAGTTATGTCCATTAGGCAGATAGGTGTTCTTTGTCTCGTTCATGAGCAGGGCATCTACCGCCTTATCGGGTTCGCCCAAACGGGCAGCGCACATGGCTGTCATCGGATAGTCCCATCCCCAACTGGTGTCCCATCCCCAGATGTCCCAGAGGGCATGCAGGGTATTGCTCATCAGTGTCTCATCAATCAGCCTGTTGGCTGGATACATGCCCAAGGCGCCCAGTACGGCAGGGTGGTCGGTGAGGTAACGGGTATTGGTATATGAGTCGAGTGCTGTCTCGGCAGCTAGGTAGCGCTGCTGGTCATCAGCTGCCAAGGGCGACAGCTTCTCAAGCAGTTCGTCCCATTCGGGTACTCTCTTCATCCCCATACGCTTGCGCCATAGTTGTGCGGTAGACAAACCGTAGTGCCAGCTCGATAGCTCGAGAGGCGGATTGACGGTCTCTGCAGCCCGTAGGGTCTCTTGCGCAGGAATGATTCCCTTGAGTATATATCTATCGTTCTCTTCATCATAGTCGGCAAAGGAGTACATGAACTCTGCCGTTTCCTGTATCAGATTGAAATACTTGTCGAGTATCTCCTTGGTGGGATTGGCACGATAGACCAATTCTGCCAAGTATATGAGATGAGGCTGTTGCCAAATGAGGAAGCTACCAACCTTTGAGGGAGCCTCACCGGCGGACGGGTCAGTCATCTTCATCCATCGTATGCCATCGTAGCCTTGGCGTTCTGCAATACTGCGTGCCATAGGACGCGCCTTCTCGTACCATGAAAGGGTGTGGTTGAGTTTATCGGCATGACCCCATAGGGGGAAGTGCGACTGATGCCACCAAATCATTTCCAAGTGGAACTTGCCAAACCATGAATTGTAGGTCAGACCTGTCTCTTGGGGAGGCGTGTCGCCTGCGGCCTGTATGGCCATAAGGTACTGGCTCAGCACTACACGACGCTCCAGTTCTGGGGCACGTGGGTCGGTACATGCAGAGAAGTCTACAACACCGCCCTCATTCCAAAACCAGGCCCATGAAGCGGCCGATGCATTGGCCGTCTCCTTGAATGTAGGGATAGCAACCTCGGCAAAGGTGGGGGTAAATGTCGGGAGGTATTCGCATGAGAAGGCAAAGTCGCCCTTCTCAGGTGTAATGACAAAGTAATTCTCTGCCTTCTTGACAATAGATACGTTGCCCTGCCACTGTATGGCGACGTAGTAGGTCGTAGCATCTATGGTGCGCTTGAAAACAGCTTTGTTGTTTCGTTTCGATACCAGATTGGTGGTATGCTTGTCATCGGCATTCCAGTCACATGCATCGTCGGCGTGTACTCCTGTAGGGTAGGGGAAGCGTAGTTTGATGGGCATAGGTTGCTTTGATCTGATGCGTACTGCTATCAGGTCCCGTTCGGGGTGGCATACTGTCTGTACCTTTACGGGTATTCCTTGTAGTGTATAGCTGCTCTCTATTATGCCACTTCCCAGCAGCAACGTCTGCTTGATGTCAGTGAAATCATCCATCGTAGTGGTAGACGGCAACTCAAGGCCTACAATGCCAAGATGCAGGCGATGCGGATTGATACGTAGCCAATTGGCTGCATCTTGCTGGCGGCCCGGGTCGTTGAACTGCACCGAATAGGGCTCTGTTCGTCCACGGCCGAAGTCGTAGTCTCGTAATGCATCCTCGGGCTTGTAGTTCTTAGGATTGGCAAATGAGTGCCACCCCCAATCAGACTGCGTGCCCAAGGGTATACCTTTTGAATAGTGTTCGGGGTATGTCTGCAAGCCTGTAGCGTCAACTGTTACGGCAAATCCACCATTTCCCACAGAGAGTGAGGACAAGGTGTCAAAAGTTTGCACTATTGGGTTGTTGCGCTGTAGCAACGCCTTACGATTGATTTTTGTGGCACCTATGGCTTGGGCTGACAAGCATAGCAGAGCCGTCATTACGAGACTAAATCTTTTGTTCATGGGTATACTTATTGTGCGTGTTGACTTATCATACGCGAAGGTACGAAAAAAAGGAAAAAGATACTAACTATTTGCTACAAAGATTGTGTAACAATAAGAGAAGAGAGGCATAAGCCTCTCTTCCTTACTACTTTATTAACTCTTTGTTTTAAGTGTTGTCCTACCTGGATTCGAACCAAGACAAACAGAACCAAAACCTGTTGTGCTACCATTACACCATAGGACAATCCTCATTGTGCTTTCTTTTGAAAAGCGGTGCAAAGATAGAGGTTTTTCTTTATCCGTGCAAGTTTTCTGTTATAATTCTTTGTGTGCAAGCATAAAATACCCCGTCCGATAAGGGCGGGGTATTATAGTTATTCAAAGGGGAGATACCAGTTCTTGGACTCCATCAGGTTGACTTGCGGATTATTGCCCTTGAGTTTGTCGGCAAACCATTTGGAACCGAAATCAGAGCCGTAGAGGCCTGCCTCATTCTTATGGCGGGCTATACGCTGGAGGTCGTAGAAGCGGATGCCCTCGAAAGCAAATTCCTTGGCATACTCGTCGCAGAGGATATCTTCCATAGCGTTGATAGAGTCTTGCTTGGTAGCACCAACAGCCACATTATATCTATTGGCAATCTCCTGCATCTTGGCACCGATGATGAGGTCGGGGAGGTATGAGTGGTTGTTCTTGGAACCTACAGCTGTACCTTGTGAACCTTTAACCGACATATTGTTCTCAATGCCAGGGGCATTAATTGTGCCAGCACCATGATGATGTATACCATATACATTATCAGGATTAAAGATATTGCGGTTCTCGGCATTGAGGAAAGGAATCGTGTTCGTGAGCAGAGCAACACTCTCTTGTGTCATATACTGATGTCGGGCATAAACGTCACCTGCGCCAGGTACCAACTCTTCAAGGTAAGTAGAGATACCATTACGAAGGATGGCAAAAGCGGCATCAGTATGCCCAAGGCGGTTAAGAGCCTCAGCCAGATGCAAATAGACGGTAGAGGCGCGGAATAGATATACATTGGCATTCTTTGCCTTTGCAATATACACCTTGGTCGTGTCTGACGGGTCCATATTGAGTATGGAGTTGTTGGCTACGCTACCGTCGCTTGAGTAGTTGGCACGTCCGTCACCCAACTTGGCCACATGTACAGTATCGGGATTTGACTCCAAGGTAGAACCACGATAGTTGCTTGGGTAGTAGTAAAAGTCACAGCTGTCGGTCAGTGCATGATAGGTAGCTGAGGGAGCTATCTGTATCTCTTCTACACGTGGGCAGGTGTTTGAGCGGTCGGTTGAATAGTAATCATAACCAAAGGCCAAGGGAATATTCGTAGTATGTCCGCGTTGTGAACTTACAGCCATAGGGATGTAGGATAGCACATCTGCGGGCGAGGCTACATTGTTGAAGATGTAGTTATAGGTGGCTCCGAATGAGTTATAAGTAAATTCGAAATCTCCAGGGAACAAATCCATTGTTATCATCCTATTATTATTCCTCATACCCTTGCTGAGGTCTTGTGATACCAATCTGTTATCGCAGAGGTAGCGGCAATAGTGCTGGGCTGCCTTGAGCCATTGTCCGTCTTCCAAGTACATTTCGCCAAGGACAACATCGACAGGAACAAAAATCAGCTCAGGATTGATGGACTTGCCCTCTCCCCAGTTGGTAGTTCCTATAGCATAAGCTCCCCAGTTATAACTAGGAACCTGCAGGCCCGTAAATCTCTCCAACGAGGGGGCTAACGCAGCTACAATCTCTGTTAATGTCAACTTGGGGAAGTTGGCATTCTCAATCTGTGAGATAGAGGTCAGGGGTTCTGTGTAGAAGGGTACACCTTGCTCGTTTCCTCCATAGGTGCGAGCCAACTGTAGATAGGCCCATGCACGCCATGCCTCCACAGCTGCATATTCATTGATTGCGACGTTGGTAGAACCCGTATACAACGTTGTGTCGCGGTGTGCCAGGTAGTAGTTACAGTTATTGATTACCTTGTAATACACATAGGCACTATCATATCTGTTGGTCGTATTGGCCGAATAGTTGGCCAACTGACGCAGATTGTTGTCGGTATGGGTGGTGGTAGTTACCAAATCACCGCGCATCTCGCCGATAAAGAAGTATTGGTCGGCAAGCTGCTGCATAGCTTGTGCAATGCCTAACGCATAGAATACAGAGTCCGTTTTGTTGTCAAGCTCAGGATTGATTACCATGCTGTCATTCTCTGTCATAAGCATATCCTCGCAAGAGGAAACAGAGATAAGGCCTAACACTACAATGATGGGATATAAAATCTTTTTCATATTATCCTATTAAATGTGTTGTACTTCTTATAAGTTGATTCTCATACCGAGGACAAATGCACGGCTTTGTGCAATGTTGCCACAATCAATGCCCTGATACATTACGCTGTTGCCAATGCTGAATTCGGGGTCGTTGCCAGTGTAGCGGGTGAGTGTGAATACATTCTGAGCCTCGCCCCATACAGAGAGGTTTTGCAACCATCTTGACCAGGTCTCGGGAAGCGGTATCTCATAAGTAAGTCGCACGTTCTTGAGACGGAGGTATGAGCCATCTTCTATCCAGCGGTCAGAGAAGCGGTTGTTGCCCATTGGGTCACCATAGGCGAGCTTGGGCAGTGTAGCTATCTGACCCTCATAGCGCCAGTGGCCTACTTCTGCAACTTGTTGGTTATAGAAGGTTGATCCAGAGTTGAGGATGCTACGTTGGTAGTTGTATACATCATTGCCTAAGCTGAAGTTGAGTCCCATGTCAAAAGTGAATCTCTTCCAGTTGAGAACACCAAAGATGTTACCGTAGATGTCGGGGTTGGGATTACCGATGACAGTTTTGTCGTGCTCGTCAATGCATCCGTTGTTGTCACGGTCGACGAAATGTACGTCACCAGCGGTGAAGTTCTGTTGGTTGCCGGCATCGTCGAGCATATAGAGATAACCATTCTTTCCTGCGCTCTTGGCTTCAGCGTCTGAAGAGAATACTCCTTTGGTCTCATATCCGTAGAAGAGTGCTATAGGATTGCCTACTGATACAAGTATGTTGTTCTCTCCATATACAGAGTTGCAATAGTCTGTTGAATTGAATACCTTAACGCCATCTACGAATGAGCGCTGGGGGAGTGAAAGTACCTTGTTGGTGTAATGACCAGCACTGGCACCAACCTCAAGTGTGAGGTTGCGAGTAGCAACAGGCTTTCCTGAGAGAGAAACTTCAAGACCCTTGTTCTCAAGCGCACCACCATTAGTCCAATACTGGTTGATACCAGAGATGGGGGTAGTAAAGGTCTTGTAGGTGAGTAGGTCATTGGTTCTGTGATAATAGAGGTCCGCTCCAACAGAAAGTCGGTTATTGAACATATTGGCCAAAATACCACCATTCCATTTGGTTGTAGTTTCCCATTTAATCTTGTCGTTACCGATATTAGTCAACTGAATACCGATGGCATTATAGTTGTATCGCACAGAAGTGAATGATGTGCGGGCAGCGTAATTGGAGATGTCATCGTTACCACTCATATCAAAGCCAGCATTGATGCGGAGATAATCGATGGCAGTGTTCTTGGGGAACCAGTCTTCATTTGTTACAACCCAACCGAGCTGTATGCTGGGAAATATGGCCCATGCCACTCCAAGCATATTGAGACCACCCTCTGCATTGGCTCCGAAACGGCTATTTGCTTCGGCCATCAGCGATAGGGTAGCAAAATAACGGTTCTGATAATTATAATCTCCAGAAGCATACCATTGAATGTTCTTCCAGATATCGTTTGCTCCAGAAAGATTGGAGAAACCTACTGCAGGGTCGGCAGTAAGGTAAGGATTCTTGTCATTCTCAGAAGTGCGGAATTGAGTTTTGGCATCACTACCGTCATAAGAGAAGTAGTTGTAGCGGAAACCTCCGAATGCACTAATGGTATGAGCACCATATTTATTTGACCAATTAACGTAGGTGTTACTCAATACATTAGTCTCCTTAGAGAAAAGTGAAGCGGTAAAGTTATAGACGGTCCCCAGACCCTCAACAAGGAAAGGAGGAACACCCTCTGATGGGCGATAATAACGCTGTGAGTTGCGATTAAGTGTATAGCTAAACTCTGTAGTGAGTGACAGATGATCGTTGAACTCATACTTCGGAGCAATATGTACATTGAAGAACATATTCTCTACCTTATTCTTGTTGTCACCTGTAGCATTGCTAAGAATAGAGGTCGGGTTGGCAAGTGAATAGGTGTAGTCGTTGTTGTGAAGTCTCTGGCTGAGTGGGCTGAACAACTTGTCGTACTCAGAAAGCAGGTGAGTAAATCCGCCTACGTGCTTATTGTACTGGTAGGGAGTGAGTAGGGGTGACTTGATGGCTGCCAAGCTTGTAGGAGAAACAATTGTTCCTGCACCCAAGTCAGAGGCAAAGCCGTCATCAAACAACGTGTTGTTGGTACGTGAGAATGACATGTCGAATTTTGTGGTGAGTGCAGACACGATATCGATGTCAGTATTGAAGCGTACATTCAAACGATCGAATGCAGTGTTCTTGATAGGGCTCTCAGAATCAACATAGCCAACTGATAGGTTGTACATTCCGATATCATCACCACCTTGCACGTTGATGTTGTAGTTCTGTGTGATGGCTGTACGATATACCTCGTCCTGCCAATTGGTATCGTTGTGATACATATGGTAGTAGTAGCCATTGGGGTTATCGTCAAGGAAATTGAATGTGATATCTCTGTTCTCGGATTTCTTGAGTGCTGCGATAGTACCCAACATCTCTGTTGCATAGTTGCGATACTGTGCTGCATTCATCATCGTCTGCAACTGGGGCTTCAATGTAATACCCGCTGAAACATTAGCATCAATTTTGGTGGCCATAGAATGTCCGCGCTTGGTCTCGATGAGGATGACGCCATTAGCTCCACGTGCTCCATAAAGTGCAGTAGCATTCTTCAATATCTGAATCTTCTCAATATCTTCTGACGAGATAGTTGACAATAGATTAAAAGTACGTCCCTGATGGAGAGTCGTGCGATTGTACTGCATATCCATCTCAACACCATCAATGATGATAAGAGGTTGTGCATTGGCATTGATAGAATTCAATCCACGTATGAACATCGTGTTACCTCCGTCAACAGCGCCTGAACGGTTGATAGAACGGATGTCGGCTCCAAGATTCGATTGGATTTCATTGTTTGCGGTTACATCGCCACCTCTAAGATGAAACTCTTTCGATGCGGTGTATGTGGTTTGGTTGTCATACATGGCCTTGAACTTATTGCTAAGTAGGCTGATGCTTACCTGTTGGGATTCATCATTGCTCTTGATAGCTACCTGCTGAGACATATAGCGGGGTGCCTCAACATAAAGCGCAGTAGCGAAGCTGGGAAGCTTGATGGTAAATTGTCCTTGTGCATTGGTCATTGCTGTGTAGCGGTTGTCATTCAAGACCTGTACACGGACACCGGCAATCGGACTTTTGGTGACATCGTCAATTACAACACCAGAAACGCTGATAAGGTTGTTCTCGTCTACCATAACGCGTCGTTGCGGTGTATTGCTTAGCGCTTCGGATTCATTTTGGGCATGCATTGTTGTGCAGAAACACATAGTCAAAGCACAGAAAGAGAGTCTGAGACCCTGTCGCTGCAATATGTTTATAAATGTATTTTTCATATTCTATTTAATCTTCAAGCGTTTATTCATCTTCTTCCATTGCTACAGGCTCGAGTATAATATTAGCTATACGAAGAACCTGCTCATATTTCTTCTTGTATGATGACAAGAAAGAGTTTACTGAGTGCATCACCTTTATATTGGGTTTGGCCTCTGTTCCAACATAGCAGATGGGGAAGGTGATACGTCCGAGCTTGACTGTGTCAACCTTGAAATCTCCTACCAGGAAGGGCTCAACCTTCTTTACTTTAGCTGTTCCGACCTGAATGGTGTCACCATCAAAACGGCCTGTAATCTGAGTGTTGCTGGCATCTGTGTAGTTGATGTCAAAATAGAGGGTATAAGGTTTACATACAGAGTCCGGGGTAGTGGGATCCTCTACACGGGCAGGAACGATAACTGCATAGATATCGTAAGTGGTAGAGAGTACATCGTTAAGATAGAAGTCCAACTCTGCTGCAAAGTTTGAAGCTGAAGGAATGTCGGCCTTCACGTAGGTAAGGTATGGATAGCCCTCTTCCAGTACGCATACTTTCGGGTCAAGATTAACCTTGTCGATTCTCTCGTAGGTATATCCCGAACCTGTGGCTGTAACGATACGTCCAACATTAGAGGTTCTGATGACAGGAGCATAGGTGTCTTCTGGAGTAAACGGTAGTCTGTTGATGATACGTGCGTGACCATTACTCAGCTTTATGCGTTCTATTGTAGCTTCATCCAATAGAGCAGGATTGGTCAGATAGTTGCGTGTAGTTGAATACAGCGTATCATTCTCGGCAAAACTCATTCCTGTTAGGAGCTTAGAGTTATACTTCCCGTTTGTTTCCGAGAAAATCAGATTATTGGTAATCCATCGTTTGGTAATGGAGTCAGTCCAATAACTTTCAGCAGTACTGAATTCAGAACCAGCAGGCGCTGACGACAGCGTTGTCTCAACCTTACCTAAATCGGCCTTCATAATGGTACCGGTAGTTCCTTTGTTTGTTCCAACCGCTGTACTTTGAAGATCTTGATAAGCAATTTTGGGAATGTATTTATAGTAAGATGAGATTCTCTTATATGCCTCTTCCCAAGCCTCATCGGTAGGAATCAGCACGGTATAGGTACTATCCTCATTATTAATCTGTGAACGAAGATTTTCTTCGATTAGTGTGTTGGTGACTATCACAACAGAGTCATCATAGTGTTGTACGCCATCGATAATATCACCTTTGATTGAGTTTGCCTCATCAAGTATGATGGTCTCATATTTCTTTACATATGTAGCCATACTGCTGGCAATATCTGCAGTCTCTGAGATGTATTCGTATCCGTTATATCTGAATGCTGCAGGAACAGCTACGTTATAAAGGAGCCCGTTTACACTTGGATAGTTAAACACTGCCGGGTTCATGTTGTTGGGCAATATCGATTGTCCGTCGAATGACAAAGCAGGTGTGTTCTTATTGGAAAACTTCAGCAGTTTGCCATTAAGCATATACACGATAGTGTCATTGAGATCGTTCTCACGGTGCGTATAGCTCGCTATGACATTTTTCAAGAACTCCTTCTCAACCTTGGCATCGCTCACTTGGTTCAATGAATCCATATCAAAAGATCCATTGATGGGAGCCCATACGGTAAATGCACCAGGTGTGTTGAGTATTTTGTCGTAGCCTACTCTCTGGAGCACCGATGCAAAGTCTGAGAGATTGTCATTAGCAGAGATGTTCTCCCACAATGTTTTGTCTGCAGCGGGGTCGATTGCTTCAGGCACAGTATTGTAGTCTATGTAGTCGGTACATGATGTAGCTGCCAGCATACCGCAGGCTATTGCCATCATTCTTATTCTATATAGATGTTTCATATCTTATAAATATTTATGCTTAATGGTTAATACCAGTCTTCGGTATAGTCTTGGCTGTTTACGATGTCAACAGGTACCAATTCGATAAAGTCGATGGAGAAACCTAATTGGTCATAACCTGTCAAGAGGTTCTTAAGGCGTATCCAATATGTCTGGTTCTGTTCAAGGTGACGTGTCCCAAGTATCTTTCTCATCATACTGGTGCCATATCCTTCCTCATAACGGCAGCAATTACTGATGGTAGCAATTAGTTCGTCAGGAGTGCTTACGCGAGTCTTCACTTGATTGTATGTACCACGAGAGAAACTGGCAGGGGCACGCATGTAACCATGATTACGCATTACAAGGTCAGATGCTACTCCATAGTCGTCAAATTCGGTAGAGAGCAAGTAGCCTGTACCCATACGGTCCTCTTCTAAAGCAGAGTTTGGATAACGGGCATCGATGGGGATACCTAAAGGCTGCATTGAACTGGGGTCGGTAGATGTTCCGATATAATACTGCTGAAGGCCGCTGTTGCCCATAGGAGGATAGATAATGCGAATCTCATAATCTCCAGTAGGCACAGGGGGCAAGCGGAATGCGAAGTCATTCTCGCCCCAACCCGCAAGCTGATCGGCTTCCCAGGCACGCCAGGCTCCCGTTGTGTACCAAGAAATCTGCGTCTTGGTATTATAGCTTACGAAATTGTCGAAGTAGTCAAGTGGGAGACGGGTCATAGTACCATCTGTACCTGAAACATTCATTGCTCCAATCTCTGCAATGGTAGCAAAGCGGATGTCGTTGTTGATGAGTTCATAAAGCATAGTGCCGACATCAATGCGCAGGCGCTCGTGGAGTACGCCATTGGGAACATTCTCATCATAGATAAGCGGACGGTCAATGGCATGAATATATCCGTTGTAAGCTTGGATGTTTGACTTACCTCTTACAACCATACAGCCTGGCTGTTTTATCTGATGGGTAGCATCATTACCGAAGGTTCCAATTTCGTCGGTCAATGTGTTGTTGTTGCGCCAACGGTTAATCCAAATGTTGGTTGATGCACCTGTAGGCTGATATAGCGGCTGCCAAATTTTCATAAGAGTGTGTGGCAACATCGTCTCGTAGTAGTCGTAAGGCTCGCCTCCGAATGCATAGTTCCAGTTCTCATTCGTATTGTTACGCTCATATACCAACTTCGATACAGCCATACCAGCTTTGATGATATGGTATCTCATAAACATATTTACCACATTGTATGGATTGGTGTAATCATCACCTGTGCTGATAGGATTCTCAGCCTTCTGAGGATAGTCGTACCATGCAGCAGCACCGCCATACCATTCTTCACATTTGGCCTTTAGGTCATCAAAATTATGGATTCCTGCATTTGCGAAAGCTGTGCTGTCTTCTGCAAATATGGTGAACTTTATCTTACATTCAGCAGGTACATGATAGCTTGCAGTAAAACTTGAACCTGGACGACCAGTCTTGTTGTCGAGCTGATAGCTCTTGGGTGTACCGTCAGCATTGGTTTTCTTGTCTATAGCCAATGAGTCAAGCAATCCACACTTTTCAAGAGCTTCAAAGAACAATTTGAAATCCTCCTGTTTTTCCAGAACTTCTGCCACACGGCGTGTGGTGCGTGGAATGACATTATTGATTACATGTACATATCCATTAATCATTTCGTGGTCATAGGAGGTTACCTCTGCCACGTCGTTGAGGCGTACGATACCGTCATCGCCCAGTTTCGAGATAAATGGGGTGTTCATCATTGTAGCAATCTCCTTGCCACTGTAGTTGCTCAGTTCCTCTACATATGAATTCATCATAGCAGAAAGGTGATACATGGCTATCTCTTTGCACTGTTCCTCAGATAGGCCATTCACGCTGTTTTCTGTCAATCCATTGTGTGGCTCTTTTGCCTCTGTGTCATTATAGAGACTATCGATGTATCTCTCCACACCGCTATTGATAGGAGCATAACAGGTGTATTCACCGTATGTTGCCATCATACGATCGTATCCCGAACGCTTCATAATGATGTTGAACAGGTGGAAAGTCGAATCATTCTCCTGCAGATAGCTCTGGATCGTTTGTCCCGTAAATGTATACAGGTTTGACTCATCTGGCTCCCATCTGCAAGATGTCAGTGAAACGGTCGTACCCAGTACTATACCAAGAGCTACCTTTACTATATTCTTATTCATAATAAATATTGTTTGTCTTAGTTATTAATTCTTTTCCATGGTACCGCCATCTGTATATACCGGGTTCTGTTTGAGGGCACTGTTTACCTCAATTTCGCTTTGGGCGATAGGCATATATAAATAAGGCTCTGTAGGCATCTTTGCTGTAACACCCGAACCACCACCTGAGGTGTACTTACGGGCGATAAGCTTCAGCATTTCTTCGTAGTTCTTTGTATGGGCGCCTTGTTCTGCAAGGATGATGTCGTAGTTGACATCTGTTACATGACGGTAATTGTAGCGAAGCATATCGAACCAGCGCTTTCCTTCGAAGCACAGTTCGCGTGCACGTTCATTCATTACGAGAGTTTCCAATTCTTCGGCTGTTATCGTAAATCCGGTGAAGGTGTTTACTTGTCGGTTTACGTAGGCCGCTAGATTGGTGCCGTCGTACTCAAGCTTTGGTATAATATACTTAGTAGAGTCTAATTGAGAAACGATATCGTTCTTAGCAATTGCACGCATACTTACGATTTGTGCTTGGCGAACAGCTGTCACGTTATAGGACGAAATCGTTTGGTTGATTTCCTGAAGTTGGTTGGCCAATGCCAGAGAATCCTCGGGAGTGGTTGCTGCAGCTATCTCATCCAAGAGGTAGCTATTGCTCTGCACTTTCATAAGTGCCTTCTGTACTAAAGCCTCGGCTTTCATCAGCATAACGTCGGTTACGCGATAGACAATCCAGTTCTGATCGTAACCTGTGTAAGCACGGTCAACTCGTGCTATGGCCTTTTGTTCCTGATTCATTAGTACAGAGCTGAGCATACCCTCATCCACATGTTTACGGATCATAAATCCTTCCTCTTCTGCAGCATTGAATCCAAATACACTCTGGAAACCTCGTACATCATATTTGTAGTTGTCGTGATTGAATATGTAGTTCTCGCCTGTAGCAATCTTTGCATACACATTGTTTGTAAAGAATTGAGGTTGGGCATTGGCATTGTTTGAGTTCTTGTTGTATACTTTACACAAGCCTTCGTTATTGGTGAACTGCAATTCAAAGAGTGATTCCTGGTCGTTGCCACCTTGTGTGAACAAGGAGAAGTAGTTCAAATAAGTGTTCAGATCATACCCATCATCATCAAAGAGGGTTCCATCAGGTTTGAAGTTCCCCTGGCTGCTCATTGCGTTCTTACGATTATTGCGAATGGTGTTACAGCATTCTATACATTTGTCATAGCAACTCTCATCACCCAAAACCGAGGCTTTCCAAAGGTACACATCAGCAAGTAAGGCATAAACTCCATCACGAGTGAAGTAGCCACAACGTGCTATGCGGTCAGTGATTGTCTGTGATGATAAGGTGTAATTCTTTACCTCCTCCAAATCTGCAATGATTTGATCAATAACAATGCTTGGAGCTGTTTGGGGCACATTCATATTTTGTGAACTCAACTTATAAGGCTCAAGAATTAGAGGTACATCGCGGAATACGCGTACAAGATAGAAGTAACATAATGAGCGCAATGCTTTCATCTGCCCGACATTGTTGCGGTGGTCGCCTTCCAAATAGTTGGGGTCAATGCTCATCACCTCCTCTGATTTGGAGATAACCAAGTTGCAAGCATTGATGGTTGAGTACAGAGTGTTCCAGTTACAGTATCCGTTGGTTGTCTGGATGTTGGCGGAATAAATCTGGTTGAGGTCTCTGTTGTTCAGTGATGAGTTTACGTTCAACTCGTCAGAGCGGGAGGCCCATACCACAAGGCGCTGTTGCAGGTCACTGTTGGCCATCTCGGCATATGCGCCGTTTACCATCATGGCTACATCGCTCTTTGTTTGCCAAAAGTCCTCTTCCACAGTCTTGTTGTCGGGAATGACAATTGTGTCTATACAAGACACCATGGAGAAACCTAAAAGTATAATTGATAGTATCTTTTTCATAATGCTCGACTGTTTTTAGAATTCAAGGGAGATGTTAGCAGTAAATGACTTCGGACGCGGAGTCTGCGATTTGTCGGTAGCCTGTCCCCAACCGCTGATAGCTATTTCGGGGTCTACACCCGAATAGCGTGTCCAGCAGAAAAGGTTATTGGCTGTTACATATACCTGCAAACGGTTGAGGCCATATTTCTTCACCTTCTCGGTGGGGAAGTTGTAGCCAAACTGCAGGTTCTGGAAGCGCACGAACGAGCCATCCTCTACGTAACGGCTAGAACCCTGGCTGTTGTAAGCCGAACCGTCGTCGTACTGGTAGATAGCGCGTGGCATCAATGTCACATCGCCATCCTTACGCCAACGCCAGTTTACTGAAGAGGTCTGGTTGTATGCATTAGACATTGACTCCAAAGAGCGGCGTGCCTCATTGATGACCTTGTTGCCGTAGCGGAACATGAAACGTGCCTTGAAAGTCCACTTGCCATAGTTGAGCGATACGTTGAAACCGCCGCTTAGCTTGGGCAAGCAGTTGCCAAGGTATACGATGTCGAGTGCATTGATCTGACCGTCATGGTTGATGTCCTCATAGATGGCGTCTCCACCTTGGAACGAGTAGGTGGCATTGCCGTCTACATAGTTGTATACCATACGTTGTGGCAGACCATTTGATTGCATGATTACTTTACCATCTTCGCCCACTACTACGGGGAATGTTTTACCTTCGGCGAGCATCTGATTGAGGTTGGCCTCAAACTCATCGTTGCTCCATCCCTTCTCAGTACGCATATTGGTCAGGTAGTCGTAGGTATACTGGTAAACACCCTTGTAGCGGAATCCGTAGATGGAGCCGAGCGGGTTGCCCACCTGAATACGGTTTTGGAAGGTTCCGCGCGATGTAGCATCCCATTCTGAGTTGATGGAGCTGAGTACGCGGTCGTCCATTTCGGTAATCTCATTATAGTTCTGTGCGATGTTGAAGCCTGCGCTCATCGAGAACTTGCCAATCGTCAGGAACTTGTTGGCGTTCACGTTCATTTCCCAACCATCGTTGGTCATGCTACCTACGTTTTGGTAGGCTAACTGTGAGTAACCGGTTGTTGTCGGAATGGCTACCTTTGTTTGCAACAGGTCTTTGGTATCCTTATGGTAGTAGTCAAAGTCTACGTTGATAATATCCTTAAGGAAGGTGAGGTTGAAACCGAGGTTGTACGAAGTGGTCTTCTCCCAACGCAGGTCATCAAGTTTCAGGCCATCCATTACTGCTGTGGGATTACCGCCATAGCTACCTGCTCCCAAGTTATAGGCATTGAAGAAGAGGTAGTCGGCATCAGGAGCCTTACCTACGATACCCCACGAAGCACGCAAACCAAGCATGGAGATTTCATCGCGTATTGGTTCGAAGAAAGCCTCGTCAGAGAGGTTGTATCGCAATGATACACCGGGGAAGTAAGCCCACTTCTGTTTAGGACCGAACTTAGAGTCTCCGTCGGCACGGAGTGAGAATCCTAAGTTGTAGATTCCTTTGTAAGAGGCATGGGCATTGTAGAGCCAGTACTGTGAGTTGGCGCGGCTGTTACCGCTGCTCAGACCATTAGTATTATCGTCAAAAGGTAATGCTCCAGGAGCTGTCGGCGAGGTGATTCCGTCGGGCAAAGAGAACTGTCGTACAAATTGGTTGGTACTTCTTTGCGTATTTACCTCGTAGCGTGCCAGCATGGTTGCACTCCAGTCTTCATTCTGGAAATAGGGAGTGAATACAAATTCGCCGCGGGTACCTACTCTCAGACGGTTACTTTCGCTCTTCTCGCTGGTGTTGTAGGAGAAGTCTGCTCCCCATTGAGAGGTAGAGAGACCTGCTGCTGCATAAGCAGGAGTTGAAGCGGCGTAGATGTCAAAGTCTACACGTCCCTTGAAGGTCAATCGGTGCTCTCCATAATCTACTCCCAAGAGTTCGTATCTCAGCTCGAAATTCGGAGTGATACGGTAGGTTTGTTCGTTCTTCCATGCCAATTCAGAATAGGCGATGGGGTTACCCAGTGAGCGGATTGAGCGCAATTCATACGAAGAGTAGTTGCCATTGTAAGGAGTGTTGCCGTTGAGCGTACCTTGTGGGTTCATGATATGGAACTCATCGAGGTCATTTCCTGCAGCATCCTGACGGTAGATACTCATGTTGGGCGCTGTTTTCTGTGCTATGTCGAGCAAGCCTGCATAGTTTTTCAGATTATCAGTGTAGGTCAATGCAAAGTTGGTTTGGAAACGTATGCGTGACGATACGTCATAGTCCAATACGAGGCGAGTTGTGAAACGGTCGAACTCCTGCTGTATGATTGAGCCGGTCTGCTTCTCGTAGCCGCCAGAGATACGGAACTGTGCCTTCTCGCCACCACCACTGATATTGAGGTCGTATGAGTGCAGACCACCAAACTGGGTCACTGCGTCTACCCAGTCGGTATTGTTGTTCCAGTTCTGATACTCGGCCCATGATTTGTCATAGTTGATTTCGCGGATATTGGCCGTAGCAGTATTTGACTGGTTGGGGTTATAGAACTCCTCCTTCAGCAGCATGGTGTAGTCGTCACCGTTGAGTAGGTCGTAGCCTTCGGGCTGCCATGTACCTGTATATTTATAGGAGAAGCTTACGCGGGGTTTGCCTCGGGTACCGCGCTTGGTGGTAATCACAATTACGCCATTAGCACCCTTCGAACCCCATATGGCTGTTGCGGCGGCATCCTTGAGTACGTCGATGTTCTCAATATCAGCCACGTTTACCGAAAGCAGCGAGGCATACTCTTCATCGCTGGCGTTCTGGAAGTCGAAGGTCTCGTCGGGATTGTCGAAGATAATGTCATCCACCACAATCAGTGGTTCGGCGTTTCCGTTGATGGAGGTTACACCGCGCAGACGCATGGTAGTACCGGCACCCAAGTTACCTGAGTTCATCACGATGTCGAGACCGGCAATTTCACCCTGCAATGCCTCATCGGCCGAGGTGAAGGCCATACCTTCTACCTCTGAGAGCTTAAAGGACTGCTTGGCTACGGTCATCTCTCGCTCGGGGATATTGAGTCCGCCCGAGTTGACGCGCTTGCCTTCTACGATAACCTCACTAATCTCGTTGGCTTCTGGCTGCATGACAATGGTAAACGAACTCTGATTGCCGATAACAATCTCTACGGTCTTGTTACCTACGTATGATATCACCAGTTTATTCTTGGGGCTCTTAATCTCCATAGAGAAGTTACCCATCATATCTGTCTGTGCAAAGCTGACAATACGGCCGTCAGCATCTCGTTCTGTGACGTTGGCAAACATTACAGGTCCCATGGGGTCTTCTACCGTACCCGATATGACCTTACTCTGTGCCATGGCTCCCTGTGCGAGCACACAAAACAAGAGTAGCAGTAGGACTTTTGATCTTGACATAGTATTTAATCTTTAATGTTATTAGCTAAATTTACCAGTTGTCTGTAGCTTCTTGCTGAAGCCTTGCTCCAGTTGTCGTCATATCTTCCGCTTGTGCTGTAGCAGAGCGGTGTGCTGATTTGATGCACCACAGCGAAGGATGATACGGCAATGGCTTTTGCGCTCTCTTTGGCTTGGTCAAACTCATAGTCGCGCGTCATCTTGTTGGAGAGACGCTCAGCATCGTTAGCCTTAATTTGTATTGTTTGGCCAGCTTCATCTTTTACGGTGAGCACGCCGTCGTTGCTTTCGATATTGATGTTTACAGGAATACCGAGTTCCGAAGAGTAGAGCGACTGATAGGTTGTGTTTGGTACCAGATTATCGGCAAATACCGAGTTGTTCTGGAAGTGGTAGCGTACGAAAGCACGCAGGGCAATCAGCTTCTCCAATACTCTGGCCTTGGCTGCGTTAACCTCAGCAACAGGATATTCATCCTCTTCGGCCATGCTATACTTGTCGAAGTCTGCATGTATCTCTTCATATGTAGGAAGCCCCTTGCTGTATGCAATCTCCATAGCAGTATTGTCGGGCGCATAGAAAGTGTAGTTATAGCCATTGAAGAAGTTTACATTCATATCGAGTGCCTTGCCTCCCTTGCCTGAGAATACGATATAGCGTTGTTGGGGAGGAGTACCAATAGCGGCAGTACCGCTGATTCCTGCCCATTCAAGGACATCGGTCTCATCGAAGATGGCGCACATGTCGAGGAATGATTGGAAACG
>CAZMZC010000025.1:0-43422 GCA_964570685.1 uncultured Bacteroidaceae bacterium | reverse complement strand
ATGGCGATGTAGAGAATCAGCGCCACAATGAAGCCTACGAGAAATAGCGAGTTGAGCAGGTTGCGTAGTTCGTTCTTTTTCATATCCGTAGGCATTAGCTGAGTATGGCCGATAGCTGCATCACGCACTGTTCGAAGAAGTCGATGGTCTTGCGGCGGAACTTACCCTGTTCCTTCAGCAACTTGGTGCCTTTCTTGTTGAACGCGTGCTGGTCGGTAATTGTTTCCTCGGCATTGAATTTGGTACCTCCGTCGCGCTCCTCCTCGTACCAGTAGTTGATGCGTGTCATCTTGATCACTACAGCCTGCTCTATGCACTGTATCTCTATCCAGTAGTTGATGCGTGTGCGGTCAAGTACGAAGAATCTGTTGGTGAATATCAGGTACTCCTCGGCCGTGAGGCTAAGCTGCTGATTTTGCACGTCGTTGGAAACAAATTTCGAAACGATGACATTGGGCTTGGTGAATCGCTTCTTTGCCCAAGCTTCCACCTTGGCATACGCATCCACCTTGGAGAGTACGGTAGTGATAGTGTCTTGGAACAATACGCGCCCATTCACTACAGGCACGCTACCCACTCCATACTTGGCCTCTACTTGTGCCCAGCCAGTCATAAGGCCTAATGTCATACATATTGACAGTAAGATTCTTTTCATACGTTTTTTCCTATTCTATAAGTTGTGATATCTATTAACAAACTGCAAATATACAAACATTTCTTGAATCTACCTCAAATAAGTATCTCTTTTTATTGTATCATATGGGGTAAGGACTTATAGCTTGACTGCATCCGTCACTAAGAGCACCCCGTCTTCTACACGGAAGCGGATGTCGTAGTTTTCGTAAGGCATGCCGTATACTTTGCTCGGGTTGTCTTGGTATTGTGGGCGTGGGTCGAGTGCCAGCACTCGGGTGAGGGCTTTAAGGCTATCGGGGGTGAAACGTGATTGTAAGTGCTCGGGAAACTCCACGGTAAGCTCCTGCCATTGGCGTTCGTCCACAAATCCGCTACGGGCTCCCGGGTGGCAGTCGGCATAGGTCACGTAAGGCTTGATGTCGTAGATGGGCGTGCCGTCCATAAGGTCGGCGCCGAGAACATGGATGACGGGGCCTTCTGTGGCACTGAGCTCTATGCGCTCTATACGGACCGATGACAACCCTATCGGATTGGGGCGGTAGGGCGAACGGGTTGCAAATACACCCATTTGCGTGTTCCCGCCAAGTAGGGGAGGCCTCACGGTAGGTTGCCACGAGGTGGCACCGCGCTCTTCGCGTGAGCGGTTGGCCGAGAATCCCCAGATAATCCATAGGTAGTCGAATCCTTCGAGTCCGCGTAAAGCATCTATGTTGCGGTATTCGGGAATGAAGACTATGCGGCCGCGCAACTCGTCTACAATACCGCTTTGGCGGGGTATGCCGAATTTCGTGGGAAAAGCACTGCGGAGATGGGCTATGGGCGTCATGTCGGGTCTTGGATGCTCAATGTTAAAGGTAGGGGTTGTAATTCATCTCATCGCCAATGGTGGTGGGGTCGCCGTGTCCGGCATACACGATAGTATCAGCGGGAAGGGTGAGCAGGCGCGTTTGGATGGAACGGATAAGCTGGCCGTAGTTGCCGTCGGAGAAGTCGGTGCGCCCGATGGAACCTTGAAACAACGTGTCTCCGGCAAAGAGAATGTTGTTATCCTTTGCATAGAAGCACATGCCCCCTGCCGAGTGTCCGGGGGTGGCAATGCACTCAAGCGTGTGTGCGCCGAGGGTGAGCGTGTCGCCATCGTGCAGTGGGTGACCTACGGGGCGGGGAGTGCCGTTGGGACGGATGCCGAAGCGAGCGACGGAATGGGTGAAGTTGTCGAGCCATGGCGTGTCGAAGAGGCTGGCGCTGAGCTTTACTCCGAAGGTGTCCTCTGCGAAGGGTACCCCGAAAATATGGTCGAAATGCAGATGGGTACACAGTATGTACTTTACTTTCAGCCCGTTCTCATTAATAAACTCGGTCAGCAACTCCTGCTCGTCGGCCCAATAGAAACCTGGGTCAATGATGGCGGCCTCGCGTGACTCTTCATCGTATGCCACGAAACAATTTTCGTGGAGCATATTGCAGATAAATGTCTGTACTTTCATCTCTATGTGTGTATCGTTTATTATACAAAATTCGCAAACATTTTTGAGTTGTGCAAGCAAACTGGCATTATCTTGATGGATGTGACTAAAAGTCGGGTGAGTTGTATGGGCAATGTAGGCCTTTATTTCCCGTTATATGCGTTTTTTTTGATAAAAATTTTCTCCGATGCACAACTTTCCGTATATTCGTACTCAATTTCGGAAAATAATAAACTAAAACTATAATAACAATGAAGACCACGTATCTCAGAATCAATGCGGCCGACAATGTAGCCGTAGCTATTGAACCGCTTAAGGCGGGTGAGCAAATCACTATTGTCGGTGAGACCATAACCGTAAATGAAGACATTCCTGCAGGGCATAAGATTGCACTGAAAAATTTTGCTGAGGGTGAAAATATCATCAAGTATGGCTATCCCATTGGTCATGCTATCAAGGCTGTGAAACAGGGCGATTGGATCAATGAGAATCACGTGAAGACCAACCTCGCAGGACTGCTCGACTATACTTACGAGCCGCACCCTGTGTCGCTCGACATCGAGAAGCAGGAACTGACCTTCAAGGGCTACCGCCGTGCCAATGGTGAGGTGGGTATTCGCAACGAGATATGGATTATCCCTACCGTAGGTTGTGTGAATGGTATAGCCAATCAGTTGGCGGCACTATTGCAGCAGGAAACTGGTGGTAAGGGCGTGGATGCTATCGTACCTTTCCCCCACAACTACGGTTGCTCTCAGTTGGGCGACGACCACGAGAATACGAAGAAGATACTGCGCGATATGGTGCTGCACCCCAATGCCGGTGGTGTGCTTGTGGTTGGTTTGGGTTGTGAGAACAACCAACCCGATGTGTTCCGCGAGTTTGTGGGTGAGTACGACGAGAGCCGTATCAAATTCATGGTGGCACAGAAGAGCGAGGATGAAATAGCAGAAGGCATGAGCCTGCTACGCGAAATATACGGTTTGGCAAGCAAGGACGTGCGCACCGATATTCCTCTCTCAGAGTTGCGCGTGGGTCTCAAGTGTGGTGGCTCCGACGGCTTCTCTGGTATCACGGCCAATCCCCTGTTGGGCGAATTCTCTGATTTCCTCATCGCACAAGGCGGCACCTCAGTACTCACCGAGGTTCCCGAGATGTTTGGTGCAGAGACTATATTGATGAACCGTTGTGAGAACCGCGAGCTCTTTGACCAGACGGTACATCTCATCAATGACTTCAAGGACTACTTCCTCAGCCACGGCGAGCCTGTGGGCGAGAATCCTTCACCTGGAAACAAAGCAGGAGGTATATCGACTCTTGAAGAGAAGGCGTTGGGCTGCACGCAGAAGTGTGGCAAGAGCTACGTGTCGGGTGTGATGGGATATGGCGAACGTCTCAGCGTGAAGGGACTCAGTCTGCTCTCAGCGCCCGGCAATGACCTTGTAGCCTCTACTGCCCTCGCTGCTTGTGGATGTCATATCGTGCTCTTTACCACAGGACGTGGAACTCCCTTCGGCACCTTCGTGCCCACGATGAAGATATCGACTAATAGTGCATTGGCCAAGAATAAGCCCACTTGGATTGACTTTAACGCAGGTGTCATTGTGGAGGATGAACCCATGAGTGCCACCCTCGAACGCTTTATTGACTACATCATACGCGTGGCCAGTGGCGAAGAGGTAAACAATGAGAAGAAAAACTACCGCGAGATTGCCATCTTCAAGACGGGAGTGACGCTTTGAGTGAAGAAGGAAGAGTTAAAGCATTGCATAAATCAAATCAAAAAAGAACCATCGTGCAAACAATACTGAAATATTTTCCCAATCTCACAGAAAAGCAGCAAGCACAGTATGCCCAACTCTATGACCTGTATACTGATTGGAACTCAAAGATTAATGTCATTTCTCGTAAGGACATCGAGAACCTTTACGAGCATCATGTGCTCCATTCACTCGGTATCGCCAAGGTCATCCGCTTTACTCCAGATAGTCGTGTCCTCGATATTGGCACAGGTGGCGGTTTTCCGGGCATACCTTTGGCTATCATGTTCCCCGAAGTACAGTTTCATTTGGTCGATAGCATCGGCAAGAAAATACGTGTTGCCACTGAAGTGGCACAGAGCATAGGGTTGGAGAATGTCACTTTCCGTCATTGCCGTTGCGAGGAAGAGAAAGGATTGTTTGACTTTGCCGTGAGCCGTGCCGTGATGCCCCTCGAAGACCTACTCAAGATATGCCGCAAGAATATCTCCAAGGAGCAACGCAACAGCTATCCTAATGGACTCTTCTGCCTTAAAGGTGGCGAACTGCAACACGAAACGCGTGCCTACAAGCATATCGTAGAACTTACCGATCTGAAGAATTACTTTCGTGAACCATACTTCGCAGAGAAGAAGGTGGTGTATGTGACCATTAAATGATATGATAGAGAGGGACTCCTCTTGGAATTGGCAACTATATCGTACGTCTTAAATGCTCGGATGTGAAGAGTGTGCAAAAGCGGAGGTATAACTCCCACCAAGGGTGCAGGATTTCTAATAAGGAGACCGAGAACAGGTAGTGGCGTTCGTTGAGGTCGCGTGTTGCGCGGTGGTATACGAAGAGACGGCAGCCAAGAGCTATCAGCCATAGTCCTGCAGTAATTCCCAATGTGACCCACCAGTGCAATAGGATGCTGATGACAGCAGTCCCCATTGTACCTATATATAATAGCGTGCGGCTCAATGTGTCGATACTGAACAGGTAGGGTTGTATGCCACGCATCTTTTTACGGATGAAGATACGGTTTATCTTGTCGTTTTTCCAAGTGTAGCTGCTTGATGATACACAGCGCACTACAGCCTCTGCGTCCACATCTGCAGTGATACGATGGGCAGGAACATGCTCATTGATGAAAAGGTCGTCCTCACCACGTTCAAGATACAGGTGGCGACTATAGCCCTTGTTGGCAAAGAAGATTTCCTTGCGATAGGCCATGTTGCGTCCCAACCCCATATATCCACTACCACGAAGAGTGATTCCGAGCAGACGTAGCTGCTGTTGCAGGGTATCGAACATGTAGCAACGATTGGCAAATTCGGGACGGCGCTCATAGTTGCAATAACCGAGCACAACATCCGTAGAGTCAAAGAAATGGCGGGCGAGGCTTGCAAGCCATTGGCGGCTTGTGGGGTAGCAGTCGGGTTCTGTGAACACAACCCATTCCTTCTTGGCGGCCTTGATACCAAGCATAAGGGCCAATTTCTTGTGGCTGATGTAGCGGATGCTGTCAGAGGTGAAGGTGCTATAGAGATTGGGATATCGTTCGCAGAGGCGTTGTAGCAGGTCCTTGGTGTCATCTTTGGAGTTGTCATCAACGACAATGACCTCGAAGTCGGGGTATTCCTGCTCAAGTATGAGCGGCAAGTGCTTTGCAAGCAACTCTTCGCAGTCGGTAGCGGCTATTATGACAGATATGCCAGGTTGTTGCCCTGACACTTTCCGTTCTCCCTTGCGCTCTGCTATTATACGGCGGTGGGCTGCGTTATATATAATAAATGTGTAGAGTAGCTGTATTGTCGTCAATAGTCCGACGGCTATCCAAATAAAGTATTCTATAGTCTCGATGTTCATCTTTCTTCGTTTGCGACTACAAAATTAGTGCAAGGCGAGAGAAAAAGCAAGTTTACTTGTGTTTTTCCGAGCCGCCGCCTAATTTCTGTGTATGCGAAGCAGGCACTAAAATTAGTGCAAGGCGAGAGAAAAAGCAAGTTTCTCGAATAAAATCGAGTGCTAAGGCAGTCCTTGTGTTTTTCCGAGCCGCCGCCTAAATTCTGTGTATGTGAAGTAGGCACTAAAATTAGCACCTAATTCCTTTGCGGAGCAACGCGTGTATTATAGAAAAATAAACTTTTTTGCCAGAATATTTGGAAATGTCAGAATTTATTTTGAATCTTTGTGATATTAAAATGATATTATTTTATTAACTAATAAAAGTAAAGACTATGGAAACAAAAGAAAGAGATTACAAAGGTATGGTGATGAACGGCTTCGTGGCCTTGTTGCTCAACTTGGTGATGGTTGCTGCTGCTGCGTTGAGTTTTGTTGGTGCAGCCAATGACTACATTCCTATGGTGTTGGGTATTGTTGTGGGTATTGTGCTATTCGTGTTGTGGTTTGTCCACCTCATCGGTTTCATGACACTCGAGCCTAACGAGGCGCGTGTGATGGTATTTTTCGGCAAGTACAAGGGTACGTTCCGTCGTGCTGGTTTCTATTGGGTGAATCCCTTCCTCGACAAGAAGAAGGTGTCGCTCCGTGCACGTAACCTCAACCCCGAACCTATCAAGGTGAACGATCTCACGGGTAACCCTATCATGATCGGTGTGGTATTGGTGTGGAAACTGAAGGACACCTACAAGGCGCTCTTTGAGATAGACTCGCAGACGATGGCACTCGTTGGTGCTGCAACTACTGCCGGTGCTGTGGCAGGTCGTATGAGAGCTTTTGAGAACTTTGTGCGCGTGCAGAGCGATGCGGCTCTCCGTCAGGTAGCTGGCCGCTATGCTTACGATGATACGGATTCTTCGAATGGTGAGCAGCTTACCTTGCGCTCCAATGCCGATGAAATCAATCAGGAGTTGGTACGTCAGCTCAACGAGCGTCTCTCCATGGCGGGTATCGAAGTGGTAGAGGCGCGTATCAACTACCTCGCCTATGCTCCCGAGATTGCTGCTATCATGCTCAAACGTCAGCAGGCAAGTGCCATCATCACTGCACGTGAGAAGATTGTAGAGGGTGCCGTGTCGATGGTGAAGCTTGCGCTCGACAAGCTCTCTACGGAGGCTGTCGTTGACCTCGACGAGGAGAAGAAGGCGGCTATGGTGAGCAATCTGCTGGTAGTGCTCTGTGCCGACGAGCCTGCACAGCCGGTGATAAATTCGGGGACGTTGAATCATTAATGTTGGATG
The DNA here is from genome assembly GCA_964570685.1 of uncultured Bacteroidaceae bacterium. Taxonomy (GTDB): domain Bacteria; phylum Bacteroidota; class Bacteroidia; order Bacteroidales; family Bacteroidaceae; genus UBA1189. The sequence continues at coordinate 36,372 of CAZMZC010000025.1, read as the reverse complement.
GAGACCCACCCCGCCCCTCCCTGTGAGGGAGGGGGAGCTGGCATCGCGAAGCCAAATTCCCTCCCTCGCAGGGAGGGGTAGGGTGGGTCTCCTGTTTTATTATGGCCGAAAAAGACAATAAAACCAAGAGTTTCGTTCTGCGCGTAGACGCTGAGACGATGGCTGCCATCGAGAAGTGGGCAGCCGATGAGTTCCGCTCTACCAACGGGCAGCTGCAATGGATTATTGCTGAGGCGCTGAAGAAGAGTGGGCGGAAGAAGAAGTAGGAGCCTCACCCTAACCCTCTCCAAGGAGAGGGGACCTCGAGACTATGAGTAAAAAGAATAGTAACAATTGAAAAGTCCTTACCCTTTTCACGATGCTCGTGTCACCCCTCCTTGGAGGGGCTGGGGGAGGCCTCATTATTATGATTTACAAATTTCGTAGAGATTGGGAAGTTATCGTAGGGACAGTGCTTTACATGGTAATCATGTGGGGAGTATTCTTCTATATTGCGTTTTGGGGTAATGCGCCGATAGGCGGACTCATTGCTATAGGGGCGGTAATCGCATTGCCTTGTGCTACAGGGCTGCGCACGCCGCGCTATGTCTATATTGAGAAGGATCTCATCATTGTGAAGTATTACCTTGGGAGTAAGGTTCTTACGGATATTGCGTCAGTACGTCGTGTGACGAAAGATGAATTGGTCGGTAGTTTCCGGCTTTTTGGTAATGGCGGATTCTGCGGCTATACAGGTTGGTATTGTAAGAAGTCTATAGGAACATATTTTCTGATGGTTGTCAATTGGAAGGAGCTCGCTTTTATTACCCTTGCCAACGGCAAGCAGTATGTGATAAATTATCCGCAGGAACTTTTTGAAAACAAGCTGGGGGATAATGCAAATGCATAGGTCTTTGTTGTTTTCTCCCTGCAAGTAGAAAATGTTATCCCTGCAGGGAGAAGGTATTATCCTTGCAGGGAGAAAACATTACCCCTACAGGGGTAGAGGATAATGAATGGAGATATTGCGGAGAATAGTTGGTGACTAATACTTTAGGAGACACTTGTTATGGAAAAAACGGATAATCAGAACCGCTATTACTTTATTGATAATCTGCGCTGGGTGACCATGGTGCTGGTACTCATCTACCACGTGTTCTACAACTTCAATGCCTTGGGAGTGTTTGGTGGCATCGGCGGATTTGCCGAGCATCAGTGGCAGGATGTGGTGGGCACGGTGCTCTATCCGTGGTTCATGACCTTGATGTTCCTGCTCGCAGGCATGTCGAGCCGCTATGCGCTACAGCACCGCACGATACGGGAGTTCCGTCGAGAGCGTACACGTAAGTTGCTCGTGCCCTCCACGCTCGGCTTGCTTGTCTTCGGCTGGGTGTTGGGCCTGGTGAATATGAAGGCTGCGGGTGGGGCGATGCCCGAGGGAATGCCCCTGCTGGTAAAGTTCCTCATCGGTGTGGTAAGCGGTACGGGGCCGTTGTGGTTTATCCAAGATCTCTTCGTATTCTCGTTGCTATTGCTCGTGGTGCGCAGGGTGCTGAGCGCCGATAGGGTAGAGGAGTGGTTGGCCCAGCTCTCCAATCGAGGAGTACGGTATGTGCTCATTGCCTTCTTTTTCCTCTTAGGACTCTTGGCACAGACGCAGGTAGATGAACCGGGTGCATTTGACGGACTGCTCAATCTCTACCGCCCTGTCTACTACTTCGGAGTGTTTCTTGCTGGCTACTACATCTTCTCTTCGGAGAGGGTACATGAGTACCTGGCCCGCGAATGGATGTGGTATGGGTTGATGGCTGCTATTTGGTGCATACTGTTCTGTGTGCGGTTCTATGGAGAGGATTACACCTCACCAAAAGTATTGCAGAGCTTTACGTGTGGCATCTATTGCTGGTCGATGGCGCTGGCCCTCATCGACCTCTTCAAACATAGGTACGACTGCACCACGCCCTTCTCCCGATATATGACGCGCAGTAGCTTCGGACTCTATATCGTGCATATGACTGTGTGTACCTCCGCTTGTCTGTGGCTCAGGTCTACCGCACTGCCCGTGTGGAGCATCTACTTCCTTGCCCTCATTGTCACCTTTGCTGGTTCGGTGCTGTTGTGGGAAGTGATGCGCAGAGTGCCTTTTATAAGGTGGTGCGTGTTTGGGATAAAAGGGGGGGACCCACCCTAACCCTCCCTATGAGGGAGGGAACTTAGAGCCGAACCTATGAAGTATAAAAATTAGAAGCAATAGTAATTAAGTATTAACCTCTAAAGCAATCCTACTTTGCAGCGATGTCTGCAAGTCCTCCCTTCAGGAAGGATTTAGGTGGGTCTGTTATTGTTATGAAACAAAAAGAAAGTAACCTCGAGTTTCGCCGTATCTGGCTCTTTCTCCTTATCACCTTCACGATGACTTTTGCCTGGACTATCGGGCTCATCTGGCCACGCGTCTTGGGGCGCGATGCTGCAACACTGTCGCAAGAGGAGACGCTCATCAATACCGCGCTCACTGCTGTGCTGATGTTCTTCCCTGCTATCGGGGTGCTCATCACTAGGCTGATTACTCGTGAGGGATTCAAGAACTCTATGCTGCGCCTTAACTTGAAGGGCAACGTGCGCTACTACCTCATCGGATGGTTTGGCCCCTTCGTGCTGACCCTCATCGGTGCGGTGCTCTACTTCCTTATCTTTCCCTCGAAGTTTACGACAGTCACATTGGATGCTCAGTTGGCAACGATGCCTATACCTCCTGCCGTGTTTTGGGCTACACAGGCGTTGCTGATGATGGTGGCTCCGCTGCTCAACCTTGTCGCATGCTTTGGCGAGGAGTGGGGCTGGCGCGGTTATCTGTTGCCCAAGGTGGCCAGTCGCATGAAGTTCCTGCCCACGGTACTCGTGACGGGGCTTATCTGGGGCGTATGGCATGCACCCATCATTGCCGCAGGGCACAACTATGGAATGGACTATCCAGGCTATCCGTGGTGGGGCATCATCGCCATGTGTATCTTCTGTATTGTGGTGGGCACGCTCTTCTCATACATTACGCTCAAGGCACAGAGCTGCTGGCCTGCCATCTTTGCTCACGGTATGGTCAATGGCACGGCCTCCATCGGCGTCATCTTCCTTGCCGACCCTATGGCCTACGACCGCTTCGTAGGACCAGTACCCACAGGTATCATCGGTGCCGCTGCCTATATCGTGGTGGCGGTATGGATAGTGTGGCGGATGAGGCGTGAAGAAGGCAAGACAAGGCTAATGGATAAGTCCGTTTAACAAAAATTACAGGTTAAATGTTGTTCAACTCAAAAAGTATGTATACTTTTGCCGCGTCAATTTTATAATGTATAATTAAAAATTAAAAGTTTATGAAAAAGTCATTATTGGCAGTTGCTTTTGCAATGGTTGCTATGGTAAGTAGCGCACAAGTGTTTGTTGGTGGTTCTTTGGGATTTGGCTCTACAAAGGCTGAAGGTGCAAAGTATGGCACTACAAATTTCAACTTGAATCCTGAGGTTGGTTATGTGTTGAATGACTCTTGGTGCATTGGTTTGCCTATCGGTATTGATTTTACCAAGACTGCTGCTCAGAAGCTCATTGATGCAGAAGGTACTACAACTTGGAACGTTGCTCCCTACGCTCGTTATACATTCTACAAGGCAGGCATCCTTTCTTGTTTCGTTGATGGCGTGCTCGGCTTTAATGGCGTGCAGGGTGGCGATACCAATGTAGCTGTTTATGTAGCTCCTGGTGTGGCTCTCAGTGTGACAGACAACATCAGCTTGGTGTCTCGTCTCGGTTCACTCGGTTGGAACAATCAGAATGGTCATGGCAACTATTTCGGCTTGAATGCCAACGCTTCCATTACTTCAGTAGGCGTATACTACACATTCTAATAATAGTATTAAGAGCAAACGAAAGAGATGTGCCGCGTGGGTACATCTCTTTTTTTTATAGTTGTGAAGATAAATACTCGATGATAGCTTCCTCCTCATCGGGGTGGAACCATCGGATGTCCTCGTCGCGACGGAACCATGTCATCTGCTTGCGGGAGTAGATGCGGCTGTTCTGCTTAATCTTCTCGATGGCAAACTCCAGTGTGCAGTCGCCATCGAAGTGGGCGAACAGTTCCTTGTAGCCTACGGTGTTGAGCGAGTTGAGGTGTCGGTAAGGATATACGCTACGTGCCTCTTCGACAAGTCCGTCGGCTATCATTTGGTCTACACGGCGGTTGATGCGGTCGTACAGTTCCTCACGTTCACGGCGTAGGCCTATCTTGATGATGCGGAAGGGACGCTCCTTGGCAGTGCGTGTGCGGAAAGAGGTATAGGTGCGCCCCGTCATATAGCATATCTCGAGGGCGTGGATGACGCGCTTGGGATTCTTCAGGTCTACGATGCGGTAGTACTCGGGGTCGAGCAGGCGCAGCTCATTGACCAAGGGCTCCAACCCCTCCTGCTCGTAGCGGTCAAGCAGCGTACGGCGTGTGATGTCGTCCACGGTGGGAATGTCGTCAATACCCTTGCATACGGCATCGATATACATCATGCTGCCGCCTGTAAGCAGCAGAGCGTTGTGTGAGCGAAATAGCTCTTCTGTAAGCTTCAGTACGTCAATCTCATACTGTGCTGCGCTGTAGTAGTCGGTGAGATGGTGAGTGCCTATGAAGTAATGCTTTACCCGCTCCTGCTCCTCCTTCGTTGGTGCTGCGGTTCCGATGGGAATCTCGGCATATAATTGACGCGAATCGGCCGAAAGGATAGGAGAACCCAACCATTCGGCCAATGCAAAACTCAATGCCGTCTTTCCTACACCTGTAGGGCCAAGGAGCACGACTAAAGTCTTATCTTTCACTCTTTACGCTTCGCTTAATACAGTATGCTGTTTTCAAAGTCGTCAGCGCCGCCCATCTCGAAACCGTCAGGGTCAATCTCGTCGAGGTCGAAGCCCTCATCATCGCCGAAACTGTCGTCAAGGGTGGTTGTGGCTACTTGGGCTGCCATCAGTTGGTCAAAGTCGAGCAGTTGTTGAGGAGCCTCACCGTTTTGCTTGGTACACACAGCCTCGTCAAGACTTTTGCCTGTAATAATCTCGGTGAGCTCGATGAAGAATACACGGTCGGCCAATGGGTCAAAGACATACAGCAGGTGCTGTTTCTCCTCTTCCAAGAGTTCGCTCAACGGTGTGTCCTCCATTACCCAACTGTCTACGTCTGAACTGGTTCCCATATCTTCTAATGTTACTTCTGTCTCCTTCTCCCAGTTGTCATCGCATATGAAGAATGATGTCATCTGGTCGTTGGGATAGTCTACCGATGCCAAAATAGCATTGTGGAAGTCAAGGAATGTGGCGTCAGAGTCAATCTGAATTTCTCTGCGGAAGTTGTCAACCTCGTCAGAGATGATGGTGAAACGGTATACCATATATAATGATTATTTTATAGTTGTTGGTAAGAAGTTATCCTTCGTATCTGATGATGCCTCGTTTGGCTCCTTCGATGAACGAAATGATGTACTCTATCTCGGGGGTCATCTCCATCTCCTCCTTGATGCGCTCAATGGCCATTGTCGTGTTGAGGCCGCTCTGGTAGATGATGCGATAGGCTTGGTGTATGGCATCGATTTGCTCATTGGTGAAGCCGCGACGACGCAGACCGATGAGGTTTACGCCACAGTATGAGATGGGTTCACGGGCAGCGATGATGTAGGGAGGAATCTCCTTGCTGCTCTTGCAGCCACCTTGTACCATGACATAGCTTCCGATGCGGCAGAACTGGTGCACGAGTACCGTTGAACTCAAGATAGCATAGTCGTCAACGATTACTTCGCCTGCCAGTTTGGTTTGGTTGCCGATGATACAACCGTTGCCTACGATGGTGTCGTGAGCCACGTGTACGCCCTCCATCAGCAGGTTGCCATTGCCTACGATCGTCTTCCCCTTGGCAGCGGTACCGCGGTTGATGGTCACATTCTCGCGGATGGTGTTGTTGTCGCCCACCTCGGCTGTAGTCTCCTCGCCACGGAACTTGAGGTCCTGCGGAATGGCACCGATGACTGCTCCGGGGAAGATGGTGTTGCCATTTCCGATGCGTGAGCCATAGAGGATGTTGGCATTGGGCATGATGACGTTGTTGTCGCCTATCACTACATTGCGGTCAATGTATACGAAGGGACCAATCTCCACATTCTCGCCAATGACGGCTTCGGGGTGGATGTATGCTAATGGACTAATCTTGCTCATATCTATTGATGTGTTTTTGTTCTTATATATAAATATAGGTATAGGAGCGCGCTCCTATACCTTCTCTGTTCATTTCATTTTCTCTCTCAACAAGCGTGCAAACTGGTTGTTCACTCTGTGCCCAGGGCGGTTGGCCACGATGTAACCCTTGATGGGGCGACCGATGAGCGACATGTCGCCGATGATGTCGAGCAGTTTATGTCGTGCCGGCTCATTCTCCCATACCAAGGGACGGTGGTTGATGTAGCCCAGCTTTTTTGCATCCATATGTGGAACTTTCATTACATCGGCCAAGCGGTCGTAACGCTCTTGCGACATCTCGCGTTCGTAGATGACGATGGAGTTGTCGAGGTCGCCACCCTTGATGAGGCCTGCTGCAAGCAGCGGTTCCACGTCGCGTACGAACACGAAGGTGCGGCTCGATGCAATCTCTTTCGGGAAGTCCTCCATGTGCATCAGTACGGCTCGTTGGTTACAGATGATGCTCGAGTCGAACGAAACGAGTACGTTTACCGCAAACTCCTCGGCTGGCATAATCATCAGTGATGAACCGCTCTTCTCGTCGTGATATTCGATGGTCTCAGTCACTACGAAATAATTCTTCTCGGCTTCCTGCTCCACGATGCCTACACGCTGTATGTTGTCGACATACAGCTTGGCGCTACCTTCGAGGATAGGAAACTCGGGACCGTTGACCTTGATAAGGCAATTGTCGATGCCGAGTGCATAGAGTGCCGATAGGCCATGCTCTACGGTGCTGACGCGCTCAGTGCCGTTTGAGAGTACGGTGCCGCGCTGTGTCTCGTTGACGTTTTCGGCCAATGCCTCAATGATGGGCTCGCCCTCCACGTCGATGCGTTGTATCTTATATCCAAAGTTCTCCGGTGCAGGGGTGAATTCCACAGTGAGGTTGAGCCCCGTGTGCAGTCCCTTTCCAGACAATGAAAAACTCTCTTTTATCGTGCGTTGTTTTGCCATATCTTATTTTAGGCCTTGCCGCCATCGGCAAGCTGTTGCTTTAGTGTTTCTATCTCCTTCTTCAAGGTATCCATTTCGCGGTACATCTCAGGCAGTTTCTTGAAGATTACCGAGGCGCGGGCAAACTGCGCGTGGTCGAATGCAGGGTATCCCATCACAGCCTTGCCATCTTTCACGCTGTTAGAGATTGCCGAGTGTCCGCCCACCTTTACCTGATTGCCTATTTGTATATGTCCGCTGATGCCAGTCTGTCCGCCCACCATGCACCAGCTGCCTACCTTGGTAGAACCTGCGATGCCGCATTGGGCAGCCATTACGGTGTGCTCATCTATGACTACATTGTGAGCCACCTGTACCATATTGTCGAGCTTCACGCCGCGCTTGATGATGGTAGCTCCCATCGTGGCACGGTCGATACAAGTGTTGGCGCCTATCTCTACATCATCCTCCAATACGGCGATGCCTATCTGAGGAATCTTCTCATAGCCATTGGCGCCAGGTGCGAAGCCAAAGCCATCTGAGCCCACCACGCTGCCAGCGTGGAGGATACAGCGGTTGCCTACCTTGCAGTCGTGATAGATGGTGACGCCGTTGTAGAGCGTGCAGTCCCTGCCGATGGTGGCATTGTCGCCCACCGATACGTTGGCTTCGATGATAGTGTTGTCGCCAATGACAGCTCTTTCGCCCACATATACAAACGGACCTATATATACATTCTCGCCTATGGTGGCCGATGCAGCTACCGATGCCATCGTGCTGATACCTGTCTTCTTCGGCTTCATCGACTCGTACAGTGCCATCAGCTTGGCCAGACTCTCATAGGCATTGGCTGTTTTGATGAGCGTAGCCTTGATGGGCTTCTCGGCCACAAAGTCACTGTTCACCAGTACGATGCTCGACTGGGTGTCATATATGTATGAAGTGTATTTCGGATTGGCCAAGAAGGACAATGCACCGGGCTTGCCCTCTTCAATCTTGGCAAAGGTGCAGACTGTGGCATTCTCATCGCCTACAACCTCTCCGCCAATAAACGCTGCAATCTGCTTTGCTGAAAACTCCATTTATCTACTCCGCTATAATAGTACATTACTTTATATCCGTGCAAAGGTAGGCATTATTCTTGGATTTTCAAACCATTATTTTGAATATCTTGTAATAACCGTATGCGGGATGCGTTCAAAATAGGCTGATATGTGTAAATTTAATTATTTTTAGTAAAATGCTCTATACTCGTAAGTAGCAAATGAAGTATTTTTTTACCTTTTTTTGCAGCAATGAGAGGTTGAACATATCTGAGGCTTCGGCAATGTCGCGTGTGGAGCCATCATTGTAGAGTATTTCTATGTGGTCGTCTGCTGCGGTGTACATGTCTTTCTCTTGGATGGCGGGGCATATCAGATAGAACGCTTCTTCGCGGTTGATGTCGAGAGTACGGGATATGTGCTCGATGAGGCTCTCCTGATATTCTTGGGTGAAAGGTTGTTCGCTAAACTCTACCTTGAACAATCTCCTGTTTACTAACCCTTTACTGAGGGTCGAGAGTACCTTGTCGGGGTGCGATGCCCACACTTTCAGTGCACTCCATATGTCGTTGTCGTCGAGTTGGGTGAATATGTCCAGGCATTGGGTGTCGTTGAAGAAGGCTTCGCGTGTGATATCCGTATATAAGAAATGTCGTAAGGCAGGAGAGGCGAAGAGTTCCTCTCCGGCTTTAGCCAGTTCTTTAGCTCGGGTGAGTGTGCTGATGAGCATCTTCTCGCAAGCCACCGAAGTCTTGTGCAAATATACCTGCCAGTACATCAGACGGCGTGCGGTGAGAAAGTTTTCGATGGAGTAGATACCCTTTGACTCCACCACGAGGTGATCTTCTTTTACGTCCAGCATTTTGATGATACGTGCCGAGCCGATGTTGCCCTCTGTAACGCCCGTGTAGAAGCTGTCGCGTCGCAGATAGTCGAGGCGGTCCATGTCGAGTTGGCTGCTTACGAGCTGGTGCAGGAAACGCTTCTCGTATTCATCCTTGTAGATGCGTATAGCCAGGTCGAGTCGTCCCCCTAGTTCGCGGTTCATCCGCTCCATTAGAAGCAGCGATATCTCCTCGTGGTGTACTCCTGGAGCAATGGTGCTTTCCAATACGTGTGAGAAAGGACCATGCCCCACGTCGTGCAGCAAGATAGCCAGCTTTACCGATTCGGCCTCGCGGTCGTTGATTTCCACTCCCTTGCCACGCAGCGACTGTATGGCCTCTGTCATGAGAAAGAATGCGCCTAACGAGTGTTGGAATCGGGTGTGCTGTGCACCTGGGTATACCATTGATGACAGACCCAGCTGCTTGATACGGTGGAGGCGTTGCATCGTAGGATGTGTGACCACTTCCATGATTAGTCCTTTGGGGATATTTATAAACCCGAACACAGGGTCATTGATAATCTTGCCAGATTGCATTGTCGTGTATCTTATGTTTTATTTGATGGCACAAAGATAGGTGTAAACGGACGAACAGAAATCAAACTTGCTCGAATATTTCAATGTGTATGCAGAATATCTTTGCGTAACGAGAAGAAAGAGTGAAGAGTCACGCTCCTCACTCTTTTTTTGTTCTCTATCTCGATTATTGTTATTCCACACCCTTCTTGATGACGTAGCGGATGAGGTCGTAGAACTTCTGCACGGTGGGGATGAGCACGCGCTCGTCGGGTGAGTGGGGCGACATCAACGTGGGACCGAACGATATCATGTCCATGCCCTCGTTCACGGCGCCGATGATACCGCACTCGAGGCCAGCGTGGATAACCTTCACCTCGGGGTCCTTGCCGAAGAGTTCCTTGTAGGTCTCCTTCATGGCAGCCAACACATGAGAGTTCACATTGGGCTGCCAGCCGCTGTAGCTACCGCTGAACTCGACACGCATACCGGCCATAGAGAAGCAGCTCTCAAGCGAGATGGCCTGATACATCTTCATGCTCTCTGACGAACTGCGCACGAGCAAACTGAACTGAGCCTTGCCCTCGCCAATCTCAATGATAGAGAGATTGCTCGATGTTTCCACGGTGTCGGGGATGGTGGGGATATAGCGCATCACACCATTCTGACAGGCGAGGATGGCGTCGATGAGATTGTCGCGAATCTCCTCGGGGGTCTCGCTCTCGGGCATGGCAACCTCCTCTACGGTGAGGGTAATGCCGCTCTCGATGGTGGCAAACTCCTCATTGAAGAGTGCCTCACAGCGGGATGCCAGATCCTTGACATCCTCTACGGCATCTTCGGGCAGGGTGAGCACTACGTAGGCATCGCGCGGGATGGCGTTGCGCATGTTGCCTCCCTTCCACTGAGCCAACTGGGCATCGCACTCGAGCACTGCCTCGCGCACGAAGCGGCCCATCAGTTTGTTGGCGTTGCCGCGGCCCTCGCAGATCTCCAGTCCCGAGTGTCCGCCACGCAAGCCCTTCAAGGTTACGCGCACAGCCTTGTAGTCATCCTCGGGCTCTATCTCCATATATTGTAGTGTAGCTGTTACGTCGATACCGCCGGCGCAACCGATATACAGCTCGCCCTCGGCCTCCGAGTCGAGGTTGAGCAACACCTTGCCCTGTACGGTTCCTGGCTTCAAACCAAAGGCACCATACATGCCTGTCTCCTCATCGGCAGTGATGAGTCCCTCGAGCGGGCCATGCTCCAGCGTGTCGTCCTCCATAATAGCCATGATGGCTGCTACGCCCATACCGTTGTCGGCACCGAGGGTGGTGCCACGTGTGCGTACCCAGTCGCCATCCACATAGCAGTCGATGGGGTCTTTCTCAAAGTCGTGAGTACTCTCGGCTGTCTTCTGGGGTACCATATCCATATGTGCCTGAAGCACGATGCCCTTACGGCCTTCGAGGCCCGGTGTAGCGGGCTTGCGCATGATGATGTTGCCGGCGTCGTCCTTGAAGGTCTCTACGCCAATCTTCTGCCCGAAGTCGAGCAGGAACTGCTGTACGGGTTCGAGGTATCCCGATGGACGGGGCACCTGTGTCAACTCATAAAAATGTTTCCACACGCTCTGAGGAGCTAATTCTGCAATTGTTGCCATGGTTCTTTTTCTTTTAGAATTTTATATGTCAAAGTACCCGGTGCTTTCGAAATACTCTGATGTTAATTTTTCAATTTCTTCTTGTTCCTCATCTGCAACGCCACCCATCCATATCCGCCGAGGAGTATCACTCCGAGGGTCTGGAAAGCATGCACGATGAGGGCAAACGATGAGGCATCGGTCTGCGACACGCCATAGAGCGTCATCATGGAGATGACTACAAAGTGCCACGGTCCTGCACCATTGGGGGTGGGGATGATGATGGCCAGGCTGATGGCTGCAAATATCACCATTGCCTTTACCATACCTAATTCGGCTGTGAAGGGGAAACAGTAGAATGTCAGGTAAAACTCGAGGAAGTAGCCTATCCATATTCCAATCGTATATAATAGAAACAATCCTTTGCGGTGCATGGTTCGCAGCGAAAGCAATCCGTCAACGAATCCTTTGACCATTTGCTTAATCTTTGCGTAGAACTTCGTTTTCTTCAGTCCCATCCATAACAGTACGCACGCTGTAAGGGTGACTGCTGTAATAATATAAGTTTTGGAATTGGTGAAGAGCGCCGTGAGTAATCCTTCATTGGTACCCGTCTGCGCAAAGAGCGATACGAACACGTCAAGTTGCGTGAGTAGCATTACACACACGAACATCAATACGAGCAGCATATCCACCAATCTTTCGGCCACGAGTGTGCCCAAGGCTTTGCTGAAGGGAACACCGTCATATCGGTTCAGTACAGCACAGCGTGACACTTCGCCCACTCGGGGAATGAGGATGTTTGATGCGTAGGCGATGAAGATAGAGTCGATGCTGTCGCCCTTCTTAGGTTTGTAGCCCAGTGGTTCCAGTGTGATGAGCCAGCGCAAACCACGCATGATGTGACTCAGCGTAATGGGCACAAGCGAGGCCACGAGCCACCACGCATTCATCTCATGCAGGAAGATGCGTTTCGCCTCCGAGAAATCAAAGTCACGGTACATGTAAAAGAGAATAGCTCCTGCAATGAGCAGTGGAAGGGCTATCTTCGCGATATTTTTCAAAATCTTTTCCAACTTTTGCCTGTTTTCAAAAGGATTTTTTCTACTTTTGTAATCAAATTCAAGGCAAAGATAGCGCAAAGGAACGAATAAACAACTATCTTTGCAAAAAAAAGAGATAAATAAACAAAGTATGGACGACGGTATAAGTTATAAACGGAATGAAACAGGTAAAGCCCAAAAAATCTCTGGGACAGCACTTTCTGAAAGACCTTTCCATTGCGAAAGCCATAGCAGATACTGTCGACAAGCATCCCTCGCTGCCCATCCTTGAGGTAGGGCCTGGCATGGGTGTTCTCACCCAGTTTCTCCTCACAAAAGAGCGTACGGTCAATGTGGTGGAAATCGACACGGAGTCGGTAGCCTATTTGCGCATGCATTATCCCGAGCTGGAGGAACATATCATCGAGGATGATTTTCTCAAAATGCACCTCAATGGCTTGTTTGACGGTAGTCCCTTCGTACTCACCGGTAACTATCCCTACAACATATCGAGCCAGATATTCTTCAAGATGCTCGACAACAAGGAACGCATCCCCCTGTGTACAGGTATGATACAGCGAGAGGTCGCACAGCGCATCGCTGCTGCACCAGGTAGCAAGACTTACGGCATACTGAGTGTGCTGATACAAGCATGGTATGATGTGGAATACCTCTTCACGGTAAGCGAGGGTGTGTTCACCCCACCGCCTAAGGTGAAGAGCGCGGTCATCAGTATGCACCGTAATGAAGTCACCGACTTGGGATGTGACGAGGCTCTCTTCAAGCGTGTAGTGAAGACGACTTTCAACCAACGCCGCAAGACCCTGCGCAACTCCATCAAGCCCATCGTGCCGGCAGGACATCCCATACTGGCCAACGCGATATTCAATCGTCGCCCCGAACAACTCTCTGTGGCAGAGTTCGTGGAGTTGACAAAGATGATAGATGGCCTTCCCCCTGCCCCTCCCAAGGAGGGGTGATTCGGACACCGTAGAGAATAAGCTAGTTTGATTTATCAGAGTACTCAGGGCACTCCGAGTTCTCCGAAACAAAGAAAGAGGAACGAATGAAAGATTCCATCATACTCACCCACGAATACATAGAGCTGATAGAGCAGCTCGTTGCTGAGAAGCAAGCCGAAGAGTTGAAACGCAGGCTTGACGAGATGCACCCCGCCGACATTGCCGAAATGTGCGACGACATGTCTGTAGAGGATGCCCGCTACATCTATCACCTGCTCGAAGGCGAGGACGCTGCCGACGTGCTCATTGAGATGGACGAAGACGCCCGTAACGAACTGCTCGAGGAGGTGCCCTCAGAGACCATTGCTAAGAAGTTTATTGACTACATGGACACGGACGATGCTGTAGACATCATCCGCGACATGGACGAGGAAAAGCAGGAAGAGATTCTTGCCCACATCGAGGACATAGAGCAGGCAGGCGACATCGTAGACCTGCTAAAATATGATGAGGACACCGCCGGTGGTATCATGGGCACCGAGATGGTGATTGTAAACGAGAACTGGTCCATGCCCGACTGCCTGCGCGAGATGCGCCTTCAGGCCGAAGACCGCGACGAGATATACAACGTCTACGTGGTAGACGACGAGGAGCGCCTGCAAGGTGTGTTCCCGCTGAAGAAGATGATTACCAACCCCTCGGTGTCGAAGGTGAAGCACGTGATGGACCGCGACCTCATCAGCATCCACGTAGACACTTCCGTGGAGGAGGTGGTGCAGCTCATCGAGAAGTACAACCTCGTGTCGGTACCCGTCATTGACAGCATAGGCCGCCTGGTGGGACAGATTACCGTCGATGACGTCATCGACGAGCTGCGCGAACAGACCGAGCGTGACTACCAGTTGGCATCAGGTCTTTCGCAAGATGTGGAGAGCGACGACAGCATCATCAAGCAGACCCGCGCACGCCTTCCCTGGCTGCTCATCGGTATGGTGGGCGGACTGGGTACTTCGGCCATCCTGGGCCTCTTCGACGGTGTGTTTGCCCAATATCCCGAGATGGCGCTCTTCATTCCCCTCATCGGTGCTACGGGTGGTAACGTAGGTACCCAGTCATCGGCCATCGTGGTGCAGGGCCTTGCCAACAACTCGCTCGACATCAGCAATACGGGCCGCCTGATACTGAAGGAGTCGCTCGTGTCGCTTCTCAATGCCGCCATCATTTCGCTCGCTGTATTTGGCTATAACTGGTGGCGTTACGGTGTGGGCTCTCCCGCCACCTACTCGGTGAGCCTCTCGCTCTTCTGTGTGGTGATGTTTGCTGCCCTCTTCGGCACCTTCGTGCCCATGACACTGGAGAAGCTCAAGATTGACCCCGCCATTGCCACAGGACCCTTTATCTCGATTACCAACGACGTCATCGGCATGCTCATCTACATGGGCATCACGGTGTGGCTGGCGTAGGTCCTGTCGGTGGTATGAAAAGGATGTAGAACAATTAAAATCGCAGACAAGTGACAAATACACGCTGGCAGCGCTTCGTGACAGAGATGCGCTCTACTTATAAGTCGATGGATACGGAGGAGACGTGGGACATCTATGTGGTGCGTCCCATCGGTTTCGTGGAGGCGTGCTTTTGTCGTTGGTTGCATATTCATCCTAATGCCATTACCATTGTGTCTATTGTCATCGGAGCAATGTCGGGTTATTTCTTCTTTCCTGGTAATGTGCCGATGGTGCTTGTGGGGGCATTGCTGCTCTTTTTTGCCAACACACTCGATAGTGCCGATGGGCAGCTTGCACGTATGACACGGCAATACACTATGCTTGGGCGTGTTCTCGACGGCTTTGCTGGCGATGTTTGGTTCTTCTCCATCTACCTGTTTATGATGATACGTATGTATGTGATGCCCATTCCGGGCACTACGATGGATTGGGGCTGGCTGGCTGTAGTGTTGGTGCCGCTGTGTGGCCTCTTCTGTCATTCTACGCAATCGACGATTGCTGACTATTACCGCAATATACACCTGCACTTTCTTGCTGGGCACGACTATTCCGAACTAGTTCGCTCAACTGATCTCACAGCTCGGCGCAAGGCCATCACTTCATGGCGCGGATGGTTTGAGTGGATGTGGCTCTTCTTCTATGCGAGCTACACCCGTAAACAGGAAAACTGGACTCCTCATCTGCAGCGCTTGCTTCGTGCCATCGGTGAGCGTCGTACGGCTGAACTGCCCGACGGGTTTGTATGCGAGTTTCGTGCTTGCAGTCTGCCGCTGATGCCGATGACCAACATCCTCACCTTTAACAGTCGTTTCTTCGTATTGGTGTTTGCCATGTTGGTGGGTATGCCCTGCGTATATATCTTCTACGAGATGGTGGTGCTTACCGCGCTCCTCTTCTATATGCGTTGGCGTCATGAACGCATGTGTGATCATTTGTATAAAAAGTGGTTTGCCCATGAAGCCTAAGTATCGCAACCTGTTCTTCTTTGTCGGCATAGCGTTGCTGGTGCTGATGCTCTTCTCGCTCGATATGTCGTGGAGCGAGATTTGGAGCAATATGTGCCGTGCCGGCTATTGGCTGCCAGTGAACATTGCGTTGTGGGCGGGCATATATCTGATGAATGCGGCTTCGTGGTATGTCATCTTGCGCGATGACAGGCGCGTGAGCATCTCCTTCCCAAATATATATAGGCTCACCGTCTCGGGCTATGTGCTCAACTATGTCACTCCGCTCGGCCTGCTCGGTGGCGAGCCTTACCGCATCATGGAGCTGGCGCCTCGTGTGGGGCGCTCCAAGGCTGCCTCGTCGGTTATCCTGTACTCGATGATGCATGTGTTCTCGCACTTCTGGTTCTGGCTGCTGGGTGTGGTGCTCTTTGTGGTGGTATATCCGGTGGACCTCGGGCTGGGCATCCTGCTGGCGGTGATAGCGGCGGTGAGCATCCTCGTCATCTATTTCTTTATGAAGGGCTATCGCCGAGGATTGGTGGTCAAGACCTTCCGTCTGCTGTCGCATGTGCCCTACGTCAATCGATGGTCGGCACATTTCTATGAGAAGAATGCTGAGGCGTTGGCACGTGTGGACGCACAGATAGCAGCCTTGCATGCCCAGCGCAAGCGTACCTTCTACCTCTCTTTGGGGCTGGAACTGCTGGCACGTATCGTCAGCAGCTTGGAGATATATTTCCTCATGCGTATACTCACCCCCGAGGTTACGGTGGTGGACAGCATACTCATCATGGCCTTCTCGTCGCTCTTCAGCAATTTGTTGTTCTTCATGCCCATGCAGATTGGTGCTCGCGAGGGCAGCATTGCCTTGGTGGCCGACCGCTTACACTTGACTGTAGGGTACGGACTCTTTACGGGCATCCTATGCCGCATCCGCGAACTCTGCTGGATAGTCATCGGGCTTATATTAATAAAGGTAAAAGGCAATAAGAATGAAACGGATTAAGGGTATCATCTTCGACTACGGCGGCACGCTCGACACGAATGGTGTGCATTGGTTTCACATCTTCCGCCAGGCATATGCCCAATATCTGCCGCAGATTACGGAGGAGCAGCTTCGCGAAGCATATGTCTATGCCGAGCGCTATCTCGCCACACACCGTGTGATAGAGCCTGAGGATGACTTTCTGGTGATGTTGCGCAAGAAAGTGAAAATCCAACTTTCGCAGTTGCCGCTTGCTGAGTGTCAATTGTCACTTGCCATTTGTCAATTGTCATCGTATTGCGATACCCTTGTCCGCAACAATATGAATGAGACCCGTAAGGTGCTTGATGTGCTTTCGGCACGCCTCCCTCTGGTGCTCGTCTCCAACTTCTACGGCAATATACACGCGGTACTGCGCGGATATGACATCGGAGAGTATTTCGAGAAGGTGATAGAGTCTGCTGTGGTGGGCATCCGCAAACCCGACCCGCAAATTTTCGCCCTTGGTGTCGAGGCTCTTGGCCTGCCCCCCGAGGAGGTACTTGTGGTGGGCGACTCATACGACAAGGATATTGTTCCCGCTCATGCGCTTGGCTGTCACACTGTGTGGCTCAAGGGAAGAGGGTGGAGTGATACTGATGACTCGTCAGATGGCCCGTGTGCCGATAAGGTAATAGAGCATCTGGAGGAGGTACTGTCGTTTATTGGGGCTAATGTGATGGGGAATTCTTGAAATGTTTTCTTGAAAGAACCTAAAAACGCCCGCTTGGCAAAAGATTGTGCTTTACGTTTCGGGGATTACGAAAAATGTTGTAACTTTGCTTGCTTAAAAATGTCTTGTATAGGCTTATGGACAGCAAGGAGATACAGAAAATAAAGTTGAGGTTTGGCATTGTGGGTAATTCTGAGGAGTTGAACCGTGCCATTGATATCGCTATGCAAGTGGCTCCTACCGATTTGTCGGTATTGGTGACTGGCGAGAGCGGAGTGGGCAAGGAACATTTTCCGCAAATCATCCATCAGAACAGTGCCCGCAAGCATAATAAGTATATCGCAGTCAATTGCGGTGCCATACCCGAGGGTACTATCGACTCGGAGCTGTTTGGCCACGTGAAGGGCGCTTTTACCGGCGCCATCGACGAGCGCAACGGCTATTTTGCCGAGGCTACGGGAGGTACCATCTTTCTGGACGAGATTGGCGAGTTGCCATTGTCTACCCAGGCACGCCTGCTGCGTGTGCTTGAGTCGGGCGAGTTTATCAAGGTAGGCTCATCGAAGGTAGAGAAGACCAACGTGCGTATTGTAGCGGCCACCAATGTGAACCTTACCGAAGCGATAGTCCAGGGTAGTTTCCGTGAAGATCTCTATTATCGTCTGAACACAATTCCCATCAAGGTGCCTGCCCTGCGTGAGCGCCCAGCCGATGTGTCGCTGCTTTTCCGTAAATTTGCGGCCGACGTGGCCGAACGCTATACGATACCCCCTCTGCAGCTTACCGATGGGGCTAAGCAACTGCTTGCCGCCTATCCGTGGCCGGGCAATATACGTCAGCTCAAGAATGTGACGGAGCAGATTTCATTGCTCTCAGAGCAGCGTGAGGTTACTGAGGAGGTGCTGAGAGCATATCTTCCCGAGGTGAAGTCGAGTCTGCCTATGTTGGCTAGCACGAAGGGACAGCAGGGGAAAACCTTTGAGAACGAACGTGAGATACTCTACCAAGTATTGTTTGACATGCGTCGGGATATGGAAGAACTCAAGCGTCAGATGAAGTCCTTGATGGGGGGTGAGGTGCCCGTGGCGCATCAGACCAGTGGCTATCCGGCTGCCCCAGAAGTCTCTTTCGGAGGACATGCGATAACTCCTATATCCATTACAGCCAAGCACGATGACCTTGACATCCAGGATGCCGACGAATATGTCGTAGAGGAGGTGATGTCGCTCGAGAACGCCGAGAAGGAGATGATACGCAAGGCGCTGATACGCAGCCATGGCCGACGCAAGCAGGCCGCACTGGAACTGAAGATTTCGGAACGTACGCTGTATCGCAAGATAAAGGAGTATAACCTTGAAAACTATTGATGCCAATGAAATGTACCAAGCTATATAAAGGCATGTCATTGCTGGTGATGCTGCTCGTGGTGGCGGGTTGCACCGTTTCGTATAAGTTCAACGGTGCCAGCATCAATTACGACATCATCAAGACCATCTCTATCGAAAACTTCCCCAACCGTGCTGTGTATCAGTGGGGACCGATGGAGAGTATGTTCAACAATGCATTGAGTGATATCTACGTCAATCAGACCAAACTGCAGCAGGTGAACCGTGGTGGCGATTTGATGCTCTCGGGTGAGATTACTGCGTATGACCAGGTCAACAAGTCTATCTCGTCAGACGGATACTCATCGATGATGCAGTTGAAGATGACGGTGAATGTACGTTTTGAAAATTCCAAGAATCACTCCGAGGACTTTGAACGCAACTTCTCGGCCAGCCGTGAGTTTGATGCCTCGCAGCAGCTCAACGATGTGCAGGAGGAACTGGTGACACAGATTATCGATGAAATTGTAGAACAAATCTTCAATGCTACAGTAGCAAACTGGTAAGATATGGTATTAGGAGCGCTCATCAATCATCCCGAAAGGCTGAATCGCGACACGCTGTACGAGTTGCGGGCCATCGTTGCACGCTATCCCTATTTCCAGACAGCGCGTCTGCTGCTGCTCAACAACCTCTACCTGCTCCACGAACCCGATTTCGGGACCGAGCTGCGCCGTTCCGTCCTCTACGTCTCCGACCGCAGAGCCCTATGCCGCCTCATTGAGGGATATACAGAACGGGTCGTTCCCGACACCGAGACCATGATGGCCGAGGAACCAGGGGTAGACCGCACACTAAGCCTTATTGATGCTTTCCTCGGTACCCTGCCCGAAGAGCAGGGGAGTGCTTTGCCGCTTGCTGCCGATGTGGTGGGCGACTATGCCACCCGTTTCCTTCTCGGTGACGACTCGGAGAAGTCTGCCGATGCTTCCTTGGAGTTGATAGACCGCTTTCTGGCAGAGAACGACAGCAAGTCCGAAGCTGCTTCCGATAGCACAGCGTCGGGCTTACAGATGCCCCAACCTGCATTGTCAGAAGGCTCCTCGTCCATTGATGAGGTAATGGACGAAAATTCGCTCGATGAAAGCTATTTTACCGAAACTTTGGCCAAGATTTACATCAAACAGCACAAATATTCGCGTGCTCTTGAAATTATTCGCAGTTTATATTTGAAATATCCAGAAAAAAATATTTACTTTGCAGACCAAATCAGATTTTTAGAAAAATTGATAATTAATAATAACTCAAAATAGAATATGTATTTACTTTGTATCGTACTTATCGTTATCGTAGCATTGCTGATGTGCGGAATTGTTTTGATTCAGAATTCTAAGGGTGGTGGCTTGGCCTCTTCCTTCGCATCATCAAATCAGATTATGGGTGTTCGCAAGACCACCGATTTCTTGGAGAAGACCACTTGGGTGCTGTTTGGTTGCATCGTTGTTCTCTGCTGGATTTCTTCTTTCACCTTACCTTCTCGCGTAGAGGTAGGCCACGACAGTGTTCTTTTGGAGAATGCAGTGAATACCAACAACGAGAATGCCGCTACATTGCCCGGTTTTGATGCTCCTACTACAGAAACTGTAGAGGTTCCTGCTACAGAATCAGCAAACTAAGTGCTAAAAAAAATTACAGAGAATGGTCGTCCCTCACGGACGGCCATTCTTTTTTGCGTAATTGTATAGTCTTTTTCATATCTTTTCCTGCTGAACAAAGAATATTCTGTCCCATCGGGTGTTATCTGAGGGTACTGAAGTCGTGATTAGCAATCACTGTGATATTGTGGGTCATAGACCCTGATACATAACTACAGCGGATGGAACATCCACTGTGACAGAATAGATCCTATATCAGTTAATTGTCTATTCATAGTGTAAATGTAGTAATATTTTGAACAATAAAAGAAATAAATCCTCCTTTTCTGTTCAGTTATTATCTGTTTTTATATTTTCCTAACGAAACACAGCCTCTTTTTCACATAATCCCATTGTTTTTTTGCTGCAAAATTCACATTTTAACCAATACAATGTACCAGAATTGGGGAGTAACCACCTCGACCTTGAGAGCATCCAGGCGTTCAACAACAACCTGAAGCTCTACAAAGGCAATGTCCTCTTCAGCAGCCACGACCACGAATTCATCCAAACCGTAGCCAACCGCATCGTCGAACTGACCCCGAACGGCATCATCGACAAGATGATGGAATATGACGAATACATCACCAGCGACCTGGTCAAGGAGATGAGAACCCGGATGTATGGAGAGTGACGCGGAACTGTTCGCCGTCGATATGAAGAAGAATTAAAGGTGTTCAATATCCCTAATCCTTGTATCAAACACCCCTTCAAACATACCCATCTCTCGTTTGGCAATGCCCAGTCTATTGGCCAATGTGCGCCAATTGCTTACAGCCACTATCACCTCATTGGTGATAGCTTTTGCGACTTCTGGTGCGAGCATATACTCTTCGCGCGAGTTGAGCAAAATTGACAAGTCAGCCTTGTTGGTCCTACCATTGATTAGCAAGCTCTGATGGGCGTTCAGCGTAGGGTTCATATCGTATGCAGGCGAAAGAGTCCACCCCTTTGCTGTAAGCAGGAACCCGTGATTACGGAAATGGTCGTCGCTATTGCCAACACAGATATTGAAAGCCACTCTGCGGAACAATTCTTGCAGGTTGGCATCCACATCGGTGCATCCACTCAATATGAAATCCACTATATCCAGATAGCCGTTTCCTGTTGTCGCATTATTGCCATCGTTCAGGCCAAGTAAAGTCATTGCTGAAGCAAAATGTATCCGCTTGCCACCACCCGTTCTGTCGAAACGACGGGAAAGGAGCGTGTGGTGCTTATCGTTGGTAGCAATGAGCTTCGTCTCTGCAGCATTTATTCCAGCGTTCTTGGCAAGCAAATGACAGAAATGCTCCCACAATCCAGCGTCGCAGTCATCCTTCAGTGAGGGGAATTTTGCCACATATATACTATGGTCTACATCTACTACATTTGCCTTCGGTCTTGCACCGCCAAGCGACGAACCCGGCTGCACAAGTTGCGTAATCCATCGTTTTTCGGGCAGCTCATTTGTCTCCTCACTCTTTTCTATCTCCTTGCTTGCGGCAATCAGTTCGCGCAAATCGGTCAAAGGCGGAATACGCAAAGTGTTGTCCGCATTTATAAACTCGCCGTCTGGCGTTTCCTTGAAACGAAATCCACCCATACGGGAAAAGTCATCAATACCCGTCAAGAAGTCAAATGACGAGAGTCTGCGAATAGGTCGATTCTCCTCCTGTGCCAATATTTGCTCACGACGAAGCAGAAGGGTGCGTCCCCATCTATCAGGCAAGGCATCGGCAAAACAACCGAAAATATCCTTTTCGGGCTGAGTGTACTGGATGCCTGGATAATTGTTCAGGTCGTCACTGAGGTTTATGGCATTATACTTCTTAATCCAGCTATCGGCAAACTTGAAACTATAACTGTCCGAGCCGCGAAGCGATTCGTAACCGAGTTCTCCTATAAGTTCAACTTCTTTCAGCCAATCAAAATCGGCATATACATACAACTTCTTCATAGTCCGTTACTCCTTTTTCGAGGCCCTCTCGCGCTGCGGCAAATTCATATCCTGCAATGCCCTGCCGAGCACATCATCCTTTGCCAACGAGAGGATATCATCATCAAGCTGCAGAGCATACAGCACACGTAAGTAGATACCTATCGCCACTGTCGGCGCACCCTTCTCGATACGCGACACCGTAAGCGGTGAACAAGTAGCACGCTCTGCCACCTGTGCAACACTCAAATCACGACGCAACCGAGCAAGCTTTATTTGCTCACCCACAACCTGCAACTTCTGCTCCAATTTTCTGGGCAGCTTAGTGCCCATTGTACTCTTTGTCATAATCGTAACCTACCATATAATGTGCAAATATAACACTTTTTCTTTATTATATGATATGTTGAGCAAATATTTTATTTGTTCTCGACAATGGATAGTAACCCAAAACGCTTGATTTCCGTATAGCAGAATCAAAGTTTTTTCGAGAAAAGTGTCATCTCTGCCTACTTTGCCCCCTTGCGTCGGTTACATTCGCGGCATAGCATTTGGCAAAGGTGTGATACTGCTCCATATCGCGGAACTCCAATACCTGGAATAGGTACACGCCTTCCTCCACTTGGAGGACAAACTTCTCCTTGGTGCCCTTCGTGCGGCACTCCATGAACTTAATGTTCAAGGGTTATACTATTCTTATCATATCCGCTAACTGAACAAAATAGTCATTAGACCAAATTTCCAATTCCTTCGGATTGCGCACAAAAGGAAGTACATCCCCCTTTACCTGCTTAATGTCTGCAGTAGACAGGCGTTCCTTGAGCTTCTCCTTGAATAGTCCAGGAGTAATCTCTTCGTTATTAAACTGCTTGCATCTTTCAGCCAAATGAGCAAAATCAAGGGGCACATTATGGCGAACATACCACTCAAAGTCGTACCAGTCGCGTCCCTTGACTCTGTTTTTCCACGCACGATATACCAAGGCGTGCATCTTGCCGGCAAACAAGTCGGGTAGAGTGAAGCAACGGGTCATGAATGAATGAGGCTGGAGTAGCAGTTTCTGCTCAGTCTTGAAATTCAATGGAGGACAAGTGTCAACCTCAATCTTGATCTTTATAGCCTTTTCTGTTTGAAACATCACATCATATACATCTGTATTATCCTTCAAGAAAGCGGACTCAACCTTGCCGAAGTTCTTCTTGTCCTTCTTCTTGATTTCAACCTCACGTCCCACCAAAGCAAATGCATCCACAATGGGTTGAAAATATTTGTTGAAGTCAAACGCTTCATCCTGCGTCAGCAGAGAAAAGTCCATGTCTTCACTGAAGCGTTGCAGCCCATGAAAGATTCTCAAACAAGTACCGCCATAGAATGCAGCCGATTCAAAGAATCCACCACTATACAAACCAGCAAGGATTACCTGCTGGTTTACTTCAAATATAGCGTTTCGCTTATTCTGCTCTGTCGTCAGATCATATCGTGACAACATGCTATCGTAAATTTCATTCTTCATCGTCTCAGAAACTTTAATACCGCAGCTATCGAATCGGCCTTCTTCCCTACCTTCATATACTCTTCAAGAATCGTAGCGTCAAACCTATAGAACTCATCCATATCCATTCGTATATCATGTACCAGATAGTTCTCCACATCCTTCATGAAACGCAGATTAACTTTGGACGAATTTGCTATCAGGTCACACAAGGCCTTTTCGGGCGTTGCAATCAAGAAAGCATATTCCCCCTTATGAACACTCTCCACTCCTACAGAAAATGCATCCCGGGCAATATGCTTATAGTCATAGTTGCCAATAGGCGTCTGAAAACTTCGCGAGTGCTTCACAGTCATAGACTGATGTGTATACACAGCCTCCGGTATTAGTCCATAATATCTCAATGCAGTCGACATAGAGACATACGAGGGAGCATAGAGGTGGTTTGCTATCAATTCATTGGAAAGCGTCTTTCCAGAATGTTCGGGATTGACGACATAGAGTCCTCTCTTTAATCTTACGATATACCCATTCTTCTCAAGCCAGACAACCTTTTTTTCTGCCGACTTGAGTTCCGGATACAGCGATTCGATGATTGAAGTCGTTATCGGGATAGCACCTATTTCCTTTAATTCTCTATTCACGCTGCAAATATAGTAGAATTTTGAACAATAAAAGAATCAATCATTCTTTTTCTGTTCAATTTTTCTCTATTTTTAGATTTTAGAAGCTGTTTGGATTCTCCGTTTCATCGGATGTGCCATCCGATGATGTAGAGATAGGGGTTTATAACCCCTTAAATTTAGGTAATGATATAGCTACTGACCCATGATGTAAAAATATCGCGATGGTGTCATCCTGAACAACGTGAAGGATCTCGCAGTGTCTCCTGCTAAGTCCCTGCGCGAGATGCTTCGTTTCACTCAGCATGACACGAGGTGTTTGGGTCAACATCTATATCGTTGCTTAAATTTATTGCGGGTCACAGACCCTGATACTCAGCTACAGCGGATAGCATATCCGCTGTGACGGAATATCCGCTGTGACGGAACGCGAAAAGCGGATGAGGGTTTGGGGATAGGAATTCTTACCGCCTATAATCACATAGGCTCAGTTCGCTATTCAGGAACGAATACACGTATCCGGGACTCTGGTAATACAATCCAGTGCTTGCATCTTGCAATCGGGCAAAGGTCTCCGAGTTATACAGTGTATCCATTGCCTTCTCTAATGTATAGCCGTACTTTTCCATCAGGATTTGTATCAGTTCGGCATACATATCCTCCTGCATCATCTTTATTTGTCCCTCGGTCAGTTTCATAGCTTTGTCAGTTTTGATAGCGCTAACGGTGTGCCAAAGAAGTATTGAAATGTGATGCCCCGTGCATATTGCAGTTCACGCACAAGTTCCTTTATGCTTATTACTCCTGATTGATAACGACGGAGTTGGAATGTCACACCATCATCAGCTATCGGACCATATACTATATCGTAATCGTGTGTAGGGTGCAGGCTACGAATATCCCTATTCTGCAAGATGAAGTTTGCCCATTCCACACTATAATCACTAAATATTTTTACCTTCAATTCATTGCTTTGCAACAATGCTTCATCAAACTCAAATTCCGATACTACAGGTTCACCCCTCATCAGCTGCAAGGTCTTCTGCTCTGCCATTCGCATTGCTTGACTTTTGTCTGCCGACAGATAAAATCCTTGCCCAAAATCCTTGTAAGGTTTGGATTTTGTGAGGTCGGGCACTGCCACCAACACATTCGAGCCATGATACAGTTTCATCTCAGTCCTCCTCCATTATGTCCGCATACCTGTACCATAGCATCCACTGCATCATCGAAAGACTGCGTATGTATCACATCGTAGTATGATGCCAAGTGCGCCAGTCCCTTGAAGCGTGCCAGATAGTTATATGCCTGCTTCTCACCGATACCAAATCTGCTTGCAAACTCGGCTATCAGTGCAATTGTATATTTCAGTCTGTTGCTCTCTTCTCGTGACATGGCGTTACTATTTATGTGGCAAATATAAAGATAATGTTCCTATCCACCAAACTTACAACTCAAAAAGTCGATTGAAGTTTTTTCTTCGTCTCATCTGATGTGTCACCCGATGCTGTAGCACAACTACATCAATGAATTCAAAAAACTCCTATACACTTTTCTCCTTCAAGAATTCATCATACCACTTGGCCGCTTCCTTTTCTGTATCGATGACGCCCTGTGCCACCTCACTGGCGTTGGCTTGCGTGATGGTCACGTGCTGTATATTTCCCGAAAAGCGCAGTGCCATCATGCGGCTACCCACCTGAGTGTAGGGAGCCCCCGTAGCATCGTTCGCCTTGGCAAAGGTCCAGTACTGCTCCATATCAGTAAACTCCAGCACCTGATACAGATACTGTCCGCCCTCCATCTGAAGGACAAACTTGCTTGCTTCGCCCTTCATACGGCACTCCATAAACTTTATCTTTTCTGCGTGTTCGGTGAGCATAATGTGTTTGTTTCTAAATAACTGGGAGAGGAACGCCCGGGACTGCACGGCAAAGTTACAAAGACTTTTTCAAAAACACGAGCAATCTCTTCCGTTTTATTTGCGACTGGTAACAATCTCCCTTGTCAAGAGCGGATAGGGTATATACGCAGTGACGGAAAGCTATCGTTCAAGCAGTTTACGTAGAAAATCGACAGACCTATCTTTATCAATAGTATTAACGAAAGGGCGTTCGTTTAGGAGCTCATTTATAGTCTTTCCATTGAACTGCGCTGTACCTCTAGTTCCGCGGCCAGACCAATGATGTTGTAAAAGAGTTGTATTAAGTAATTTATCATGAAATACGGAACATAAAATTGTATTAAATATACCTGTTTTGGCTATACCAACAAAGAAAAACATGAAAACAGATTTTTCCTTTCCCATGCATTTTAAAAACTTGTCGATATTGTAGGCTTTTGGATTAGAGTCAAGATATAATATTTTTGTCTTAATATCCGTATAAGAATCAGAGTTGGCAAAACTTCTAACATAGTCTCCTAAATCGTTTTTAGTATCATATGTCGGAAGTAATTGTTCAACGTTGCTGAGATCCTGCAGTAACTTGTAGCGTTCTTCGCTATCTGAAGTAATCAAAACTTCAATGAGCCTGCCTCGGATGTTTACATTATCTATACGTGAGGCTGCTAATATTGCATCTTTGACTGCCTCACATCGGTTTCGTAAGTCCTGAAGCAGTACACTATAATCATTAGAAGTAACAAATTTAGAAGCACGTTCTGGAGAAGAGAACAAGTTTCTTTGTTCATATTCATCTAATACTATCTTTTCTACATTTGGTTTTATGTTATTAGTACTTTCAACTAATCTTTCAATATTCTCTTGCCAAGTAAACCCTTGGTGGTATGCGAATAAATCATCGAAATCTGTAGGAATATTCTTTTTGTTGATTTCCAGCAGTTCTTTACGAATGTTACTACCTAGAATACTTCCTCTAATATTATCTACTCTCAAATCTTGAGAACTATGGCTTATTTTATCAAGAAATGTTGTGTTTATAAGATATATAACATTTTCTAAGTCTTTTTTTATCAGTACTACAAAACACGGGATGTGGTCGTATTTTTCAAGTTTGGAAAGTGACAATACAACATTGCTGAATGAATTGTTTTTACTATAACAAAAAACCACAGCGAAGAAGTTTGTATGATAAACAGCTCTGCCATCTTTTATCATGGCAAAATGTTTACATACGTTTTCTATCATCTCCTCCTTTGTGTTTATATCCTTATTATTTTCAACGAATTGAATGAATTGATGTACAGTTGTATTCATGACTTAGAACAATGTTGGTTGAGATTCAATAATTGTAGGTTTTTGAGATGATTTTACTGTTTTTTGCTCTTTTAATGAGTTCCGTTCCCAAAACACACCATCAGCATACCCCTGAATCGTTTTGTCACTATTGGCCATTAAAAGTCTTTTTACTGCCCAACGACAATATTCGCGGTTAATTTCTATACCGCAATAACTCCTTCCGAGTTTTTGCGCTACAACAGCAGCAGTCCCACTACCTAAAAAAGGATCAAAAATTCTGTCACCAGGTTTAGATGATGCAAGAATTAGTTTTGCGTACAATTTTTCCGGTTTTTGAGTCGGATGATCAGTGTTCTCAGGCATTGACCAAAAAGGAACACTAATGTCATCCCAAAAGTTTGAAGGATAGGTTATACGGAAATTTCCAGACTCTGTTTCCTCCCAATCTTTGGGCTTCCCCTCAATTTTATATGGCGCAATCACTTTACGTTTCATCTTTACAGATTCAACATCAAAGAAGAAATCAGTTGTTTTTTTTACGGCAAACCATATATCTTCCATTGCATTCTTCCAATTACTTTTGGCTCCTCTTCCTTTTTCTCTTTGCCAAGTAATTCTATTGATGATGGTAAGACGTTCTTCTATCACTTTTTGCATAGATGAGGTGCACTTCCAATCTCCACACATATATAACGAACCATTAGGCGCAAGTTTATCACAAACTTTGTAAAACCAGCTCCTAAGATACTCTTCATACACTTCAGATTTCATACTTGAAAACTTCTTTCCATGAAAATCCTTATCAAGATTGTATGGAGGGTCAATAATTATCAGATTAAAATACTCATTCGGTATGTAATCTAGACAATCAAACAAGTCTGCATTGATTATAGAGTCATCTATGAATGATTCCTTTATATCATCTATTCCCAAGATATATTTATCTAATGAGGGAATCTCATTATCCAATACTGTCAATGTCCTATTACGTCCTGCACGAATCTTCATTATTATAATAATATTGTTTCCATAGTTTTACGTGTTTATAAAGAATTGTGTGTTAAACAAGTCGATTACGTTTCTTTTGTAAAAATGAATAATAGCGAATGCTTTGTTTTTACCCACAATGTCTTGCCCACCCGACCACCATCAACACCCGAGGGTGGAGAATGGTTTCAGCGAAGGGACACGCAAAAGTAACAAGAAAAAATGAGATTTGAGGTATGAATGCCGTTATTTCTCTCGGCAAGGCTTGCGGGTTATAAAATTATTACCTACATTTGCAGGAACAATAAATAAACAAATCGATGCCTACCATATTTATACTCTTCGGATTCCGTTTCATGTTCTACGCCAACGACCATGGCCTATACATGTACATGTAATCAAAGGTGATGCGCATGCCAAGTTTACCATTGACCCCGTAGAACTTGTGAGTAATGACGGGATGAAACATTCGGAACTGAAGCTTGTTGAATCTGTCATAGAGGAAAACAAGGAGGTGATTGCCGAGCATTGGAATAAGTTTTTCAACAAGACTAAATAACCCTCGATTATGGAAAAGTACAATATTGAAAAGGTTTGGATTACCGATGATGCGGTATGGATACGTACCGCTGACGGTAAGGAGGCTTCGGAGAAGTTTGCCGACTATCAGCGATTGCGCTTTGCCACTCCCGAGCAGCGT
Organism: uncultured Bacteroidaceae bacterium; assembly: GCA_964570685.1. Classification (GTDB taxonomy): domain Bacteria; phylum Bacteroidota; class Bacteroidia; order Bacteroidales; family Bacteroidaceae; genus UBA1189. Next base: position 7,032 of record CAZMZC010000025.1, on the reverse strand, counting down.
GCCCAGTTCACGTATGATGCGTATGGTATCCGTTGGGATGAGGTGGATGAGGACCTGAGCTTTCACGCTTTCTTCCGCGAGCGAAAGGCCAATCCGCTTTATGACCTCTTTATTGCTCATCCCGAGCTGAATGCCTCGGCCATTGCCCGTAGGCTGGGTATGTCGCAAAGCCTGTTTGCACAGTACATCAGTGGCAGCAAACGTCCATCGCCGATGCGATACGAAGAGATTTTGCAGACCATCCGCGCCATCGGTCAGGAGCTGATGGCGGTGTGATAATTGTATAGCGAATCTTTCATGCATAACATATCCCTATCCTCTCTGTGAGGGTGGGGATTTTTTCCACTCGGTTTGCTGACCCTCCTTGCCTGTCGCGGCGGATATACCTTATCCGCCGTTAGCGAGTGTCAGGGGCTGTGCCCCGAAATAAATGGGGATTACAAATCCCCACCTCTATGCCATCGGATTGCAAGTCCGATGGGACGGTAAAATCGCGATATCCTTACCTTAAAAACACTCTCCCCGAATAGGTTGTCCGGCTGCCCTTGTCGGACTTAACTGACTGATAATTCGTAAACAAGCAAGGACAGCTTAGGGTATCTCGAGGCTGTCCTCCCTCATTTCTCAACCCTCAACTCTCAACCCTCAACTCTCAACCCTCAACTCTCAACCCTCAACCCCTATTACTTCCCAAAGTTTCCTGACGTAGGACGATAGTAGCCGTTGGTATGGGGTACGGGTTCGAGTTCACCATACGCTACGTACTCCTTGATCTTGCGGTACGAGGTGCTCATGGCGTAGTGGCTGATGCGGGCAAACTCGCGGGTGCTGATGCCGTCGTGGGTCTCGAAGTATTCGTACAGGGCATCGGCAAGCTCGGCAGCAGCGAGGGGCTGGCTCACCTTGCCCTCTACGCGGAACTTGACATCGGCAAGGCGGTCGAGCAGGTGCTTGTCGGGGCGGAAGCGGATGGCGCTGATGCGTACGTCCTTGCCGGTGGGTGGTGTGGGGCCGGTATGGCTGCTGAGCTCCATGGTGAGTGTGCCCAGCCCATCGAGCTGCACGCGGTGGCCGTGGCTGAGGGCTTCGGTAATCTGCTGGCGCAGGGCATCCCACACGAGCTTGACATCGGTGTCCGTAGCTGTGGTGGCGTGGTTGATGTCGAGCGCCATCTGCTCAATGTCTACCTTTCGTGGATGGGCAACGGCGATGGCGACGCCTTGGGTGTTGGTGTCTTTGCCACACAGGAGCTGGCGGCTGTTGAGCTTGCAGGTTACTACGGGGCTGTAGGTGGCGCGGTGGCGCACATGCTTTGATTTCTTGGTTTTCATAGGTCTATATATATTTAAGTTTCGCAAGCTCTACTTTTAGGAGTTAAAGGAGTTACAGGGAGATATCACTTCGCTCTTGGGGGAGTTAAATGCCAATAGTTTTAGTACACCGTGTACAAATCATTTGGCCTTTATCTCCATTTAACTCCATTTATCTTCATTTAACTTCCCGCTTTCGCACTTGCGAGAGTTGAGTTATTTCTCTATTTGCTTTATCTACTACCTCCGCGAAGATAGTGCATTACCTTCGCGGAGGTAGCATATTATCTCCGCGGAGATAGCGGACTACCCTCGCGAAGGTAGTGATTTTTGCAACCGTAGAACAAAGGTAATGGATAGTTCGGGAATATGCAATAGCAGGCTCGAATTTATTTATAAGTATGCTGGTTATTAGGGTATTGACTTTAGTGTTTTGAGGTTGTATCTTTGCAGAGTTATTTAACGAAAACGATAACGAAAACGATGACTGCCGTCCGGAAGGTAGTAAATTGTAAAATTATCAAATCGTAAATAAATAGTAAATAGTAAATTGTAAAATTGTAAATAAGTATGATGAACTTACCTATATTAAGTACCGTACAGCAACAGCTGACGGCAGTGTTTGAACAGTGGCTGACCATGATGCGCGAAGCATTGAGCAGGGCATCAAGTAGCAAACCCTCCGCGCGGTCTGGAATCCTCCCCCTTGGGGGAGTTAGAGGGGGCCAGGCCTCGTCTCGTCGTCCCTCCCTCCCCGATGTGGAGCGTGCCCTGCGTGCCAAGTATCACCTGCGATACAATGTGCTCACGAGCCGCACGGAGTACCGTGCCGTGGATGCCGCGGAGGATGTGGCCTACCTCCCCGTGACGAAGCGTGTGTACAAGACGTGGCTATGCGAGCTGCAGGCCGAGGGCGTGGACTTCTGGTGGATGGGTGGCATAGAGGCCGTGGTGGAGTCGATGCACGTGGAGGAGTATCACCCCGTGACGGCATGGCTCGACACGTTGCCCCAGTGGGACGGCACCGACCGCCTCACTCCCTTGATGCAGCGCCTCACCACGGACGACACGTTGGTGGGCTACCTCTGCCGCTGGATGCTGGCCTTCGTGCACCAGGCGAGAGGAGGCGATGCCGTGTTTGCCAACAGCGTGGCACCACTCTTAATAAGCGACCGTCAGGGTCTGCACAAGAGCACCTTCTGTCGGTTGCTGCTGCCCGAGACGTTGCGCTACCTGTATACCGACAGCTTCGACCTCTCGGCCGAGGGGCAGTGCGAGCGCAAGCTGGCCGACTGCCTGCTCATCAACCTCGATGAGTTTGACCGCTACTCATCGCGCAAGCAGAGCCTTTTGAAGAACCTGATGCAGATGACCACGCTGAGCATACGCCGCGCCTACGAGAAGAACGCCTCGGTGCTGCCGCGCATCGCCTCGTTCATCGGCACCAGCAACAGCGATGCCCTGCTCAGTGACCCTACAGGCAGCCGCCGCTTCCTCTGTGTGGAGATTACGGAGAGCATCGATGTGGACACGCCCATCGAGTATGAGCAGCTGTATGCGCAATGCCTGCACCTGTTAAGCGAGGGCGAGCGCCATCACTTCATCGACGATGAGGTGCGCGACATTGAGCTGCGCAACCGTGGCTACCGCCGCTCGCTACCCCTCGAAGAACTATTCTTCGCCCACTACCGCCTGCCCCGTGAAGGTGAGGAGCCCGAACTGCTCTCGGCAGCTGAGATCTATGACCACCTCTACGACCTCGACCCGAGGACGATGCGTGGTGTGTGTCGCCAGAACTTCGGGGCGGAGCTGCGCTCGTTCGGCGTGATGCGCCGCAAGCATCATGAACGGAGAGTGTATGGGGTAGTGAAGAGGGAAGAGTGAAGAGGGAAGAGGGAACGGCAAGGACAACCTAGGGACAACCCAGGTTGTCCTTTTCTATTATAAGATATACAGCGTATTACGGGCAGCAAGGACAGCCGGACAACCTGTTCGGAAACACTTGTGTTTAGTAGCGTCTAAGTCTCTCTGAACTTCTTCGGGGTAGTGCCAGCATGCGTTCTGAAGTAGCGGGTGAAGGCAGATTGCTCGCTGAATCCGAGTTCGTGGGCTATCTGCTGGATGCTCTTTTGGGGCTCGTAGGACAATAGGTATTTCGCTTTGATGATGACGTGGCGGCTTATCCATTCGCTGGCTGCTATGCCGGTAGTCTGCTTGATGACGGTGGCAAAGTATTTGGGCGTAAGGCAGAGCAGGTTGGCGTAGAATGCCACCTCGCGCGACTCGCAGTAGTGGATGGTCACGGCTTTGTAGAAGCGCTCGAAGAGCTGTTCGTGCAGTAGTGTCTGGCTGGAGATTTCGGGATAGGCGTTGCGGATGTACTCGTCGCTCAGTGAAGCGATGATATTGATGAGTGAAGCGATGAGTTCGTCGGCCTTGGGGTGGTCGCAGTCGGTCAGATGCTGTAGGAACTTGAGGCCTGCGTACATCGTGTCGAACTGTTGTGGCGTGAGTTTCAGGGTGGGGGTATGTATCAAGTACTGGTGCTTCCCCAGTACACCGGCTATCTGAAGTCGCTCCAGATAGGCCTTGGGGATGAATACGGATAGCACTTCGTAGTCGGGGCTGATGCTGGTGTGCGACAGTACGTGGTCGGGGAGCAGCCAGCATATCTCGCCGGCATGCAGGTCGCAGGGTTTGTAGTTGTAGTAGCCGTGTGCGTCGCCCTTCCGGCACATGCCCATATAGTAATAGGATGAGTGGTAGTCTTGGTGGAGGAATGGCACCAATGATACGCCCTCCAATACGGCCATGCGGTCGGAGAGTTGGCCTGTCCGAACAAGGTCTGTGAGTCTCTGTCTCTTGTCGTCGTTCATAGTATAGGCTTTGTTTATGGGGGTAAAGTTACAAACTTTTATCCATACGGCCGCTCATTATCCGACCTTTTGCACAATTTTTCCATACATTTGGTAAGTGTTTTATTGTTCTATGTTTTTATCTTTACCATCTAAATCTATAAACAATATGTGTCATGAAAAGAGTATTATTAATGTTGTTTATATCAGTGGTTGTGCTGATAGCACAGGCTGACGGTTATCATTACTTGACATTTGAGGGTACGGACGGGGAAAAAGTTTCCATCGATGTGTCTTCGTTGACGTTGACCATCGATGGAAACACACTGACTGCCGGTTCGGAATCATTTATAATAGGAGATTTGGCCAAGATGTATTTCTCGGCTTCTGACGAGACTACGGTGACGGGTATTGACACCCGTCGGCTGGAGGAGGTTGTCGAGATTTATGACTTGAAGGGTAACCGCGTATCAAAACGGCAGATGACGGATGGAGTATATGTGGTAAAGGCTAAGGACGGGAATTGTAAAATCGTGAAGAAATGAAAAGGATACTGACCTCTATATATGCTCTCGTGCTGACGATAGCAGCAGGAGCTCAGACACTGAATGTGAAGGTGGGTAACGTGACTTACTTGTTTCCTGCCTCGCAAACCGGTGACATGACCTATACAGACGGTACTACGCTTACGGTCATGGGTAAAGCCTTTGCGTTGTCTGAGATTAGTGAAATGACGGTAGATGATACCCCGGTGACCGATAACTTGGTGGATATCACCTACGATGATACCTCTGCTACGGTAACCGTAGCTGGCAACGTGGCGCAGTACGTAACGCCTACTGTCAACGGTGCCTATGTCACCATCGAGCAAAGCAATACGGATGCTGTGGATGGTGACGAGATTACCTATCAGCTAAGCGGTAAGTCGGCCGACGGGCAGTTTGCGCTCGCCGGACTGTACAAATGTACGGTAGCGCTGTCGGGTGTAGACCTGACCTGTGCAACGGGGCCTGCCATCAATATCACCAATAAGAAACGCATCCAGCTAAGCGCGAAGAGAGATACGGAGAACACGCTGGCCGACTGCACTGGCGGCGTCCATAAAGGCTGCGTCTACTCGAAAGGACAACTGCAACTGCAGGGAAACGGCACACTGAACGTCATCGGCAATACGGGACATGCCATCAAGAGTGCCGACTATATGGAAGTGAAGAACCTGACGCTGAACATTGTCGGATCAGTAAGCGATGGAATCAACTGCAACGGCTACTTCCTGATGAAGAGCGGCACGCTGACGATGACTGGCATCGGTGATGAGGGCATACAGTGCGACCTCGACGGCACTACACCTACCGCTGCCACCGACGGTGAGCATACCGATGAGGATACGGGCAGTATATATATAGATGGTGGCACACTGGCCATCACGGGCTCGGCTACCGCTGCCAAGTGTGTCAAGGCCGAGGGCAACATCGTAGTCAGTGGTGGAGCGGTGACGCTCAATGCCGATGGCGACATCGACCTCACAGACACCAGCGATATCTCCTATACGGCAGGCTTCAAGGCTACTGGAGGCTTCACGCAGAGTGGTGGCGACATCACCATCACCGTGAATGGGGCGGCAGGACGCGGCATCGCTTGCGACGGAGTATTTGCCACTGCCGATTCAAGCACAGGTGTGCTGACCATCATCAACAAGGGTGCTACCAGTTCGTCAAGTACATACTTCTGCACGGCCAAGGGTATCAAGGCTGGCGAGGTAGCCATCAATGGCGGCACGATAAATGTTGCCATGAGTGGAGCTGCCAGCAAGGGCATCAAGGCCGACAGTGGCAATATGATTATCAGCGGAGGTGTCATCTCCGTGGAGTGTACAGGTGCAGGAGCTACCGACCAGACGGCCAGTGACGGCAAGGGATGCGCGGGACTCGATGCCGACTATGATATGACAATCTCGGGAGGCACCATCACGCTCCTTAGTACAGGCACTGGAGGCAAGGGACTGAAATGCGACAGCACACTGACCATTACAGGAGGTACCCTCAATGCCACTGCTTCGGGAGGCAACTACACCTCTGGCAGCTACTCGGCATCGGCCAAGGCCATCAAGGCAGGAACCAAAGTCGCGACTGGGGATAGTGGTACTACGAATGGAAGCAGCAACAGGCCTGGAAGACCAGGCAGTAGCAACAATACTACGTATACCTACTCGGGAGGTATCGTCATCAATGGTGGCACTGTCATAGCCATTGCCAGCAGTCACGAGGCTATCGAGTCGAAGAGCACTATCACCATTACCGATGGATATGTCTATGCAGAGTCGAGCGACGATGCCATCAACTCGGGCAGTGACTTCACCATCAATGGTGGCTACGTGATGGGCAATAGCACCGGCAACGATGCCCTCGATGCCAATGGCAATTTCTATATCAAGGGAGGCAATGTGTTTGCTGTTGCCACCACCAGTCCTGAGGTAGGGCTCGATGCCAATACCGAGGGAGGATATAAACTATATGTCACAGGCGGTAATGTAGTGGCCATCGGTGGGCTCGAAAGCGGAAGCAGTCTTAGCGGAGTGACCTCGAAGTCGGCCTCCTATAGCAAGGGCAGCTGGTATGCCTTCCAGAGTGGTGGCGCCACACAGTTCCACTTCAAGGTGCCCTCCAATAGCAGGATGCCCAGCAAAATGACCATCGTCTCCAGTAGCACACCGTCTGTCGCTACGGCATCATCCGTTACCAGCGATATTTGGAATGGCTATGGCAAGGCAAACTGATAGGTTTATTGGCTAACATATAATTATGTACAAAATGAGGGTGTGTCAAAACGACGCGCCCTCTATTTATATTCACAAAGCCCCTACTTTC
>CAZMZC010000024.1:0-44698 GCA_964570685.1 uncultured Bacteroidaceae bacterium | reverse complement strand
GCCATCTTAAAACAGAGTTTTATAATGGCAAAGAGAGTGAGAGCAGAGCCAAGCCAACTTGTGCTCTGCAGGGCAAACGCATCAGAATAACCTCGCACAAATGATTGAGTTTCACACAGATCTCACGAATCTCACAGAATGCGCGTCGCTTCGCCCGCGCCTGTCGGCGTACCGCCGAGCGCTTCCATCCGAATGGCGGCAAGGGCGCAGCGACTTGCCTTCTGTGGATTCTGTGATTTCTGTGTGAAAATCAAATGTTTAGTGCGAGAAAGGACTGTTTGTGTGTAATTTATCAAGGCTCATATAACACTTTTTTATAATGCGTTTTCCCTGCAGATAGCTACCAGGGAATACGCATTATAATTCAATTATATGTTGCAGTATATTTCTCTCAGATAATTAGCCTTTTGTCTCACACAGAAATTCACAGAAAACACAGAATGCGCGTCGCTTCGCCCGCGCCTGTCGGCGTACCGCCGAGCGCTTCCATCCGAATGGCGGCAAGGGCGCAGCGACTTGCCTTCTGTGGATTCTGTGATTTCTGTGTGAAAATCAAATGTTTAGTGCGAGAAAGGACTGTTTGTGTGTAATTTATCAAGGCTCATATAACACTTTTTTATAATGCGTTTTCCCTGCAGATAGCTACATTCGCGTGTGTTTGCCCGCGACCATACACGTGGATGTACGCGAGCATCCACGCGTATGCACGCGACCATACGCGCGCATGGTCGCCGTCGGTAAACAGAAAACATGGATAAAAATATGAGAATGACAACAAACAACAGTGTAATCACGTGTGATCTATTGATTATTTAAAGTCAACACGATGGCACAGATGAAACAGATGGTCGCGCGTTACACTTGCGATGGTACTGCGAAGAAAGAATCAGTGTAATCACGTGTAATCTGTTGATTATTAATATCAACGCGATATACAGATGGTCGCGCGTTGCACTTGCGATGGTACCGCGAAGAAAGAATCAGTGTAATTACGTGTAATCTGTTGATTATTAATATCAACACGATGACACAGATGAAACAGATAATCGCGCGTGGCACTTGCGATGGTACTGCGAAGAAAGAATCAGTGTAATCACGTGTAATCTGTTGATTAATTAAAGTCAACACGATGACACCGCGAAACAAAAAAAGCAGTGCAATCATGTGCTATCTGTTGACCATTGACTGTTATCCTTGCCAAGGGTCAGATGAGAAATCGCTATAGAGGGGATTCCAAGAGGTGTGGGCACGGTTCCTTATTATACGCAATGCGCACGTTATCAGCGAGAATACCCTTGGCAGAGGACGATCAAACACGGATTCTCTGCCAAGGGGTATAACACTTTCTGCCAAGGGGTATAGGGGCAGTTGCCAAGGGGCGAATTATGACTACTCTCGCCAACCTTTCCACAAAAAAAATGCAGGTCTACATAAAAAATATGGTCGAAATTAAACATTTTTTAAGGATAAAAACTATCTTTGCACAAACTATGTTAAACAAAACCGCAATATGAAAAGATTGACGACATGGCTACTTGGAGTAGCAAGCCTATGTGTACTGACAACTACAGCACAAGAGAACCCGAAGGTAGACTTCCGCATTGAAGCGCGTGGCGACGCCCAGTTGGAAACTGTTGGCGGCGACGTAAGCGATGCAAATACGGGCTTCCGCGGCAAACAGCTCAACCTGCGCCTCAACGGCAACATCAACGACTCATGGAGCTACGTATACCGCCAGCGCATGGGCAAGCCGAATGCCGACGCGAGCTACTTCGATGCCGTTGACCACATCAACCTCACCTATACTACCGGTGCATGGGCCTTCACGGGCGGTAAGCAGACGGTGGCCGTGGGTGGATACGAGTATGACCGTGCCCCGATAGACTTCTACTTCGGCTCGGAGTATTGGTACAACATGGCCTGCTACCAGTGGGGCGTGGGTGCTACCTACACGATGGGCGACGAAGGCAAGGATGCGCTGAAGCTGCAAGTGACGCAGAGCCCCTTCCGCAACGTATCGCCCGAGATGCTCTCCTACAACTTGCTGTGGAGCGGCTCGCACGGCTGGATCGACATCCTGCACTCGGTGAATATGGTGGAGTACCTGCCCGGCAAGTTTGTCAACTTCATCGCCTTGGGGCACCAGTTCAATATGGGTGACGTGTCGCTGCAACTCGACTTCATGAACCGTGCCAATGTAGACAACTTCTCCTTTGCAGAAGACTTCATGGTAGCTGCCGACCTCGCTTGGATGGTGAACGATAAAACGAAACTATTCGGCAAGTTTTCCTATGACCTGAATGAGGACAACGCGGCCGACTACTGTGTATTGCCGGGTACGGAGCTGACTCGTGTGGGTGCCGGCGTAGAGTACTTCCCCATCAAGGATAGCCGCGACGTCCGTTTCCATGCCAACTACAGCTATACGTTGGGAAACAACACTAACGCAGATGGTACACTCTTTGGTGACCAGTCGTTCCTGTCAGTGGGTGTAACCTGGAAGATGAGTGTTCTGAAACGATGAGTTATTTAATTCTGAATTCTGAATCGTGAATTCTACATTATCCATTATAAACAGCCTTGCTTAGAATTCAAAATTCAAAATTCAGAATTAAAACCCTCCTGCCATGAAAAAGAAAAACATCCTGCGCCGTTGCTACGACGCCATTCCGGGCGGTATCATCTGCCTGCTTACAGTATTTGCTCTGTTCGGCTACCTCGGCCACAAGATGGGCACGCCCAACATGCTGAATACGGTGATGAACACGGCACACGACCTGTTGCTCAACACGGTGTTCTACCTGATGGCCATCTGTGTGCTCACGGGTGCGCTGGGCAAGGTGTTCGTGGAGTTCGGCGTGGTGAGCCTGCTCGAGAAGCTGCTGCGCCCGCTCATGCGTCCGCTCTTCAATCTGCCCGGTGTGGCGTCCTTGGGTGCCGTGCTCACCTTCCTGTCGGACAATCCGGCCATCATCTCCTTGGCGCAGGACAAGCGCTTCGGCAGTTATTTCAAGAAGCACGAGTTTATCTCGCTCACCAACTTTGGCACAGCCTTTGGTATGGGCCTGCTCGTCATCGTCTTCATGGTGGGGCAAGGCTACTACGTGGAGCCGCTCATCGGTTTCATCGGTGCCTTCTTCGGCTGCGTGGTATCGACCCGCCTGATGCAGCACTTCGTTGTCAAGGCATATCCGCACTATGCAGAGGAGAATGCTTCTGATGAGGCCACAGTCGATGTGGTTGAGAACAAAGAGTACAGGAAACCGCTCTTCCAGCGCATACTCGACTCGCTCCTCGACGGTGGACGCACAGGCGTGGATGTAGGTATCGCCATCATCCCCGGTGTGCTCATCATCTCTACACTGATTATGATACTCACCTTTGGTCCCTCGGCCGAGGGGTACACCGGTGCGGCCTACCAAGGAGTGGAGCTGTTGCCGTGGATAGGTGAGAAGCTGGGCTTCCTCTTCCGCTGGCTCTTCGGCTTCGAAGACCCACACCTCATCGCCTTCCCCATCACCGCACTCGGTGCCGTAGGGGCAGCGCTCGGGCTGGTGCCCAACTTCATCGCCGAGGGATGGGTCGATGGCAATGCCATCGCCGTGTTCACCGCCATCGGCATGTGCTGGAGCGGTTATCTGAGTACCCACACCGCCATGCTCGACACGATGGGCTACCGCCGCCTCACCTCGAAGGCCATCATTGCCCACACTATCGGAGGTATCGCGGCAGCTATCCTTGCCCATTGGCTGTTTGTGCTATATAGTATACTATAAATACTGATATCCCTACTGCTCATAATATCCGTGGATGCATCCACGGATATTTTTTTGTCCCTACCAATGCCTGCAGAAAAGCACGAACAGGCAAAAAACATTCAGCACATCGTCGTTGTTATCCGTGGACAATGTGTACAACGATGAACAGAGTGCGACTAATCATACTTTTGATGTGGCTGTGCATGGTGTCAGTGTGCCATGCACAGCGGCGGGTAGAAACAACTGTGGCAGAGCGCCCCAAAGTGGCTCTCGTACTGAGTGGTGGCGGTGCCCGAGGGGCGGCACATGTGGGGGTGATACGCCTCATCGAGGAGATGCAGATACCCATCGACTACGTGGCGGGCACGAGCATGGGAGCCATTGTAGGGGCGCTATATGCCATAGGCTACACGGCCGACGAGATGGACTCGCTGCTCATGACACAAGACTGGAAGATGCTGCTGAGCAATGGTGTGCCCCGCTACATGCAACCCTATGCCCAGCGCATAGCCGAACAACGGTATCAGGTAAATATACCCTACGCCAATAGTGTGCGCACGGAGAGCACAGCCCGCTACCGAGATGCGGGTATCAAGGTGCGCCGTAGCAGTGAACGGGCATTCCCCAAGGTGCTGGCGCGTCCGGGCCTTATTGACGGACAGAACCTACTCAACACTTTTACCGAACTCACGATTGCCTATCACGATTCGATGAGCTACGAAGCCTTTCCCCGCCCTTTTGCCTGTGTGGCAACAGATATGGTCACGGGAGATGCCGTAGTGCTTGACCGAGGCTATATTGCCGAGTCCATGCGGGCCAGCATGTCTATCCCCGGGGTATTCTACCCTATATATAAAGATAGTATGGTGCTGGTCGATGGCGGCGTGGTGAACAACTACCCGGTGAACGTGGCGCGTGATATGGGGGCAGACATCGTCATTGGCGTAGACCTGAATACAGGTACCATAACGGTCGACGAACTGCGTTCGTTTACTGGCATCTTCGAACGCCTTATCGGTACGATGGGCGCTGAGCTACGTCGCCGAAACCTTCGAGACACCGATGTGCTCATTATGCCTAAGGTAGGCAAATTCCCAGTCATGGGCTTTGACACATTGCGCCTAAGTCAACTGATAGAGATTGGGTACCAGACAGCTCTGCAGAGCAAGCCGCAACTGGAGTCGCTGAAGAACAGGCTCGCCCTGCTTGCCGCCCTGGTGGAAGACAAGGCTTGCTCAATGGCAGACTCAGCCCTGCTGGAATCGCCCACTCAGCAGGAGTGGAATAAACCGTTCATTGATCAAATCGTGGTACGTGGGGCCGAACGAGATGACATCATAGCATTGCTGGCCCAATACGATATAGCGGAGGGCGCTCCCTTTGACGAATCCATACTTACCGATGCTATTGAACGCATCTATGGCTTGGGCACCTTCTCCTCGGTACGCTATCATCTGTCGGGAAAAGGTCCCTATGTGCTGGAGATATTGGTGAGCAGTAATCCGCTCAACCAAGTGGAACTGGGCCTACGTCTCGACTCCGAGGATGCGGCAGCAGCACTCTTCAGCATTGGTGTCAACCGCCTCAAGCTAACAGGCCCGAAACTGGACCTCACCACCCGCCTGAGCATAAATCCTTGGATAGAGGCTCATGCTGCCTATGCCTGGCGCAGGATGCCACAAGTGAACGTGGCGCTGAAGTATTGGTTCTCCGATGTCAACCGCTTCTACAACAAGAGCGACCATGCCTTCAATTACCACTACTATGGCAGCGACCTCTACCTGTCTGATATCTTTTCGCGTAATTACGACCTACGCCTGGGTGCCCGCTACGACTACTTCCTGGTGCACGACCTCTACCGCGAGGAGCTGCCCGAACGAAGCTACACCGACACCGAGAGCCACGATTCCTATGTGGGGCTCTACGCTTCGCTACGCAACAACCTCTTCAATGCGGCCTATCTGCCTACTTCGGGCTATGCCTATGGGCTGGAGGCGGTGTATAATATTAAGAATAGGAGTCGGGAAGGCTCAAACTTCTGGACGCTGCAGGCCAATGCTTCAGCTGCCATTTCTCTTGGCAATACTACCGTGGTGCAGCCCGCAGTCTATGTGCATATGCTGTTTGGCGAGTCTGTACCCTTTGTCTATGGCAATAATATAGGAGGTTATCTTGCCGGGCGCTACACCCGTCAGCAGATTCCCTTCGTAGGACTCACGGGATGTGAGTTTACTGAGCGCCAGCTGGCGGTATTGCGTGTAGAACTGCGGCAGCAACTTAGCTCCGACCTATACCTCTCGGGCATTGCCAACTATGCTCACAGTAGCGACAAACTGAGCCGTCCTCTTGAGGGACATGGCATCTGGGGCTTTGGTGGCGGATTGATATATAACACTACGGTAGGTCCCTTCTCGCTCTACGGACATTGGAACGATATGCATCACCGCTTCGGTGCCTACTTCAGTTTCGGCTATGAATTTTAGGGGGGCAAGGGTTCCTCTAAAGTCTTTAAGGACTCTAAGGCCCCTTAACCCTTAACCCTTATTCAACCCAATCACCGTTTCACTCACATACTGTCCGTTCTTGCCCACGTGCATCAGCATGATGTCACGCCCGTCGAGGTTCTTGTAGTAGAGCGGTTCTTTGAAATACGAGTGGGTGTGCCCGCCAAGTACGAGGTCGAGATGGCGGGTGCCAGCTATCAGATGCTCATCGTCAATGCCATTGCCCGTCTTCCATCCGAGGTGTGAGAGACATACCACTACATCGCAGTCCTCCTCCTCTTTGAGTACCGCAGCTACCGAGTCGGCAGTAACGATAGGGTCATGGTAAGTCACCCCACGGCAGTTGGTCTCGGCGACCAAGCCATCCAGCTGAGGTCCTACGCCTACGAACCCTATGCGCACGCCATCGACCTCCATGATATGGTAAGGGCGGACGAAGCTATCGACCGGGGTGTCCGTAAAATCGTAATTGGTAGACACGATGGGAAACTCGGCCATGGCGAAGATGCGCATCATGTTGTCGAGTCCGAAGTCAAACTCATGGTTACCTATCGTGGCCACATCGTATCCAATGACATTCATCAGCACCACCTCGGCGGCTCCCTTGAAGAGGTTATAGTAGAGCGAGCCTTGCGAGAAGTCGCCGCAATCGACCAGCAACGCTTGGGGCTTTTCCTTGCGCACCTGCTCCACGAAGGTGGCGCGACGCACATACCCGCCCAGCCCCGTCTTGCTATCCGGCTCTATGCAGCTGTGTGTGTCGCTGGTGTGTAGAATGGTGAGGTGGGGGCCTCTCCCCCCGCCCTCCCCCGAAGGGAGGGAGCTGCAGGCATCGCTGCAAGTACCAGGTTTGATACCGATGCTGTCTCCAGACGATTGTTCGGTAGAAGTGGATGTGAAAGTTTTAGATACAATTGGGGATTCTTTTTTATCAATCTTCGGCGCGATGCCAGCAGTCCCCCCTCTTCGGGAGGGGGATAGGGGGAGGCTTCTAATTCTCCCATCCAACTGCGACTCAATCTTCTTGCCCTGCTTGGTCTGTTCCACAATATAATCCGTCACCACCTGACGCAGGGTGAGTGTGTCATACAGTTGGCGGTCGGTACCCTCACGCAGGGTGCCCATACCATCATTGCCCTCGGCCAGGTAATCAATGGTAGCGATGCGATAGGTCTTGTCCTTATCGATGGGTCGGCCACCTACAGTAGCCTCATATAGGTACGGCGCCTCTCTATATCCGATGACTATCTGCGCTCCACTGATGCCCTGTCCGCCCACCGCAACAAAGCGGCGAAAGAGGTCGAGAAGCTGCTCGCCCGTCAGTGTCAGCGTGAACAGTTTATTCTCGAAGGGAAACACCTTGTATACATCGCCCACCGTGATGTCGCCCTCGGGCAGAGTACTACGCAGTCCGCCCATATTCATGATGCCCACATCGGCAGGCTTGCCTCCATACTTCAGGGCGGCTTCGCGCAGGATGTCGGCCGTGAGGTTCGACAGCAGGCTCTCGGGGCGTCCCGCCTCCATATATTGTGTGCTCACCCCAAGTACAGGAGCTTGTATGCGTTGCACCTCCTCTTGGAAGCGAACAAGATATTCTGCAGCCAAAGCGTGGGGCGTAGAGTCAAGCGATGCATTGATTTCGTGACGCGTACCGCTCACCTGCACCACTTCATAACCCGTGCGGCAGGCAGTCAACAAAGAGATGCATGCCAATAGTAGTAAAGCCAATAAATTCTTTTTTATCATTGTTTTTTGTTGTTTCCTTGTGCAAAGATACTATAAAAATTTACGTTTTTACCAATAAAGTGTTATCTTCGCGTCATAAACATTGAACAGTATGGCAAAAAACGGAACGCTACTCTGGATTGACGACGAAATAGAACTGCTGAGGGCACATATCCTTTTCCTCAAAGGAAAGGACTACGAGATTGACACCGCCACCAACGGACGCGATGCCGTGGACCGTTGCCGTGAACGCAGCTACGACCTCATCCTGCTCGATGAGAATATGCCCGGCCTCACGGGATTGGAGACACTGACACTCATCAAGGAGGTGCAGCCCACCGTACCCGTAGTGATGGTGACCAAGAGTGAGGAGGAGAACATCATGAACCAAGCCATCGGTGCCAAGATTGCCGACTACCTCATCAAGCCCGTCAACCCCAACCAGATACTGCTCACCCTGAAGAAGAACATACACAAGAAGGATATCATCACCGAAACCACCAACACCAACTACCAACAGAATATGGGGCGCATAGCCATGCAGATCAACGATGCCGCCACACACACAGACTGGGTAGAGGTATATAAGAGCCTGGTGTATTGGGAACTGGAATTGGAGCACGCCGACAACAACATGAGCGAGATGCTGCGTATGCAGAAGCAGGAGGCCAACAACCTTTTCGCCCGCTTCATCAGAAGGGAATATGAGGGATGGTTTGGCACCATCCCTAAAACCTCCGTTCCTCGCAGCACATCAGTCACCCCTCCTCGGGAGGGGCAGGGGGGAGGCCAACCCCTACTCTCTCCCCACCTCTTCCGCGACCGCATATTTCCTCTGCTCGACAAACAGGAGAAGGTATTCCTCATCGTGTTCGACAACTTCCGCTACGACCAATGGAAGGTCATCAGTCACGAACTGACGAATGAGTTCGCTTTCGAGGAGGAGCTCTACTACAGCATCCTGCCCACAGCCACACAATATGCCCGCAACGCCATCTTCTCGGGCCTTATGCCCAACAAGATTGCCGAAATGTTTCCCGAACTATGGGTCGACGAGGATGAAGAAGAGGGCAAGAACCTCAATGAAGCACCGCTCATACAGACACAGATAGACCGCTATCGTCGTCGCGACACCTTCTCATACCATAAAATCAACGATGCACAGGGTGCCGAGCGACTGGTAACACAGTTCAAGCAGTTTGACAACTACAGCCTCAACGTGGTAGTGGTCAACTTCATCGACCTGCTCAGCCATGCCCGTACCGAGTCGAAGACACTACGCGAACTCACGGGCGACGAAGCAGCCTACCGCTCGCTCACAGCCACGTGGTTTCGCCACTCGCCACTGCGCGAGCTCTTCACACTACTCGCCGAAAGTGACTACAAGGTGGTTATCACCACCGACCACGGCAGCATCCGCGTGAACAACCCCATCAAGGTAGTGGGCGACCGCAATGTGAACACTAACCTACGCTACAAGTTAGGCAAGAACCTCAGTTACAACGCGCGTGAGGTATACGAAATAAAGGATCCCCGCAAGGTATTCCTACCCTCGCCCAATGTGAGCACCGCCTATATCTTTGCTTGGGGCGACAACTTCTTCGCCTATCCCAACAATTACAATCACTACGTATCGTACTACCGCGACACCTTCCAGCACGGAGGCATCTCTATGGAAGAGATGATAGTACCACTCGTGACATTGGCACCAAAGAAAAGACAATAGGAATATGGAGATAAAGATTAACGGCATTGAAAACATTGCCGCCGCAGCACAAGAGTTTATCGCCCAGATGGGCGACAACCGTATCTTTGCATTCTATGGCACAATGGGGGCAGGCAAGACCACCTTCGTGAAAGCCCTGTGTGAGGCTATGGGAGTGACCGACACCGTAAACTCACCCACCTTCGCCATCGTCAACGAGTATGACACCCCATCGGGACGCCCTATCTATCACTTCGACTTCTACCGCATCAAGCGTCTCGCCGAAGTATACGATATGGGTTACGAAGATTACTTCTACGGCCGCGGCCTATGTTTCATCGAATGGCCGAAGCTCATAGAGGAACTGCTACCCGAAGACACCGTTCGCGTCACCATCGAAGAGCAGTGCGACGGAAGCAGGGTGATAAAGACAGCTTGACCTCCCCCACCCCGATACCATGAATACGGAGCGCTACGGACAATCCATAGCGCTCCGCGAATCAATTATCGGAAAAGAACTCAATCTACAATACCAAACGTTACTTCACCACGCACACAGATACACGGTTGTCTTCGTTCACCTGGAATGGCTGTTCGGTATCGCCCTTAGAGTCTGTAATAATGCGGTCCTCTGCTATGCCACGTGCTTTGATCGCCTCGGCTACGGCAGCAGCACGCTGCTCGCCCAGCTTGGCATTGATGCCCGTGTTTCCGGTATTCTTATCGGCATAACCCGTGATAGTAACCTTTGCTTCGGGGAACTGCTTGAGGTAATCGGCCAATGTAGCAATCTTTACCGACTGATCATCACGGACAACAGACTTGTTGAGGTCAAAGAATATATTCTGTGTCATAGGCTCAAACTTGATAGCAGGCTCAACCTTAGCTACAGGCTTGGGCTCCTCCTTAACCACCGGTTCGGGCTTCTCCTCTTCTTTTACTACAGGAACTGCATATACGGGTTCTGTCTTAGTGTAAGCCTTGCCCAAACGGATTGTCAGACCAGCCAAAGCGTTGAACTGGAAGTCAGGGTTATCGGCACGCTTAGAGTTGAAGCGGTCAGTAAGTACAGTTGCATTCACCTCGAAGTTGAGACCTATGCAGTCGGTCAAGCGAACATCAAGACCTACACCGGCACGTCCTGCAAATGAGTTCAAGCTGCCTTCCCAGAGATACTCCATCTTCTCCTTTTTAGCAAAGTAGGGAGCCTCAGTGTTTGCAAAAGCATGGTTGAAAGCGCCACCGGCAAAGATATACCAGTTGCAGGGACGGACGGGGTTGTACGAACCGAACCAGTTGCTCAAGCTAAGCATCACATCAAGGTTTGCCTGTACGTAATTGAAGTCATAGTTATGGAATACCGTTGTGGGGAAACCACCACGACCTTCCCAACCACTGGCACCCAAGCGCACAGCCCACAGGGGAGTAAACTGATAGCCTACATTAAGTGCGGCAGCAGGAGAGAAGAGGTCCCAGCTCTGCTGTGCTTCACCAATAGTGTAACCTACGCCAGCCCCACCTTGTAGGAACCAATGATGCTTAAACTCATACTTAGCCTCCTCTACAAGCACACCTTTAGATTCCTGTGCCAGGATGCCGCCAGAGATACTCAGAAGCATCAATGTAGCTATTAAAGATTTTGTTTTCATCGTTTCTATATATTTATTAGTGAATAAACTAAAAAAAAAGCAGCCACAGCCTTCGCAGGTAATAACTGCTACGTTTTTCCGGTCTTTCGCAAGTGCGGAATCACTACATTGTATATTGATATCCATCCGCATATAGCACGTTAGACAGATACCAAGATACAAAAAGGGGAAATGTTTTACAAAAAAAGTTAGTTATCAACTCATTTACTAACAAATCGTTTCTATTTATTAGACCTATGAAAAAGTATGTTTCTATGAAGAAATCGAGCAGGAGGAAAACCCAATGTTCTCTTCCTCCTCGATTTTAGGGTAAAAGAGGGTGTGCCGAAGCACACCACTCTTTAATCAATCACAAAGATTAGTTTGCAGGATACTCACCGTAGGTCTTCTCAATGAGAACCTTGAAGGAACCACGAACAACACCATAGGTATAACCCTCAGTCATCACCTCTATTTCTACAATGACATTCTCTGCGATGTTGGGGTCAACAATGCTCAAATTGCCATCTTCATCTACAGAAACGGAAGTTACAGACTGTTGAGATGTTTCAGTCCACGCCTTCTTCATACTATAGGTAAGATCAGTAATACCCCAAACTGCTGCATTGGTAGTAGGATCGCCATCACGTTGTACGAACTCACCATTCTGAACCAGTACATTGTTGTAACGGTCTTCAAGGTATACGTTTTGGATTACAGATACAGTCTGCTGACCATGAAGTGTAGCAGCATCGATAGTCTGCATACCGTCGGTAATAGAAGCACCATTGAGCTTCAAGTTACGACCCTCTACAGGATACAATACGTCAATGCCATAGGTTTCTGTAGCAACTACATGACCATCGATAGTTACAGTCGCAGTAATCTCAACACCTTCCTCATTAGCGAGCTCAGAAAGAATCGTGAGGTAATTCTCGGCATCAAGACTAATCTCAGTACCATCAGCGCCAGCATATGAGAATGTATATGTAGCACCAGCTTCTGTATTCGCAACATAGTTAGTGTAAGCTGCTGGCAATGAGCTACCAACCAAACCATTGCGATAACCTGTAATCATCACCTGGTTACCAGCCTCTACGATAAAGTCACCATTAGCATTGAAGCGAGGCTCGTGTGCCAAGAAGTCAGAAGCTTCAGGATAAGACAAATCAATAGCGCCCTTGAAGTTCACTTTACCAAATTTAGTCTCAGCTGCGAATTCTATTTCACCCTCAGTATTATAGTCTGTACCTGCAGGGAATTTGTAGGTGATTGTCACTGTTGCATTGGTCTCATCATAAGAAAGATAGAAATCATTGCATACAGCAGTGTTAGTCCATGTAAATTTGTCCATAGGAAGACTATTCAGTTCTGCAAGAAGTTCAGCCTTTGTAGCAACAGTAACGCCCTCAACGGTAAAGTCTACGAGGTCAGCTGTTGCAGAAAGTGTGAATGCCTCTGAATCTTCAGGACCAGCCCAAGTCTTAGTAACAGTTTCAAACTCAATTGTTTCATCAGCAGTAGCAGGTGTAAGTACATATGTTACTTCATATGAGACATTGGGGAAGCCATCTTTATCATAGCCATAAGTAGCGTCAGCAACAATCAAAGTAAGTTCATTACCAATGCAATGATGCATTGCTACATCATTAACAGTAGCTGCTGAGAGAAGACCATCATTAAGAGCGAAGCCCTGATCTGCGGCCCAAGCAACGAAATCATCAGTCAATGCAACAGGAGTGCTTTCACCATCTACTTCTTGAATGCCACCAAAGAGGAACAAATCCTGACCATAAACTTCACTGATTGCCTCGTCATAGGTAACTACAACCTCGTCAAGCACATTTCTGTTAGCGTCAATATCAACATAAGGAATTTCAAGTTGCCAATCCTTAGGTTTATTCTCACCTACTTGAACGGTATCAACACCTTCCTCAGGCATAATAGTACCAGGCAAGAACTCGTTAAGGCTTCTCTCAACCAAGTTGAAGTACTCAGTTGTAAAGTCAGACTGAGAGTTTTCTGCAGTGATTGCCAAAGTTGCGGGGAAATACTTCGCACTATTAAACTCATCATCAGGGTCGCTCAAGCGAGGAGCAGTAGCTGTTACTGTGATAACCTCTGCATCGTTCTCATCCTGTACAATATCTGTTACTACTACAGATTCCTTATTTGCAGCACGAGTAATCTTAATAGCCTCTTCAACATAAATCTTAACGGCGGTAGGATCAGCCTCAAACACAGCGATAAGGTCATCAACCAATTCAGCAGGTTTAACGCGGAAATTCATCTTAAAGATAGCAGGAACCTCCATGGGAGTGCCATCGATTTGGTATGTCGGTTCAGTATAAGCATAGATAGGAGTAATCACTACTTTGTTTTCATCCATAAACTGGGGAATGAAAACAACGCTCTGGAGACGGCTCAACAAAGCATTCACATCGTCTGCCAAAGTTGCCTGAAGCGCTGTCAAACCAGCCTGGATATCAGCAACCTGATCGTTTACAGTTTTCTGATACTCTGCATATTCAGCAGTGTGTTCAGCCTTCCAATTCAACAAGGTATTAATATTAGCCTCGGCTTTAGCAATAGCATCCTTCAAGCGCCATACATGATCCTCGATAAGAGCACGCAATTCTTCTTCGGTCTGACCAATAAGGTCTGTCAACTCAAGCTCAACATCTGTCAACTTCTGAGCATAGATAGCAAACTGTGCCATCATCTCCTTATGAGTATGGTCAGCCTGTTCTAGAACAACTTGAGCTACAATGTCCTTCACTTCAGACTTTGTGAAGTAGTTATCAAAGTTTGCCCACAACTTTTCGATAGTTGCATTGATACCATCAATTTTAGCGTTGTTAGCAGCGATAGCAGCTTCATTTGCACTAATCTTAGTTGCGTTACCAGCAATAGCTGCAACATTTTCATTAATCTTCGCAAGGTTAGCATTGTAGAGTTCGTCCATATCTGCAGCCAAAGCGTTGATAGCTGCAATTCTAGCAGCTTCCTCTACCTTAACCATATCAAGAAGCTCAGAATACTTAGCTGCGAGATCTGCCTCAACGCCAGCGACAACAGCAGAAAGAGAATCAATTTCAGCCTCAGCTATTACCATACGACCAACAAGTGCCAAGTATGCAGCTTCGTGAGCATCAATCTGGTTCTGGAGCTTCTCATCCTCAGCTTTCAGAGTTGCTTCCATTGCAGCCATCTCCTCTTCCAGTTCCTTCTTATTGTCAGCAATAGCCTTAGCATTTGCATCAATTTGCTTCTGGAGGTCAGCTACAGCAGTAGTCAACTCTGCACGGATGTCAGCTACTTGTTTGTCGAGGTCATCCTGAAGAGCATCAATCTCGGCAGAGAGTTCCTCATTCAGCTTATCGATATTAGCCTGAAGCTGAGCGTCGGCCTTATCTGAAGCATCTTTATTTGTATTAATCAGGTTCTCCAGTTCAGCCGCCTTGGTCTCAAGAGCAGTAACGCGGTCTGTCAACTTCTCAACCTTAACAATGAGTGCATTAATCGCATCCTTGTTGGCACTGATTGCAGCAGTATTAGCTGTCACGTTTGCCTCAAGAGCCTTAACGCGCTCGCTCAAGCTGGCGATCAAAGCCTCGAGAGAAGCCTTCACCTCTGCCAACTCTGCCTTGCTTGCCTTAGAGGTCTCAAGTGCAGCATACTGAGCGCTCAAAGTCTTCACAGCTTCCTGAAGAGCTGCTATATTTGTCTGAGCCACGGCCAAGTTGCTAGAGATGGTAGCCAACTCTGCGCTTACAGCAGCGAACTTGGTATCCATTGCCTCCTTAATAGCATCGTACTTAGCAGCAAGGGCCTGGTCGGCAGCTGCAAGCTCAGCCAGCTTCTCGTTGATAGTAGCTACAGAAGCCTGAATAAGTTCGATAGCCTTGAGGTTGGTAGAAATCTGAGCCTGAAGTTCAGCATCCTTCTTTGCCAACTCGTTAGCCTGAGCTTTCAACTCATCCTTTGTAGCATAAAGGTTCTTAATATTGTTCAACTCTGCATTGATAGCATCGATACGTGCACCAAGGTTAGCAGAAACCTCAGCAATTTGAGTATTCAACGCAGTAGTTTTAGCTACGAGGTCAGCAATCTGAGCAGAGTTGGTTGCAGTCGAATTCTTCAACTCGTTGGTCAGAGTCTGCAACTCATTGATCTTATTGCTGAGTTCGTTCTTTGCAGCAGTAAGGTCAGCCACCACACTTTCGAGGTTAGCCACCTTGGTCTCCAATGTAGCTACACGTACGAGAGCAGCCGCCAAAGCGTCGTTAGCCTTATCAGCTGCAGCCTGAGCTGTAGCGGCAGCAGCCTTAGCCTCATCTGCACCACTCTGAGCTTTCTCTGCAGCGGTAGCGGCAGCCTGAGCGGCAGCCAAAGCATTGTTGGTAGCAGCAGCAGCCTCAGCCTTAGCATCAGCGAGTTGCTGCGTTAAGTTCTCCTGAGCCGCTTTCAAGGTTGAGAGCTGCGCTTCAAGAGCAGCAACCTGCTCAGCGAGTGCACTCGTTGAGGCGGCGGAATTTTGGTCTATTTGCTCCTGCAAATGAGCGATATCATCGCCATAGTCTTCGCAAGATACAAACACACCTGTTGAAGCGGTCATCAACGCTCCAAACATGATTGCACTTAAAAACTTTTTGTTCATAACTAAAATTTTAGATAATTGAAAATAAATAATTATTTATAAATAAATGGTTTGAATTTATCATCTCACACGTCGTTCTGTACATCTTTATTGCAAGGCAGAGAGCTACTCTCAGCGGATTGCGATACTTGAAATATCTCCTGTTTCTTACTGTAAATTTGCTTTTATGGGTTAATACATCTTATTTATTGTTCTTATTATCTTATATCTGACACATCAAAGGCACATTCTCCACTACAAGAATGTCCCTATTCCTACTTTCCAATTCTCCCATATCATAGGCTTCCACTTCTTCTGTTTTTTCCACTTCTTTACAAGAAGTGGAAAAACGCCACAACCCACTACTAATCAAGCAATAAGCAGGCATCAGTACAAGAAAAACCTGATAATCAGAAGGAATTAATGGAACAACTATTTGCAAGTGGCTGCCATAATAATATTATAGATATGGTACTCCTATATATCAAAAAAAGGCTTTCTGGGCCTTTTCTTTGAGTTTTTATGCACTTTTTTACAAAAAAAGTTGGTTGGAAATGAAAATAGTCTTACATTTGCAGGCAAATTGTATTCCACCTCTTGTAAAGAGGTGGAATATTTTTTCACACGTAATCCTCTGATTCTCTGCGAGCAAAGCTACCGACAGCATCAAAGAATTAACACTGATTAAATGATAGGAGGGGAACCTACTTACCTTTCATCAGACTGCCATATTCTGCAGACCTTGAAAGCACCTCCTGTATCGGTGAACGATAATCGGCAAGTACCCGATGATTGGCACGGTCTAGTTCGTCGTGTTCGAATGAAGCCAAATAGATAACAGTAGTCTCCTCCTTAGTATGCCCCAATGACTCGCTAATAACTTTAGTAGGCACATGATGATTGTGCGCCTGAGTAGCCCAGCTATGACGCGCCACATAGGAAGATAGGGGGACACTGAGCGACAACATTTCACTGAGACGACGCAAATGTTGGTTATGAAGACGCAAAGCGTTATCATACTGATGTTGGTCGAAACTATCGGCAGACATTATGGGGAAAAGAGACTTACGCCCCACACAACAATATTTGTCAATGAGATATTGTACCGGAGGTTCTATCTTGATTGAAAGATATTGATTGGTCTTGCTACGCCTATATTCTATACGATGATCCCGAATGTTATCATGTGTCAGTTTGGCGATGTCAACAAAAGCCATACCACGTGTATAGAAAGAAAAGAGAAACAAGTCGCGACTAAAATCTAAAGCAGGGCACCCTGAAAGATCAATCTTAATGAGCCGCGTAATAGTAGTGCGACATACCGCTCGCTTGCTCGTCTTGTCTACACCCATATAGACACCTGAGAAGGGATGCCTGTCCACACAGTGCCCCAGACGGACTGCCAGATTGTAGACAGCACGCAACGGCCGCATATAAGCCGATGAAGAGTTACGCGCAATACGACGTTCATAAAGCAAGAAACGCTCATAGCGCATTATAAAGCAGCAATCAATTCGACGAATGTCTATTGCATCTCTCCGCTCGAAATCTTTAACAAAGCCTTTCAGGGTCCTATAAGCCAACCCATACGCTTCTGCGGTCTTATATTTGCCTAATGACCGCTTCTCAACCATGGCAGCCTCCACCATCTTGATAAAATCCATGCGTTCACAATAATTTTGGTAGGTTTGTACTAAAATAACAGTAACGCAAAGGTACGCAAAAAAGATGCAGCACCGCCCTATTTAGTGCGATGCTGCATCCTATGTATATTTTCACGCCAGATAGTGCTGCGAAGCTGCTACTGGGCAATCACCACTTTAATTATCATTGAGCTTGTTCTCGTTCGGTAAAAAACAAACAAGTTTGTTTCTACTCTCACTTAATCACAACCTTACGTCCGTTGCAGATGTAGATGCCTGCAACAGGATGCTTGACGGGACGTCCCTGGAGGTCATAATAGACATCGCTGGAGACGGTGGGGAGCACGGGTTCGATGCCCGTAGTGTCGTATTTGCCTATGGGAACAAACTTCCACATAGCTGGGGTTGAGGTGAACTGGGCATAGCCGTTGGCTGCTGCCTGCACGCCCCAAACGCCATCCGTCGTACCAATGGTGAAGCCATAGGCCTCTTCGGCGATACTGATGGTATAGGCAACCGAATCGACCGTGCCGTTCACATAGAGGTAACGGCCACTGGTACCTATAGCCTTCCCGGTCTGCCAGTTGTAGATGTAGTATTGCCCCTCAGACTCGCCAGCACGGAGATAGAACCAGAAGTCGCGGTCGGCAGCATCGACGAGCGCACCTGTGCGGATGGCACCATTGTAGCGGCCAGCTCCCTCAAAATGGTAAGCATAGGCCTCGGTATCGAGACACTGCAGGTAGTAGCACATCACTTCGCTACCCTCAGAGGCCTCGGGCAGTGAGAGTGCCTTCTGATAGGCGGCCTTCACCTGATTGTGGGCGGCTTCGAGCACTGCATACACCGACTCGAGGTAGGCATAGCCCTCTTCGATGGCCTTGACGGCAGCGGCATAGGCTTCTTGCAGAGCGGCTACATAAACGGGGAGTTGTTCGTCGAGCACGGTAACATCGGCATAGAACTTCAGTTCAGGTTCTGTAGCCTCAACGAGTTCGCCCAATGTGTTAGCCACCATACCAAGCAGCATCTCGAGCTTTGCCTTCATGGCTTCGCTATGGTTGTCGACCACAGAGGCGAGAGTCCATTGAGCGTTCGTGGAGTTGTCGCGAGCGGCAATTACGTTCTTGCTGCCATCGCAGGTGAGGTATAGTGCGGTGTTTGCTGTACTCTGGAGAAGGAATCGGGCGGGCTCAACCTCTACCAGATTGAAGGCAATAGCCTCTTTCGTATCGGCAGCCTCGGCCTTCACACGGATATCCTCCGAAGCAGAAGAGATAAAGAAGCCTGACGATACATTCTGCACATAGTACTGACCTTCAGTTTCGGCAGCAACAAATACCCACTGCTTCTTGGCATTCGCATCGGGAGCCGAGAAGGTCACCTTAAGGCCAGCGCTCGAGTGCTCCAGCGAGGTGTTCTTGTGGCGGATGCTGCTCAATGCGTAGTAGTCGCCCTCATAGAGCGGCACCTTGGCTTCGGCATTCTCGGAGAGCGCAAGCACCATCTGGTCGAGCAGCAAAGCCCACTCGCCGTATGAGTGTACCGAAGTGTCTTTGTTGTCTCTTGCAGCTTCGGCAGCATCAACGAGAGCCTGCAGATCCACCAGGGCCTCGGGCTTGTAGTATCCAACGTTGATGCCTTGGTCATCGACCAGTTTGAGGGCGCTGTTGGCTGCAGCAAGCGAGGTCTTCAGCACTTGCAGCTGCTCTTCCTCAGAGCCGCCCTCGGCCTTGGACAATATCTTAACGTCGTTGCCCGAGGCAGTGACCGCCACAATAGTGGATTCACCGCTACGTATCAAGCTCTCCACATCTTCGTTGATAACGAACGAGTGATGGCTGGAGAAGGCCAATATCTCTCCCTTCTCATTATATATAGCGAAGCCAAGAGCACCGTCACCTCCCTCAATCTTCACCTTGAGGTCGGTTATATTGTAGAGGTACTGTCCTGTTATAGAATCCTTGGCCAGGAAGTCCACATAGCTGCCCACTTCTGCATTGCTGCCATTGGTGGTAACGCTACCATCCCAATAGCTGCGTTGGGTTTTACCATCGTGGCTATAGGTGGTGTCTGGGGTACAGTCGTTGATAAAGAGCACCTTATTGTTCACGGGGTATCCCTTGGCCTTGATAGCGGCAATGGCCGCATCAATATCGGCCTGAGATTGGGTGTACTCTGAGTTTGAATAGTCGCCTACCAAACGATTGCTCATCACGCAGAAGAACCCGTGGGCACGGAAGAACTCGGTGAGGTCCTCCTGAGCAGCCTCGCAGCACATCTGATAGAAGTGCAGGATGCTGGTCTTGCCCTGCTGATAGTAGCCGCCCGACATGGGATGGTTGCGCAGGAGTTCGAAGAGCTTGGGATAGAACTGCGTATCATTGCCGGCACGGTGATAGTAGAGCCACAAGCGGTAGTACATGTGGGTAAGTGCCCAGATGTTGTTGCCGAAGAAGTCGCCCCCTGCCTTGAAGTTGTCGTACACATGAGCAAGATTACCCTCGGTGCCGTTGATGCGCGAGGTACCCATACCCATATACCATACGGCGATATTGGCGAAGAGGTTGTTGGTCACCTCGGTAAGGCCATTGACCGTGAAGAGTCCCTGATGCTGGTGGCCCATTTCGTGACCGGGTCCCCATGTAGGGCCAGCCTCGGTGGCGATAGCGGTAAGGATGCTGGGAGTGGTGTTTCGGTGATATCCACAGTGGTCCCAGCTACCATACATGTATGAGTTGCCTCCCACGCCGAATGCCAGTCCGCGATGGTTGTAGTATTCACCATAGTCGCGTCCGCCGCAATACTCGGCATAGCCATCGTAGTTGTATATCTCGGCCTTATTCTCCCACTTGCCATCCCATCGGGGATAGAGCAGATTCATAGAATCTACCAGTTCCTTGCCCGCTACGCCGAGTGTCATCATCTCAGAGAGCATGATGCGATCCCATGCCTCCACGATGGCATTGATGCGCTGGTTCTCGGGAAGACTGGCTGGCAATTCGTCGGGGAACAGCTTGGCCAATCCGCGGTCGGTAACTCCATTCTCCGTCACGTCGTTGAGATTGAACTGCAATACCTGATGTCGTCCGAGGATGGTGATGTTCTCCATATTGGCACGCTCCTCATAGTACACCCAGTCGGCATCGGTATCGGCCTTGTAGAGGGCATCGCCGTGGGCATTGTAGTAGCCGTTGATGTAGCCGCCCTCGACGTGAATCTTCAGGTCATCATAGTCGCTCAGCTTGTGGGGGAAGATGCCCGTAGAGGCATTGTAGGTATGCACGAGGTAGTTGAAGAAGAGCGCACTACCGTCCACACCGAACGGTACCACATTGAGACCGTTTTTCAGACGCATACCGTTAGAGTAGCCATTGTTGTAGTTGGGCATCTTGCTATGTCCGTTGATATAGGTCACCCACAGTTCCGAGCCATCGGCAATCTCGCCCTCGACCATAATGTAGGCCACCTCCAACTTATTCACATAGATACCCACGGGGTTGTCCATGTTGGAGTGGGCATTGTAGCCAAACCACGAGGTTATCTCACCCGCTATACTATGAGGTTCGACGAGCTGCACACGGAACTTCTTGGCATACTCGCTGTCCCATGCCGGCTTGGCGCTGTTCTCATTCGCCTCGTCCCAATCGTCGTTCTTCACCTTCACTGCCATCTCTACGAGCGTGGCGGGGAGATTCATAGCGGCGAGTGCAGTGCGCAATGCCTCATCACCCATTGCTGCATACTGAGCCTTGAGCACGGTGCAGGCGGCATCTTCAAACACGCCAGTCAGTGCGGTCTCGTAAGCAGCACTGTTCTCCTGCACGGTGGCAAACTCGGCAAATGCGGCCTGAGCGGCAGCAATCTGCTCATCGGTAACGTCAACGCTCACAAACTGCCATTCCGAAGCAGCCTTTGAGGTCTCTGACCACCAGCGCACTACATTACCGTCGCCACCCTTACTGTGCAAGCCCTGTCCAGAGCTCAAGCCCGTATCCCAGATATTGTAACCGTCCCAATTGCTGCTCTTCACGATATTGAAAGCCTTGCCACTGGCACCAGTCCAATAGGGCACCTCAGTACCCGAGTTGCCCGTCTGCACATAACGTCCGGTAAACACATTCTGAATGTAATAGTTGCTCCCGTTAGGAATCAGTTTCCACATCTGCTCATAAGCGTCATCACCGCCTATAGCCGAACAGTGGAGTGTGCCGTTGACGAAGTCTTCCGTAAGTGCCGCATCATATTCCACACTGACAATGCGAAACACTCCTTCCGAGGGGGCCACATACTGAGCATACAGGCCGCAAGCACTCAAAACAAACAAAACAAACAGGTAAATCTTTTTCTTCATACGTTTCTTATTCATGGTTTTAGTTAATATTCCACTGCTTAGGTAGTTTACGGGAGCAAAGTTAAAACTATTTTTTGAATTTATCCACATAAAGCACACATTTTTACAGCCTATCGAGCCATTGGCTGCATCTATCACAAAGTTTCAAGCCTGCCGTTTTTTCCGTTCAACAAGCCATTTTCCCCTGGCAGAGCCTTCTAATTTATTTGCCGATGCGCTTCGGCAGCGCTGCTGATGCGCTTCGGCAGCGCGGACGATGGGCTTCGGCAGCGCGGACGATGCGCATCGGCAGCAAAAATGGATAAAGAAAATTCGACAAGAGAAAGAGGCCGAGAAAAAAGTTTGCAGGTTTTTCGCAGCTTTTAGCGCTATATCTGAGAAAAATCACTATCTTTGCAGAAAGCGAAGTTTGGCCGCACTCGCCGCAAATACTAAGTCGTAGTATTCGCTCGTTTGCACAATCTTGGCATCATTATCCAAAAAAGCGACCCCAATGAATGTCATTGACTCCATAACTGCCGGCACAGGCACCGCATTTTCTTTTGAAATGCTCCCCCCACTCAAGGGAACGGGTATCGACAGCCTGTTCCGCACGGTGGACGAGTTGCGCGAGTTTAACCCGCGCTACATCAACATCACCACGCACCGAAGCGAATATGTATACCAAGAGTCGCCCGAGGGTGTATTCCACAAGGTATCGTTGCGCCGACGCCCAGGTACCGTGGCCGTGGCTGCCGCCATCAAGAACCGCTACGATATCCCTGTAGTGCCACACATTCTCTGCAGTGGATTCACACGGGAGGAGACGGAGTACGTGCTGCTCGACCTGCAGTTCCTCGGCATCACAGACCTGCTGTTGCTGCGCGGCGACAAGGCCAAGCACGAGTCCACGTTCACCCCTACAGGCAATGGCTACAGCCATGCCATAGAATTGCAGGCACAAGTCAACCGCTTCAACGAGGGCTACTTCATCGACGGCTCGCCCATCAAGGAACCGGGCCAGCCCTTCACCTATGGCGTAGCCTGCTACCCCGAGAAGCACGAGGAGTCGCCCAACATGGAGATGGATATCCACTGGCTGCGCGAAAAGGTCAAGGCCGGTGCCCAGTATGCCGTGACACAGCTGTTCTACGACAACGACAAGTACTTCCGTTTCGTGGAACGTGCCCGTGCCGAGGGTATCGACATCCCCATCATCCCAGGCATCAAGCCACTCAAGACAGCCCGCCAGCTGAACGTGATACCCAAGACCTTCAAGGTAGACATACCGCAGGCGTTGGCCACGGAGGTGCTGAAGTGCAAGAACGACGACGAGGTGCGACAAGTGGGCATCGAATGGTGTACGGCACAATGCAAGGAGCTCATCGCCCACGGCGTACCCAGCATACACTTCTATGCCATGGCCGCAACCGACAGTGTAAAACAAGTAGCAAAGGAGATTTATTAATGTACTTCAAGGATATCATAGGACAGGGCTACGCGATGCAGATGCTACGCTCGGCAGTTGCCGAGGGGCGCATACCGCATGCGCAACTCATCTGCGGCCCCGAAGGAACGGGTAAGCTGGCCGTGGCCATCGCCTACGCACGCTACTTGTGTTGCACGCACCGCAATGGCGAGGATGCCTGCGGCGAATGTCCCTCGTGCAAGAAGTTCGACAAGCTGGTACACCCCGACCTGCACTTTGCCTTCCCCATATACAAGAAGGACTCCAACAAGACACCACGCAGCGACGACTTCATCGACAAGTGGCGGCAGGCCGTACAGGAGAATCCCTACATGAACCTCAACCAGTGGATGGACCACATCGGCACGGAGAACCAGCAAGGACTCATCTACGCCTCGCAAAGCGAGGAGATTATCCGTAAGCTCACGCTCAAGTCGAGCGAAGGCGGCTACAAGGTGATGATTATCTGGATGGCCGAGAAGATGAACACGGAGTGCTCGAACAAGCTACTGAAGATGATAGAGGAACCGCCAGCCCAAACGGTATTCCTGCTCGTGACGGAAAATCCCGACCTATTGCTGCCCACCATACAGAGCCGTGTGCAACGACTCAGCCTGCGCCCTATAGAGGAAAACCTCATAGCTACGGCACTTGTAGAAAAGTACGGACTGACCGATGCCGATGCCCATCAAATAGCCCACGCATCGGCAGGCAACTGGCTACAGGCCGTAGAGACCATCCATCTGGGCAACCGCACGAAAGAGTACATCGAGCTATTCATGACGCTTATGCGCCGATCCTACGCCCGTGACCTCAAAGGCATGCGCCAGTGGGCCGACACGGTAGCCGGTATGGGACGCGAGCCGCAGAAGAACTTCCTCATCTACTGCCAACGTATGATACGGGAGAGTTTCATCTGCAACTTCCACCGTCCCGAGATAAACTACATGAATGCCGACGAGGCCAACTTCACCTCGCGCTTTGCCCCTTTCGTCAACGAAAAGAACATCTTCGGCATCATGGACGAACTGAGTGAGGCCCAACGCCACATTGAGCAGAACGTGAATGCCAAGATGGTATTCTTCGACCTCGCACTAAAAATGATTATGCTACTGAAACAATAAATATATGAGCGAATTTAAGACTAACGGCTGCAACGGCATTTGCAGCGAAGGATGCGGCCGACAAGATAAGCAACTCAACGTATTCGATTGGCTGGTAGATGTACCAGGCAACATCGACGCAACCGATTACGTGGAAGTGCAATTCAAGAACACACGCAAAGGCTACTACCTCAACAGTAACAAGATTCCCCTACAAAAGGACGACATCGTAGCCGTAGAGGCCAGCCCCGGCCACGACATCGGCACCGTGACACTTACCGGAAGCCTCGTATTGCTGCAGATGAAGAAGGCACGCATCAAAAGTGACGCCGAAGTGCGCCGTGTATACCGCAAGGCCCGCGAAGTGGATATGGAGAAGTACTACGAAGCCAAAGCCAAGGAACAAGATACGATGATACGCTCGCGCCAGATAGCCAAGGACCTCGGCCTCAACATGAAGATAGGCGACGTAGAGTATCAGGGCGATGGCAACAAAGCCATCTTCTACTACATAGCCGATGGCCGCGTCGACTTCCGCCAACTCATCAAAGTATTGGCCGAAGTGTTCAAGGTGCGCATCGAGATGAAACAAATTGGTGCCCGCCAAGAAGCTGGACGCATCGGAGGCATCGGTCCCTGTGGCCGCGAACTGTGTTGCGCCACCTGGCTCACCAGCTTTACCTCTGTATCGACCAGCGCAGCGCGCTTCCAGGACATCTCCATGAACCCACAGAAGCTCGCCGGCCAGTGCGCCAAGCTCAAATGCTGCATGAACTACGAGGTAGATGTATACGTAGAATCCTTGAAACGTTTCCCAGCACGCGACATCGCGCTGGAGACACTTGACAGCACTTACTACTTCTTCAAATCAGATATTCTCAAACGGGAGATTTCCTACTCTACAGACAAGAGTTTCGCGGCCAACATCGTCACCATCAGCACACGCCGAGCTTTTGACGTCATCAACATGAACAAGAAAGGCATCAAGCCCGAAACACTCTCAGAGGATGGCATTCAGGAAACGCCACGTCGTGTGGACCTACTCGACCAAGATAGCGTGACCCGCTTCGACAATACCAAGAAAAAGAAGAAGAAAAAGAAATCTGGGAACAAGAGTGCAGGCAACAACCAACATAAAGCCTCCAATAATTCCTCAAGCAAAGACAATGCAGCACAGTAAGTTGCTGAAGACATACTACAAAGCCATCATCGTGCTGTTTGGCTTAGCGGTTCTATGCGGCTGTATGGAGAAGGAGACACACCATCTCTCTTTCGCCTCCATACATACTGACGGCTGGAAGGCAGGAGACACGCTCACATTCACAGCCGACACGCTGCAGAGAAGCACCAAGATGGGCATCGAGCTGCTACTGCATACCGAAAACTACAGTTTTGCCAATATCGGCTTTCACATATCTATAGAACAGGACTCCATCACCCTATATAGCGATACCATACATACAGAGTTGGAAGAAAGCAGTCCTGCCAGAGGCATAGCAAGGAGATGCGACTACACCATCCCTATCACAAACCTCGCGCTATGCGACAGCACGCATACCACCATCAGAGTAGCTCACCTAATGAACGAGCATACCTTAAAGGGCGTACGGGAAATCGGAATCAGAATCGGGTCTCCCGTTCGGCATCCAGGCGAAGTAGTATGGCAAGTAGAATGGTGAAGCCCCACAGCGAAGAACCTCCGTAGCTGAAGAAGGGCAACGGAATACCGATAACTGGAGCCAAGCCTATCACCATACCCACATTAATGAACAGATGGAAAGTAAGGATTGCCGCCAATGAGTAGCCATACACTCGAGTGAACTTATTGCGCCCCTGCCGTTCGGCCAACAGAATAATGCGGATAATGAATGTTGCATACAAGAGCAATATGAACGTACATCCCATAAAGCCTTGCTCTTCACCAATCGTACAGAAAATAAAGTCGGTATGTTGCTCAGGCACATAGTTGAGTTTGGTCTGCGTTCCTTCAAGGAAGCCCTTTCCCCATAAGCCGCCTGAGCCAATGGCAATCTTCGACTGATTAATATTGTAGCCCACACCTGAGGGGTCGTCCTTGATACCGAGAAGAACCAAGATACGCATTTGCTGATGAGGTTGCAGTTTCTCAATAAGCATATTGCAAGAATAATAGAACCCCACAGAGCCCAAAGCGAAGAGAGCAATAAGCAGATAGGAGGCATAGCGCTCGAGCATATATATATATAATAGGTATAGAGCTGTGCAGGCACACAGCACCAATTGGGCAATACAGATATCAAACGGAATGACATAGCGTGAGAAGAGATATGCCGCAAGCGTACCTATCAGATTGAACAAGGCTATAGTCCAAGCCCGCTTCGTTCGTTTGGAGTACACACCCACCATCAATGCCGTAAAGAGAGGTATCAGCAGGAACACGATAAACTGCCCCACATTTACAGGCATCAGTTCGAAGAAATTCTCACTCTGCCCCACTCCAATGACAAAATATATAACAGCACATACGCCTATAGCGAGCAGAGAGCCTGTCATACCTTCACGATACAGCACAAAAAAGAAAGAGAGATACACCAATGCCGAACCCGTCTCGTTCTGTAGCACGATAAGCAGCATAGGCAAGACAACCACAGCCACCATCTTTACCACATCGCTCCGCTTGGTCATAGAGAAGCCGTAGGAGCTCAGCAAACGCGCCAGCGCCAACGCTGTAGCAAACTTCGAGAACTCAGCAGGCTGCACACGAATAGGACCAAACACGAGCCATGAATGCGAACCCTTAGTATCAGGGGCGACAAAGATGGTTACCGCCAGCAGTATCACGAAGGCAAAATAGACGGGATAAGCCAACATCTCATAATACTTCTTCTCTATATTGAGCAATACCAGTGCCAGCACAATAGCACACCCAGCCCACACAAGCTGCTTACCAGGATTGGATGAGAAGCTGAGGAAATTTGTATCACCAAAGTCATAACTGGCCCCACAGATGCTAAGCCATCCACAAACGACCAAGATAAAGTAGAGTACGATGGTAAACCAATCTACCGACCGCCACAAGTTAACGTTCCTGATTGCCATAATAGATTACCCGTTGTTGTATATCCTTTGCTTTCTGCTCACTCGCCTCACTCAATGTTCCCGTCAGGTATTTCTCCATCAGCAGAGCACCGATAGGCACACCATACACTGCACCGAAGCCACCATTCTCTACATACACGGCTACAGCAATCTTCGGATTATGCATCGGAGCAAAACCCATAAAAGCAGAGTGATCCTTTCCACGGTTCTGCGCTGTTCCCGTCTTTCCACACACCTCTATGCCTGGCAGATTAGCCGCACGGCAAGTACCATTAAGCACAGCCTCACGCATACCCTGCACTACGGTTTCATAGTGTTCTTTGTCCACCATCGTATATTTAGGGAAGCGATACAGACTGTCAAGTTCCTCACCCTGCACCTCTTTGACAATATGGGGAGTAATATACTTACCACGATTGGCTATTGTAGCGCCAAGATTGGCAATCTGCAACGGTGTCAGCGTCACCTCACCCTGCCCGATAGAGATGGAGATAATGGTCAAACCATTCCAACGACCACCATACCACTTGTCGTAGAAGGCTGAGTTGGGGATAAAGCCACGTGCCTCGCCCGGTAAGTCAATGCCCAAGCGATAGCCAAAGCCCATTGCCACCATGTGGTCTTTCCAACGCGTAAGAGCCTCCTGCGAAGAACCGAATCGGGAAGAGCCAATCATACGATACAGTCCCCAGCAGAAATAACTATTGCAGGATGTAGCCAATGCGGGCACCAGGGGAAGCGGTGAGCCATGAGCATGACACCCGACATGAAGTCCCTTATATCGGAATCCATGCGAGCATGGGAACGACGTCTCGGACTCTATGGCACCCTCTTGCAAGAAAGTCAGTGCCTGAGCCGTCTTGAAGGTTGAGCCAGGCGGATATGTACCCATAATGGCACGATTAAGCAGAGGCTTCTGCTTGTCCTTGGAGAGCATCTTATGATTATCGCCACGCTGACGGCCGACAAGAATCTGCGGATCAAAGGTCGGCGATGAAGCCATACACAGCACTTCACCCGTCTCGGGTTCTATAGCCACTACACTACCTATCTTATTCTGCAATAGACGTTCGGCCAGTTCCTGTAGTTCTATATCAAGGCTTAAAGTCAGATTTTTTCCTGGGACAGGAGCCACATCCTTAGCACCATCCTGATAGCGTCCCTTCACACGTCCGTAAGCATCACGAAGCAATACCTCCTTACCCTTCTCGCCACGCAACTGGCGTTCATAATAACTTTCAATTCCTTGCTTGCCGATGAAATCGCCTTGCACATAATAGCCATCAGCCGCAATATCCTTCTTGGACACCTCACCCAAGTCACCGAAGATATGTCCTGCCAACGGATAGTTATATTGCCTTACAGTACGTTTTTGGATAGAAAAGCCCTTAAACTTATACAACTGTTCTTGAAACATGGCAAAGTCTTTGGCGGTAAGCTGGCTGAGAAACAACTGGTCTGTATAAGACGAATAACCAGGGTTCAATCTGCGGTTCTTCACATCGGCCATACGCTTATCGAAGAACTCCCTCGTAATGCCCAAAGCACTGCAAAAAGCCAACGTATCCAACTCCTTGACATTACGCATACATACCATCACATCATAAGCTGGTTGGTTCGATACCAGTAGCTTGCCGTTACGGTCATACATCACGCCACGCGAGGGATATATCGTTTTATTCAAAAAGGCATTGGAGTCGGCATCCTCCTTATACTCTTCGTTCAAAATTTGCAAATAGAACAGACGCCCTATAAACAGTAGCACAATACCCAGCACAATGCCGAGAATTACAAACTTACGGTTTTCAAACCTATATTCATTATTCATAGGTGAAGGGATAAGACATTAGCGACGATGACGGACAAACTCTATAGACATCACCAACATAACCGTAAGCAATGCGCTACTCAAAATACGAAGTAGCAGATAACCTATATGAGAGAAAGAAAAGGCCTCTAACAAGAACAAAGCCGAATGATGCAGCAGAACAGCAACAAAGGCATAACGCAGGAACGGCCAAATGCCCATACTCCTTATGCCTGGTTCGAAGTTTTCAAATTCCTCACGCGGCATAAACAAGCGCAACAAACGTTCACGCGAAAAAGCCAAGAGCACCGAAGCGCCAGCATTGACCCCAGGTGTATTGCAAAACACATCCACCACCAGACCCAAAGCAAAAGCCAGCAGCATCAACGCATTCCTATCCACTTCTTTGTCCAAAGCGAGGATAAAATAAACGTAGACGAACGGTGTTGCCAAGCCAAACAAATACATCTTGTTAAGCAAGAGTATCTGCACTAACAGCAGTCCCACGAACCAAGCGACACGAGTAAAAATCCTTTCCATAATCAGTTCTTTTTCTTCTTGCTCTTCTTCGGGTACAACAGTTCTTGTAAAGCAACCAATTCATCGGCATCCATGCGTCCTAAGACAAAGGCATGTTCCAATCTGGAGAATTGAGTTGCCAGTTCCACCTTCAATGCAATATATAAGCCATCCTGCGAAGGATATAGTTCACTGACTATACCCACCATCAGCCCTTCGGGAAAGAAAGAGGAGTTTCCACTGGTAACAACCGTATCGCCCACCGCGACATCTGCGTAGCGGGGAAGGTCATGTAGCATTGCATAGCGTGAGTCGCCTCCTGACCATTGCAGATATCCAATGTCCCCGCTGCCATATACTTTGCAGCTAACTCGACTCTTGCTATTCAGCAAAGGCATCACCAGCGAATAGTGCTCAGTACATTTATACACCACTCCAGCAATACCATCAACGCCCAACACACCCATATCCGGCTCCACCCCATCAGCGGTACCTCGGTCAAGGGTTATATAGTTGTCAGTCTTATTGATTGACTTGTCTACCACTTGCGCTGGGGTGATGCGGTAACCTGTCCGATGTACTCTCTGCAAAGCCTCTTCCTTGGAGAGACTATCCAAAAGATTCAGTGTCGACATTGACTCCAATGTCAATATACGCTCTTGCAGTAAAGCATTCTGCTCCACTAACGCCCTATTCTTCTCAGCCAAGCCAAAATAGGAGGTCACCTTATCCTGTCCTCGGAGCAAGCGGGCCGAGACTGCATTAGCAGTAGACAAGTACACACTGCACTGATAGCTGTTGTAGGAAAACAACAGCACCACACACACCACCTCAAGGACAATAAACAATAGCCAGTGATTATGTTTGTATAGAAATTGCAGTAGGGAGTTCACAAATTCAAAATTGCGAATTCTGAATCTTGAGTCCTGACATTGCGAAATAAAAGCTACGCACCAGGATTCAAAATCCAGAATTCAGAATTAAAGAAACTTTATCGCATCAAAAATGAGAAACGGTCAACATTCTTCAGAGCGATACCTGTACCACGAGCTACACAATGCAATGGATCTTCAGCCACGTGGAACGGTATGTTAATCTTGTCATGCAAACGCTTGGCCAGACCACGGAGCAAAGCACCACCACCTGCCAAATAAATACCGTTATGAATAATATCGGCATAGATTTCGGGCGGTGTATCTTCCAAAGCACTGAGAACAGCCGTTTCTATCTTAGCAATCGACTTGTCAAGACAATGCGCTATCTCCTGATAGCATACAGGCACCTCCATAGGCAATGCCGTGATACGGTTGGGGCCATGCACGATATACTCTTCAGGTGCATCCTCCTCCAAATCGGTCAAAGCAGAGCCCACATGTATCTTGATACGCTCAGCCATACGTTCACTGACCCTCACATTGTGTTGGCGGTTCATATACTCCTGAATATCGGCTGTAAAGTCATCACCCGCAACACGAATAGAGCTATTCTTTACAATGCCGCCAAGCGAAATCACAGCAATCTCCGTAGAGCCGCCACCTATATCTACCACCATATTTCCCTCGGGTGCCTCCACGTCGAGACCGATACCCACAGCTGCAGCCATCGGTTCATAAATAAGGTAGATATCACGTCCACCAGCATGTTCTGCCGAGTCGCGCACAGCACGCAACTCCACTTCAGTACTGCCCGAGGGCACACCTATCACCATACGCAGTGAAGGGGTAAACAAATGGCTACGAGTATTTACCATCTTGATGAGCCCACGCATCATCTGCTCGCAGGCATTAAAGTCGGCAATCACACCATTTTGCAAAGGACGGATAGTTCTAATATCCGGAGAAGTCTTTTCGTGCATCAGTTTGGCACGTCCGCCTACAGCCACCATCTTATCGGTGCGGCGGTCGAGGGCAACCACAGAGGGCTCATCCACCACAATCTTGCCATTATGCAGGATGATGGTGTTGGCCGTACCGAGGTCCATCGCTATTTCCTGTGTAAAAGAGAAAAGTCCCATAAATTCTGTGAAGAGTTAAAAGTGAAGAATGAAGAGTGAAGAGTGAGGGGCAGGAGCTATAAGAACTCTTCCCTATTCACTCTTAACTCTTCACTCGGTTTTAGTGTTTGAAATGACGGTAACCAGTGATTACCATAGCCACATCGTGGTTGTTGCAATACTCTACCGACTCGGCGTCACGTACTGAGCCACCAGGCTGGATAACGGCGGTGACACCTGCCTCATGTGCAATCTCCACGCAATCGGGGAAGGGGAAGAAAGCATCGCTGGCCATCACTGCACCATGAAGGTCGAAGCCAAAACCATGAGCCTTCTCGATAGCATGCTTGAGGGCATCCACACGTGAGGTCTGACCCACACCGCTAGCCAGCAACTGCTTGTTCTTGGCCAACACGATAGCATTACTCTTGCTATTCTTCACAATCTTGTTGGCAAAAAGCATATCCTCGATTTCTTCGGCAGTAGCCACCTTGCTGGTCACAGGCTTGCAATCCTCGGGAGTTTCCACCTTAAGGTCACGATCCTGCACGAGCACACCGTTGAGTACTGAGCGATACTGCTGGCGTGGCATCTCGGTTTCCTTACGTACGAGGATGATACGGTTCTTCTTCTGTGTAAGAATCTCAAGTGCATTGACATCATAGTCAGGCGCAATGATTACCTCAAAGAAAATCTTGTTGATTTCCTCGGCGGTAGCCTTGTCGATAGCACGATTGGTAATGAGCACACCACCGAAAGCCGATACAGGGTCACCAGCCAAAGCATCGTTCCAAGCCTCAAGCAGCGTATCGCGTGAAGCAAGACCACAAGCATTGTTGTGCTTGAGGATAGCGAATGTGGTATCTTCAAACTCGTCGATAAGGTCTACGGCAGCATTGATATCGAGCAGGTTGTTGTAAGAGATTTCCTTACCGTGAATCTGGTCGAACATTGCCTCAAAGTCGCCATAGAAATAACCCTTCTGATGAGGATTCTCGCCATAGCGAAGAGTCTTAGGATGGTTGATGGCCTTGCGGAACATAGAGCCATCTCCTCCATCGAAGTAGTTGAAGATTGCCGAGTCATAAGCTGAAGATACGGCAAAAGCCTCCTTGGCAAACCATGCACGCTCTTCGAGAGTGGTCTGTGCACCCTTGTCGCGCAAGATGTCGGTAAGCGGAGCATACTGATCCTTGCTGGCTACGATGACCACATCCTTGTGGTTCTTGGCAGCTGCGCGAATGAGTGAGATACCGCCTATGTCAATCTTTTCAATGATTGCCTCGTGTGAAGCGCCCGATGCCACAGTAGCCTCAAAGGGATAGAGGTCTACGATTACGAGGTCAATCTCGGGAATCTCATAGTTAACCATCTGCACCTGGTCGCCCTCGTTGTCGCGACGGCCAAGGATACCACCAAACACCTTGGGGTGAAGGGTCTTCACACGTCCACCGAGGATTGAGGGATAGCCCGTCAAGTCCTCAACACGCTGACAAGGAATACCGAGCGATTCGATAAACTCCTGGGTACCACCTGTAGAAAGCAACTGCACACCCTCCTTATGGAGCGTAGTGATAATCTCTTCCAATCCATCCTTGTGGAACACCGACACAAGGGCGGTTTTCATTCTTTTGTTATCCGACATTATTCTGTATTTTTAGTTATTATTCGGTAGATACACTTTTAGGGGTACAAAGATAGTAAATATATGCAAGACTTGCCCTATAAATCGCAAACAAAAAATCACAAACCTTTAAGCAAATCCCGTTAATTATTGTTATTACCAATCCAACTAAACAAAAAAGAGTTACCTTTGCCAGCATGAAAAGAACAATCAGACTTATCACCGTCATTCTATACATTGCCGTAGCTGCTTACGGCTGCTATGGCTCATGGGTCCACGGCACGCGTTTCTTCCTCTACTTCACCAATTTGGGCAATCTTTACTGCCTTGGGCTGATGATCAATGAGTTGGTACGACTCATCCGCAGCAAGCCCATCTCCATACCATTGATGCAGTGGGAGTTTGGCGGACTCATCTCCATCCTCGTCATCGGGGCTGTGTATAACATCCTTTTGGGCGACCCCACCTCAACGGCTTATTGGGCCAATCGCCCCAGTGTGTGCCTGCACCTTCTCACACCCATCCTCTACGCCATCTATTTCTTTGCCACACGCCCCGTGCGCAAAGTCACCGTAGGCGGCATACAGTGTGGCATACTGCTACCCTACCTATACATCGCTTTTATCTATACCCGACATTTCATCACGGGCGACAACTGGTTTCCCTACTTCTTTCTCGACATCAACCGCATAGGATGGCCGGGCGCCATCGGGTGGATTATTGCCCTTACCGTAGTATTCGTCCTCACGGGATTCATCTTCATCTACTTGGGGAAGAAGAAGAGCAAGAAATGACAGAAAGCCCACTTGTGGGCCTTCTGCTTAGTTTACATCTTTCATCGACAAACTGATACGTTTGCGCGTGTAGTCTACTTCGAGCACACGTACGGTAACGTGCTGATGCACCGAAACGACAGTGGTAGGGTCGCTCACGTAGCGGTCGGCCAACTGGGACACGTGCACCAAGCCATTTTCCTTGACGCCTATATCCACGAAGCAGCCGAAGTTGGTGACATTGGTGACGATGCCGGGCAGCACCATCCCCGCCTTCACATCCTCGATAGTGCGGATACGCTCGTCAAAACTCCACACCTCGATGGCTTGACGCGGGTCACGACCTGGCTTTTCCAGTTCGCTCATGATATCCTGCAGCGTAGGCATACCCACAGCATCGCTCACATAGCGGCTCACATCAATCTTGGCACGCAGCTCGGCCTTGGCAATGAGTTCGTCCACGGAACAACCGAGGTCCTTGGTCATCTGCTCCACGAGGCGATAGCGCTCGGGGTGTACGGCCGAGTTGTCGAGCGGGTTCTTGGCATCGGGAATACGGAGGAAGCCCGCCGACT
Organism: uncultured Bacteroidaceae bacterium; assembly: GCA_964570685.1. GTDB lineage: Bacteria > Bacteroidota > Bacteroidia > Bacteroidales > Bacteroidaceae > UBA1189. Next base: position 9,820 of record CAZMZC010000024.1, on the reverse strand, counting down.
GCTCGAAACTCTTCTCGCCCATACGCGGCACACGCTTCAGCTCGCTGCGCGAGGCAAAGGCTCCGTGCTCGGCACGGTAGTCCACGATATTCTGCGCCAGCGTGGCATTCAATCCCGACACATAGGTGAGCAGGTGCTTGCTGGCGGTATTCACATTCACACCCACCGAGTTGACACAATGCTCTACGGTGCGGTCGAGCGACGATTTCAGTTCATTCTGGTTCACATCGTACTGGTACTGCCCCACCCCGATGGATTTCGGGTCTATCTTCACCAGTTCGGCCAATGGGTCCATCAGTCGGCGACCAATAGACACAGCGCCACGCACGGTGACATCATAGTCGGGAAACTCGTCGCGGGCCACCTTCGAGGCCGAGTAGATGGAGGCACCATCCTCACTCACCACAAACACCTGCAGGGCGCGGTCATAGCGCTGCGAGGTGACAAACTGCTCCGTCTCACGGCTAGCCGTACCATTACCTATCGATATGGCTTCTATCTTGTATTGCTCCACCAAGCGAATGAGTTTGCGGCTCGCACCTGCATAATCCGACTTGGGCGGATGGGGAAAGATGGTCTCATTGTGCAAGAGATTGCCCTGCGCATCAAGACACACCACCTTGCATCCCGTGCGGTAGCCTGGGTCGATGGCGAGTACGCGCTTCTGCCCGAGTGGCGGCGCCAGCAGCAGCTGCTTGAGGTTAGCGGCAAATACGCGGATGGCCTCTTCATCGGCCTTCTCCTTGGAGCTGTTCGCAAACTCCGTCTCTATAGAGGGCTTCAGCAGTCGCTTGTAGCCATCGTTCACTGCCATCGCCACCTGCTCGGCACACTCGCCGTGCGAGCGCACAAACTGGCGTTCGAGCCGCTCTACAGCCACAGCATCATCGGCCGGAGCAATCGACACACGTAAGAAGCCCTCCTTCTCACCACGGCGTATGGCCAGCATGCGATGCGATGAGCAGCGCGAGAGCGGTTCGCTCCAGTCAAAGTAGTCGCGATACTTGTCGCCCTCGGCCTCCTTTCCCTTTACCACTTTAGAGGTGATACGTGCCTCGCGGGCAAATATGTTACGCACGGCATTGCGCGAGCGCTCGTTCTCGTTCACCCACTCGGCAATGATGTCGCGTGCTCCCTGCAGAGCCTCATCGGTGTCCTTCACCTCACCCTTCACGAAGCGCAAGGCCATAGACTCCACACCATTGGAATTTTGCGCCATCAGCATCTTGGCCAACGGCTCCAACCCCTTGCCACGTGCCACCTCGGCACGGGTGCGGCGCTTGGGTTTGTAGGGCAGGTAGATGTCCTCCAGCTCCGTTGCGTCCATACACCGCTCGATGCGCGAGCGCAGTTCGTCGGTGAGTTTTCCCTGCTCCTCGATGGTAGCAAGAACCGTCTCCTTGCGCTTGACCAGTTCCTGCAATTTCTTATACGCTGTGTCTATAGCCGCAATCTGCACCTCATCAAGTCCGCCCGTCGCCTCCTTGCGATAGCGGCTGATGAAAGGAATAGTGGCACCATCGGCAAGCAGCTTCAGCGTATTGGCCACTGCCTGCTCCGAGAGATTGAGGGATCGGGAGATATAGTTGTTCATATTCGTTTTTATTCATTCATTAGTTCCTTGATAAAGACCTCACGATTCAATATAAACTGCCGGGTTAGCTGATATTGTTCGGTATCCTCGTAACTTGTCAGTCGCAATCCGTCGTCAGTAATTGCGTAAATCTCAGCTTCGGGATATGCCAACAATATCGGCGAGTGCGTGGCGATAATAAACTGCGAATTGGCTTTTTCCAATTCACGCATCTTGGCCATCAGTGCAAACAGACTCATAACGGACAGCGCAGATTCCGGCTCGTCGAAAATGTAGAGACCATTGCCCGACAAGCGGTTAAGTATCACTCCCAAGAATCCCTCACCATGAGACCGTGCATGGATACTACCACCATAGTTTGCCTCCAACTGTTCAGGATCCGAGATTCGGTCAATCTCACTGGCCACATTATAGAAACTCTCAGCCCTAAGGAAGAAGCCGTCCTTATTCCGATAAGGTCCTCTTGTCAGCTTTAAATCACCAAACAGACTGGAGTGCGTGTCATAGGTATGATGATTCAGAAAAGTACTTCCACCTTCGGGATTGAACCCCGCGCATATAGCTATCGCCTCAATGAGCGTAGACTTGCCCGAACCATTCTCACCCACAATGAACGTCACATTGCTTTTGAACTCAAACGTATCTAAATTACGTATAGCAGGGATACTGTAAGGGTATTCCTTCCGTTCTTCTTTTGGGCAGCGGTTAGTGATACGGTTTATATATATCATAACAAGATTGCGTATTGAAGCTTGACGAGTCTTTCGGCTCATCGGTGCAAAGGTAATAAAAAAACAGCATCTGTCAAGAAAAACGGCCTATTTGCTTGCAAATACTGTTTCTGATTGCGTAATTTGTGTAACGAGGAAGATTATCAGTGGTAATTTCAAACCTTAACAAAGCCGTTTTTTATTGCCTTTAGTAGTTTGGACAAGTTTGCCTATATCCAAACTACAGTTTTTCTCAATAAAAACTCCAGTTTGGAAGGCTCCAAACTGGAGTTTGGGACTGTACAAATTGCAGTTTATAGCCTTCCAAACTGAACAGTCGAGCCTTGCAACCAATATTTTCGCTGGTGCCGCCACACGAAATCGCCCTTATGTGCGGACAAAATGGATAGAAATAACGGGAAAGATTAGGCTGTCTAAGAAAATATCCGTATCTTTGTAACAGATACGATAGTAGTTGATAACCCACAAAAAGTCACTTATCAGATATAATAGCATGCCTTATCTTTACAACTTCGACATAGATACTGCGGAGGAACTGACCGCTACATTGGCACGCAATCTCCAGCAACGGCGTTTGGAGAAGGGGCTCTCGCGCGAGGCGCTGAGCACCATGAGCGGAGTACCCACAGCAACGATTGCCAAGTTTGAGCAGAAGCACACCATCGCGCTGACCTCCTATGTGGCGCTGGCCAAGGCGTTGGGCTACTCGGCCGACATCAAGAAGTTGCTGGCCGAGCCACAGTACAGCACCATGGAGGAACTGGAGACCATCAACCGCAATAAGAACCGTAAACGAGGCCGACAATGAAACGCACAGAACGACTCACCGTCACCTATCACGGACTCACCGTGGGAACGCTCACGATGACCCCCGACCGCACGCGCTGTGCCTTTGCCTACGACAAGGAGTGGCTCAGCACGGGATTCTGCATCGCCCCCTTGGAACTACCGCTGAAGAGTGACCTTTTCATCGCAAAGTCGGAGCCTTTTGGTGGCAACTTTGGCATCTTCGAAGACAGCCTACCCGATGGCTACGGCACCTACCTACTCGACCGTATGCTGCGCCGCCAAGGAATAGATATCGCGACCTTGACGCCCGTGGAGCGACTCAGCATCGTAGGTTCGTCGGGGATGGGGGCATTGTGCTACGTGCCCGAGACGAAGGTGGGCGGGAGTAGCGAAAGGTATACACTCGATACCCTGCAGCAGATGGCACTCGATGTGCTCTCCGAGAAAGACGGAGAAGACCCCTCGGTACTCTACTTCAACAGTGGAAACTCGGGCGGTTGCCGCCCCAAGTGTTTAGTCACCGACGATGAGGGGCACTGGCTCGTCAAGTTCCGCCACACTTACGACTCCAAGGATATGGGGGGCGAAGAGTTGCGCTACAACGAATGTGCCCGACGGGCAGGCATCACGGTGCCGGACTTCAAGTTGATGGAGGGGAAATACTTTGCCACACGGCGCTTCGACCTCCGCGATGGCCAACGCCTACATGTAGCCACCGCAGCCGCCTTGCTTGGCGTAGACATACATACCCCGAACGTGGACTACAAGACACTACTACACCTCACAGGATTTCTCACCCAAGACCCTGCCCAGGTGGACGAAATGTATCGCCGCATGGCATTCAACGTGCTGACCGACAATAAGGACGACCACGCCAAGAACTTTGCTTTCCTCTACGACCATGGGCGCTGGAGCCTTGCCCCAGCCTACGACCTTACCCGCTGCGCCACCGGCTACAATGGTGAGCACGCTACCACCGTAAATGGCAAGGGAAATCCCACCGAGGAGGATATGCTCGTCGTGGGCGAGACCATTCGTATTCCTCGCAAGCGCGGCCGAGAAATCATCCGCTCTGTCGCTGAGGCCTGCCGTGAGATATTGGGAGAGGAGTGGAAGAGGTATCTATAGGATAACTATGATACCGAACTCACGTTATAATAGATAAAAAAAGTTGCCATCAAGGACGGCAACTCTTCACTTTTCCCTCTTCCCTCAAGAGAGCTTGCTCAGCAGTTCGTCTACGGTCATCGCGCCCTGCTCGCCCGTCACCATATTCTTCACGGAGAGCTGGCCGCTCTGCATCTCGCTCTCGCCCACCATCACGACGTAGGGGATGGCGTGGTCGTTGGCAAAGGACATCTGCTTCTTCATCTTCACGCTATCGGGGTAGAGCTCGGCGGCAATGCCTGCACTGCGCAACTTGGCCACGAGGGGGAGACAGTAGGCGGCTTCGGTGGCACCGAAGTTGACAAACATCACCTGTGTGCCGCGTGCAGCGCTCTTGGGATAGAGGTCGAGCTGGTTGAGCACGTCGTAGATGCGGTCGGCACCGAATGAGATGCCCACTCCCGATACGCCAGGCATACCGAAGATGCCCGTGAGGTTATCGTAGCGGCCACCACCCGAGATGCTGCCAATCTGCACGTCGAGTGCCTTGACCTCGAAAATGGTACCTGTGTAGTAGTTGAGTCCGCGAGCGAGGGTGAGGTCTACCTCCACCTCGTTCTTGATGTCGAGATGCTTCAGGCAGTTGAGTACAAACTCCATCTCGTCCACACCCTTGAGACCAATCTCGCTGGCAGCGAGTACGGTGCGCAGGGTGGCCAGCTTGGAGCGGTTGTCGCCGCTGAGTTGGATGATGGGCTGCAGGGTTTCGATGGCCTCGGCAGGGATGCCCTTCTCGGCGAGTTCGGCGTTTACGTTGTCGAGCCCTATCTTGTCGAGTTTGTCGATGGCTACGGTGATGTCGACAATCTTGTCGGCCTGTCCGATAATCTCGGCTATACCGGTGAGGATCTTACGGTTGTTAATCTTGATGCTCACACGGATACCGAACTTCAGGTACACGGCATCGATCATCTGCACGAGGTCTACCTCGTTGAGCAGCGAGTCGCTGCCTACCACATCGGCATCGCACTGATAAAACTCGCGGTAGCGGCCCTTCTGCGGACGGTCGGCACGCCATACGGGCTGTATCTGGAAGCGCTTGAAGGGGAACGACAGTTCGTCTCTATGAGCTACCACGTAGCGGGCAAAGGGCACGGTGAGGTCGTAGCGGAGACCTTTCTCGCATACCTTGGCTGCAAGCTTCAGTGCATTGCGCTCCAAGAGTTCCTCATCGGTCACCTTGTTGAAGCAGTCGCCCGAGTTGAGAATCTTGAACAGCAGCTTGTCGCCCTCCTCGCCATACTTGCCCATCAGCGTGGAGAAGTTCTCCATCGCCGGAGTCTCGATGGGTTGGAAGCCAAAGGTGTAGAACACCTCGCGGATAGTATCGAATATATAGTTGCGCTTCGCCATTTCGGCAGGAGAGAAGTCGCGTGTTCCCTTCGGTATACCAGGTTTTGTTGCCATTATATTTAGATATTATGATTATAGAGTGCAAAGATAATGCAAACGAGTGAATAAAGCTTGCTTTATTTCCAACGAGTGTAGCCCATCTTCGCATTTTAATGCAAAAGTACAAAAAAAGTCGCGCCCGACAAGCGGACGCGACTCATTATTTACACCCTACGTATGATTACTTCTTAATCAATGTCTTTTTGCCGTCGATGATGTAGATACCAGGAGCGGTAGGTGTATCGATGCGGCGGCCGAAGAGGTCGTAGATGCCTAGCTTGACGGGAACGATAGCCTCAACATTCTCAATGCCGTCGGTGACATCGTATGCACTCTGGGTAGCAGCCTTGGTGAGGAGCTCAAGTTTCCAGTCGTCGGCACCGAACCAGGTACCTGTGAACAAATCCTTACGTGAGAGCTCTGAGTTGGCTGTCACACCAATTACCAAATAGTGACGGGTCACCTCCACGGTGATGGTGTCGTATGACCAGCCCCAACCTGTACCATTATTGGCATTGAAGTAGGGTGCCTCGATAGTACCATCAGAAGCAAGCCATGCGAGGCTGTCGGCATACCAAATCTCACCATGGTCGGCATAGTACTTCTTCACCATTGCCCACTGTGTAGCCTCTGCCCACTTAGCGGTATCGGCAGTCTGTGTGTCTGCGGGGAATACCTCAGGAGATGCAAATACCCAAGCATTGTCGCCGTCAGAACGGGCAGCTACAGTGAGTTGGTAGGTACCGTCGGGGAGACCTACAATTTCTTGATAAGCGGTAAAGTTGAGCTTACCAACACTACCGTTCCAAGAGTCAATATAGCGGTTGGTAGAGGTGCCATCATAGTGCTGGCCTGTGATGGTAGGACCATTACCTGTACCCTTCACTACGGTCCAGCCTGTAGCAGCTTCATCATCGATGGTGGGATTCACAATCAAATCCTCGGTGAGGTCACCTACAGGGAGGTTGAGGTTGAGTGCACTTACGAGACGCTTCATGGCCTTCTCGAGCTTAGCCTGCAAGTCAGCGCAGTCAGCTGCATTGCGGAGCTCTGCAACCAAGTCATTAACCTGAAGTCCTATCTGCTCCTTCACAAAATCGATATCCTCGGCCTTCACACCCTTGAGGGTAGCTAAGGTATTCTCAGCCTCTATCAGTGCGGTAGCGTAAGCCACATAGCCAGCCAGCTTTGCATCAAGTGCAGGGAGGATGGTATGAGTAGCGTCCTCGGCATGGATTGCCTGGCTTACCAACTGCATGGTAATAGCCAACAGTTTCGGAGAAGAGGTGTTCACGTCGTAGTCGAGTTCTGCGGTCATATCAATGAGGGTCTCATAGTTGCCTGCATAGAAAGCCTGCACAGCATTGAAGATGCTGTCAGATTCTGCCACCACAGGGTTCAAAGCAGCACAAGCGTCGGCATACTTACCCTCAGCAGCTATCGGAGTAGCAGCCTCAATAGCAGCTTTCACATCCTTAGAGTCACCGGGGAGCAAGATGCTGACATATTCATTGGCACGCGCAAGTGATGATTCCCAAGCAGACTTCAAATCTTCGTCAGTTGCAGGACCGTAATACTGCAGCTTGAAGTTGGTCACCTGATACCAGCCGTTTACATCACCGGCACTTACAGAAGCGAAACCGATACGCAGCTTACCATCGATGACAACCACCTTCTCGGTCTGCAGAGTCTCCCACTCGTAGCTATCCCAACCAATGACGGTCATATCCTCAGAGACAGCTGTACCAGTGGTACTTGTAGCATAAGCATGTTGCTCACCAAGACCCTGGGTGATAGCCTGAGCAGAAACACTATAGACACCATTGGGAAGACCTTCAATATCTTGGTGAACGTCCATAGTAGTAAAGTTGTTTGACCAAGAGTTGAGACAAGACAGACCTGTTGTGCCATCACCAGCAGCATCGGGCTGACCTGTACCTACCCAAACGTCACCACTAGCCTGTACGTTAGCAACTACCCAAGGAGCGGGGATGCTGTAGTTTTTTGCAGAAGCGAAATTAGGCAACACAATTCTGTGAGTGTAGTCGGCAGGGGTATCTGGCGTAGCTACCTGAGTTTCATAGTAAGCATCGATAGCAGCCTGCAACGTAGCAACAGCCTCCTGATAGTACTGTTCGGTAGTCTGACCCTCAGGCAATTCCACCTGTGCACCTTCTTCAACCAACGGAGCCATAACATCGTAAACCTCGTACAGAGCCTCCCAACCAGGATACTCAAGAACCGACAATTCGTTTTCTACCTTATCTGTCAATTCCTTCAGCTGAGCAACCAAAGCCTCAACGTTCTTCACGCTATTGAAAACGGCTGTAAAGTCGGCAAGTACCTCGTTCACCACTTCGTTCTCCCATGCACCAACCTCGGTGTATTCATCGGCATCAATGCAAGCATCATTCAACTCATCATAAGCTGTAGAAGGAAGAATTCCAGCACGCTCGGTCAACCACGTTTCAGCTTCTTCGAGCTTGAGGCGAAGCACTACAGCAGGGAAGTTACCATAATAATACAACTTGAAGTCGCGGAAAGCACACCATGACATATCAAGATGACCCGTGTTACGCAGCCCAAGCTTAAGAGTTCCGTCCTGAACAATAACAGTAACCTCGTTTTCTGCATAGTAAGGCATTTCAAGTGCGGTATTGGTAGCGTTGAAAGCCTGCTGAGTAGCCACACGCATGTTAACATAGTCGTTAAGCACCTGCTCGCTGGTTACGCCCATTTCCGAGGCTGTATACTTGTACATTGACACAAGAGGAACCCAGTCATCATTGGCATAGAGCTGAGCTGTGATATTCTCAGTGCCCCCTTGATAAGCAGCACCACTGTCGTTGCTACCTGTACGATAGAAGCCCTGTACTTGAACCACGTACATACCATTGGGAATGTCTGTCAATGTCTGAGACATATCGAAGTCCATATTATAGAACTCCATCACCTCATACTCGAGACCAGGTTGTGAGCCCTCCCAACCATCAGCATTCTTACGCAGAGTAGGATTGGTCATAAAACGGTCGGTTACATCAAAACGCTCAGTTCCGTCAGCATTGAGCATCTGGAAGGTATAGATATCTTCCTGCAACTTAAGGATTGCAGCCTCTACGCCCTCTACATTCAGTGTTCCACCATCATAAGCAGCCTGAGCGGCATCGATGGCATCATAGAATGCGTCAAGTCCCCCAGAGAAGTCTCTGTCGAGTTCAGCATTGGCTGCATCCAAGACAGCAGCCAACTTGGCATAAGCTTCAATGCTGAGTTCTGCATTGGCCACCTGAGTATTCAAGGTCTCGAGCAACGCAGCGCCAACCTCGTAAGAGGCAACGTCAGCAATTGCATCTACCGAAGCCTGAATTGCATCTACCAAGCTCTTCTCCATAGGAGTATCCACCAATTCCAAAGCAGTCTCGGCAACCTTGTTCAGTTCATCGAGCACCCATGCCAGCTTAGCAGCCTCTTCGGTCTCGCCAGTGTAGCGGGTCAGCACGATGCCGTCCCATGCCACCCAGTTGGCTGTAGTGCTACGTGTGCGAAGAGCTACGGTGAGCTTACCATCGGTTACGACAGTAGAAACCTGATGCCATGCAGGCACACCATTGCCGCTGGCGCAAGAGGTAATATCCTCATTGGCACAAAGCTGAACACCCTCTACAGGATTCAGGCGGGTCAATTGTTGGTTGTTGGCAATAACGTATGCGCCAAGCACATATACGCCATTCTCCACCTCGATAGTCTGCGAGCAGTTGAAGTCGCTCAATTTGTAGTAAGTTACTCCATCCTCTTCAAGAGTCTGTCCTGTTCCTGTTACATAGGAACCACACCACTTCTCGGCAAATGTGCCGGTGAAGTTTTCATACGAAGCTGTTTGGGTTTGGAACTCACCCTCCCAACCTGTCACCGGTGTCTGCTCGGCTGATGTCTGAGCGTCAAAACTTGCATTGGTCAGCAAACTTGTAACGTCTTCGCCATTCTGAGCCTTCACCGTCAGAGCCATAACAAAGCTCATCGCCAATAAAGTAATTTTCTTCATGGTTTGTGTAATTTAGTTAATAATTATAGTTAATAAATATATCATTCAATCCTTTTATAGCTGTCATTTTGATTATTTCAAGAAATAATCAAACTATCCCGGGAT
>CAZMZC010000023.1:0-46759 GCA_964570685.1 uncultured Bacteroidaceae bacterium | reverse complement strand
GAATAAATCTGAAGAAATGGGGGAAAAAGAGGGCGCGTCGTTTTGACACACCCTCTTTTTAGTATGCAGGAATACGTTTTTTACTTGATTACTCCCAACTCCAGGCCAACCTTGGTGAAGGCTGCAATGGCCTTGTCGAGGTCTTCGCGATTATGGGCTGCCGAGAGTTGTACGCGTATGCGTGCCTGGCCTTTCGGTACTACGGGGTAATAGAAGCCGGTGACGTAGATGCCCTCTTCGGCCATGCGGTTGGCAAAGTCCTGTGAGAGCTTGGCGTCGTAGAGCATCACGGCGCAGATGGCTGACTGAGTGGGCTTGATGTCGAAGCCAGCCGCCAACATCTTTTCGCGGAAGTATACCACGTTCTCCTGTTGCTTGGTGTGCAGGTCGTTGCTCTCTTTGAGCATCTTGAACACTTCGAGCGATGCGCCTACTACCGAGGGAGGAATGGAGTTGGAGAAGAGGTAGGGACGTGAGCGTTGGCGCAAAAGGTCGATAATCTCCTTGCGGCCTGTGGTGAAACCACCGATGGCACCGCCGAATGCTTTACCGAGTGTCCCGGTGTGTATGTCGATACGGCCATAGCAGTTGAACTGCTCGCTTACACCATGGCCTGTAGCACCAACAACGCCAGCCGAGTGGCACTCATCGACCATTACGAGAGCATCGTATTTCTCGGCCAGGTCGCAAATCTTGTCCATCGGAGCAACGTTACCGTCCATAGAGAATACACCATCCGTTACGATAATACGGAAACGCTGGGATTGAGCCTCTTGAAGGCAACGTTCAAGGTCTTCCATGTCGGCATTGGCATAGCGGTAGCGCTTGGCTTTGCAGAGGCGTACACCGTCGATGATGGAGGCGTGGTTGAGGGCATCGGAGATGATGGCATCCTCTTCAGTGAGTAGGGGTTCAAACACACCGCCGTTGGCATCGAAGCAGGCGGCATAGAGGATGGTGTCTTCGGTGTGGAAATATTCGGCAATGGCCTTCTCCAATTCTTTGTGAAGGTCCTGTGTGCCGCAGATAAAGCGTACTGATGACATGCCGTAGCCGTGTGACTGCATGGCCTTGGTAGCAGCTTCGATGAGACGGGGGTTATCTGACAAACCAAGATAGTTGTTGGCGCAGAAATTCAGCACGTCGCGACCGTCGGCTAGCTTAATGTTGGCACGTTGCGGGGTAGTGATGATACGCTCGTTCTTGTAGAGACCGGCTTCCTTGATGCCGGCAAGCTCCTGTTGCAGGTGCTCTTTAATCTTTCCGTACATAGCTTTATTTGTTTTTATAGTTTGGTGAAATGTTGTTTCTGTTCGTTGCGGGCAAATTTAGCGATTTCGTTTGATATGTCATTGCCGAATGAGCTTTTTTTTGCAGGATGTATAGTAAATGAAGTATATGTTTTTTTGCTGAAACTTATTTTTCGGAAAATTGCTTAATGGCTTTTACTATATCCTGTTCGTCGTCTGATATTGAAAGGAGGAGGTTGCGGTACTTGCCTCGTTCAGAGAGTGATTGCAACATTGGGTATACGGGCATCTCTTCGGTCCAGTAGCGGGTGTCGAGGAACAGCATGGGACTGGCATATCCGAAGCTGAGGTAGTGATTCTGCACGGCATCTTGGAAAATCTCTTGCATGGTGCCTGCACTGCCTGGGGTATAAATGATGCCTCCTTTGGCAATGGTGAGGATGCCGTCTTCACGAATCGCATTCTCGAAATATTTGGCAATATGGGTGGCAAAGGGGGTTGCAGGCTCATGTCCATAAAGCCAAGTGGGTACACCAAGACTACGGTATCGGGGCTGTGGGTAGCGTTCACGTACTTGGAAAGCGGTATCGAGCCACAACGTATCTGTATAGGCTGGGGTCTGCACGAGTATCTTCATGGCTTCGTATACATCGGCTTCCAAGTGTCCTGCCATCCAAGCTCCAAGGTGGGTGGCTTCCATAGCTCCTGGCCCTCCTCCGCTCACCATCAGGTAGCCACGCTCTGTAAGTTGCTTGCTGATGAGTACAATCTTGAGGTAGGCCTTGTCAGTGCGTAGCAGTCCGTGGCCGCCCATAATGCCTACGATATGTTTCTCGTCGTACTCGGTCAGCAAGTCGTGTAGAGAGTTGCTGATGGAGTGGTCGTGTAAGGTACGGGCTAACGTCTCTTTGATATCGGTCGTGGTCTTGCCCTTCTGTAAATAGTATTGATATACCGTGTTGTCGTAGCAATGCTTGTAGCTGTCGGGGGCTCCTGTGATATATCCTTGGTAGAGTGTCTCGGGGGTATATAGATGGTTGCGGAAACAGTTGTAGGGCACATCGATATGAGAAAATATAAAGCAACTCTTGTCAATCTGTACGCGCATCTGCTTGCTGAAGGTACACCCCATAAACAGACAATCGTAATAACGGCAGGTAGTGCTCTCCTCTGTGAATGCCGAAAAGTCCAGGTCCTGAAAAACGTATCGCTCGATACGTTCGTTGTTGGCAAGTAGTTCTTGCAATTCGGCGATGCTTTGTATTTCGTGGTATTGTTGGTGCATTGGTGTGTGGTGTGCGGGTTACTCTTCTACCTTCAGCAGGGCTCCGGTATGTGGGTCTAAAGTGACTTTTATATCTTTTTTCTTGCTGAAGAGCGATGGTGATAGGGTCTCGGTATTTCCAAATTGTGTTAGAGATAGGCTCTCTTCGGCAAATATGGTGTTGTTGCTATATACCTTGATGTCAGCTTTTCCTGGCAGATTGTATACCAGCCCGTCTTGTCTTGTGCTGTTCTTCTTACCCTTGAATTTTGCCTTTTTATCGGTGGTTTCGGCCTCTGGTGCTGGTACGGTATTCTTATTGGTAATATCAATATATATAGGCGCACCGGCTAGGTCGTCTTTATCTAGTAGGCCGAGCTTGCGGGAGAAGCGTCCGAGGAGTGCCCGCTCTGTTTCGTTGTCAGGTATTACTTGATAGGTGTGGGTAGTGGTTTCGGTGATAGTGGTGCCAATGAATAGCTGCATAAGGGCTTGTTCCTGCTCTTCCATGCCTTTGAGAATAATTTTTAGCGCTTCGCCGTCTTTGGGCATATTGTCGTTTTGTCCACGTAGCAATAGATTTCTGCTTTCACGTATGTCATAAATCTCTTTTGCTACCAGTTCGGCCATCTTGGCCTTCGATGTGACCATGAGCATCTCTTCGGTCAGGTAGGTGCGAGGGTCTACGGGCTGTTGCTTGCTGCCTTGTGGAGTTGGGGCTTCACAGGCTATTGTGAGGTCGGTGTTGATGCCCAATAGCACACCTGACTCGTTGAGGCGTACGAGGGGAGCCACGGAGTTACTTGTAAACTGAATGTGGAAAAGTTTCTTCTCGTCGGGCATGCCCATGGTTGTGAGTGTAGCGCTCTTTAATTCGTAATACAGATTCTCCTTGTCGGCTATGTTATTGATGCGAAGGTATCTATCGGCGTATTGAGATAATTCACCAGGAGTATAGACTTTCTTCTCTATTGTCAGACTCACGTTGATGATAGTTTTAGGAAGGTAATATGTGGCTCCTTCCGTAGACACTCCAGGTTGATAGGTGGTGATGTCTGTTTGTGCAAAGGAGGTCAAAGCTCCCCATAGTGTAGTGATTAATATTGCGGTTCTTTTCATTTTTCTGTTTTGTGCTTTGCGTAAATAATTGAGTAAAGGTAGTATATTTTTTTGAATTACTCTACTCTTTTGTCTTTTTTAACGACAATCGTCGATAATCTTCATTAGCAATTGTTGTTTTCCTCTATGTGTTTTGTTTATTCAGTATCTCATATGCTTGAGGAAGTTTGTGAATTATGTCGCTGGAAATCAAACTTGTCTCGCCAATTTCAGAGACAGCAATGTCGCCAGAAAGACCATGAACAAATGTTCCCAATATACAAGTTTCGCAAGGTGTGTAATTTTGTGCAAGCAGAGCGGCCAATATGCCACTCAGTACATCGCCGCTACCAGCAGTTGCCATACCTGCATTCCCCGTCGTGTTGAATAGGATATGCTGGTTAGGGCATACTATGGCCGTATAAGCTCCTTTTACAATGATGTAAAGTTGGTATTTGCTTGCCAGCCTACGGGCTATGTCTAACCGTTCGTTGAGTGCAAATTCCTTACCCGCTATTCTCTGTAACTCTCGATAGTGTGGAGTGATGATGCTGTTGGCAGGTAGCATGTTGAGCAGTTCGGGGTGGGTGCCAATGAGATTCAGAGCGTCGGCATCTATGATAAGTGGCTTGGTCGCTTTTTCAAGCAATTCAGCAAATGCCTGTACGCTCTCTTCAGAGATTCCTAAACCAGGACCTATGGCTATGGCGTCGTACTTGGCTGTGTTGGGCGCATGGCTGAAATGTGTGGACGAATCGTCTTCGCTGATGATGGCTTCGGGTACGGCACTCTGTATGATAGGGATGTTATATGTGGGAGTATGTACCGTGAGGAGGCCAACTCCAGAGCGTAGTGCTGCCCGGGCCGATAGGATGGCTGCACCAGCCATACCTCGCTTGCCTGCAATGAGCATAGCATGCCCAAATGTGCCTTTGTGGCTGTTATATGGGCGTTGGTGAAGGTAGGGGGTCACGTCATTTATAGTGATGATGCGGCTCTGCTCCCAATCAATGGGGCAATCGTAGGTGGCTTCTACTTTTTTGTGGTCGTGCTTGTTCATCTTCGGCTCCGTGTTTTTAGATTGTAAAAGTAGTGCTTTTCGATGATATTTTATGCTGTCGTGAAAAAAAAATCCTTTTTCGTTATCGAATAAATGGATTTTGCTTAATTTTGTAGAAATTTCGCATAATATTTAAATATGAATACGGTAAAAATTAAAGACAAAGAATTTGCTGTCTCTATTCCTGAAGAAAAAATCTTGAAGGAGGTAGAGCGTCTTGCAGCACAGATTAGCCGCGACCTCGAAGGTAAGAACCCGCTTTTCTTGGGTATTCTCAATGGTAGTTTCATGTTTGCGGCCGACCTTTTTCGTCGCATTACCATCCCTGCCGAGATTTCGTTTGTCAAGTTGGCCTCTTATGAGGGAACAGCCTCTACGGGTGTCATCAAGGAGGTTATCGGTCTTTCCGAGAGCATCAGTGGACGCACCATCGTGGTGGTAGAAGACATTGTAGATACGGGCTGCACTATGCAAAAGTTGTTGGAGAACTTAGGCACTCGTTCGCCTGAGTCAATCCATGTTTGCACGCTGCTCCTCAAACCTGAAAAGTTGAAGGTAGACCTCAATGTCGAGTATGTGGCACTGGAGATTCCCAACGACTTTATAGTAGGATATGGCCTCGACTACGATGGTTATGGCCGCAACCTGAAAGATATTTATACGGTAGTGGAGTGAGATTGAAAAATACAATATTAAAAAATAGGTAAGAACTATGCTGAATATCGTTATATTCGGAGCCCCTGGCTCAGGAAAGGGTACTTATAGTGCCCGTCTCGTTGATACATTCAAGTTGGATCACATTTCTACAGGCGACGTGCTTCGTGCTGAAATAAAGAATGGCACTGAACTGGGCAAGACAGCTCAGGGCTACATCGACAATGGACAACTCATCCCTGACGAACTGATGATTGGCATCTTGGCCAGCGTATATGACGGCTTTAAGGGTAGCAAGGGGGTTATTTTCGATGGCTTCCCTCGCACCATCGCTCAGGCCGAGGCTTTGAAGAAGATGCTTGAGGAGCGTGGCGAGAAGATTTCTACGATGATCAACCTTGAGGTAAGTGAAGATATCCTTATGGCTCGTCTGTTGCGTCGTGCCACACTCGAAGGCCGCGCCGACGATAATGAGGAGACCATCAAGAAGCGCTTTGCCGTATACCACAATCAGACAGCTCCGCTTATCGAGTGGTTCAAGGGTGAAGGAGTCTTCAAGGGCTTCACATACACCGATGAAATCGGTCTTGAGGGTATGGTGAAGAACATTACCGAGTATGTAAATACTATCGTGTAATAATTAAAATTGATAATTAAAAATTAAAACTGCCCTTCAACGTGTTTATCTGCGCGTGGGTGACTTTTAATTTTTAACTTTAATTCTTTGCTTTGTGGCTGAAACAAATTTTGTAGATTACGTAAAAATATATTGTCGTTCGGGCAAGGGAGGCCGTGGTAGCACTCACATGCGTCGTGTGAAGTACAATCCCAATGGTGGACCTGATGGAGGAAACGGTGGACGTGGTGGACACATTATCCTTCGTGGCAACCGCAACTATTGGACGTTGCTCCATCTCCGCTACGATCGTCATGCCTTTGCAGGCAACGGAGGCAATGGCTCTAAGAACAAAAGTAGCGGTAAGGACGGCGAAGACAAGATAATAGAAGTTCCTTGTGGCACTGTGGTGTATAACGCTGAGACGGGTGCTTACCTGTGCGACATCACCGAACACGGGCAAGAGGTTATTCTGCTACGTGGCGGTCGTGGAGGTTTGGGCAACTTCAACTTTGCCACTCCCACGCGTCAGGCTCCGCGCTTTGCACAGCCGGGCGAACCTATGCAGGAACTCACGGTGATAATGGAGTTGAAACTCCTTGCCGATGTCGGCCTCGTAGGCTTCCCTAATGCAGGTAAGTCCACCTTGCTGGCTGCCGTGTCGGCCGCGAAGCCAAAGATTGCCAACTATCCGTTCACCACGTTGGAGCCCAATCTGGGTATCGTGTCATACCGCGACAACCGCTCTTTTGTGATGGCCGATATCCCAGGTATCATCGAAGGGGCCAGTGCGGGCAAGGGACTTGGTTTGCGATTCCTCCGTCATATAGAGCGCAATTCACTGCTGTTGTTCATGGTTCCGGGCGACACGGATGATATTCGTAAGGAGTACGACATCCTGCTCAACGAATTAGCCACGTTCAATCCTGATATGCTCGATAAGCAACGTGTGCTTGCCATTACTAAGTGCGACCTTCTTGATGATGAACTGATAGAGATGCTTGAAGAGACTTTGCCTCGCGACATCCCCCACGTGTTCATCTCCTCTGTTACAGGACTCGGTGTGTCGGTATTGAAAGATATCTTGTGGAACGAACTCAATAAGGAGGATATTCATGCCGAACTCAGTAAGGATAGCCTCGTGCACCGTGCCAAGGATATGGGTATGCTGCAGGACGAACTCCGTGCTATGGGACAAGATGATGACATCTCCGTCGAGTACGACGACATTGACGAGATGGACGACTTTGAATATGAGTTTGATGACGATTTTGAATTTGACACCGACGACGATGAATAGCGAAGACATTTTCACCAAAGGCATCATGTTCAAGAAGGTGGCCTCAGACCGTCCTAAAGAGGAGAAGGTCAAGACCAAGGCCAAGAAGAAAGCCTATATCACCGGCCAGCACCACTCGGCATCGGCCAAGATGAAGGCCGAGATACGGCGCAAGCGGGCCAATAGGCATAAATGATGAATATTGTGAGATTCTATTTTTGAAAAACATAAAGGATACGTATGAAAAAGTACATTCTTGATTTGACGGTTCGCGAGGCTTTGAGCGTAGGCAAGCAGTTTGTCTTGTTACGCCTCACCTCCGAGAATCCGTTGCCCGAGATGCTTCCCGGACAGTTTGTTGAGGTGCGTGTTGATGAGACACCCAGTGTGTTGCTCCGTCGCCCCATCTCGATACATTATTATAATAAGGAGGCCAATGAGCTGGGTTTACTCGTACAGCTTGTAGGCAATGGCACCCGTTGGATGGCTACATTGAAGGCTGGCGACGTGCTCAATGTCGTATTGCCTTTGGGCAATGGCTTCACCCTTCCAGCCGACAAGGCAGTGCGTCCATTGTTGGTAGGTGGCGGAGTAGGAGTAGCTCCCCTGCTTTATCTCGGTATGAAACTCAAGGAGATGGGTGTTACACCCACTTTCCTCCTCGGAAGCCGTACGGAAAACGAACTGATGCAGATTGCCGAGTTTGAGAAGTATGGTCCCGTATACATCACCACCGAGAATGGTGCGGTGGGCGAACAGGGCTATGTGACCCAGCACTCAGTACTCACTCGCGAGTCATTCGGTCAGGTATACACATGCGGTCCAAAGCCCATGATGGTGGCTGTAGCCCGTTGGGCCAAGAGCGCTGGCGTACCTTGCGAGGTGTCGCTTGAGAACAAGATGGCTTGCGGTGTAGGCGCCTGTCTCTGTTGTGTGGAAGACACCAAGGAGGGCAATGTGTGTGTATGTAAGGAAGGTCCCGTATTTTCAATAGACAAGTTATCATGGCAGATTTAAGAACATCGATAGGCAAGCTTGAACTTGCCAACCCGGTGATGACAGCATCGGGCACATTTGGTTACGGCACCGAGTTTGCCGACTTTGTAGACCTCAATCGCCTTGGCGGTATCATCGTCAAGGGAACCACGCTGCACCACCGCGAGGGCAATCCCTATCCTCGTATGGCCGAGACTCCTGCTGGCATGCTCAATGCCGTAGGCCTGCAAAACAAGGGCGTAGACTACTTCTGTGAGAAAATCTATCCCACCATCAAGGATTACAAGACCAATATGATTGTCAATGTCAGCGGTTCGGCCATTGAGGACTATGTGGCTACTGCCGAACGCATCAATGCCTTGGATGCTATCCCTGCCATTGAACTCAATATCTCATGCCCCAACGTGAAGCAGGGCGGTATGGCTTTCGGCGTTACCGCCAAGGGGGCCGAAGAGGTAGTGCGTGCCGTACGTGCCGTATATGACAAGACCCTCATCGTGAAGCTCTCGCCCAATGTGACCGATATCACCGAAATAGCTCGTGCTGCCGAGGCAGCTGGTGCCGATAGCGTGTCGCTCATCAATACCCTGCTTGGCATGGCCATTGATGCCGAGCGTCGTCGTCCCTTGCTCTCCACTGTTACGGGCGGCATGAGCGGTCCTGCCGTGAAGCCCATTGCTTTGCGTATGGTTTGGCAGGTGGCCAAGGCGGTGAAGATTCCCGTAGTGGGACTTGGGGGTATCACCAATGGTACCGATGCCATTGAGTTTATGCTGGCAGGTGCCTCGGCCATTGAGGTGGGTACGGCCAACTTCATCGACCCTGCAGTGACAGGTAAGATTATCGATGAGATCAATGCATACCTCGACCGTCACGGCTTTGCTTCAGTGCGCGATATCATCGGGGCATTGGAAGTATAAGTAAGGTAACACTCCATTAATAATATATCCATCCACCGGCTCCTTGCAAGGAACCGGTGGATGTTTTTTGTGGGTTTATCCATAAGTGAATTATAGTACTACGCTTATCTCTTCACCGGTATAAGTGATGGCGCGGCTTGCAGAGTGGGGAGTAAAAGCCTGTGGAGTGTGGGCGTCGGTCACTACTATGGCCATGGTACGTATGGTGGGCATATCCTTAAAGCTGCCTTGTCGGGTACCAATGGTGAGTGTGCGCGATGCGTCGTCCCAGTGTATGGGTATCTGACTATAGGCTCCTTGCTCGTAGTTGTAGTTGGTGCCTTCATCTTCGTAGAGAGTGAAGTGGCCGTCGGCTCCAGCATATAGGTGAAGGGTCAGCTGATGAGGATGCCCGGCTTCTGTTGATTGTATGGCAGGACCTGTGGGGATGATGCTTCCGGCCTTGACATAGAGCGGAATGCGTTCGTAGGGGGCAGGCATGGGTTTGCGCTCGCCACCGTCACTGACGTGGATACCTGTATAGAAATCATACCATCCGCCACGTGTGGCTGGGAAAGTCACCTCACGCTCACGTGCCTCGTACTCGGTGACGGGTGCTACCATCAGGGCGGGACCGAAAAGGTACTGGTCTCCTATAGCGTAAGTCTCAGGTTGGGATACAAAATCCATGATAAGAGGGCGCATGATGGTGTAGTCATTATGCCAGGTCATGCCTGCCAGAGTGTAGATGTAGGGCATGAGGTGATAGCGCAGGCGTAGATAATAGGTGATGCTTTCATAGGCGGGATGACCTTCGGGGGCGATGTGCCACGGCTCACGATAGGGATATTGCCCGTGCGAGCGGTATAGGGGGCAGAACGCTCCGAACTGATGCCAGCGGGTGTTGAGCTCGCGCCATTCGCGCAGGTCGGCGCTCTCGTCTGGTGTATGACCGGCTTTTCTCGCTCGTAGATAATCTTTGATGGCTCGTTCGTAGCGCTTCTCTACACAGAAACCGCCAATGTCCATCGTCCAATAGGGAATACCACATACAGCAAAGTTCAGGCCTGCCGATATCTGTGCCTTCATATCTTCCCAGCGGGTAGCGATGTCGCCACTCCATGTGGCGGTGGAGTAGCGTTGTAGCCCTGCAAAGCCGGAGCGGGTGAGCAGGAATACACGGCGCGAGGGGGCGGCTCCACGTTGCCCCTCGTATATGCCTTGTGCGTTGACAAGTGCATAAGCGTTGAAGTACTGCGTCGATGGACCGAGTGCGGTAGGCCCGCATAGGGCTTTGCGGTAGTCCAATGGGGTACAATCGCGTACGTTGGGCTCGCTGGCATCCATCCACCAAGCATCAATGCCTAGGGGATAGAGGGTGCGTTCCATCTGTTTCCAAAAGAGCTGGCGGGCACCGTCGCTATAGGCATCGTAGAATCCGTAGTGATACCCTCGACCTATCCAGTCGCGCAGACTGTCGGTAACTGATTGACGGTATATCCAACCCTGCTCGTCGAACAGGCGGTAGTGCTCCGTGGTGGTGTAGAACTTGGGCCATACGGATATCATCATATGTGCGTCAAGAGCATGCACGGAATCGACCATTGCTTGTGGGGTAGGGAAGCGCTTTTCGTCGAACTCGTGGCTACCCCATTCGGCCTCGCGCCAATAACTCCAGTCGAGTACAATGTTGTCGATGGGTAACTGACGGCGACGAAACTCTGCGAGTGTTCCCAATAGTTCGTCTTGTGTCTTGTAGCGTTCACGGCTTTGCCAATAGCCCATGGCCCACTTGGGCATCACTTGTGCTTTTCCTGTCAGTGTGCGGTAACCGCTGATGATGGTGTCGGGGCAGGCCGAAGCTATGACATAGAAGTCGAGCTGGGGTGTCATCTCGCTCCACCAGCGATGGGTAGTAGCAGTAGAGTCGGGTGCATAGGCTCGCAGGGCACAATATGATTCTCCGCCATCGGGTCGCCAAGTTATCTTTAGCTTCATTCGCTTCCCTGCAATGGTGGGGTGGGTAAACTTGCGGGTGTTGGGATTCCATGCCGTGCGCCATACTTCGGGTACTACCTCCTGCCCGTCAATCTCGACCTTCATATAGCCGGCATAGTAGAGTTGGAAATCAATGGAGATGGAATCAGTGTTGTTGCTATTGTAGATGATTTCCCCTTCGTAGGTTACCTCGGATCCGTAGAGGGGAAAACCCTCGGGAAGGTTCTTGATGGTGGTGAGGTCGGCAAAGTAGAGCGAGTCTTCGCGGCGTACAATTCGTAGCTTTCCGTCACCGCTCACATAGGTGCCGGTTAGTGCTCCTTCGTGTCCGTTGGTGTCGTATAGGGTAAACACCTGGTGTAGCTGAGTATAGTTGTCGGGACGTCCCCATCGGCATAGTGAATAGCTGTCGAGCAACAGGCCGTAGCCCTTGGTGGATAGGATGAAGGGTATCGATACCTTGGTGTTGTATTGGAAGAGTTCTTCGTTCTTTCCCTTATAGTTCCATTCGTCGGCTTGGTGCTGCCCCAATCCGTAGAAGGCTTCATCGTCAGGCGATTCAAACTGCAGCCAGGTGGAGTATCCTTTTGTGCCCTCTACCTCGATGGGGGCAAAGCGCATACCTTCCTCCGCCATTGTGAGCAGGGGAGTGCCGTCGGGGAGTGTAAACCATACATGCCCTGTGTTACGCTGCACATGGGCCGATACCTCGGTGGTAGTCAGGCTTACGGTGTCGCCCTTGTGGCTCACGACGAAGCGGGGTGGAGTAGTGGGCAGGCTACTATCGTGTATCATCAGGCTTTGACTGTTGTTTGCGATGCGGCGTTCGGGAGTTGCCGTCACATGGATGATGCGAGGAGTCACCGCCTCGAGACGTACCTTGCGCGGAGAACCTGTACTCCTGTCGGTCACGCGCACCTCAATGCCTTGTTCGGTATGAGTGTAAGAAGCCGAGCAGCTTGTTATGACAACGGCGAGGATAGCATATAGTAGTTTGTTCATGGCGGATGGTGTGTTTTAGGGGAGTTAATACTGGAATATTCGGGGAGCCCTCTGATATTAGAAGATCTTCGTCTCAGTGCAGCGTATGCGCATACTCTCCTTACCTATGGCAACGTGGAAGTCGCCCTCTTCGAGGATCCATCGGTTGCCTATGCCTACGAATGCCAGGTCGCGGGCAGCGATGGAGAGCGCTACGGTGCGTGTCTCGCCCGGGGCGAGCGACACCTTTTCAAAAGCACGCAGGCGCTTGTTGTCGGGGGTGACGGTGGCCACGAGGTCGCTCACAAAGAGCAGCACGCTCTCCTTGCCGGCTACGTTGCCAGTGTTGGTGATGTCGATGCTGAAGGTGATGCTGTCTGCAGCCGTGAACTCCGTCCTGTCGGCACGCAGGTTACTATATTCATAGGTCGTATAGCTCAGCCCGTAGCCGAAGCCATACTGTACATCCATCACGGCATCGTAGTTGTAGCTACCGGCCATCTGTCCGCGGCTCTCGCAGGGCTTGTAGTCGTAGGTCACCAAGGCTCCTGTGTGGCGGGGATAGGTGTAGGGCAGGCGGCCGCTGAAGTTGGCCTCGCCAGCCAGGAGGCGTGCCAGTGCCTCACCGCCATAGTTGCCGGGCAGGAAGGTGTGTACCACGGCATCGGCCATCGGCTCTATCTCTGCAATGATGCGTGGGCGCCCCTCGTTGAGCACCAATACGATGGGCTTGCCTGTGGCCGAGAGTGCCTTCACCAGTTCGCGTTGGTTACGGCTCAGCGTGAGGTCATCGATGTTGCCCGGTGTCTCGCAGTAGGAGTTCTCGCCCACTACGGCCACTATCACATCGGCCTCGGCTGCGGCCTCCACGGCGGCATTGATGTCGGGCTTGTTCTCGGCTTGCCAGTTGCCCTTCGTGGCCCAAGTGACGCCCTCGCAGAGGGTCACGTTGTCGTGTCCGAACTTATCGGCCAGCGCAGCATATATGGTCTTGTACTTACCTATCTTGCGGGTCACCTCATCGGTGCGGTTGCCCTGCCATGTGTAGCTCCAGCCACCGTTGAGCGAGCGCATGCTGTTGGCGTTGGGGCCACATACGAGCAGGCGTGTGCCCTGCTTCAGAGGCAGCAGCTTGTCGGTGTTCTTGAGCAGTACCATACACTCTTCGGTGATGGTGCGTGCCTCGGCGGCCAGCTCGTCGGAGCCGAAGTCGGGGAACTGCTGTGCCAACTCTTCGGGAGTGAGGTCCCATGTCTTCTTGTCCATCAGCCCGAGGCGGTACTTCAGACGGAGGATGCGGCGTACGGCATCGTCGATACGCTCCATTGGCACACGCCCCTCGTGTACCAGTTCGAGCAGCAGGTCGCAGAACTCCACTTCGTAGGGTACCATCGACATGTCGATACCTGCATTGATGGCCATGGCTATGGCATCTTTCTTTGATGCGGCTACGTGGTCGCGCTCATACATATTGTTGATGTCGGCCCAGTCGGTCACTATCATGCCGTCCCAGTTGAGGCCCTCCTTGAGCCATACGGTGAGCAGCTCGTGGTTGGCGTGCATGGGTATGCCATCGTTCACTCCTGAGTTGACCATGAGCGACAATGCTCCCGCCTGTATGGCCTTGCGGAATGGCTCGAAGTAGCGTTCCTTCATCTCTCGCTCGGTGACGTGGCTCGGTGTACGGTCCTTGCCGCTCACGGGCACGCCATAGGCCATATAGTGCTTCAGGCAGGCGGCTACGTGCCGGCCATCGATACGGTTGGGATCGCTACCTTGGAATCCGCGTACGGCCGCTGCGGCCATCTCGCCATTGAGGTACACATCCTCTCCGTAGCTCTCCCACTGACGGCTCCACAAGGCATTGCGTCCGAGGTCCATCACAGGCGAGTATACCCAGGGGATGAGGCATGCACGGCTCTCGTAGGCCGCTACCTCATTGATGCGGTGGGGGATGGCGCGGTCAAACGAGGCTGCCTGCCCCACCTCTTGGGGGAATAGCGTAGCGCCCCACGTGTAGCTGGCTCCATGTATCTGGTCCACTCCGTATATCTGAGGCACACCGCAAGCCTGTAGTGAGCGCTCGTTGAGCGTGCGTATCAGTCGTGCCCACGACTCGGGAGTCTGTGCCAGCCCCAATGGTACGTTGAGTATGCTGCCCACCTTGTAGCGGTCGATCACCTTGGCCACCGCCTCCTCGTTGAGTACCACGGAATCTTTATGACTGTTGTCGGTGATGACGTCGATGGTGAGTTCACACATCTGTCCCACCTTCTCCTCCAGTGTCAGTTTGCGCAAAGTGCGCTCCACCTTCGTCTCCAACTTCTTGTCGTGCGGTATGGCCGGTGCCATGCTTTGTGCTACTATAGCTATGCAGGCTGTCAGCATGGCCAGTGTAGATAGTGCTCTTTTTATCATAGTAATTATTTTTTAGTCTCTGTCATAAATACCTTATTCATTTATTGTATTGGGAGTCTTTTATTTGCAAAGTAACTGTTAGGCTTATATAGACTTGAGTTTATTCACAATCAAAATCTTCGTCGGATTCTGTTTTTTTTAATTCTTCAAACATATCTCTGTGTCCATCCAGTTCGTGAGGAACAACGACTTTCAGATATTGCAGATAATTCATGTAGTGCCGTCAATTCCTTACGTGAGGCCGTAGGGTTCTGTTTCAGATAAGCCAAAATCTCCTCCTGCTTTTGAGATAATTTCCGGTCAGTTTTCTGGGTAGTTTTCTGGGTAGTATCCTCTTCTATTTTCTTAAAATGGAATGTAGTCCACAACCCTCCACCGTCATAATCAAACTGAGGCTCGGGGAAACCCTCTTTCTTGCACGCTGCAATGATACGTTCGATGCCACGCCCCCACGCCTCGGTCTCATCAGTTTTTTGACATCTTGCACACCGCACACTTCGCCATCGTCAGACACGCCCACATATAGTTTGCCGCCTTGTGCATTGGCAAAGCCACATATCCATTTCAGATATTCATCGCGCCAGCTTGCCTTGAATTCTATATTTTGAGTCTCTTTCTCCTTCATCTCCTTTAATACTTATTCTACATCTTGCTTGCAAAGGTAATTTCTTCGTTTACGATATCGTCTATTCTCTTTTGTATTCTATGCGGTTGGTTTCGGCATAAATATATTATTTCAGTTATTGTATCGGGAGTCTTTATTTGCAAAGGTAATTCTACCCTCTAAATAAGCGTCTGTTTAATTCTTCAAAATGGTGAGACTTGTGATACTCAGAAAAGTCTTCAAACTTTTTAAAACGAGATTGAAACTCTATCAATGGAGATAGCAGTTGTTCCTTTATGTGATTTATCCCCATTTCTTTAAAATCTGAAATTTTCCGTTCCACAAATATCATTTCTTTTTGCAAATGTACTTTATCATTACAAGAAATTCTTTCTGAAGCTCCGTCAATAATACACATATTTATAAGATGGAATAAGTTTGCTTCTAAAAATGAGGTTTTTTTACTTGCATAAATAAGCAAATGATTACGATCTAAAGGGATTATAAACTCTTCCAGAATCTTTCCTCTTCTATTCTCAGATCTAAGTGGTATGAAAGGAATATCTCCAATTAATAATGGAGTATTCGTTTCATATATCTCAAATTTTTCATTTAACATACTCCAATCATGCTTTCTTACATTTTCTTCGTAAAAAAATGTCATAAAAAACTTTAAGTTCTCCTCTTTTGATTTTATGTCTGAAATGATCGATGGAATTTCATCATCTGTATAAATGTGTTTAGTCTCATTATGAAGCAATTGTAAATCCCCAGTTAAAAGTCCATCTGTATCTATTAGTTCTTTCACATGTTCTAATCCTCCAGGAACTCTCCAGTATAGACCAAGGACAAATTCAACTATGGTGGCCTTTACTTGTAATGGAACGCTGTCAATATCGTAATTGTATATATTTCGCATTTCATTGAATGCTCTTGAATACTCGTTGTCTTTGGGATGAAAAAAATCTTCTTCTAAATAAATAAACCCTACGGAACCTAAATCAATATTATTCAGGTCATGTTGATAATAAATACCTGCAGTGGGAAATTCTTTGAAAGTTGAAAATGCTTTCCTGCAAGAATATAGCTTTTCATTCTCGTTAACAAATCCATTAAGATAGAATTGAGGTAAATAATGATGTTTGCTACTCATAAGCTAATTCTAGGTCCAATTAATTTTTTCTTATCGCAAATTTATAAAATCACTTAATGGTCTAATCTTTACAACACTAGTGTAAGCACGTTGGTGAAGGTTTATTGATTGGTCATAAACAATAGGCTTGCTAGAGTCAAAATGAAGAACCGCATAGTAAGGTGCATGCTCTGCACTGAAACCATGTTCTTGTAAACTCTCGGCCGTCCATATCTGAAAGCCTTTCTTT
Source organism: uncultured Bacteroidaceae bacterium (assembly GCA_964570685.1). Classification (GTDB taxonomy): domain Bacteria; phylum Bacteroidota; class Bacteroidia; order Bacteroidales; family Bacteroidaceae; genus UBA1189. The sequence goes on along the minus strand of CAZMZC010000023.1, from coordinate 30,260 downwards.
GTCAGTTTGAACATTTGGGGATTGTCGCCGTTAGTATGAAGCAGTACATACCCCAACCGTTCGAATCCTTTCTGTACGAGTAACGAGCCTTTGCTGTCACCTGCACGGAGATAACACATACCCTTTTCTATCATCAGTTGATAGTCTTTAGGGCGAGCGTGATTGACAAGTACCATTACTTCGTCTGGTGTTTCACGCATCTTCTTCAAAAGTTTCTGTGCCTCTTCGGGATTGTCTAACAATTCACGACGTCGATAACTCAAATCTACAAACTCTTTTTCCTGCTCTATTCCTATGAACTTTCGTCCTAAAAGGTTGGCTGCAATTCCAGTCGTACTACTTCCTGCGAATGGGTCTAATATGGTATCTCCTTCATTTGTCGATGCCAAGATTATACGATATAGCAAGCGAAGCGCTTTTTGGGTTGGGTGCTTGCCGCATGTTTTTTCCCATAGCCCTACTGCTGGTATACGCCAGACATCTGTCATTTGTGAACCTCCGTTCAATTGCTTCATTGTCTCATAGTTGAACTTGTGGGTTTTCTTTTCGTGCTTACGAGCCCAAATAACAAGCTCTGTGGAGAAGTTGAAATACTTACAAGAAAGATTGGGAGGTGGGTCTGACTTCTGCCAAGTAATAACATTCAGTATTTTGTATCCTAACTCCTGCAAACAACGTTGCACCACAAAGATATTGTGGTGTGTGCCCGAAATCCATATTGAACCATTATCTTTTAGTTTAGGACGACAAAGTGAGAGCCATTGTTTGTTGAATTGATAAATATGTTCGGGGGTTCCGCCTTTATCCCAATCCCCTTTATCTACGCATACCTGTTTGCCACTTTGCACGCTAATGCCGCCATTACTTAGGAAATATGGCGGGTCTGCAAAGATTACATCAATAGAGTTATTTGGCAACTGTTCGATAATTCCCATACAATCGCCATGCAGTAAAGTGAAATTAGAGTAGGTATTGTTCATTTATGCCATAAGCCCTCCTCCGCCAGCTCCTTTTTCCGTATATGCAGTAGTCCAACCTGTTTGTCCTAAGATACTAATAGATTTAGGTGGCATAAGCTTTTTATTCTCTCCACATATATCTTTGAACGGACATTGTTCCAATTTTTCTTCCTCAGGCTGTAAACTTACATAGTTGGTTTTTAGAATCGCGACCCTACCTTCATCTGAAGAACATGGCATTATTCTTGCTACCACATTAGCAGGGAGCCGTTTATGCTTTTCATTAAAACATACTTGACAAATTCTATTTCTTGCGGTATGCCAATAGAATTCATGTGCGTGTTTCTCACATTTGTAAAGAACTAATATTTCCTTGCAAAATTGTTTTCCTACTACACCATAGACAAAATAATCCATTAGACACGGACTGCTCAAAGTTTCAGTCGGATATTTATTCGTCCATATTTCCCAGACTTTTCTCCAGGCATCGGCATTTATCTTGTCTATATAGGTGTATTGGTGACAGAATATATCTAGGAAGCTAGATACTAAGGGTATTGCCGTTTTAATGATGCCAGTACGAAGAGCTACCTTAATAGTGTTTATGTCGCTTGCCACATCAATCTTCTCGAAACCTTGCATATTCTCCCAAACTCCAAGAACCACCATGTCACGAATAAACATGTCTGCTTTCTTATTGCCATAGCCTGCTCCTATACAATTTATGAGCGCATTACGAAGTTCGTAGACATCGTTGTTAAATCTTGTAATAGTCTCAAAAGGTGTACACTTGTAACGGAGAATGAATTCGGCAATATTCTTTGCGTAGGATATACGCTTGTCATTTTGCGATAAATTGGTAAGTCCAAGTGAGGCTGTGAATGATTCTGGGTCGTCTGCAATAGAAGCAGGGTCAAAGATTGATGGGTCCTCATCGTATCTTTTAGCTAAATCACTAAAATTGCGGGAGCCTCTGAAATCTTGATTTGCTGTCAACATTCTTACCTGACAAATCTGTTCTTTAGTTAGGCCACACGTGTCGTATATATGTGTAAATGCTTTTCCTTTAGTTTGGACATATACATTATGGAGCGCATCTGCGACTTTTTCGCATTGTATCTCATCTATTTTGCAATCTAAGATTTGCTGATGCTGTTGCTCCCAATATTTATGGAAGTCAGAAATATAATTCCAGACTTCTCCAAAAACTTCTATTTTTTCAGTCTCGGCAGGATTAGTACAATATAAGAATTCATTGATTTGCTTGACAACATCGCGAGCCTGTTCAATGGTCAACTCTTCTTTTGTAATGGATATTTGAGATAAGTTCTGATAGAAATTAGATAAAGCATCCATATCTATTTAATTAATAGCTGTTAAGAAATCCTGAATCGTCGTCAAATTATAAATGCTTGGAATGATATTAAACGCCTCTTGCAACTTGTTGCGTGCCGACTTCCACCCTATACCATCAGTAATCCAAACAAACTCAAAACCATCAATTGCATTTATCTTGGGAGCAATATCAGAATATGAGCGGGCCACTTCATTAAGTTTAGAACCTCCGCCGCTATAGAAGTTCACTTCGATAAGATATACTTTATTATCCGTCTCTATTACGAAGTCGAAACGTTTTTCATCATCACCCAAGGCATCTGCAAGAAGAGGGTACTCTCTTGAGTATACCTCTTTACGATATGGAACATTGTTATTGACAAGGATGTCCTCAACAGTATCCTCCATAATATGTCCGCTTCTATTCTTGCGAGCATTTGAGTCAAGTCCTGTTTCTATACCGAAAACATAGTCAACAAGGTCTTTGATACGATTACTTTGGAAAAGGTTTGTCAACCCCGTCTCGTTCAAGTATTCAATGACACCTTCGGGGGAAGTAAACAGGCTTTTTAGCAGAACGCAATTGCCCAACGAGTCAATGACTTTCTTTTTGCCATCGTCCCTAACCGCAATCAGAATATCCATCACATTGAATGCCGTCCTGTCGCGTTGCCAAATATCCCTCACAGCCTCCTCGATGTCGGGCTTACCGATTAGATAATTAAGCATATTGAGACTTATCTCAATGTTTCTTACGTTTTGAGATATCTTGTCAAAGTCACAGAAGAAATCCAATGTCTGATTGGTTTCCTTCAATTGCGACATGAATGTGTTAAACTCGTGTTCCGTATGTGCACTCATATTCTGCTACTCTTGGGGTTGATTGATGATGTAATATGTAGGGGTTACTTTGTTTCTTTTCCGCACCATAATTATGTACGAGTATTTCTGTAAGCTTCCCTCTTTTTGAAGCCACCGCATTGATATTCCTTGATGCCCACACTCTGTCTATGACATAGTCTCTGTATAAATCATCAAAGAAACGGTCTTTCTCGTCTTTTCCCAAGCAATCTGAGTTGCTGAGCATAAACTGGCAACCAGCATCATGCACCTTATCGCAAAACCTTTTCAGCCTGCGTTGTGCATCATCATTAAAAGATTCCTTGGTATAATCATTGAAACTCGAAGTGTCGCTCAACGGACGATAAGGAGGGTCGAAATAAAACAGCGTATCACCAGAGATATACTTAAACGTCTCTTCAAAATCTCCATTCAAGATTTCCACATTCTGCAACAATACACTGTCTGCATAAATCGTAGCAGCGTCACATATCGTCGGTGATGAGTATTTCCCAAATGGGACGTTAAACTTATTGCTTTTGTTTACTCGATACAAGCCATTGAAACAAGTGCGATTGAGGAAGAAAAACAAGGTCGAGTTCTCTATTTCCTCCAAAGACTTTGTATTATAACGGTCGCGCATCCGCATAAACATATCCTTCCTCTCTTCCTCTGATTGCAGAGCATAATACTCCTTTTGTATCTCTGAAAGAGAAGCGATAAGTTCGGTAGGATTATCCCTGACTACACGATAACACGTAGTCAAGTCACTATTTATGTCATTTATTACAGCTGATTTGATGTTAGGATGCGCCTGCAACATATAGAAGAGCATTGCTCCTCCGCCTACAAAAGGCTCTATGTAGGTAACGTTCTCCCTTTTATCAAAGTCAGCAGGAAGCAATGCTTCGAGTTGTTCTATGAGTTGGCCTTTACCACCAACCCATTTGATGAAAGGTTTTGCCTTAGCCATAGTATTTATATATCTTTCTGCAAAGATACTATTTCCCTTTCACGAGTGCAACCTGTTGTAATGATTTTTTGTCGTACAAGTTCGCTTTTATTATATGTATTTGAATCTTCATACCAAGTCGTCCAATAAGTGTCGCCATCACCATTGCTATATGCCTCGCGATACTCTTCTTCGGATGTGTGTTTGTACAAACATTCCTCGGAACAATAAGTATGGCATCCGTCAACAACAAAACCTTCAATCATAGGCCGTCCGCATTCTTCACAGATGCGAAGACAATCCAGTTCCTCACTCAGTCTGTCCCAAAAGTCGGCTTCATAAATACGCTCCATAAGTCCTACACCGAACTCTTCCCATAACTCTGGCATTGTCTTACATTCCTCGATGAGAAAATCATAAACCGTCTTATTGCTATATTCCATTTTCATTTCAATATTATCCGCTCGCAAAGATAAGGAATATCCATAGAAGAATTGCCCATAACTACACCCACTTGATCTAAAGTTTCTTAAATCGATCTAGCTTGATCTAAAATCTTTTGCCATGTTAAAATCTCTACTGACCTTTGTGGAAAAAATGAAGACATTAGACAAAACAAAGTGGGTGAAGACTACGGATGTGGTAGAGTTCTTGAAGAGTGACCCGGACCATGAGCATGAGTTTAGTCGTTACGTTGGAGTATGGTTAGAACCTTCACCTAATACACAGATGTGCTCTGACCATGGGCATGAGTCTAGAGGGGTGATGTGTTCCACCTACTGGATGGAGTACAAAACCGATAAGGATATGTTTGCACTCTCGCGAGAGTCGATACGCCCCGACTACTATACTGAAGAGGAGCTACTCCAATGCTATGAGGGGCATTGGTGGAATCTCACTTGTTGATGATTTCTGTAGACTAATCTGTAGGATACTTAAAAATAAAAGGAATTGAATTCGAGGGGGATAAAATGGTGTTTCCCCGTTTTGGGTTGCGGGTGTCGGTATTTGCTTGTAAGGTGTTGTATATGAGGCGTATAACGACCGATACCCCCGTTGTGGGGTGTCGGTATCGTAAGTCGCAGAGCTACCGACACCTATCAACAGAGGTGTCGGTCGTTAACATCTTGTGCATCATGAGATTATGAGCAATTACTGATACCTGCAACCCCCAAAGGGGAAACATTAAAAATAGGGTTCATCCAATAACTCGCAAGGGTAGACCCTCGAAGATTGCTCAGTAAACCCTCGGGGAGTGGAGGGTGTACCCGAAAGGGAAAACGCAAGGCTCCGTCAGGAAAATCAGACAAAGAGATTTTTTCTGACGCAAGGCTCCGTCAGTTTTATTGCAAGGCTCCAATACATGTATCGGTTGTATCCAATGCATCGTCACTAACTACCGAGGCATCCGTCACTAACTACCGACGCGTACATCGCTAACTACCGACGCATGCGTCACTAGCTAGTGACAGATGATTTGGCAGGCTGGAAAAATATTTTTGTAGGTGTAAGCACATTTTGTTACAGGTAAGAAAAATATTTATCGCACATGCCTTGTTCTTTTGCGGCACCTGCAGGAATAAAAACTTTTGTGTGGGTAGTGAGATGAGGTTATATGAATTTGCGCAACATTTGCGTACTTTTTGCGCAGATATTGTGCTAAAAGCATACGCCCAGCTTCACGCTGAAGCTGAGTGCTACGTGCTCCCAACTCTTGCCGAAGGCGTTCCATAGGGCAAAGCCGTGGTGGTAGCCTGTATCGGCTGGGGTGCCAAAGGCATAGCCTCCACCTACCCAGGCGTCTATCAGGAATCGGTTGATATTCATCTGGTATCCGGTGGTGGCGAGCAGGGCACCCATCTGGGCGCGTGTGCGTAGCTGATGGGCAGAGGCGTTGTAGGTATAGTGCGAGTAGATAGCCTCGGGACGCAGGTAGAAACCCTGGAGGCCACCTCTGCGCTTGCCCGGCAGGAAGAATTTATGGCCATAGCGCAGGGTGAATCCCATGGGCTTGTTATGGAACTTGTCGTATCCTGCACCTATCATGCTGGCACAAATCTCGGATGACTGGTGATTGGCAAAGGCATGCTCATAGGATAGCTTGGTGCTACCCGTAAGCCACGATAGAAAGGTTACCTTCACGGCGTTGTCATACACCTCGCCTGCCTTGCCCACCAGGCACAGCATGCATAGCAGTAGGGCGATACTTCTCTTTAGATTTCTCATGCAATCTATTTTGTTGTCAATGAAGCGCAAAGGTAATACTAAAAAATCATATATACAACCCTTCATTGTATGTGGCAATAATGATTTTCGATGACAATAACTGAGATTTGCTGAATGTAGGCGCTGAGTAGAAATCAAGCCCGAGCATCAGCTCGGGCTTGATGCTTATTTGAAGTTTGCTTTGGATGGTTGCGAGAGTGGTCTGTCTTTATTGATGAGTGCATCGTTGGTCCACTTCAGCAGGTCAATCTCCACGATGCGCAGTTCGCTACGCACCTTGTCGCCATCCTTGGCTTTGTAGAGGTCCAGCTCGTTGGCTACGGGGGCGGCCAGCTCGGTAATCTGTCCGAAGGCATCGCTCTCGGTGGCAGTGCCACGCAGGCGTATGGTGACGCGCGAGCATACGGTGGACTTCACGGGCAGATGCACGTAGCCGAGGCTCATGGGGGTGCTGCCTTCCCATACGAGGGTGGTGTCGGCAAAGATCTCTATCGGGTAGCTGCGGCGGCGCCAGCCAGTGAGTTTGATGGATACCTCATCGAGGCGTGCGGGCGCGTCCAGCTCGTAGGTTATCCATGAGGTACGGGGTGTGCCGTCGTTGCGCCACTCGGTCTCCTCATTGTCGTCGGTGCTGGGGTGGCTGGCATAGGGTGTGGTGCCTTCGCTATCAATGACGCGGGCGATGGTGATAGTTTCCTTATGGTCGGTGTAGGAGGGTGTCGCGGGTGTCTCGCCACGGCCGAGGTAGCTGGGGAGCACGTCGCGCTGGTGCTGCAGGCTGAGGCCGCGGCTGACCTCTACAGGATGGCTCTCCCAAGTGATGGCCTGTGGTGCCAGGCCTTCGGCATTGGCGGTGAGGGTGATGGTGCCTGCCTGGGTGAGGCTACGCACGAGCACGCGGTTGACACCGCACTCTACGGGAAGGGTGGTAGCGAGCACACAGTTGCCCTCGCCCTTGGCCAGTCCGCCACGCCACTCGGCAGGGCCCTCAAGGGTGAAGGTGACGTTACGATTGTCGAGTGGGCAACGGCGACCTTCGCTATCGAGCACCTCGAAGGTGATGAGGGCGAGGTCGGCACCATCGGCACGCATGCCGTCGGGGGCTGTCATGAGCGAGAGGCTCAAGGTAGCGGCTTCGCCTACGGTGGTGAGCGTGTACTCTGACACCTTGCTGCCCTGCTCATCGTAGGAGATGGCCTGCAGGGTGCCGGGGTGGTAGGCCACGGAGTCGAAGGTGTAGAGGAAATCATACTCGCGGCGGGCGGTGCCTACGGGCTGACCGTTGAGCAGCAGCTCCACGCGGTGGGCGTTTGACACTACGTATACGGGCTTCACGGTGCCTTCGGGGTAGTTCCAGTGGCCCATGATATAGGTTTGCGGGGTCTCAGGCTCTACCCATCCGTTCCACATCACCTGATGGGCGTAGTAGGAATCTTTGGGTAGGCGCATGGCATCGGACACGCCGCTGGTGCGGTAGTTTGACTCGCCACGGAAGTGGGTGTTGGTGTCGGAGAAGATAATCTTGACACCGCCTGAGCTGACGCGCTTGCCCATGCCGGGGCGCACCTCCCAGTAGTCGTACCAGCGGCGTATGTGCTCTACGGCCAGCTGGTCTTGGTTGTGGTTGTAGGCCGAGGCATCGGCATTGCGGTAGAGCGGTCCGTCGCCACTGCGGTGGTAGGGGTAGCTCCAGTTGTCCCAGTAGCGGCGCAGGCCCTCGTCGCGGCAGTACTCCATGGCCCATAGGGGCTGGCCGCCGCTCTTGTTGATGTAGAGCATCTCGCCACCATACTCCGACACCTTGCTGCCCAGCATCTCGCGGCTACCGATGGCACGGCCTCCGTGCGGGTCGTAGAGGTCGCGGATGGCTTTCATCTCGGCCATGTGGGCTTCGGAGATGTTCTCGTTGCCACACTCGTAGAAGATGATGGAGGGGTTGTTGCGGTTGTAGATGATGGCATCGCGCATGAGCTCCATGCGGTGCTCCCAGCGGCGTCCCTCGACATCTTTCTCGGCATCGCCGGCAGGCATGGCTTGGATGAGTCCTACGCGGTCGCACGACTCGATGTCCTGCTTCCAGGGAGTGACGTGCATCCATCGTACGAGGTTGCCGCCGCTCTTCACCATCTCGAGGTTGCTGTAGTCGCTGAGCCAGGCAGGCACGCTCATGCCTACGCCGGGCCACTCATTGCTGGTGCGCTGGGCATAGCCGTGTACCATGAGCACGCGGTCGTTGAGGCGGAAGAGGCCATTGCCGAAGTCGGTCTTGCGGAAGCCGGTGCGGGTAACCACCTCATCGGTACACTTGCCGCCTACGATGAGGCGTGTCTTCACGGTGTACAGGTAGCCGTAGCCCCAGCTCCAGAAGTGGAGGCCGCCGAACTGCTTGGAGGCGCTGAGCGTGGCTGTAGCACCGGGGGCTACAGATTGTGGTGCGCTGCGGAAGGTGCCGATGCTGTTGCCGTCGTTGTCGATGACCTCTACCTCATAGGCTACCTCGCGGGTCTTGTTGCTCTCGTTCTTCACCTCGGAGCTGGCTACTATCTCGGCACGGCGTGCTGCCACGTCGATGTCCTTGGCGTAGATGTATACGCCGGTGGTGCCGAGGTTAGAGTAGAGGGATAGTGTCTGATACAGCTTGTCGGTGATATGGAGGCGCACATGCTTTGGCAGACCGCCGTAGTTGGCGTTGAAGTTCTTGTTGTTCCACTGATAGGGGCTGTGGTCGGGATGCTGCTGCTCGTGGTAGTTCCAGTCGTTATCGGTGAGTACCTCGAGACGGTTGTCGCCACGGTAGTTGATGTAGGGGGTGAGGTCAAAGCCAAAGGCCATGACACCGTTCTCGCTCATGCCTACGCGGTGACCGTTGAGCCACACGGTGGCCGACTGGCGTGCTCCCTCAAACTCGATAAACACCTTCTTGCCCTTGGCCTTGCGGGGCAGACGGAAGGTCTTGGTGTAGCGCACCGTGTCGTCGGGGAGGTGGTCGATGGCTACGCGGTAGGCGTAGTCTTCGTTGAAAGCACGGGGCAAGGTAGCCACGTGGGAGGTGCCCTCAAAGGTATAGTGCCAGTCGGAGTCGAAGTTGTACTCGGCACGTTGGGCCTGAAGGGTGAGGCTGCACAGCAGGGCAGCGCCTATGAGAATTCGTTTCATCGGATTACTTTTTTACCATTTATAATATAGATGCCTTTCTCGGTGATTGTCTCAACCTTGCGACCCGTGAGGTCATAGATCGTCATTTGTGAATTGTCAATTGTGAATTGTGAATTGTCAATGCCTGTGCCGTCAGCGATGACGCGGATGGTACCGTCGGTCTCCAAGGTGGAGTAGTCCCATAGGCAGCCTTCGCAAGGGATGGCAGGCTCGAAGGTGGGTGTACCGGTAAGGGTGATGGTTCCGTTGCCGGTGAAGATAGGCAGTTCGTCGCCCTCTTTGAATCCGTCGCCTGTGTGTTCAAGCTTGAAGGTGGGCGATGTGAGCGTTGTCTTGCCTGCAACTTTGAATGCATCGCAACGCACGGTAGTGGTGCCTCGGGCATCTATATGGATGATACCTCCCTTGTTGACGTTGAGGCTGCTGGTGAGTGTGAGTGTACCGGTAATCAGGGAACTCTTTCCTGCATCGATGATACCGTCCTTCTTCACGGTGACGGCAGCAATCTGTCCGTTGCCGGTGAGGGTGCCTCCTTCGTATACGGTAGTGGCTCCGGTGGTCGTAGCTGTCGAGGTGTTGCCTACCAGCACGCTGCCTTCGTAGATGTTGAGCTTGCCTTGGCTGGCACCGGTGAGGGTTAGCTTGCCTTCGCCGTACTTGTTGAGTGTGGCAGCCGAGTTGAAGATGCCGGCATAGGTGTCGTCATTGCCAAGGTACCCGACGTTCCATATACCTGAGGCCAGCGTGCAATCTGAGGCGCTGCTGGTGAGGGCACCAATCTTGCTGGTGAGCACCTTCTCGTTCTTGCCGCCGCCCTCTACGTGGGCTGCATAGACTCCGACTCCCAGCTTGAGTGTGCCTTGCGAGAGGTCTATGGCGCTGGCCAGACGGAGCTGGCCCGAGGTGGCTTCGTAGGTGCCTTGGAAAGCAGACATGTTGGTATATACATCGCCACGGACATAGGGGAACGAGATGCGCAGGGTGCCTTCGCCTGTGAGTTTGCCACGGATGGCGCAGCGCTGGCCACCTGCAATGGTGAGGGTCTTGCCCTTGAGGATGTCGATGGTGTTGTTGATGGTGGGTACGGCTGAGGTGCTATTGTTGTCGAACACGCGGATGGTGCTGTTGCCTGCAACCTCAATCTTCGAGGTGGAGGTACCGAACGTGGTGTTCCAAGCACCCATAGCCAGCGTTCCTGCCATAAGTCGGGTGCCGCCGCTCCATGTGTTGGCTCCATCGTAGGTGATATTGAGCTGACCAGCACCGCTCTTCACGAGCATTCCGCTGCCTTTGACCTGTCCTTTGAGTGAGGTGGCACCGCTATTGACCTGTATGGTGGCGGTGTCGGTAAGGGTGATGGCGCGGTTGGTGGCGGTGTTTGAGTTGTCGATGATGAGGGTGCCTTTGCCTATCTGCAGGTTCTCGGCGGCCGAGGAGGCTGCACCGATAGAGCTGGGCAGTCCGCCGTCGGCAAGTTCCTTCACCACTACGCTACCTCCATTGATGATGGTGGCACCAGTGTAGTCGCTCTTGGTGGCTTCGAGGATGAGTTTGCCGCTGCCCTCCTTGATGAGCGAACCGCTACCGCTGAGGCCGCCTTCGCCTGTGAAGGTGAAGTTTTTGGTGTCGTTGTTGACGGTGACTTTGCCCGTGGGCATCAGTTCGTCAATGGTGACGGTAGTTGCAGTGGCTTCGTCGGTAAACTCTACCTCATCGCCTGCAACAAACTCGGTGCTCTCAGTGCCGAGGAGGAAGTTTTCGCTTTGGTAGTCCCAGATGCTGCTGGTATTGCCTGTCCACATCACGCCTTGTGCAGCATTGCGCTGGGCATTGATGACGAGGTAGATGGCCTTGTCTTCGTGTACAATCTCGTAGGAGAGACCTGTGAGGCCGCGTACGACAAATGCCTCTATGTCGCCATTGAACTCGCCCGTGTATTCGATGAGTTTGAACTTACCGGGCAGCACATCGCTCTCGGCAGGTACGATGGCAAACACTACCTCGGGGGCTGTCAGCGTGAGGTCGCCCTCCACCTTGATGAGGTCGGCATGCTGGCTACCCTCGGCGGTCGTGATGTCCATCTCCATATATACCTTCTTGTCGACGTTGAGTCCCTGCTTGAAGGTCATCTGCCCGGTAGGCATCAGACGACATCCCTCGTAGTTGAGGGCACCTTCGAAGCTGATGGCATTGACGGTGGCCTTGCCGCTCAGTGTGCCTCGAGCACGGAGGCTTACGGCTCCCTTTATCTCACCATTGACCTCAAGTGTACCTTCTGATATATAGGTCGTACCGGTGTAGTCGAGCGGAACATTGGCCACGAGGGTTCCCTGCTGGCTCTTCCAAAGGTCCATATCTCCGGCGAGGCTACCTGTACCGCTGAGGGTGACGCGCTGGCCATTGACGGGCATGGCATAGAGCACAGAGGGCTGCATGGCAGCGTTCACACTGATGGCGTCATCGGTGTTGAGGTCGATGAGCAGACTCTTGCCGTCGGCATAGGCGGCAGTTGCCGAGCGCTCATAATTGCTGTAGCTGTCGGTACCCTGCCATACGAGGTCGGTGACCATGGTAGGCGGCAGCTGCGGACGTGGCATATTGTAGCCCAGGTAGAAGCCCGTGTTGGGGCTCTGGTAGTAGCCCTTGGTGGTGCAGTCGCCACGGTAGTGGGGATCTTCCTGCAGGCAGTAGATGTTGTTGACGGTGGTGGTATAGTCGGTGGTGAAGCCCACGATACCCACACATACGCCATTCTCCTTGTGGAGCAGCACCAGCTCTTCGCGCCAGTCGCCGATGATGTCGCCCCAGAAGGCGGCACGCTTGGCATATACGGTGACGTAGCGCCAGCCGCTGAGCTTGGCGATTTCGATGAGACGCCCGTCGTAGAAGTCCTGTATGTATACGTTGTAGTGGCTATCGCTCGTCTGCACTATCTCGCGGTCGAGTCCGCCATCCCACCAGATGCCCTCTGTAGGATAGGGAGCGGTGTGCTCGGGTATGAGGTCGCCCTTGGCATTGTATACGCCGCCCATCGTGCTCCACATCTCCCATCCCAGGTGGTTGGGGTCAACGTCCATACACTCGCCACGGCCCACATCGCCTACAGACGAGAGATACCATTTCTTGATACTTTTGCCTGTAGCGGCATCATAGAGAATCTGGCCGAGCATATCACCGGCATCCTGCTGGATGGCAAAGGTCTCGAGACCGGGGCGCTCGGGGTCGATGTCGCTCGTGCGGAAGCGGTCGCCGTGGGCAATGCCGGGATTGTTGAGCGTAGAGCCGTCGTGATCCATCGTGTAGCCTCCGGTCTGCATCTCGTCACGTCCGTCACCATCGACATCGGCGATACGTATCTGGTGGAAGGCGGGGCCTCCGGTGTTCTTGCAGAAGAGCTCCTTCCACGCACCGGCTTTGCCTGTGCTGAAATCGAAGGCAAAGGCGCTGTTGTGGTAGTTGTGGCTGCCGTTGCTGTTGCGTGTGTGCCACTCCATGATTACGGCAGGGTGTATGCCGTCGGGGTAGAATACGCCTACGTGGCCTACGTGCTTGTTGTACTCGTCGCCCATGAGTGCCGAGCGGTTGGTGCGGTTGTATGAGTTGTTGTAGGTCTGCTCTACGCTGCATTTCTCCGCTCCCGTCATGCCGTCTACGACGGTCATGTAGCGCGGTGCATTCTTTGCAGACTGTGTCTCATAGTCAATGATGCCGTCGCCATCGGTGTCGCCCGTGGTGAGGCCATTGACATAGAGTCCGAAGGTCTTCCTCTCGATGTCCCAGAACTGGGTGCCGTCGCTCGTCTGTACCACCACATCGGCCTTGCCGTCGCAGTCCATGTCGTAAGCCAGTATCATATCGTCCTGTCCGGCACAGCTGAGTTCGTTGGGACCCAGCTTCACTGTCCACAGGTGCTCGCCAGTGCGCAGGTAACCTTCTACATAGTTGTCGAGCCCAGTAGACACGCTCTTGCGGTTCACCACGTAGTCCATCTCCCCGTCACCGTCAAGGTCGGCAGGCCACACGTAGTCGGTGGTGTAGCCCGATGCCGTGAGTGGCGACCCGTCGAAGCGAATGCTCATGAACATATTGCGCAGGTCGCGGCTCACCACCTTGTAGGGTGTGCTCTGTGCCGACTCCACACCATCGGTCACCATGCTCACCGTCACTTCGCTGCCGATGGGGATTTTTGAGGTGTTGGTGGCATAGTTGGTGTTGGTCACGGGTGACGGGGTAATCTTGCTACCGTTTACATATATATGATAGGTGGCATTCTCGGGCTCTTGTGCCAGACGGCGCCAAGTGACTGTTGCTGACGAACCGTTGACGGCCACTACCACCCCTCGGCCGAGGGGTTGCTGGATACGTTGGGCCGAAACATCATGGGTGCTTATTGCCATACCGACAATACATAATACTGTGAGAATAGCTTTTTTCATAGATAATAGCTTTGTTGTTGAATTGTAAATTGCAAAGATAATATAAATGAGCGGAATGATGTTAATATTGCTTAAATATTTCTTGGCGAGTGTCCAGAAATTAGGTGGTACCTCAGAAATGCCTAAATAAATTTGGCATTTCGTTTGGTTTGCACTAATTTTGCGCTTTAATTAAAATAGGTATATAATATACACACGATATGGACAAGAAATTTACCGAATATGGCCAGCTAAACCTCTCGGATGTGAACAAAGAGGTGTTGAAGGCTTGGGATGAGAAAGATGTGTTTACCAAGAGTATGACCGAACGTGAGGGATGCCCCTCGTTTGTGTTCTATGAGGGTCCTCCCTCGGCAAACGGTATGCCGGGTATTCACCATGTGATGGCACGTACCATCAAGGACGTGTTCTGCCGCTACAAGACGATGAAGGGATTCCAAGTGAAGCGCAAGGCTGGATGGGATACCCACGGTCTGCCTGTAGAGCTGGGCGTGGAGAAGGCGATGGGTATCACCAAGGAGGATATCGGCAAGACTATCTCCGTGGCCGACTATAACGCAGCCTGCCGCAAGGATGTGATGAAGTTTACCAAGGAGTGGACCGACCTCACCCACCAGATGGGCTACTGGGTAGACCTCGACGATCCCTATATCACCTATGACAACCGCTATATCGAGACCTTGTGGTGGCTCCTCAAGCAGCTCTACAACAAGGGACTCCTCTATAAGGGATATACCATACAGCCCTATTCGCCTGCAGCAGGTACGGGACTCAGCTCACACGAGCTCAACCAGCCGGGATGCTACCGCGACGTGAAGGACACCACCGTAGTGGGCCAGTTCCGTATGAAGAACCCCAAGCCCGAGATGGCTGAGTGGGGTACTCCTTATTTTATAGCATGGACCACCACACCTTGGACATTGCCATCAAATACGGCACTCTGCGTAGGTCCCAAGATCGACTATGTAGCCGTGCAGACCTACAACGCTTACTCTGGCGAGAAGATGACCGTGGTATTGGCCAAGGCACTCCTCGGTATGCACTTCAATCCCAAGGCTGCTGACCTCGCACTCGAGGATTACAAGCCTGGCGACAAGCTCGTGCCCTACAAGGTAGTGGGCGAGTATAAGGGTACCGACCTTGTGGGTATGGAATACGAGCAACTGCTCCCCTGGGTGAAACCCGTGAGCGTGGACGAGAACGGGCAGTGGCGCGATGCTTCGGCACAGGCGTTCCGCGTGATTCCCGGCGACTATGTGACCACGGAGGATGGTACGGGTATCGTACATATCGCTCCTACCTTCGGTGCCGACGACGCCTTCGTAGCCCGTGCAGCAGGCATCCCCTCGCTCTTCATGATCAACAAGAAGGGTGAGACACGCCCCATGGTGGACCTCACTGGTAAGTTCTACCTCATGGAGGAGCTCGACGAGCAGTTCCTCGCCACATGCGTCGATCAGGAGCTCTACAAGGAGTATGAAGGACGTTGGGTGAAGAACGCCTACGACCCGCAGTTCATGGTCGATGGCCGCTACGACGAGAAGGCTGCCGCTGCTGCCGAGTCGCTCGACGTATTCATCTGCATCAACATGAAGGGTGCCAACAAGGCATTCAAGATAGAGAAGCATGTGCACAACTATCCGCACTGCTGGCGCACCGACAAGCCTGTACTCTACTATCCGCTCGACTCATGGTTTATCCGCTCTACTGCAGTGAAGGAGCGCATGATGGAGCTCAACAAAACCATCAACTGGAAGCCCGAGAGCACCGGTACAGGCCGCTTCGGCAAGTGGCTCGAGAACCTCAACGACTGGAACCTCAGTCGCTCACGCTACTGGGGCACTCCGCTGCCTATCTGGCGTAGCGAGGAAGGCGAGGAGCTCTGTATTGGCAGCGTAGAGGAATTGTACAATGAAATAGAAAAGTCTATCGCCGCAGGCTTTATGACCACCAATCCGTACAAGGAGATGGGCTTCGAGCCGGGTATATATAATAAGGAGAACTACGACAAGATTGACCTCCACCGTCCCTATGTGGATGACATCATCCTCGTATCGGAGAGCGGCAAGCCCATGAAGCGCGAGCTCGACCTCATCGACGTGTGGTTCGACTCGGGTGCTATGCCTTATGCGCAGTTGCACTATCCGTTCGAGAACAAGGAGATTGTGGACAACCGCACATACTACCCTGCCGACTTCATCGCCGAGGGTGTGGACCAGACCCGTGGATGGTTCTTCACGCTCCATGCCATCGCAACCATGGTATTCGACAGCGTGGCCTACAAGAACGTTATCTCCAACGGCCTTGTGCTCGACAAGAACGGCAACAAGATGTCGAAGCGTCTGGGCAATGCCGTAGACCCCTTCGGCGCTATTGAGAAGTATGGTAGCGACCCCTTGCGTTGGTACATGATCACCAACTCATCGCCCTGGGACAACCTCAAGTTTGACGAGGAGGGTGTAGTGGAGGTGATGCGCAAGTTCTTCGGCACGCTGCACAATACCTATAAGTTCTTCGCTCCCTATGCCAACCTCGACGGCTTCCACTACGGTGAAGTTGAGGTGCCTGTAGCCGAGCGCCCCGAGATTGACCGCTGGATCATCTCCGAGCTGAACACCCTGATAAAGAATGTCGATGCCTGCTATGCCGACTACGAGCCTACTCGTGCCGGCCGCCTCATCAACGACTTTGTCAACGACAACCTCTCCAACTGGTATGTACGCCTCTGCCGCAAGCGTTTCTGGGGCGCAGGCTATACCGAGGATAAGTTGGCCGCCTACCAGACATTATATACCTGTCTTGAGACCGTAGTGAAGCTGATGGCCCCCATCGCTCCGTTCTATGCCGACAAACTCTATATGGACCTTGTAGGTGCTACAGGTCGTGATACCGTAGACTCTGTACACTTGGCACAGTTCCCCGTATGCGACGAGTCGCTTGTAGACAAGGAACTCGAGATACGTATGGAACTGGCGCAGAAGGTGTCGTCGATGGGCTTGGCATTGCGCAAGAAGGTGAACATCATCGTGAAGCAGCCTCTGCAGAAGCTGATGATTCCTGTGGATGCTGAGTTGAAGGCACGCCTCGAGGCTGTGAAGCCGCTCATCATGAACGAGGTGAACGTGAAGGAGATTGACTTCGTGGAGGGTGCATCAGACATCCTCGTGAAGAAGGTGAAGTGTAACTTCAAGATCTTGGGTAAAAAGTTCGGTCCGCTGATGAAGCAGGTAGCTGCTGCCGTAGCCGCTATGACTCAGGAGCAGATTACCGAGCTGGAGACTGCTGGTACCCTGACACTCGACCTGGGTGGTACGCCTGCCGAGATAGAGGCTGGCGAGGTAGAAATCTACAGCGAGGACATCCCCGGCTGGGTAGTAGCCAACGAAGGTGTGCTCACCGTGGCACTCGATGTGACTGTGACCGATGCCCTGCGTCGTGAAGGTATTGCCCGCGAGCTCGTGAGCAAGATTCAGAATATCCGTAAGAGTAGCGGCTTCGAGATCGTAGACCGCATCGCCGTGATCTTGAGCGGCAATGAGAACAGCAATGCTGCCATCGAGGAGCACAAGGCCTACATCTGCAATCAGGTGCTTGCCGACAGCCTCACCATAGGTGAAGTGACCGACGGTGCCGAGATCGAGTTTGACGGATTTGTATTGCAGGCAAAAGTAGAGAAAAGATAAGTGGTCTCCCCAACCCCTCCCGAGGAGGGGCTTGCTGAGTCTATTGACAATAGTAAAGATAATTAATAATTAATAATAAGCCATCTCCTAACTCCGCGCGAGGTCAGAATCCTCCCCCTTCGGGGGGGAGTTAGAGGGGGCTTTCAATGAATTAACTACTATGGCAGAAAAAACACGCTACACCGACGAGGAACTGGAAGAGTTCCGCGCCATCATTTTAGAGAAATTGGAATTGGCCCAACGTGACTACGACAACCTGAAGGGCTCGTTGAGCAATCGTGACAACAATACAGACAACGACACGGCTCCTACCTATAAGATATTGGAAGAGGGTGCCAACACACTCTCCAAGGAGGAGACCATGCGTCTGGCCCAGCGTCAGATGAAGTTTATCCAGAGTTTGCAGGCTGCGCTCGTGCGTATTGAAAACAAGACGTATGGTATCTGCCGTGAGACGGGTAAGCTTATTCCTGCTGGCCGACTCCGTGCTGTGCCTCACGCTACGCTGAGCATCGAGGCCAAGCAGGGAAAGAAATAAAAATATAGTGATGAAGCTAAAACTATCCGAAGGGCGTATGGCTGCCCTCATTGTGGCCGTATGTCTTATTATAGACCAAGTAATCAAACTGGCGGTGAAGTTGAATATGCGCTTATATGAGAGCATTCATGTCACCGACTGGTTTTACATCTATTTTACCGAGAACCCGGGTATGGCGTTCGGTATGGAGCTATTCGGGAAACTTTTCCTCACGCTCTTCCGTATCGTTGCTGTGGGCGGCTTTATATATTACCTATATAAGATATGCGGTAAGGGATTTCCACGAGGCTATATCGTGTGTGTGGCACTGATTATTGCCGGTGCGGCAGGTAATATCTTCGATTGCGTGTTCTATGGCCCGCTTTTCTCGGAGAGTACGCCCTATGCTGTCTCTGAGATGGTATCGTGGGGCGATGGCTATGCTCCTATACTCAAGGGTAAGGTGGTGGATATGTTTTACTTCCCGTTGGTGGAGTGGAACTGGCCCGACTGGTTCCCCTTTATCGGAGGCGAACATTTCATCTTTTTCAGTCCCATCTTCAATTTTGCCGATGCCTGCATCAGCTGTGCAGTCATAGCCGTATTGTTGTTTTATAGTAAATGTATGAACTGGGGATTGGAAGGTCCCCATCGTGTTGTCGATGGAAAGGGTACTGCGAAATAGTCTGTTGGTAGCATCGGTTATCTGGCTCCTTTTGGCTTCGTGTGGAGAAAAGGCACGTGCCGATGTACTGCCTCCAGAGAAGTTGGAGGCTATATTATACGATTATCATTTGGCCCAAGTTATGGTCAGTGATTTGCCTTCTTCGGAACGATATAAGAAGGATATCTATTTCGACTATGTGTATGATAAGCATGGGGTGACTGAGGCGCAGATTGATTCTTCATTAGTATATTATGCACGTTACCCCAAGGATCTCTCGCTCATCTACACCAATATGTCCAGTCGGCTGGATAGAGAATTGGAACGTATCGAGGAAGGGGACATTGAATGGGTGAAGCGTAAGGCTGTGCCCGTTAGTGGCGATACGGCAGACCTATGGTACGATGCAAAGCTTATACAGCTGGCCTCCTCTCCGATAGATAATAGGTATGCTTTTACTGTGCCTGCCGATACGAATTTCAAGGCGGGAGATAAGATTGTTTGGAGTGGAGATGTGCTGTTCTTTGATGAGGTGGTCGACTCTATTCGCCATTATCTATATATGAACTTGATGGTGAAGTTCACCAATGATTCTTTGTTCCAAGTTGATACGCTCATGTATGCTTCGGGTAACTATCTGCTGGAAGTACCGGATACTTCGGAATGGACAATTAAAAGTGTTGATGGTGAAGCGTATCTGAAGAATGCTGATGCTGTCAGCCGTTTGTTGCTGGTGTCACCCCACCTGATGCGTTATCATGCCAACATGCTTTCCGACTCTTTGCAGGCTGACACTGCTATAACTGCTGACGTATTGGAAAAAGCTGAGTTAAAGGTTTCTCCGAATAAAATGTAAGTTGGTAATTGTTAAGTTTACATTATGGCACGCTATTTCTCTCATCTTATTATTCTGCCCGATGAAAGTCGGTTGGAAGATTTTGTGGTAGAACTTAACGGGGGGGAAGTCTCATATTACCCTTTTGTGGGTGAGGTTCACTCTACCGTTTATGTCGACAAGCCCATCTTGCTGAGCTTCCGAAAAGATTTGGATGGTAAGACCGTGTCGTTGGGCCAGTTAGCTTGGGCATTACACAACAATGCTTCTGCAGACACTATACTGTATGTTTATTTCTTGACGCCTTGCCCTTCGTGTGCTGGCGAACGTTTTGTGGCGACAAAGGCTTAACGGCGGCGAAACTCAGAGCAGGTAATAGCTGTGGCAATGGCTACATTGAGCGATTCTGAGGTAGGGCTTCCTTCGGGATAGTTGGGGATAAACAATTTGTGTGTGACGAATTGTTCGGTAAGACTGCTGATGCCGTTGCCTTCGTTACCCATTACTATGATTCCATTGGCCGACAATGGCTCCTTATATATGTTGTTTCCTTCCAAAAAGGTTCCGTAGATGGGGACTTGGGCATTTCCTGAATGTAGATTAACCAAATACTCTTGTAGATTAGTGTAGTGCACATTTACTCGTGCCACTGCTCCCATTGAAGCTTGCACGGTCTTGGGACTGAATGCGTCGGCAGTTCCGATGGAACATATAAGATGCTTGATTCCAAACCAGTCTGCAATACGTATGATAGTGCCTAGGTTGCCTGGGTCTTGGATATCGTCGAGAGCTAAACACAATTCTTTCTCAGGGATATTTGCAGGAAGTGTGGGGTGGGGAAGTTCGAAAATAGCCAATACCTCTTGTGGCGTTTTAAGGAAGCTAGCTTTGCGTAGTTCCTCGTGTGTTACTTCTACAACTTCTGCGGCCTTGGTTTGAGGATGTTCTTTAAGCCATGCAGCAGTGGCGGCAATCAGGCGGCATGTGAAGAAGGGCAATAGGTCGCCCACTACTTTAGGTCCTTCGGCTACGAACAAACGCTCTTCTTTGCGTTTTTTCTTTTGCTCCAATGACTGGATTAGCTTTATTTTGGCTTTGCTTAACATATTTTGTGTGCTTTGTGGATGGTAAATCATCAAAAAAACGATACAAATCTACGAAGATTTTTATTTATTTCATATCTTTGTAAGATTAAATTGAGTAAAGACTGCGCTATTTCATTGCTGCTAGGTTTTTATGGTGGGATAACTCGGCATTTTGCTATGATTGAATGATGAGAGAGATGGCTCGAAAGAATGGTAAGATGATATGGATTCTTATTGGGGTAATGATTGTGGCATTATCCTCATGCTCTGTGTCGCGTCATCTCCCAGAGGATGGCTATCTGTTGGATAAGGTTAGAGTGCTTTCTGAAGAGAACCAAACTTTGGCTTCATCGCTTAAATCAAAGGTTAAGCAGAAACCCAATACGCGTTTCTTAGGACTCTTCCGATGGCCTCTTCGCGTGTATTGTCTGGCTGGTGACGAGGATAATGTGGTCAATCGCTTGCTCAAGAAGATGGGCGAGGCTCCTTGTGTGTACGATGCTGAATCGGCAGAGAGGAGTTGCGACATATTGGAGCAGACATTGGTGAATCAAGGCTACTTGAATGCAGAAGTGGTAGTGGACACTATCGTCCGTAGACATAAGCTGGTAGCCGATTATTATGTGAGTTTGCAGAAATGCTATCATATCTCGTCTATCCGGTATCAAGGGCATGATAGCACACTGATGACCTGCGTGTATGCTGATACGGCCAATTCGGTATTGAAAGTGGGGATGCCACTGGATGTGAACCTATTGAATGATGAACGTTCGAGGCTGACTGCACTGTTGCAGAACAATGGTTATTATAGTTTTAAGAAGGATTATATAACCTATCTTGCCGATACTGCGCGGAATTCTACTGATGTGAACCTGACAATCCGTATTCGCACGGGACTTTTTACTCTGGTTGACGATGAGCGACGTGTGGTCTCTACTTTCAAACCCTATCGCATAGAAAAAATCAACTATTTACTTTATCCGGCATCGCATACCTATCAACGAGGTTTTGCATTCAGTGATACGTTGCATTACGATGGGTGCGGCTTTATGTATGACGAACATATCCCCTTGCGTCCGCAAGTGCTTCGCAATACCTCGGTACTGCAACCTGGGGCTATGTATGATGCTGCGATGATAAAAGACTCGTATGTGTTGTATGGCCGGTTGGGGGCGTTGAAATATACGAATATAAACTTTACGGAAACGAGCGATAGCACACTCGATTGTAATATTGTAATGTATCCGTCGAAGAAGGTTTCTGTTGGTGCAGAACTTGACTTGACCAATACTGCAGGTGATTTTGGCGTGTCTGCGGCTCTGGCATTTACCAATCGGAATCTTTTTCGTGGTTCGGAAGTGCTCTCGCTCAAGTTGCGTGGCGCATATGAGAATATTACTCACTTGGCGGACTATGAATCGAAGCGTTACATAGAGTATGGTGCCGATATGGGACTCAATTTCCCGCGTTTTATCGTTCCTTTTGTGAGCGATGAAGTGCAACGGCGCAGCAAAGCTACTACACAACTCGAATTGCAGTATAATGCCCAGAAGCGTCCAGAGTTTACTCGAGACGTCTTCTCGGCTTCATGGAATTATCTGTGGAATACCAATCGTCAGATAAAACATCGTTTGGATCTTTTAGGAATCAACTTTGTGTCGGTGCCACGGAAGGAAAAGGCCTTTATCGATAATTACTTAGATCAGTACAATAGTCGTAACTCCATAATGAAGTTCAATTACGAGGACCTCTTTATTTTCCGCACGGGCTACGATTTCTATTACACCTCTCCTAATGCTGGACTCACGAAAGACTATTTTGATATATCCCATTCGGTGCGTGCGGCTGTTGAGGCTTCGGGCAACATGCTCTATTTGTTGTCTAATGCGCTTCAGATGCGTCAAGACTCCTTGGGCCAATTCCGTATCTTTGATATCGCTTATGCCCAATATTTGAAGAGTGATGTGGCTTGGACTATGAATGTGAACTTCGATCGTCGCAATTCGCTCTTCTTCCATATGGAGACAGGCATAGCTTTCCCTTATGGTAATGCTCGGATGTTACCGTTTGAAAAACGCTATTATGCAGGTGGTGCCAATAGCGTGCGTGGATGGTCGATACGAGGATTGGGACCTGGCAGCTATGTGAGTCGAGATGGTACTATCGATTATATCAACCAGTCGGGTGATATCAAACTGGACCTCAGTTTGGAATACCGAATGTCTCTCTTCTGGAAATTCAATGGAGCGCTCTTTGTGGATGCTGGTAATATATGGACCATTTATGATTACGATGATCAGCCCGATGGCATGTTTCGATGGAACAATTTCTACAAGCAAATTGCGGTAGCGTATGGTGTGGGGCTTCGTTTGGATCTTAATTTCTTGGTGCTTCGTTTGGATGCTGCCATGAAAGCCATCAATCCGGCCTATCTTGACGGACCATTGCGCTATCCGATAGCCAACCCTAAATTCAGCCGTGATTTTGCATGGCATTTTGCGGTTGGATACCCCTTCTAAGAAGAGTATGAAAGGTTTGAAAATAAAAGAATATATATATGAGATTGAAATTTATTTGTTTGGCAAGTGGAAGCAGTGGCAACTGTTTCTATTTGGGCACAGAGGAATATGGTTTCCTTATTGATGCCGGTATTCCTGTGCGTGCAATCAAAGCGGCACTCAAGGATGTTAATTTGGATTTTGAGCGCATTATGGGAGTCTTTGTTACTCACGATCATGCTGATCATATAAAATCACTGGGCACTTTGGGTGAGAAATACAATATTCCCATTTATGCTACTCGGGCTACTCATGTGGGTATCAACAAGAATTATTGTATGACCCAGAAGTTGGTCTCTTGCATGCGGTATGTGGAAAAAGAAGAAACATTCCGTTTTCGTGATTTCCATATTACTCCTTTTGAGGTTCCTCACGATGGAAACGACAATGTGGGCTATTTTATTGAGTGCGATGGCAAACGCTTTTGCTTTATCACCGACCTTGGTCATATTACTGATACTGTAGCTTCTTATATTACCCGTGCTCACTATCTGGTGATAGAGGCCAATTATGATGAGGAAATGCTCGCTCATGGTCCCTATCCGCAGTATCTGAAGGAACGCATATCAGGGCCTAATGGGCATCTGAGCAATAAGACCACTGCCAAGTTCTTGGCCAATAACTTGACCGAAGACCTTAGGTATATCTGGCTTTGTCATCTGAGCCGCGAAAACAACCATCCTGAACTGGCATATAAAACCGTAGAGTGGGAACTTCGTGGTGTGGGTGTTATTCCAGGCAAGGATTTATACTTGGCTGCATTGAAACGAACTACTCCGTCTGAATTGTTTGAATTTGAATGATTTGCGCCTTTTGGTCCCTTGCAATGGCTAATTGAGTCTATTCTCTGCAATGATGAAAAATGAAGATTTTTTGAAAAAAAAGTTCAAAATGTTTTGCTGATTCAAAATAAACTCGTACCTTTGCATCGCAATTGAAAAGGAGATGCACTCTTAGCTCAGTTGGTAGAGCAATTGACTCTTAATCAATGGGTCCAGGGTTCGAGTCCCTGAGGGTGTACCAAGGTTCTGAAAGTATTTTCAGGACCTTTTTTATTGCTGTAATATAAGAAGTATGCGGAGTTTTTTATTTCGTACAGGAGTTTTATGCCTTGTATGTTGAGAAAAATGTGTAATTTTGTACGCTATGATTGATGAAACTCTATTTAAGGATAAGAAGGCCGTGTATTATACGTTGGGTTGTAAGCTCAACTTTTCAGAGACCTCGACTATCGGGCGTACACTGCAGGAGGTCGGATTTCGTGCCGTCCGCCGTGGCGAGCAGGCCGATATCTGTGTGGTGAATACCTGTTCCGTTACCGAGCAGGCCGACAAGAAATGCCGCCAGGCCATTCATAAACTCGTAAGACAGCACCCCGATGCCTTCGTGGTGGTGACCGGATGTTATGCACAGCTAAAGCCTGAGCAGGTAGCCGCCATACCGGGTGTAGACCTTGTGTTGGGAATGGACAAGAAGGGCCAGTTGCTGGACTATCTCCATTCGCTCGACAAGCGTGAGAGTGGAGAGATGGTTACCATCCCTACCAAGGATATACGTACCTTCGTACCCTCATGTTCGCAAGGCGACCGCACACGATTCTTCCTCAAGGTGCAAGATGGGTGTGATTACTTCTGCTCCTATTGCACCATCCCGTATGCTCGTGGCCGTAGCCGTAATGGCACGATAGAGTCGTTGGTATCACAGGCCCGGCAGGCAGCAGCCGAGGGAGCTAAGGAGATAGTGATTACAGGCGTGAACATCGGCGACTTCGGCAAAACTACGGGTGAGACCTTCATTGACCTCATCCGTGCGTTGGATGCCGTAGAGGGAATAGAGCGCTACCGTATATCCTCTATAGAACCCAATCTGCTCACCGATGAAGTGATAGAGTTTGTAGCCCATTCGCGTGCTTTCATGCCCCATTTCCATATTCCTCTGCAGGCTGGAAGCGATGCCGTGCTCAAGTTGATGCGCCGGCGATATGATACCGCCCTCTTCGCTTCGAAAATACAGAAGATACGCTCGTGCATGCCCGATGCCTTCATCGGGGTAGACGTTATCGTAGGTACACGTGGCGAGGAGGAGGCCTATTTCGAAGAGGCCTACCGCTTCATCGAGTCTTTGGACATCACCGCCCTGCACGTCTTCAGCTATTCGGAGCGCCCTGGCACCCAAGCGTTGAAGATTGAGCATAAGGTGACTCCGCAAGAGAAGCACCGCCGCAGCGAACGCTTGCTGGCTCTCTCCGATGCTAAGTTGCACGCCTTCTACACCCGTCATATAGGTGCCGAAGCGGTAGTGCTGCTCGAAAAGCCCAAGGCTGGGCAGCCGTTCCATGGCTTTACGGACAACTATCTAAAGGTAGAGGTCTCTGACTCTGCAGCTCGTGACAATGAACTGGTGCGTGTGCGATTGGGCGAGTATAATGAAGACGGTACGGCATTGTGTGCAGAAATTCTTAATTCTTGATTCATGAAAGTCGCTGTAGTAATCCTCAACTGGAACGGTGAGTCTATGCTCCGTGATTTCCTTCCCTCGGTAGTGGCTCATTCATGCCTGCCCGAGTCGTTGGGCGAGGCCGTGGTATATGTTGCCGACAATGGCTCCACTGATGATTCTCTGGCGCTGTTGACCAGTGAGTTTCCCATGGTGCGTACCATCGTGTTCGACAAGAACTATGGTTTTGCCGATGGTTACAACAAAGCATTCGAGCAGATGGATACCGAGTATGCAGTGTTGCTCAACTCCGATGTGGAGGTCACTTCAGGATGGCTCATTCCGCTTGTCGAGTACATGGATGCCCATTCTGAGGTTGCCGCTTGCCAGCCTAAACTGATGGCGTGGCACAAGAAAGACGAGTTTGAATATGCCGGTGCTATGGGTGGGTTTATCGACAAATATGGCTATCCCTATTGTCGTGGACGCATATTTGATACCCTGGAGAAGGATTGTGGGCAGTATGACAGCGATGTACCCCTGCTATGGGCTACAGGTGCCTGCCTGCTGGTACGCCTTCCTATATATAAAGAGGTGGGTGGACTCGATGGACGCTTTTTTGCCCACATGGAAGAGATTGACTTGTGCTGGCGATTACGTTGTCGTGGTTACGAGATACGCAGTGTAGCCCAAAGTGTGGTGTATCATGTTGGTGGTGCTACACTGAATGCGGGCAATCCGCGTAAGACCTTCCTCAACTTTCGCAACAACCTGCTCATGCTCTATAAGAACCTGCCAAATAGCGAACTGCGCAGCGTGCTCTTTGTGAGAGCCTTGCTCGACTATGTAGCGGCAGCTATGTTTCTGTTGAAAGGCGAGTGGGGGAGTGTGAAGGCTGTGTTTCGGGCCCGTCGTGAATATAGCAGGCTGAAAAAAGATTTTCGTGCTTCGCGCGAAGAGAATATGAGCAAAGCCGTATCGATGGATGTGCCCGAGCGCTCACGGTTCTCTATCCTATGGAGATACCACTTGAAAGGATGTAAGACCTACAATAAATTGTAGCGATAGGGCTTGACGAACAAAACAATATGGGCGGTAAATTTTACCGCCCATATTGTTTTGTGTCTTATTTCTTTAGTTTCTCATTCCAGAAGTTCAGCATCTTGTTGAAGATGTGGTAGCGGGTATTGCCGCCATAGATGCTGTGGTTTCGGTTGGTGTAGTAGAACATGTCGAACTGCTTGTCGGCCTGTACCAATGCCTCGGCATATTCCATACTGTTGCGCACGTGCACATTGTCGTCGGCCATGCCATGCATGAGCAGCAAGCTGCCGTTGAGGTCGTTGGCGCGGTTGATGGGAGAGGTCTTTTCGTAGTTCTCGCCATTCTCTTGCGGAGTGCGCATGAAACGCTCGGTGTATACTGAGTCATAGTATTTCCAATAGGTAGGAGGTGCTACGGCAATACCAGCCTTGAAGACAGGCGCTCCCGACGACATGGACATCAGCGTGTTGTAGCCACCGAAACTCCATCCCCAGATGCCTATACGGTTCTTGTCTACGTAGGGCAGGGTAGCGAGGTACTTGGCTGTCTCTACCTGATCTTCGGCCTCTAGCAGTCCGAGCTGTAGGTAGGTGCAGTTTTTGAACTCGGCACCGCGACCGCCCGTGCCACGTCCGTCCACGCATACCACGATATATCCCTGTTGTGCCAAGAATGTTTCCCACAGCGTACCGCCATAGAAACCGGTGCGCCAACTGTCAAGTACCTCTTGTGAGCCGGGACCGCTGTACTGATACATGATGACGGGATACTGGCCATTTGAATTGTCGTTTGGCTTCACCATCCAACCGTTCAGCACGGTGCCGTTCGAGGTGGTGAACTGGAAGAACTCTTTCGAAGGCATATCGGGCTGGCTCAGTTTCTCGGCCAGTGCCTTATTGTCTACCAAAGTCTTGAGCACCTTGCCTTTGACATTCTCGATGGTGATGACGGGCGGGGTATAGATGTCGCTGTGTGTATGTACAAAGTTCTGCAGGTTTTTGCTGAAGGTAGCATCGCTCGTTCCTGTCTCGGGCGTGAGGCGTGTCTTCTTTCCCTTCTTGTTTATATGGTATATGGCGCGGCGCAGCGGGCTGGGCTCATTGCTCTGGTAGTAGAGGTCGCCTGTCTTCTCGTCCCATCCGTAGAAGTTGGTCACCTCATACTCTCCGTCGGTGAGCTGCTTCACGAGCTGACCGTTGAAGTTGTAGAGGTACAGATGGTTGTAGTTGTTGCGTTGGCTCTGCAGAATGAAGTTGTTGGGGTAGAAACGGATGTCCTGATAGGTTGGTTCATTGATGTATGTGGGCGACTCCTCGCGCAGCACCAGTTTGCACACGGTAGAGCGCGGATTAGCCATATACATGTCCATGCGGTTCTGATGGCGGTTCAGTGTCACGATGGCCAACTTCTCGGGATCCGAGGTGAAGTGAATGCGAGGGATATAGTCCTCTTCATCAATCTGTAGGTCAATCTTGCGTGCCACCATCGACTTGATGTCGTAGGTGTGTACGCTCACCTTCGAGTTGTCCACGCCGGGCAACGGATATTTATAGGTGTAGGCACCAGGGTAAAGGGCATTGTCCTCGTAGTTGGGTGCCATGCCGCGATACATGGTGAAGGAGAACGAGGGCACATGGCTCTCTACGCTCTTCACATAGGCTATCATCTTGCTGTCGGCACTGAACTCGTAGCATTTGTTCATCGTGAACTCCTCTTCGTATACCCAGTCGGGGATACCGTTGAGCACCTCGTTGAACTTGCCGTCGGTAGTTACCTGTGATTCGCTATTGTTGAACATCAGCTTCACCAAGTGTATGTTGTTGTCGCGCACGAATGCAATCATCTTGCCGTCGGGCGAGAACGAGGGCACCTGTTGCGGGCCACCGGCCGATAGGGGGACCATCTTCTTGTTCCTCACATCATATATATAATACTCGGCTGTGAATGAGCGGCGGTAGATGGGCCTGGTCTTTGTCTGTATCAGTATGCGGTCTTCGGCAGGTGACATGATGTATCCGTCGAATCGCTTGAAGTCGCAGCCTCGGGCATTGTCCACGGCGAAGAGGGTGTCTACCACCTCGCCCGTCTTGAAGGCATAGCGTACGAGGCAGGTGCCGCCACCGCCTATCATCATGTAGTGCTCGCCATCGTTCATCGAGCGCATGCCTCCTACGCCATGTGCGCTGTAGGTGCCATTGGTAATCTTACGGATGTCAAGTTGCTCTGCAGCCGATGCGCCCTGCATCATCATTACCCCTGCTGCGAGGGTCATAAATAGTCTTTTTATCATAACCTTTGTGTGTTATACTATTGGAATTAGGTGACTGGTCAGATACAATCAATATCTGGTGAGGCAGGCTACAGTTCGCGCAACCATTTCTCCAACTCGCCAGTCCATTGGCGTTTGTACTTGAAGCTGTCGTTATATCCCCAGCCATGTCCGCCGGTGGGGTAGCAGTGCAGCGATGCGGGTACCTTGTTCTTGACCAAGGCCTGGTAATATCTGATACTGTTCTCCACCGGTACGGTGCGGTCGTCGCTGCTGTGCATGATGAAGGCAGGCGGTGTTTGCGGTGTCACCTGCAGCTCATTGCTGTACAGCTTCACCAACTCATCGGTCGTGTTCTTGCCTATGAGCCGTTCGCGCGAACCCTTGTGGCAGATACCCAGGTCCATGCTGATGACGGGGTAGAACAGTATCTGGAAATCGGGGCGCGAGTCCTCGGTGAAGTGGGTAGCCGCCGTGCTGGCCAAGTGTCCGCCTGCCGACGAGCCCATGATGCCTACTTTGTCGATACCCCATTCCTCGCTGTGCTCACGCATGATGCGTATGGCTTGCAATGCATCGCTCAGCGGTACCTCGTGATGCTCGTTGGGCATACGGTATTTGAGCACGGCATAGGTGATGCCTTGAGCATTCATCCAGGCAGCCATGTCGTGCCCCTCATGATCCATGGCCAAGTGTACATATCCACCACCGGGACAGGCCACGATGGCTTTTCCGTTAGGCTGCTTGGCCACATATACCGTAAGGGTGGGCGAAGTCACATTTGTAGGGCGGTTGGCACGCTTCTCTGTTTCCTGCTCGGTGATACCGTTCGTGTTGGGCGCTCCATCGGGCCATACGGGCAGTTCTATCTTCTGCTGGGCGGTAGCGCATACTGAAAAGGCTGCCAGCAATATGGCCAGCCACGTTTTCGGTGTGTAGTGTCGGTTTGTCTTCATAGCTCATTAATTCTTATTTCGTGCGAAGATACGAATTTTTATTCATAACTACTCCTTTTATTTAAAGTATCTTCCTTTTTCCTCCATTTGCGCGTGCTAAGTAATGTGTGAAAAATTGACGTTGTTGTGCGGTAATTCGGAAAGTTTTCATACCTTTGTACCGATGATATGGCTGCAAGGCCGTGTTGTCAAGACATTTTGGTAAAATAGAAGCGTTATGCTCTCTTGTAGTCTAGAAACCTGAGAAAGTGTAAATGTTTGTGTAAATCTTTTTGGCTTAGTATCTATGATGCTCAGCTGATTAGGCAG
>CAZMZC010000022.1:0-48608 GCA_964570685.1 uncultured Bacteroidaceae bacterium | reverse complement strand
AGAGCACAACCTTGCCAAGGTTGGGGTCGCGAGTTCGAGTCTCGTTTTCCGCTCACAAGCTATTAGAGGTCTAAGGCATTAGGCCTCTTTTTTATTTTAAACCTAACACTGGCAACTTACAACAAACGCTTCAGTTAACCACGACCTCATCTACAAACAGGAAACCGCCAAAGTCACTACGGACAGCCTGATAACGTATATAGCGTGCATCAATGCATCCGTCCCAACCAAAGGCCTTGAAGGTGACGGCGTCATCCCGCACCACTTCGTTATCGATACGTTTCAGTTCGGAAAAGTTTTCTCCATCAAGAGAAGAAGATATAATTATTTGCGCAGGCATAAACACACCCGGGCCACATATCTGCATAAAATCAGCGCTGACAGCAGCTACAGGCATCAGCTCACCGAGGTCGATGACTACATCTACCCCCTTACGCCCCAAGAATCCCTGCCAACGCTTGTCACCATAGGTCCACCCGCCACGGAGCCCATCGACCAAAGCACTATCTCCGCCAGCCGTACAACCACTATAGTAGGCCGAGCCATCAACATAGGCCACATGTTTACCTACCCCAAGATGCTTTATCGGCTCATCGGCGCCAGGGCGATTACCCACTTCAGTACGCAAATCGAAAGGGTTGTATCCCTTGGCACACAACTCATCGACAGCCTCCAAAGCACGGATGCGGAAGCCCTCATAGTCCTTATTCTCCGGCACACTCCACGCCACCTCGGCCAATGCCAACATACGAGGATAGGCCATATACTCCAGATGCTCCTCAGTGGGAATATACTCAGCAAACAGATTTCCCTGCACACCATAGAGCAGATCCCTTTGACTAACCGAAAGCGTATCGGGCACAGGATTGTACGAATACACCTTCTGTAATGTCAAATAGCCTCCGAAAGCTTCGGGCTGTGTGTGTGGTGCATCTTGATAAGCATCGAGATAGCAATACTCGCCCGGTGTCATGATAGCACGATGCCCCATAGCCATAGCCTTGAGGCCTCCTTCGGCGCCACGCCACGACATCACCGTTGCATTCGGTGCCAAGCCCCCATCGAGTATCTCATCCCATCCCAGCAGGCTGCGCCCATGTTCATTCAAGAAG
This sequence comes from uncultured Bacteroidaceae bacterium, assembly GCA_964570685.1. Classification (GTDB taxonomy): domain Bacteria; phylum Bacteroidota; class Bacteroidia; order Bacteroidales; family Bacteroidaceae; genus UBA1189. The sequence goes on along the minus strand of CAZMZC010000022.1, from coordinate 47,496 downwards.
GCTTCTACATGACGTATCATATAGCTCTGCAGTTCATCCACACTAGCCAACCCCTCAGCATTCATACGAGCCAAGCAACGTGGACAGTTCTTCCACGACTGCTTGCTGGCCTCATCACCACCTATATGAATATATTGAGAGGGAAACAGCTCCATCACCTCGGTCAGTACATTTTCGATAAACTCAAACACCTGCTCGTTGCCCACACAGAAATCAGAATCATGATAGGGTAATTGCGAGCACGAAAGCTCGGGATAGGCAGCAAGCACCTCTTCGGAATGAGACGGCATCTCTATCTCAGGAATCACAGTAATATAATGTTTACGGGCATACTCTACAATCTCACGAATCTGCTCCTGCGTGTAATATCCCCCATGAGCCTGTTCCGTACCCTCTTCGGCATACCGGCGTTCACTGTTCCACCAATCTTTCCACAAGGCATGTGTGCGCCATGCGGCCAACTCCGTCAGGCGGGGATAACGCTTTATCTCCACTCGCCACCCAGCAGCATCGGTCAAATGCAGGTGCAGATGGTTGAGCTTATAGCAGGCCATCGCATCAATCTGCTTTTTCACAAAGTCCACTCCAAAAAAGTGACGCGACACATCGAGCATCATTCCCCGATAGGCCAATCGTGGCTCATCCACAATGCATCCCAGCGGCACACGCCCCTCATCCATCATCTGCAGCAAGGTCTGCACTGCATAGAAGAGCCCTGCTCCAGACAAGGCCTGCACCACTACCCCACCCTTTGTCACTGTCATCGTATAACCTTCGGGGTTACTTAACTGTACCAATGAATCTACAACCTCGAGTATTACCGCATTGTAGACTGGTCTTTCGGTTGCCAGTTCCAACTTCAAAGGCGAGCGGATCACACACTCTTGCAAGATAGTCCAGTCTTCTTCGGGAGCCTCAATCCATAGCTTTGTATCACCATCCAGCACGAATGTCCCCTTCTGCAAATCCACGTCCAATGGCATAGGGATTACCGACAAAGACTTTTCTTCATGCTGACACCCAGCAAATGCAAGACACAACAGCCACAGGGTCACCGAAAGCAGTTTTTTCATGAAAGCAATATTACACCTCCATTACATAGGAGGCATCGGTTCGTTATTTCAGCTCCAACAGTACCACGTTCTCCACATGATGAGTATGAGGGAACATATCAACGGGCTGTACACGAGTCACTCTATATTTCACATCAAGCAGACTAAGGTCGCGAGCTTGTGTGGCGGGATTACAACTCACGTATACGATGCGCTTGGGTTCAGCAAAGAGAATGGTATCAATCACATCATTGTGCATACCGGTACGTGGTGGGTCGGTAATGATAACATCGGGGCGACCATACTCATTGATAAACTCCTGATTGAGGACATCCTTCATGTCGCCTGCAAAGAAGAGCGTGTTGTCAATATCATTGATAGCCGAGTTCACCTTGGCATCCTCGATAGCCTCGGGCACATACTCTATACCAATAACCTGACGGGCCTTGCGCGACACAAAGTTGGCAATCGTACCCGTCCCCGTATAGAGATCATAGACGAGTTCATTGCCAGTGAGACCGGCAAACTCACGTGCTACCTTATATAGATTATAGGCTTGACGGGTGTTGGTCTGATAGAATGACTTGGGACCCACCTTAAACTTCAGGCCCTCCATCTCCTCTATGATATGATCATCGCCTTTGAAGGTATGTACAGGCAAGTCGCCTATAGTATCGTTGCACTTGTTGTTGATAACATACATGAGCGAGGTAATCTCAGGCCACGTATCGGCCATATATTGCAGCAATTGCTTCATCTGCGCCTCCTCGGCAGAATCTATAATTTTGAATTGCATCACAACCATAAGGCCAGGGGCACCCTTGGGAGAAATATCGAGGGGGGCCGCTTCCTCCACTCTCCTTATCATCATATTTCTGAGCATACCCTCCTGACTGCGCAGGTCGAAGAAGGTGTAGTGGTGCTCACAGGCATAGTCGCGCACCCCATTGCGAATACGGTTGCAGATATCATCCATCAGGTGGCATTCGTCGATGGCAAGCACCTTGTCGAAGGCTCCGGGGATATGGAATCCCACGGCATTCATCTGGTCATACTTGACATTCCTCTCCACCTCTTCCTGTGTGAGCCAACGCTTGTTGCTGAAGGTAAACTCCAGTTTGTTGCGGTACTCGCGTGTCTGCTCCGAACCAAGGATAGGCGATATCTCAGGAAGGTCAATCTTGCCGATACGAGTAAGATTATCGGTCACCTGTTTCTGTTTGTAGCGCAACTGGTCCTCATACTTGAGGCATTGCCACTTACAACCGCCACATACACCAAAATGCTTGCAGAAGGGCTCGCTACGCAAGGGCGAATACTCGTGAACCCTTACAGCCACAGCCTCAGCATAGCTGTGCTTCTTGCGCTTCACTTGCAAGTCCACAACATCTCCTGGTACCACATAAGGTACAAATACTACCATATCATTCACACGCGCCAAAGCCTTCCCTTCGGCAGCCACGTCAGTTATAGTTACCTTCTCCAGCAGGGGGAGTTCCTTTTTTTTTCTTGCCATCGATACTTTTTTTTACTAAGTAAAGACAAAATTAGTGTAAAATTTCGGTTAAGCGAAATTTTACACTAATTTTGCACTTGTATTAGTTTTTAAGTTATATAAAGGTATGACAAAGATAACCAAAGAGGCTGCCTTGCTGTATCATTCGCAGGGCAAGCCGGGAAAGATTGAAGTCGTTCCCACTAAACCTTACAGTACACAGACCGACCTCTCGCTCGCCTATTCACCTGGTGTAGCAGAGCCTTGTCTCGAAATCGAAAAGAACCCGCAGACCGCCTACGACTATACCGCGAAGGGCAACCTCGTGGCCGTAATTTCTAACGGTACCGCCGTGCTGGGACTTGGCGACATAGGCACACTGGCCGGAAAACCCGTGATGGAGGGCAAGGGACTCCTATTTAAAATATATGCAGGCATCGACGTGTTTGACATCGAGGTCGACGAGAAAGACCCTGAGAAGTTCATCCAGGCCGTCAAAGCCATCGCCCCCACCTTCGGAGGTATCAATCTGGAGGACATCAAGGCCCCCGAGTGCTTCGAGATTGAGCGCCGCCTCAAGGCCGAACTCGACATCCCCGTGATGCACGACGACCAGCACGGCACGGCCATCATCTCTTCGGCAGGTCTTGTCAATGCCCTGCAGGTAGCTGGCAAGAAGATTGACGAGGTAAAGATTGTGGTCAACGGTGCCGGTGCATCGGCCATCTCATGCACCAAGCTGTATGTGGCTCTCGGTGCTCGCCGCGAGAATATCCTCATGCTCGACAGCAAGGGCGTCATCACCAGCGACCGCCCCAACCTCACCGAGGAGAAGAAGTACTTCGCCACCGACCGCCGCGACGTACATACCCTCGAAGAGGCCATCAAGGGTGCCGACGTATTCCTCGGCCTCTCACGTGGCAACGTACTCACGCAAGATATGGTGCGCTCCATGGCCGCCATGCCTATCGTATTCGCCTTGGCCAACCCCACGCCCGAGATTTCATACGAGGACGCTATGGCCTCACGCCCCGATGTGTTGATGGCCACAGGCCGCTCCGACTATCCGAACCAAATCAACAACGTCATCGGATTCCCCTACATCTTCCGCGGTGCTCTCGACACACAAGCTACGGCCATCAATGAGGAGATGAAGCTGGCCGCCGTACACGCCATCGCCGACCTGGCCAAGCAGCCCGTGCCCGATGTAGTGAACGAAGCCTACCATGTGAACAACCTCACCTTCGGTCCCTCATACTTCATTCCCAAGCCTGTAGACCCGCGCCTCATCACCCATGTGTCTATGGCTGTAGCCAAGGCCGCTATGGAGAGTGGTGTAGCCCGCAAGCCCATCACCGACTGGGAAGCCTATGCCACCCAGCTGCGCGAGCTTATGGGTCAGGAGAGCAAGCTCACCCGCCAGCTCTACGATACCGCACGCAGCAATCCCCAGCGTGTAGTCTTCGCCGAAGGTATCCACCCCACTATGCTCAAGGCTGCCGTAGAGGCCAAGGCCGAAGGTATCTGCCACCCCATCCTCTTGGGTAACGACGAGCGCATCGAGAAGCTGGCCAAGGAGCTTGACCTCAGCCTCGAAGGCATCGAGATCATCAACCTCCGTCACGACCGCGAGGCCGAGCGCCGCGAGCGCTATGCCCGCATCCTCACCGAGAAGCGTGCCCGCCAAGGAGCCAACTACCAAGAGTCAAACGACAAGATGTTTGAACGCAACTACTTCGGCATGATGATGGTAGAGACGGGCGAGGCCGACGCCTTCATCACCGGTCTGTATACCAAGTACAGCAACACAATCAAGGTGGCCAAGGAGGTTATTGGTGTGCGCGACGAGTTCAGCACCTTCGGCACCATGCATATTGTGAATGGCAAGAAGGGAACGCTCTTCCTCGCCGATACCCTCATCAATCGTCATCCCGACACCGACACCCTCATCGACATAGCTCGCCTGGCCAACCACACCGTGCAGTTCTTTAACCACAAGCCTGTGATGGCCATGCTCTCATACTCCAACTTCGGCACCGACACTACCGGTAGTCCTGCTGCCGTACACGAAGCTGTAGACTACCTACATCGTGAGCACCCCGAATGGGATGTGGATGGTGAGATGCAGGTAAAATTCGCCCTCAACAGCCAGTTGCGCGATGAAAAATTCTCTTTCAACAAGCTCTATGGCAAGGAGGTCAACACCCTCGTGTTCCCCAACCTCTCCAGTGCCAACCAAGCCTACCAGTTCATCCAGATGATGGGCGACAACAGCGAAGTCATCGGCCCCATCCAAATGGGTCTGAACAAGCCTATCCACTTCACCGACTGGGAAGCTTCGGTACGCGACATCGTCAACATCACAGCCATAGCCGTGATTGACGCTATCGTGGAGAAGAAGAAGAAAGAGCAATAATCCCTGCTTCACCCTACGAATATCGCTTGAACGATAACCGTATATACAAACATCATCGCAATGCGTGCATTGCGATGATGTTCTCTCTTGAAACCCTACAGCCCTGACTCCTATCGATATATCATTCCAACCCACGACCTTTATGTTTCATCTTGCGTGTATAGGTCTTCTTTGACCGATGTATACGGTGAGCGGAATGAAAACCAGGACCCAGCAATTCTTGCTCGGCCTCGCGACTACCTCGGTTGGCAGCTTTCATGTAATCGTTGAGTGTGATGCCTTGACGCTTATTCCTTTTCATACAAAGTACATTACTAATCGTGGACAAAACTACAAAATATTATCTTATAAAGGAAGCGGAAACAAATTTATTTCATCGCGATGAACCTTTGCATTTGTTAAATTGTCATACTTTCAGTTGTGGCACGTTATTTGTAACTAATATATTATAATAGGTGTAGGAAAGCACCATTTATAGTGTTATATTTGCAGCGAATAAGAAACAGAAAGAATATATGAACAATCAGTATTCACAGAAACTATCAGATATACTCGTATATAGCAAAGAGGAAGCAAGCCGCCTGCGTTGCGACTACATAGGTCCCGAGCACCTACTGCTGGCACTTATGAGAGACGGGAACAACGTAGCTGTGGAGTTGCTCACCCAACTGCACACCGACCTCAGACTCATTAAAAAGGAGATAGAGAGCGATATAGAGCGTAGCAACAACTTCAACGAAACGTCCCAATCGCTGGCTCTCAACAGCATTGCTAACAAGATTATGCGGCTGTGTCTGCTCGAAGCACGTATGCTCAAGAAAAGCCCAGCCGATGCCGAGCATCTGCTGCTGGCCCTATTGAAGGAAAGCCATAACATGGCGGCTGACGTTTTGACACGAAACGATGTCAGCTATGACAAGGTAGCCGAGTTGCTTTCCATAAAGTCTGACTTCAGCAGCGGAGAGTTTATGGACGATGAAGATGACGACGAAGAGTTCCCCACGGATAGGGGGCGAAACGGTTCGTCACGCTCTTCCTCTACCACACAGCAGGCTCAGCGTACCTCAAGCGATACTCCCGTAATTGATAATTTCGGGGTAGACATGACGCGTGCTGCCGCCGAGGGCAAACTCGACCCCGTGATAGGACGAGAAAAGGAGATAGAGCGCATTGCACAAATCCTGAGCCGACGCAAGAAAAACAATCCAGTACTCATAGGCGAACCTGGTGTCGGCAAATCGGCTATAGTGGAAGGTCTGGCATTACGTATAGTACAGAAAAAAGTATCACGCATTCTTTTCGACAAACGCGTAGTAATGCTCGATATGGCCTCCGTAGTAGCTGGCACCAAATACCGCGGACAGTTTGAAGAGCGCCTGCGTTCTATACTAAACGAATTGCAGAAGAACCCCAACATTATTCTCTTTATCGATGAGTTGCACACCATCGTAGGAGCAGGTTCCGCTGCAGGTTCGATGGATGCCGCCAATATGCTGAAGCCTGCTCTTGCACGAGGTGAAATACAGTGTATAGGTGCCACCACGCTGGACGAGTACCGCAAAACCATCGAGAAAGATGGAGCACTGGAGCGCCGCTTCCAAAAGGTCATCGTAGATTCGCCCGATGCAGAAGAGACCATACACATACTCAACAACATCAAGGACCGTTACGAGGACCATCATAATGTGCGCTATACAGATGAAGCCATCATTGCATGCGTAAAATTGTCAGAACGCTATATCACTGACCGCTGCTTCCCAGACAAGGCCATTGACGTGATGGACGAGGCTGGCTCGCGAGTACATCTCACCAACATACAGGTACCTCAAGAGATTGAGTTACAAGAAGCACGTATCGCCGATGCTCACGAGCAGAAAAACCTTGCCGTAAAGAATCAAGATTACGAACTCGCTGCCAACTACCGCGACCAAGAGCGCCAGCTTGAAAACGAATTGGCAGAGATGAAGCGCAATTGGGAGGCTGGTATAAAGGAACAACGCGAAACCGTAGACGAGAAGCAGATAGCCGAAGTGGTATCAATGATATCAGGCATCCCCGTGCAACGTATGGTGCAATCAGAAGGCATACGCATCAAAGGTATGCGCGAAGCACTCAACAACAGTGTCATAGCACAGGAGGCAGCCATTAGCAAGCTCGTGAAAGCCATACAGCGCAACCGACTGGGTCTAAAAGACCCTAACCGTCCTATCGGCACTTTCATGTTCCTTGGCCCTACAGGTGTAGGAAAAACCCTCCTCGCCAAGGAACTCGCCCGACAGATGTTCGGCTCCACCGATGCCCTTATCCGCGTCGACATGAGCGAATTCATGGAAAAGCATACCGTATCACGACTCGTGGGAGCACCTCCGGGCTACGTAGGATACGAAGAGGGCGGACAGCTCACAGAACGCGTACGCCGACGTCCCTACTCCATCATCCTGCTCGACGAGATAGAGAAGGCTCATGCCGACGTTTTCAATTTGCTGCTACAGGTGACTGACGAAGGACGCCTCACTGACGGTAACGGACGCCTCATCGACTTCCGAAACACCGTCATCATCATGACTTCCAACGTGGGTTCCCGCCAACTCAAGGACTTCGGACGCGGTGTAGGCTTCTCCACCAGCATGGAATGGGACGATAAGGAACACTCACGCAGTGTCATACAGAAAGCACTCAACAAAACCTTCTCACCCGAGTTCCTCAACCGTATCGACGAGATTGTCACCTTTGACACCCTCGACAACAACGCACTGCGCACCATTACCGACCTCGAAGTGGACAAGCTCATACAGCGCCTCGCCACCATTGGTATAGAAGTCACGATAGATGAGCAAGCACGCGACTACATCAGCCATAAGGGGTATGACCCACAATATGGAGCACGACCACTGAAGCGTGCCGTACAGACTTATCTAGAAGACGAACTGTCAGAGATACTCATCGAAGACGAGCTCACATCCGATGAATTCATCCAGGTGAGTCTCGACAAAGATACCGACAAACTCATCTATAAGAAACGGCCGAAGGAGTAATTGAGATTCAATTATACCTTTGGACAAAAACACCCGTGCTTCCTTAGAAGAAATATCTTTCTTCAATTTTTACGAGGCAGTGTAAACCATATCGTGTGGCCAGTAGCAGAAGCTTCGGCTTTGATACGGCAACCGATATGGTTGAAATGCGCATCGTGCTCACGTATGATTTGCCGACACACGATATACTCAGCTCCTTGCCAGCAACCATCATGCCCATTGCTGATACATGAAGGATAGAAAAGAGTCTGCAACATCTCTGCTGACATAGAGCGCGAGGTGTTGGTAAGGGAGAAACGTATGAAATCACCATCGGCCTTTGCTCCGAGGTGCAGCGCATCTGAGGGAGATACGGCAAGTGAGGCATCTACAAGTTGCTCCAACAAAAAATCGACCAGACTGACATCGCACAACACGGTATCGTCACTGGCCTCGACAGTCAGTTGCGGAGTGCTGGAGTATGTGCGGCAGCGTTTGGAATGATATGCAGCAGCACGGCGAAGCAACACATCGGCCTTCACTTCAGAACGACGGAAGGTGACCTCGTCCAGCTGTCGCGAGGCACAGCCGACAAGCGTTGTAAACACCACCTTGTAGTAGTCGACCAACTCTTTTATCTGTATACGTTCGTCGCGTTGTTCTAGATGCTCCACAAGTTGCTTGATGCGATTGGGGTAGTATATCGTTTCGTGCTTAATGGTAGACAAGCAATTGTCGAGCACCATATTCTGCACATGTAAGCGGTTTTCTTCGTGCCGGGCTCGACGCTCATCGTCCTCTACGCTCTCTATGTCGCGATACACACTCTCGACCCTACCCATAAAACTATATATGATCAGGGCCAGATAGCCAAGTACAAGCAACACGCAGATAAGTACTGCCACAGAGATATTACTGTTGTAGCGCTGCATGCGATTGCAGTAGTCTATGAGTGAGCGGTCTTCACTAATGAGCTTGTACAGGTCGTTATATATACGGTTGTTGTATCGATAGTCGTCCCAACGCTGCAAGGCTAGATTGGCTACAGCCAACTCGTTGCGTATGTCAAGTATCGTATGATAGTCGGTAGCAAAATCGCTCAGCCACCAACTTATCTCCACATCATTTTCTACGCCACGCACTGTTGTAAGCGGGGCAATATACTCGACTGCATACTTATGGTGGTGAGCGTTAAGGTAGGCTATGGCCGAATCGGCAAAGCTGAGCGCCTCTTCATAGCGGCCATCCACATTAGCAATGTATACACTATCGGCAAAGGCCGATGCTTGCACCAGCAGGGTATCATAGCATTCTTCCTGTGCCCAATCATCTGTAGGCACGACAGTATCGCCAGCCATCGCCAAAGCTGGTAACGCCATTATATACAACAAGACGGTAAGACGACGTATCCCCTTGGGCAGACGGAACCAGAATCTGCTCCCCTCCCCTACCCGACTTTCGATACCCAAGCGGCATACTTCGAACAGCGAATCGGTCTTCCGATACTTTTCGATGATGCCCTTACAATTGAGCAGACCAAACCCGCTACCCTTGTTCTTACGCTGATCGGGCGGCAAATCACCTCCTATAGCAGAAGCATCGTAAACTTTCTCGCGCAAGATACGCTGGATATCTTCAGCCGACATTCCCACTCCATTATCAGTTACGGACAACTCGACATATTCATCATATAGCTTTGCTCCAACCGTAACACTTCCACCTTCGGGTGTAAATTTACGGGCATTGTCGGCCAATGTGTTGAGCATAAAGAATGTGAGTGCCCTATCTGCTTTGACAACAGCATCGGTAGGCTGCACCTCGAGCGTAATCCCCTTCATGGCAAAGGTGGTGCTGCTACGTTCTATCATCTCCAACACCTCGTTCAAGGGAAACGACTCTATATGCAGGTTTACCATCCCTTGTGTGGTCTTGATCCAATGCGCCAGCACCTCATTGAGATTGTTGATTTCCCCTGTCAGTTCGCCTATATACTCCAATTTACGAGTCCTCTGTTCCGCATCGTCCCATACCTCGGGCAACTGCAGACGTTCCACTTCATGAGCCATACGGTCTATGTATGGCATCATGCCAGTAACCATAGAGAAAGTTGCCTTGCGCACTACATTGTCGCGCTTGCCAGATTCTATATGCCGTTGATGCAGATACACCCTTTTCTCCGTTTCCTGCAACAGGTCGCGCAGTTGTTGCTCGTACCCGCTACCCTTGCTTCGTCTTCGCCACGAGAGCAACGCTATAAGTGCAATCAATAATACGAACCCTACAACTACAGCCACCAGCCATATGTTCATCGTGCGTTGTTGGCGTTTCAGCGAGAGATACCGGCTCTCCAGTTCCTTATCCTGGCGTGTGGTTTCCAGCAGGTCAAGATACTCGTTACGGTGGTTGTCCGACGCTGCCTTATCGCCCAGCCCAGCATAAGCCACGCTTGCCTCCTCGTGCAAACGACACAGCGCATCAGGCACCAATAGGTTATCGCTTTCAAACAAACCGAACAATATGTCAAGGGCTTTCTCACATTCTCCTCTCCTATTATATAAGGAGGCGGTCTGTATTGTTGCATTCACCACTCCATAGCAGTCGCCATAAGTCTGAAGACATTGCCGGGCATTACGTGCCAACACGAATGCCACCTCTTCTGTGCTATCAGCCAATTGGGCAAACGAATTGGGTCGCTGATGTGCCACATAAGAACAGCGTAACGAGTCGGCCAGCAACTCGGCCAATCCCGACGAAGCCAATCCTTCAAAATATCCATACCCTCCGTCTCGACCTGCACGCAAGCAATTGTTAAGATACGAATAGCGGCGGAGCATACGCTGCTCGCGAGTATCGCCATCGACATCAAGCCCTAGACCTCTAAGATACAGTACCATAAGCCACTGCGCAGAGTCAGCACGCAGCGCCTCGTCATCAGGCACCTTACGCATCTCCGCATGTGCTTCGGGACGTTGTCCTATCATGTAGTGATGCAATGCCGTCACCATATACAAATCATTCACTGCTGACTGTAGACGTGCCTGCTCTGCCGACGAGAAGGCATCGACCTCCTCATTTATATGGGCCAAGCGCTTCATCGCTCGCACACGGCAGTTATAGAATTCCATATTATCTGCCGTACGCAAGTATACGTTCATCCTTCCCACATCGGCAACCAACCGTTCCAGTTCACACCCAGCTTGTCCGTCCACCTCGTCGTACCAGCCGAGTGCAGCCTCATAGTCCATCTGCATGTAGGCCACAAATCCCAGCATATTACATGCCACGGTGCGACCGTGCCTATAGCGTTCGGCTTCCTCATAAGCCCTTGTTGCATAGTGCAGCATAGAGTCGAGATTACGATATCGCCACGCATAAGCCTTACGATTGAACTCATCTGCAGGATGCGAACCATCACTATGCCTCCCGTGCGCCGAGCAGCCTACCAGCCACACTGCACACAGCCCAAGCATCAGATATCTGAACATTCGCTTCACTGTACAAAGATAGTGCAAAATTCCAATTTAATAGAATTGCCTTGATACATAATGAATTATTGGAGCAATATAGCATCTATCTGTGCCAATTCCTCGGCTGTAAACAGTTGGTTCTCACGGGCACGGAGGTTCTTCTTCAACTGTTCTACCGAGCTGGCACCGATGATAACCGAAGTCACACGTTCATCACGCAACAACCACGCCAAAGCCATCTCGGCCAATGTCTGGCCACGACGGGCAGCAACGGCATTGAGCGCACGTAGCTTACCCACAAGCTCGTCGGTAAGTGCCTCGGGACGCAGAAAGTTACTTGTTGTCATGCGCGAACCTTCGGGAACACCTTGCAGATAACGGTCGGTGAGCAGGCCTTGTGCCAATGGAGAGAATGCAATAAATCCTGCCCCATGCTTATGTGCCTGCGGAATGATGACCTCTTCGGGCTGACGAGTTAGCATATTGTAGCGTCCTTGATAAAGGATACAATGTACGTCATGAGCGTCAAGGTAGGCGTATGCCTTGCGAGCCACCTCCTCGGGGTATTTCGACAAGCCCACATATAGCGCCTTGCCCGAACGCACGATATCGACCAATGCCTGCATGGTCTCTTCCAGTGGGGTGTTCGGGTCGTGACGATGGGTATAGTAGATATCCACATAGTCGAGATTCATACGCCGGAGACTTTGGTCGAGGCTGGCAACAAGGCTCTTGCGCGAGCCCCAATCGCCATAGGGCCCCGGCCACATGGGATGACCTGCCTTAGTGGCAATAAACATCTCATCGCGATGCGTATGCATCGACTGCTTCATATAACGCCCGAAACGCTCTTCAGCAGCACCATTGGGTGGACCGTAGTTGTTGGCCAAGTCGAAGTGACAGATACCATGATCAAAAGCATAGTGTACAATCTCAAGTCCACGTGCCTCGTCGTGATTCTCTCCGAAGTTGTGCCAGAAACCGAGCGAAATCTCAGGGAGCATCACTCCACTATGCCCGGCACGGCGATAGCCCATCACCTCGTAACGATTGGGCTGAGGTATATAAGCTGCATTATCCATAACATGCTACATTATTAGATTTTTATATACATATGATTGTATCTCCTTAGCATTATCCCAACACCCGGAAACGAGCAAACTTCAGCAACAATTGTTTCTCACCTGCGTTCTCAAATCGGATGAGCGCTTTGGTATTCTCGCCTGCCCCTTCCACCTTGAGCACCTCGCCTATCCCGAAGCGTTCGTGTTCTATGTGCTGTCCGGGTGTGAGCTGTGCCACACGGGCAGCACCTCCACTGGCATTGGCCGACACCAAGCGACGGGAGGGGGTCTCTCCTCCTACTCTTTTCCGAGGAGAGGGAGTTTCTGCACTCGTGGAGATAACCATCTTTCTTTGGGGAGCTTGATAACTCCGAGTCCCCCAGTCACTCGCACTGCGCGAGTAGGAATTAGGTGAAGACTTAGATGGTGATTTAGGCTGTTCCATATACCCTGCATCAATATCTTTCAAGAAACGGCTGGGCATACCATACTCCACCTTGCCATAGCGGAAGCGGCTTTTGGCGTACGACAGGATGCATCGCTTCTCGGCACGTGTAATGGCCACGTAAAGCAGGCGGCGCTCCTCCTCCATCTGACGCATACTATCGTAGGCCATCATCGAGGGGAAGAGCTGCTCCTCCATACCTACAATAAACACGGTATCAAACTCCAGTCCCTTGGCTGCATGCACGGTCATGAGCGTCACCTTGTCGGGGTCATCATCGTCGCTATCCTGATCGGTAAGCAGTGCCACATCGCTGAGGAAGTCGGGCAAAGCGATAGCCTCATCGCCCTCCTCCTGGCGCGATCGCACAAAGTCGTGCATACCATCCATCAGTTCCTGCACATTCTCCAGTCGGCTGCATCCCTCCACGGTAGTGTCTTGCATGAGGTCGGTCATGATACCCGCATCCTGCACCACCATACGTCCCAGTTCGTAAGCATCCACCTTACCCACCTGCTCCATGAAGCGGAACACGAGGTTATAGAAGTTGGCCAGTTTGGTAATCGTACCTTTGTTGACTGCCAAGTTATAGGCCGCAGGGTCACCAATCACCGTCCATAGGCTCACGCCGTGGTCCGAGGCTGCTGCCATAATCTTGCCCACCGTAGTGTCGCCTATGCCACGGGCGGGATAGTTGATGACACGCTTGAAAGCCTCCTCATCGTGCGGATTCACCGCCATGCGGAAGTAGGCAATCACATCCTTCACCTCCTTGCGTTGGTAGAAAGAGAGGCCACCATATATACGGTAGGGAATGGCGTTCTTGCGCAACACCTCCTCGAACACACGCGACTGGGCATTGGTGCGGTAAAGTATGGCAAAGCTGTCGTTCGACAGGTCCTCACGGTGCTTGAGCGCGAGGATGCGGCGTGCCACCATCTCGCCCTCCTCCACATCGGAGTAGGCCTCTATGAGCTGTAGCGGTGTGCCCACCTCCTGCCGCGAGTACACCTCCTTGCGTATCTGCTCGCTATTCTTGTCAATGAGGCTGTTTGCCGCCCCCACAATCATTTGTGTAGAGCGGTAGTTCTCCTCCAGTTTGAAGATGCGTGCATCGCTATACTGACGGGTAAATCCCAAGATATTGTCGATATTGGCCCCACGGAACGAGTAGATGCTCTGCGCATCATCACCCACCACACACACCCGTTGGCGGCTCTGCGTGAGCTGCCACACGATGCAGTGCTGCGCATAGTTGGTATCCTGATACTCATCGACCAGCACGTAGGCAAACTGCTCGGCATAGCGTTCCAACACCTCGGGATATTGCTTGAAGAGCAGGTAGGTATAGAGCAGTATGTCATCGAAGTCCATCGCTCCAGCCTGTCGGCAACGCTCCTGATAGCGCAGGTATATCTCGCACGTCTCGGGCACTTTGGCCTGCCGGTCATCGGCCACGGCTTGTGCATTGGCGGCATACATCTGAGCTGTCATCAGGCGATTCTTGGCATTCGATATGCGGCACTGCACCACGTTGGGCTTGTACGTCTTATCGTCGAGCTTCATCTCTTTGATGATACTCTTGAGCAGACTCTTCGAGTCGGTCTGGTCGTAGATGGTGAAGTTGGGCGGGAAGCCTATATGCTCGGCCTCGGTACGCAGTATGCGCAGAAACATACTGTGGAATGTACCCATCCACAAGTAGCGTGCACGGTGTTCGCCCACCCGCTTGCCTATACGCTCGCGCATCTCACGCGCTGCCTTATTGGTAAATGTCAGTGCCAATATACGCCAAGGCTCCAGCCCCTGTTCCATGAGATGTGCCACTTTGTAGGTGAGCACACGAGTCTTGCCCGAACCTGCCCCGGCAATCACTAGCGAAGGTCCCTCATTGTAGAGCACGGCAGCCAATTGGCTTTCATTAAGTTCGTTACTTATACCTTGCATTTCGTTATAGTCGTCAGCGTTCTAAAAGATTACCAGAACAGGCATATAGCCATCACAAATGAGATGCCCGTGGCTTTCTTATTCATAGATGCAAAGATAATCATTTGTTTTTACACAACAAGTGATTTCTCCAAAAGTTACCATTGTTTGCTACAACGAATGATTCGAGAATATTTTTAGCAAAACCTTAATTCCGCAACACTTTAATAAATGTTTTTTTATAAGTACCTGAGCAACATTAAGTTGCCCAGGATTTTGCCATGTCATAGAATTCACTTAACTTAGTGTTGCAAATAAAACCAAGCAAATTCTTGATTGGCATGGCAAAAATACGAATTAAATCAGAGAAACTCACACCTGGCATGGCAGCGCGGAGCGTTGCGGGTTAGTGGTTAGCGGGTGAGCGGTTATGAGGGATTGGGAATTGGGAAAAGTTCACGCCACCGCGGTGGCGTGAAGGTATCACCGCGGTGACGGAAAGACGCCACCGCGGTGGCGCGAAAATGTCACCGCGGTGGCGTGCGCCATTGATAGTAGATTATTGGGTTATGAGGGTAAAGGGTGGTGAACGATACTCCCCCCAGTAATCGCTCACCCATAATCCATAACCTACGGCTGCCACTGCCACCCCAAAAATAAACTTTTTTCACCTGAATGCACAAAAATGACGGAGGGTAGCCGATGAGAAAGAAGACTTTTGCCCTCACAAGAAACAAACAGGTTTTCTTTGCTGTTTATCAGATAATCATTACTTTTGCAAGAGAGAGAGAGAGGATTAGTGAGGAGAAGAGGAAAAGAGGAGGGGAAGGGAAGCGACGAGAAGAGAGGCTACGAGAAACTGTATAATAATGTATGTGCTATGATAAAGGATAATATACTGGAGACTATAGGCAACACACCGATGGTGCGCATAGGCAGGCTATGCACAAAACCAGGGGTGAACATCTTTGCCAAGCTGGAGGGCTTTAACCCTACAGGAAGTATCAAGGACCGCATTGCCCTGCGCATGGTAGAAAGTGCCGAACAGGCGGGGCTGCTCCGCAAGGGACTTACCATCATTGAGCCTACCTCGGGAAACACGGGTATAGGGCTGGCTATCGCAGGCATCGTGAAGGGATACCCTGTGGAGATAGTGATGAGCAGTGCCGTATCGGTGGAACGGCGCAAGATACTGCGTTCGTATGGTGCAAAGGTGATACTAACCCCTGCCGAGGAGGGTACTGACGGGGCCATCCGTAGGGCCAGACAGATGGTAGCGGAGAATCCGGAGAAGTACTTCATGCCCGACCAGTTTGCCAATGCGGCCAACTATCTGGCACACTATGAGAAGACGGCCATAGAAATCTGGCAACAGACCGACGGGAAGATTGACTATCTGGTGTGTGCCGTAGGCACATCGGGCACGCTTATGGGGGTGTCGCGCTTTTTGCGTGCAATGAAGCCCGACATCAAGGTGGTGTGTGCCCATCCTATAAAGGGACACTATATACAAGGACTGAAGAATATGGAGGAGGCTATAGTGCCCGAAATCTACAACCCCTCGCTGATTGATACACAGGAGATGATAGAGAGCGAGGAGGCCATAGAGATGGCGCGGCAGATTATTGCCCAGGAGGGTATCTTTGCCGGCATGAGCAGTGGCGCGGCCATGATTGCCGCCCTGCGCACGGCCCAGAAGATAGAGCGGGGAAACATTGTGGTGGTATTCCCCGACCGTGCCGAAAAATACCTAAGCACCAAGATGTTTGAGCCATTTGCCGACTGACTTCTTGCAAAGGGGAATGAACAATTATTCGGGGGAATTGTTTAGGAGTTGTCAGGATTTTATATAAATTTGCGAATAGAAAGTCCACGGGCTGGGCTGGCTACAATAGAAATATGAAAAACAAGGCAATGATGGAAAGAGTATCTATGAAACGCGCAAGGAGGCTGGCAGTGCTGATGATGCTGTGGATATGCAGCCTCGGCTACGGACAGATATACAAATATGTGAGGCTGGAAGATGGGTTGAGCTCGCGCGACGTGTATGCCGTGGAGCAATCGAACGGCGGGTTCATGTGGTTCCTTACCGAGAATGGCATCGACCGCTACGACGGCAGCAACATATCGCACTATACCATCAAGATGGCCGGCCAGAAGTTTACCGAGTATTCTACCTGCAAGTTTATCTACGACCCTGTGAAAGACAACCTCTGGCTGGTGACAGGGCTTGGGCGTGTGGTGCGCTATGACAACAGAGGCAACCGGTTCGAGGTGATGTATTCGCCACAAATCAGTGCCAGCAAGGCCGACATCTCGGAGTGTGCCGTATCGCCCATCGACCCCCATGGCAATATATGGATATTTGTGGGCGACGAGGCATTCCGCTACAATGTGCGCACACATACGGGGACACCGCTAAGCATCCATTCCAGCAGTTTTGACTCCAGCTACTCGGCCGCCACGTCCAGAGATTCGGCCACCTTGTATATCGGTACCAAGCAGAACGTCTTCGTGGGGCATATCAAGGGAGACGAAGTGGTATTGGAGCAGATACCGGCCCTGCAAGAAAGCAAGATAAACGTCAACACCCTGTACTATAACGACAAGTACCACACACTGCTCATCGGCACGGAAGATGCCGGCATAATGGCCTACAAGGAGGATGCGGGTGTGGCGATTCACCATAAGGATGTGTTGCCCGACGTGCGTGTCACCAAAATACTGGCTACCAACCAGGGCGACGAGGTGATATTCTCGACCAATGCAGCCTGTGTATATCAGATGAGCATGAGCGACTGCGTGCCATTGCCATACCTACAGGCCGACTTTTCCACAGATTACCGCATGAACACCGACAACGTCTCTGACATATGCATAGATATGGATGGGCAGCTATGGATGTGCTCATTCCCCAAGGGACTGACAATATGCAATGAAAGCTATCCGAAGTTCAACTGGATACGCCGCTCTATCCAGAGCAACAACACGCTCATCAACAATGGCATCTACTGCATCATGGAGGATAGCCAGCACGACCTGTGGTATGCCACAGACAACGGTATCAGCCTGTACCACACGGCTACCGGCCAGTGGCATACGATGCTCTCTATGGCAGACGAGTCGCCCAACCCCAACCACTACTTCCTCACGATATGCGAAGTGGCCCCCGGCACCATTCTCGCCGGCGGATATGCCTCGGGAATCTATATCATAGACAAGGCTACCCGCAAGGCCCGATTCGTGAAGCCTACCTCCATGGCGCCGGAGAAGTATATCCAGACGATGTACCTCGACACCTCGGACGGCAGCGTATGGATGGGAGGCGAGAACCAGCTCTTCAACATCAGCTACCAGAATGGCAACATACGGCTCAACTACGCCGAGGTGTTTGGCGGCATCACCCACATCACCCGAAAGGATGAAGACAACCTCTGGATAGGGACCAAGGACGGACTCTACATCTTTGACAAGCGAAGCCACGAGGAGCGCCGCATAGAACTGCCCCTGGAACGGTTCAAGGTGAACACACTCTTTCAGGACAACGACGGCACTATATATATAGGTACGCATCACCACGGACTCATCGTATACAACGAGGAGCAAAATTACTACTACCAATACAACAAGAGCAACAGTGCCCTCAACAACAACTGCATGAAATGTATTGTGAAAGCCAACAACGAATCGCTCTACATCAGTTCGGACGGCGGCATCGTGCGCTTCAACAAGAACACGAAAAGGATTACCACCTGGACCAACGACCAGGGATTGGAGGGCATGAACTTCAGCATACGCTCAGGAATACTGACCCATAGGAATACCATCATGTTTGGAGGTGACTTCGGTGTCATCGAGATACACGAGAAAGCCAACCTGCCCCATATATACAAATCGAACCTCATATTGGCCGACCTATATATAGGAAACACGCGCGTGAATCCGGGCGACGAAGGCTCGCCACTCACCGAAGCCATCAACAACACCCAGCATCTGAGACTGTCAAATAGTCAGCGAAACGCCGCCATAAAGGTCAAGAACATCAACCACATATACCCATCGGACTGCCAGATTACCTGGACTACCGACGGCAACCTGAAGAAGGCGCAGTGGCATGAGCTCAATGAGGACAACTTCATCACCTTGAACGAGCTGAAAGCCGGCAAGTATGCCTTGACCATACGCTCCACGTCAAAAGAGTCGGGCAAACTGCTCGACGAGCAAAGCTTGGCCATCACCATCAGTCCTCCGTTCTACTTCTCATACCTCGGACTCCTAGCCGAACTCAGCATGTTGGCATTGGCACTTATCCTCATCATCAAGTATAGCAAGTCATCTACCGCCATGCATATCTCTGACGAGAAGGTGCGGTTCTTCACCAACACGGCCCACGACCTGCGCACCCCCATCACCCTAATCAAGGCTCCCCTGGAAGAACTGAGCGAGAGCACCACGCTAAGCGCCAACGACCGGGAAGCAATAGAGTTGGCATTGCGAAACACCAAAACGCTGGCCGAGATGACCGATAAGGTGATGCGCTACGAGATAGAGAGCATAGAAAAGGGACTGTTGCGCATAGAGCGCCACGACGCCATATCGCACATAAGCAAGCAGATAGAGAGATGGAGAGTATTGGCGCAAACCAGGAATCAGCAGATAGAGTATATACATTCGGATAATGAGTTCGAGATATGGGTGGATGTGCGCAAGCTGAACTCCATCATACAGAACCTTGTCTCCAATGCCATCAAGTACAGCGAAGAGAACGGCACCATCACATTCAGCCTCTACGAAGACGGAAAAAACTGGGGCTTCCACGTGGTAGACAAAGGGATAGGCATACCCGAGGATGAACAGAGTCAACTGTTCAAGCAAATATTCCGTGGCACCAATGCCGTGAATGCCCGAATACTGGGTAGCGGCTTAGGACTATTTTCGATAGGGCGATATGTGAAGGCGATGAAAGGAAAAATCGAAGTCAACAGCAAACAGAGCCAAGGCAGCGACTTCCACGTCAGATTCCCTATGGGCAAAGAACACTACGACCCACATACCACCCTATTCATTGAACATCCAGAGGAAGAGAATGTGCAATCGGTAATAGATAACAAGGCTGGCACCGACCAGGCCGACAACACCGACAACCGCACCCGTCTGCTCATCGTAGAGGACAATCCGGAATTGTTGGCCTACCTCGCCCGGATATTCGGCCAGGAATACAGGGTATACACGGCAACCAATGGCAAGGAGGCCCTGTCGAAGCTGCACTATATACAGCCCCTCATCGTGCTCACCGATGTAATGATGCCCGAGATGCGTGGCGATGACCTCTGCGTATCTATCAAGAGCAATATCGACACTTCGCACATTGCCGTGGTGCTGATATCGGCCCTGTCAGACCAGCAGAGTATTGTCAACGGGCTGGCAGTCAAGGCCGATGCCTATGTGACCAAGCCGTTTGACATGAAGATACTGCAGCTCACCTTGCGCAACCTCGTGGAAAGCCGCAGGCAGCTCAAGGAACGCATGGCCTCGCTGGACAACCTCACCGAAAACATTGCCGAAAACACCTCAGAACTCGACCTCAAGCTGATGGTAGAGATGAAGGATATCATAAACACCCATCTGGACAATCCCGAATTTACAGTCGACACGCTTGCCTACGAGCTTCGCATCAGCCGCACCACATTATATAACAAGATAAAGGGGCTTACAGGAAATACCCCATCGGACCTTATCCGTGAGTACCGTATCAACAGGGCCAAGAAACTGCTGCGCGAGCACCGACTAACAATAAGCGAGGTGACCGACCAAGTGGGATTTGCCGATCACAAGTACTTCCGCGAAGTTTTTAAGAAAGCTACAGGAATGACACCAAGTGAATATGCCAAGTCAGCCCAAGAGAGTTGACACCCTAAACTCCAAAAACTAAGCCATCAATCAAAACACTCGGCCTCGCAGAACGGCACTGCCGCCAAATCCTTGGGCGAGAGTATCATATCCTTAGCATCAATAGGCCACTCGATACCAATCTGCTCATCAGAGAAGAGCACCGACGCCTCAGCTTGTGGGGTGTACACATTGTCGACCTTATAGGTAAACACCGCCTCATCGCTCAGCACGAGGAAACCATGGGCAAAGCCGCGGGGGATGAAAAACTGCATCTTGTTCTCATCGCTCAACTCGGCCATCACATACTTGCCGAAAGTAGGAGACGAACGGCGCATATCTACGGCCACATCGAGCACGCGTCCTTTGATGACACGTACCAACTTGGCCTGGCTCCACTCGCTTCGTTGATAGTGTAATCCGCGCAATACACCATACGATGACATCGATTCATTGTCCTGTACGAACTTGACAGGATAGACATTGGCATCGAACTCCTCCTGCTTGAATGCTTCCATAAAGTAGCCACGCGCATCATTGAAAACACGTGGCTTAATCAAGTAGACACCTTCGATAGCGGTCGATATATATTCCATAGACTATACCTTTTTATATGATAGTGCAAAAGTAAGGAAAAAAGTTTGCTCCACAAAACAGATGCAGAAAATATAGATACGGGGGCTCCTGAGGCAATGAGACCCTGGCTCAAAACAGATATGTAAGCAGCAGTCCCAGCAATGAGGCCAAAGTCAACACCAGGCCATGCGGCCACTTCTTTGTGAGATACAGGGCGAGAAACAATATCAGCAGATAAGTAAACAGGGTAGCCATAGCACTATATTCCGTAATGTGCAGTACGGCATGAGGCCATTTACTGATATGAGCCAGACCGTCGTTCATCCACTGAGTGAGATGTTGCAGCAACAGTCCGAGCTGAGTAGATAGAGGCAGCCCCATCAACACAAGTGCCCACCATACTACGGTAAGCAGCAGCACGATGTTCAGATAGGGTATCACCACAAGATTAGTGAGCAGGAAATAGGTGGGAAAGGTACCAAAATGATACAATGACAGAGGGAAGGTACCCAACTGTGCCACCAAAGACATACCCATGATTCCTATAGGATATGCCAGCAGCCATGGCAATCGTTTGCTACGCAAGAAGGCCTCCACATAAGGGTCGAGCCAAAGAATGGCGACCATCGCCATAAAAGAGAGCTGAAAACTGACATCGAACAGATAAAGAGGATGCGCAAGAAGCATCACGAAAGCAGCCAGTGACAAGACGCTGATGGAGGAACTGTCACGGCTAATCCAACGAGCTAAAATATAGAGCGTACACATAAAGACTGCACGCACCACCGATGCCGACATACCTACCATAAGCGCAAAAGCCCATAGCACCACGATGATAAGTGACTCACGCAACCAGCGCATACTACGCCGCCGCACCACACCACGCATCATAAAGGCCAACATGGCATAGATAACACCTACATGCAATCCCGACAAGGCCAAGACATGAGCCGCCCCGGCATCGGTATAGGCAGCACGGGTTTCTTCGCTGAGTGAGCGTTTGTCACCCAAGGTCAGTGCCGCCAGTACTCCCAACGCATCATCACTAAATGCAGAATGCAGATAATGATCCTGCAGATGCAGGCGAAGTCGCAAAAAACGCTCTCGGAGAGTAAGCTCTCCCTCCCCTACTCTCGCCCATTGCGAAGATGGTAGATATACGGTACCCGAAGCGCCTTGCATTGTCACATAACGTGCATAGTCAAAGTTGAGGTCAGCAGTAAAGTTTCGTGGCTCACGCACCTTACCACTAAAGCATATCACATCACCCGGCAACAAAGAATCGACAGCTTCCGTAGGCTCCATATACACAAACACCTTGCGCCGCACGGAGGTCCATCCTGCCGAATCAGCCATTGCACTCACCTGCACCACACATAGCGAACTTCGGGCACGTTTACGAGGAGAGTCTACCACGCGAGCCTCATACACACGTTCTTCAGAAGGCCACTCATACGAGATATTGTCACGCGACAACGAATAGCACCCGACACCCAGCAACAAGAACAAGCCCGAAGCCAACACACCATATACCATACGCCAAGATGCCTGACGAGACCTATATATACACGACATTGCAATCACAACCGCCAAGCAGGCTGCTATTGCAACACTCGTGAGTATAGGAATGTACGGATATAGAACATCGCCCAAAGCAATGCCGCAAGCATAAGGAACAAAAAGCCGCAGCAAAGGATATCGCTGTATGGAGTCACCTATTGCCACGGCTATACAATTATCAAGAAGAAAACTACAAACTTTTCAGTTCGTGTATCATTGCTATCTGATCAGGAGCCTTAAACACGGTGCTACCGGCAACCAGCACGTCGGCACCTACCTCCACCAACCGACGTCCAGTGTCCATATTGACTCCACCATCCACTTCAATGAGAGCCTGCGAACCTGTTTCGTCAATAAGCTTACGTAGCTGACGCACCTTATCGATAGAATGTTCGATGAACTTCTGACCACCAAACCCTGGATTCACCGTCATCAGCAGCACCATATCCACATCGCGTATCACATCGACGAGCATACTCACTGGAGTTGAGGGATTGAGCGTCACACCAGCCTTCATCCCAGCCTCGTGTATCTCATAGATTACTCGGTTCAGATGCGTACAGGCTTCGTAATGCACATTCATCATCATAGCCCCCAGTGCCTTTACCTCGCGTATGAACTTTTCGGGTTGTACAATCATCAAATGCACATCAAGCGGTTTCTCACACAAGCGTGCCACATGCTCCAACACAGGAAATCCAAATGAGATGTTAGGCACAAACACACCGTCCATCACATCCAAGTGCAGCCAATCGGCTTCACTACGGTTAATCATATCAATATCGCGAGCCAGATTCGAGAAATCGGCGGCCAGCAATGAAGGGGCAATCATCGGCTTCATATTCCTATACTAATAGCAACAAACATATAACTTATGGTTACTACCACAGCTATTCGCCGACAAAAGTAGGCAAATAGTATGGATTAAGCAAGCAAAACAGTGTTATTTATCTCAAGGCAGATTTTACAGCCACATCAACTGAGCATATATCCCTGCAAGCCCTCGGGCATAGTAGCATTAGCCCGATAATTGTACGCAAAGTCCTTCAAGAGCACCACAATCGATTCTTTAGGCTGACGCGTCCTTTCCTGCTTTACCGCTTTGCGAACCAACGCTGCGAACTCAGAAGTAGAGAATAGAGTAGAGTCTTTGTCCATAGGCACATATTTTTGAGATGATACATTATTGTAACGCATCAAATACTCATTTAGTATGCCATAATTAAACAATTTAAACATTTATAAAACAAATCACCCTGGCGAGCCAAAGGCCACCAGGGTGATAATGTTAATTCCTTATATAAATATGATTACTTCAGTGAGTAAACAACATCGTCCTCTACCTCAACGGCAGCAACCTTACCCTCACGAAGCAACCAACCCAAGCCAAGGAGGAAATCATCCTTCTTCTGCTTTGTTTCCTTCTTAATCTCCTTGAAGGTCAAACCTTCCTTACCGTCAAGTGCATTCCAAATCAGACCTGCATTTTCACCGGCTTTCTCTGTCAACATAGTTCTTTAATTTATTTTAATTGTTAAACATCCGTCACTCTCACAAGAGCGAATCTGTATTAAATCTGCTGCAAAGTTACAATTTTTATGTTTTACAACATGTTTTTGAGCGACATTTCTTTCTATTTCCACGTTTTTTATTGCATTTTTTGCCTATTTGTCCAGATTTTCGCCGCGGTCTCTACCATTTTGACACATGGACGTTTCATATAGTAGGTATCCGTACGTTCCTCGGGCATAGATGATTGCGGCTTCCGCTCACGTAGTCCGAGCAATTCGGCACAGATGAGCGCCCCGTTTTCGCGCTTAAATTCCTCGGCCAGACGCTGCACGAAAGCATAGTTGTAGGCTTTGCCTTGACGATCGGCAGCATCAGTGCATCCAGTTTCCAATCCTGCCAAGATAAACATACCGCAAGCCGCACCACAGGTTTCACGCATACGTCCTATACCACCTCCAAACGAGGCCGACATCTTCAATGCCTGCTCCTCGGTATAGCCATATTCGTCGGCAAAAGCCGCCACAACTGATTGTGCACAATTATAACCCATCTTGAAGAGTTCAACAGCACGTGCTATCCTTTGTTCATTGTCCATAGTTATTATTAATTATTATAAAGGTGCCTTGCAATAACACAAGACACCTTTAATGATACATACCTTGGTTTCCCTTTCGATTACTCTTCTGGCTTCATGTTGGTGTACACATTCTGTACGTCTTCGTCTTCCTCGAGGCGCTCTACAATCTTGTCGATAGTAGCACGCTGCTCCTCGTTGACATCCTTCAGGTCATTGGGGATACGGGTAAACTCGGCACTGCGTACCTCGAGACCGCACTCCTCAAGGTGCTTCTGAATCTGTGAGAACGACTTGGGATCACCGTAGATAGTGATTTCGGTGCCACCCTCTTCCTTCTCCTCCTCGTCGTACTCATCTTCTACGCCGAAGTCGATAAGGTCGAGTATCAGCTCATCCATATCCACATCGTCCTTCTTGGCGAAGGTGAACATTGACTTGTGGGTGAAGATGAAGTCGAGCGAACCAGATGTACCGAGGGTACCGCCAAACTTGGTGAATACGCTACGTACATTGGCTACGGTACGGGTGGTATTGTCGGTAAGTGTCTCTACATAGATGGCTACGCCGTGAGGGCCATAGCCTTCGTAGTTCATCTCCTTATAGTCTTTCTGATCCTTACCGCAGGCGTTCTTGATGGCACGCTCAATATTGTCCTTGGGCATGTTCTCGTGACGTGCAGTAGCAATGATAGCACGGAGTGCCGCATTGTTGTCGGGATCAGGACCGCCAGCCTTCACGGCAATGGCAATCTGCTTACCGATACGTGTAAATGTGCGGGCCATGTTGCCCCATCTCTTCAGTTTTCTTGCTTTACGGAATTCAAACGCTCTTCCCATAGTTCTATTTTTATTTAGTGATTATATTTTTCTTTTTCTCAGAGGACTAGAAGAACTCAGTGATGCCCGAAAGCCCCCTCTTCGGGAGGGGGTTGGGGAGGGCATCCTCTTATCTCAACTTCGCGTCCAATTGCTTCTCGTAGGAGGCGATAAGCTTGGCCATAATCTTGTCTATCTGCCTATCGTTGAGGGTCTTCCCCTCATCCTGCAGGATGAAGCTCACCGCATAGCTCTTCTTTCCGGGCTCGAGGTTCTTGCCTTCGTACACGTCGAACAGCTCGACAGCCTTGAGCAACTTACGCTCACAGTCGTAGGCGATGCGCTCGATGTCGGCAAACTGCACGTTCTTGTCGAGCAACAGAGCAAGGTCGCGCTTCACGGCAGGGTACTTCGACAATTCGGTGTAGCTTACCTTTACCGACTTGATGGCCTGGAGCAGGTTCTTCCAGTTGATGTCGGCATAGTATACCTCGTTGTCGATATCGAAGGCCTTGGTCAGCTTCTTGCTTACAATGCCTACGGTAGCCAACAATTTGCCTCCACGAGTGTGGTAGCTGAGGGCAGCCGAGTAGATACCGTCGGTGAGGTTGCCTACCACCACGCTGCGCAGGTTAAGACCGAGGCGTGCGAAGATGTTCTCCACGTAGGCCTTCAACTCATATACCGACGAGTCTTCATCGGCATGTGCCCATGAGCCAGCCACGCGCTTACCTGTCAGCCAGAGGCCGAGATGATAGTCCTCGCTATAGCAAGCGAGCACCTTCTCGTCGTCCTTCTTCTCCTTATTATAATAATAGCAGTTGCCATACTCGAAGAAGCGCAGGTCGGCACTCTTGCGGTTGGCATTGTGTGCTATGCTCTCGAGACCGCCGAAGAGCAGTGTCTGACGCATCACGTTGAGGTCGTTGCTCAAGGGGTTCATCAAGTTCACCAGGTTCTCGGGACGATAGGTCTCGTTGCCGTCATAGTAGGCCGCACGTGTGAGCGAGTTGTTGAGTATCTCGTTGAATCCACAACCCACGAGCTGCTCGGCTACTACCTGCTGCAAGCGGTGTGAACGGTCTTCCTTATTCTTGGTGGTGAGGCTCGACTTCAGCGCCGAGGGTATCTCGACATTGTTGTAACCATAGATGCGGAGGATATCTTCTACCACATCGCAGGGACGCTGCACATCTACACGATAAGGGGGAATGCTCAGGGCAAGACCCTCGGCAGACTCGTCCTCGATGGTCATCTCAAGGCTACGTACAATGTTCTTCACCGTCTCTGCAGGAATCTCCTTACCGATGAGTGAGTTCACAAAGTCATACTTGAGGTCTACCTTGAAGTCCTCGATGGGTGTAGGATATACGTCGCAAATCTCCATAGAAATGGTACCACCTGCCAACTCCTTAACGAGGAGTGCAGCCTGCTTCAAAGCATAGATGACACCATTGGGATCGATACCACGCTCGAAACGGAACGATGCATCGGTATTGAGTCCGTGACGACGGGCGGTCTTACGCACCGAAGTAGGATTGAAGTAAGCACTCTCAAGGAAAATGTTTACAGACTCCTCGGTAGTACCTGATTCCAGGCCTCCAAAGACACCGGCGATACACATCGGAGCCTCGGCATTGCATATCATGAGGTCGTTCTCAGAGAGTTTGCGCTCTACCCCATCGAGTGTCACGAAGGGAGTACCCTCAGGCATGGTCTTCACCACTACCTTACCGCCCTTCACCTTGTCGGCATCGAAGCAGTGGAGGGGCTGACCATAAGCATGGAGGATATAGTTGGTGATATCCACGATGTTGTTGATGGGACGGAGGCCGATGGTTGTCAGTCGGTTCTTCAGCCATTCGGGACTTTCCTTTACAGTAACACCCTTGATGCTCACGCCGGCATAGCGCGGACAAACAGCTTCACTCACCACCTCGATGGCGATGGACAGTTCGTTGTTGTCCACCGCAAAAGCCTCCACTGAGGGACGGTGCAGAGCGGTCTCATAGCCATTCTGCAACAAGTAGGCATAGAGGTCGCGGGCCACACCGTAGTGCGAGCAAGCATCAGCACGGTTGGGGGTGATGTCTACCTCAAGCACGTAGTCGCTCTTTATATTATAATAGTCCTTGGCAGGAGTTCCGGGCACAGCATCGGCGGGGAGCACGATGATGCCTTTGTGGCTGGTGCCAATACCGATTTCATCCTCGGCACAGATCATACCGTTGGACTCTACACCGCGCAGCTTCGACTTCTTGATGGTGAAACACTCATCGCCATCGTAAAGCTTGGTGCCCAATGTAGCCACTACCACCTTCTGACCGGCAGCCACGTTGACAGCGCCACATACAATCTGTACGGGGTCGCCTTCGCCGAGGTTAACCGTTGTCACGTGCATGTGGTCTGAGTTGGGATGCGGTTCGCAGGTGAGCACCTCACCGATAACGATACCTTCGAGGCCTCCCTTGATGGTTTGTACCTCCTCCACGCTGCCTGTCTCCAAGCCTATCGAGGTGAGCGCAGCGGCTACCTCATCGGGAGTGAGGTTAAAGTCGACATATTCCTTAAGCCAATTGTACGAAATATTCATATTGCTTATACCTTTTTTATATAATTTTCCCTATCTAAACGAATTATCTTGCAAAATTAGTGCAAGGCGAACGAAATGCCAAATTTATTTGAAAATTTCTGAGCCGCAGCCTAATTTTGATTACGCGAAAACAATGCAAATTCATTTACATTGTTGAGCACAGGCTACTTTTGTGTGAAGCACTAAACTCTATAGCCTTCCTTTGCTTGTGTGCGACGCTATAACCCACAAGGCCTTCAAGGTACGCCTGCGCCTATTCCTTGAAAACCTTATGGATTGTCGCGAGTGGCTTCATCACTTTTCTTTTGCGATACAAGAAAATAATTGTCAATAATCGTTTGTCAATTGTCAATTAATTATTACTTTTGCTCCGTGCTTCTGAGCACATAACATTTTGATTGCTCATTTCTCCTGCGAATCACCACCTCGAAAGAAGATAATGAGCATGAACAACCTAAGTACGGTGAAGTTACGCTTTAGCGTAGACTTCCCATAGTACTTAGGGGCTTGTGGTGAGCCTGCAGGAGATATGGTTGGGTCTACGCTTTCTTTATGTTTGCGAGGCTGCAGCCAAGATGAACGAGGCAAACTAAGTTTAACAAAATAGTAATCAAGATGAAAACGAACAAGACTCGAGCAAAGAAGTTTCTATTCTCGCTCTTTGCAATGTTAATGCCTTTGTTGGCTAGTGCCCACGACTTTGAGGTGGATGGTATTTATTACAACATTTCCTCTTCAACTGATTTAACGGTAGAAGTTGCTTCTTATGTAGAATACTCTAACGGATACGACAGAGATATCGCCATTCCCTCCACCGTAACCTATGATAGCAAAACATATCGTGTAACAAGTATTGGGAACTCTGCTTTCTATGATTGCAGCGAGCTCACATCTATCACAATACCCGAGAGTGTGACCAATATTGGTTATGAAGCCTTTAGTGGTTGCGACGGGCTCATTAACATCATTATACCCGAGAGTTCCCAATTAACGAGTATTAAGGCTTGTACTTTTCAATATTGTACAAGTCTTACTGCCATCAACATCCCCGAGAGTGTGACGAGTATTGGGCAGCAGGCTTTTGATTGTTGCAGCAACCTCACATCCATTACCATTCCTAAAAGTGTGGTGGGTATTGAATATGGTGCATTCCTCAATTATATTTAAATAACAGCCATATTGCATTACTTTTTTTGCGAAAGGCAAAAAAAAGACAAGCAAAAGTTCATGCACCTGAATCAATGCGAACGCTCACAGAGATATTCGTTTCTCGGGTGCAAAAGTAAGCACACTTTGCGTGTATGATAGCGAGAACTCATTCTATCGGGTCACAGACCCTGTACTCTAACGGTATAAGAGGTGAGTGGTGAGAGGTGAGCGGACAATACAAACAATCGCCAACCAGACAGACCTTCTATTATCTCGAGACACCTGCCCGATTTTCCTTTTCTCTCAATCCATTTAATTCCGAGGAGCCTTAGAAAAAGTAAATCATAAGCACTGAATAGTAAATCAAAGCTTATGATTTAGTATTCACAAGCTTTGAATATTAAATCAGTACTTATGATTTAAGAATTGGCTTGTGGAAACGAAAAAATAGGACATGCTTTTCCTGAAAAGAGCAAGTGCATTTCCCGATTCATCTTAACGTGAGTTGTTGCAACGAAAGCCATGTAGAAAAATAGTGTTTCCCCTTTTGGGGTTGCGGGTGTCAGTAATTGCTTGTAAAGTATTATATATAAGGCACATGACGACCGATACCCCCGTTGCTGAGGTGTCGGTGTTGTAAGTCGCAGAGTTACCGACACCCTGCAGCAGGGGGTATCGGTCGGTAACATGCTATACATCATAATATTACGACCGATTACTGACACCTGCAACCTCAAAAGGGAAAACAAAAATATTGGGTTCACCCAATAACCCGCAAGGGTAGACCCTCGAAGAATGTTCAGTATACCCTCGGAGTGTGGAGGATATACCCGAAAGGGAAAATGAAAGGCTCCGTCAGGAAAATCAGACAAAGAGATTTTTTCTGACGCAAGGCTCTGTTAGATTTGCCGGAGCCTTGTGTTTTGCGCGGTACATGCATGTACCGGTTCTATCGCATGTTTGTAATAGTTTTATTGCATATATCAAAGTTTATAAATTGGTTGGCTTTGGCAGACCTGCAAGATGGATTTTTGTACAAATTCTACGTATGATTTTGTACGACAACACAGGTAGGCCTGCCAATGCCAACCGATTTATAAACTTTTGCCAATAGGCACATGCGATCTTTAAAAAAGGGACATGCCATTCTTAGTCACGATAGATTACTCACTGGTGCAGCCTCGAGCACAGCTACGAGGTGACGCCACCAGAGCGCTACGGTGGAGATGAGCAGGCGCTCGTCGGGTGAGTGAACGCCACGCATGGTGGGCCCGAAGGAAATCATATCCAAGTGGGGATATTTCTCAAGGAAGAGTCCGCACTCGAGACCGGCATGGATGGCCTTCACCTTGGGCTCCTTATCGAAGAGCTGCTTGTAGGTGGCGATGGCAATCTGCAGGATTTCAGACTTGGCATTGGGCTTCCAACCGGGATAGCCCTCGCCTACCTCAACCTCGGCGCCTGCCAGCTCGAATACGGCACGTACACTGTCGGCCACATCTTTCTTGCCCGAAGCGGCCGAGCTGCGCTGCGAGAGCACTATCTTCACTTCACCATCGGCCATACGCACCGAGGCGAGATTGCTCGATGTTTCCACGAGGCCGGGCACATCGTTGCTCATGGCAAACACGCCGTTGAACACGCCGTGCAGGGCACGCAGGAGACGGAGCATGGTGTCCTTGTCCATGGCAGTGGGAACACTGTCGGTGGATTCCATCGTGAACTGCGCCTTGGTCTCGATGGCTGCATACTCGGCTTCTACCTCGGAGGCAAACACGTTGAAGTCTACACGCACGCTCTCCTTGTCCTTCATGGGCACGGCACAGAGGGCGCAAGCCTCGCGAGGAATGGCATTATGCTTGTTGCCGCCCTCAATATAGGTGAGGTAGAGGTCGTACTTCTCGGCAGCAGCCAAGAGGAAGCGATTGAGCACTTTGTTGGCATTGGCGTGGCCCTTGTTGATATCGTCGCCACTATGGCCGCCAAGGAGGTTGTTGACGGTCACCTTGAAGTGGAAGTAGCCCTCGGGCACAGACACCTCTTTATATTTAAAGGTGGCATCGGTGCGCACACCACCGGCACAGCCGATGAAGATTTCACCTTCGTCTTCAGAGTCGAGGTTGAGCAGGATGTCGCCGTTCATGAAGCCGCCCTGCATGGCATTGGCACCAGTAAGACCAGTCTCTTCGTCGACCGTAAACACACATTCGATGGGGCCATGCTTGATGCTGTCGTCAGTGAGCACGGCCAGTGCAGCGGCTACGCCGATACCGTTGTCGGCACCGAGGGTAGTGCCATCGGCCTTGAGCCACTCGCCGTCGATGACGAGGCGGATGGGGTCGGTAAGGAAGTCATGGTTCACCCCCTTATTGCTCTCGCACACCATATCCATGTGTGACTGCAGGATGATGGTCTTGCGGTTCTCCATGCCTGGAGTGGCGGGCTTGCTGATAACGACGTTGCCAGCCTCGTCGACCTTGGTGGCCAAGCCTCGCGACTCGCCGAAAGCCTTCAGGTAGGCAGTCATCTTCTCCTCGTGCTTCGATGGACGGGGAATGCTACAAATCTCTTCAAAATAGCCGAACAGGGCTGCTGGTTTCAAGTTTTCTGTCTTCATTTTAGTCATATTATTATAGTTTATATCCTTAAAAAAGGTAAAAGTAACGGGCAAAGCGAGTTTTATTCGCTCATTTGTTGTATCTTTGCAACAGTTTTGCGAAGATAAGCGGCGCTCGTTGCAAATAAAGTAAGCTTTATTCACTCGTTTGCATTATCTTTGCACCCGCAAAAATAAGAAAATGGTACGTTTATTCCTAATTTCTCTGCTAATAATTGCAGTCTGCATGGTGTTAATGTGTGTTACCATTCTGATAAAGAAGAACGGACGCTTCCCCAACACCCACGTTTGCGGCAACAAGCACTTGCGTGAACGGGGCATCACCAGCGCCCAAACACAGGACAGGCAGGCACAGCGCGAAAACCGCATGGCAGTGAAGGAAAGCAGACGGCATGAGACGGATACCGAGTAATTAAAAAACAATATAAAACAATGAAGAAAACTATCGTTACCGCACTTTGTGCTTCAGCATTCGTGCTGACATTCACTCAATGCAACCAAGCTCCTCAGCAACCCGTCGTGGCACCGGCTCCTGTCGTATACGACAGCACACCGGCACTGAAGATTGCCTATGTAGACATCGACACGCTGCTCACCAACTACAAGTTGTGGATACAGCTCAACGAAGAGATGATACGCAAGGAGGAGAATATCCGCGCCACCCTCAACGAAAAGGGCAAGAAGCTGCAGGCCGAATATGAGGAGTTTGAGCGCAAGCTCAACAACAACGCCTTCGTCACACGCGAAAGAGCCGAGTCAGAGCAAGCCCGTATACTGAAACAAAGCGAAGAGCTGGAGCGGCTGCAAGAGCGCCTGAGCAACGAGCTCGCCATTGCAAACAACAAGAACAATGCCCTCTTCCGCGACTCTATCAACGCATACATCAGCGACTACAACAGGGTGATGGGCTACAACATAATCCTCAGCCGCATTGGCGACAACATCCTCTACATTGACAGCGACATGAATATCACCCAGGAGATTATCGACGGGCTGAACGCACGCTACGACGCCTACTACAAGAAGTAAAAAACCAATATCCAATCTTAAAATAACCATAAAACATGCATGAGCAAGGGGCATATCACGTGATATGCCCCTTGCTTTATATACCTTATTTATATATAAGGAATATGCATGGAATCTTGTCAATCGGAGGGCGCTGACCCTTCCATTCGGCCACCGTGCGTGTCACTGCATATTCGCCCTCACAGGTGAGATTGGCCGCCACGCACAGCTTCGTCTGGGGGCGGCACGTGCGGATGATATCGTCAAACATCTTCAGATTGCGATAGGGAGTCTCAATGAACAGCTGGGTCTGATGCTCCGAGTAGGCACGCGCCTCCAAGTGCTTCAGCGTCTTTGCACGTTCGCTTGCATCAATAGGCAGATAGCCATGAAATGCAAAACTCTGCCCGTTGAACCCCGACGCCATCACGCTGAGAATGATACTTGACGGACCCACCAGCGGAACCACCCTCCAGCGCTTGCGCTGTGCGATAGCCACCACATCGGCCCCAGGGTCGGCCACGGCAGGACAGCCCGCCTCGGAGATAACACCCATGGGCACACCCTCCTGCAACGGTTTGAGGTACGAGGCAATAGCCTCGGGCGAGGTATGCTTGTTCAGTTCATAGAAGGTCAGATCGTCAATATTGATTTCGCGCTCCACCTTCTTGAGAAAACGACGGGCCGTGCGCACATCCTCAACAATAAAATGGCGGATACCGACAATAATATCACGGTTGTATGCCGGCAGCACCTTCTCAATAGGCGTGTCGCCCAAAGTGCAGGGAATGAGGTACAATGCAGTTTCCATTCTTGTATCGATTGATTTACGGCAACAAAGGTATAAAGTTTAGACGTTATTGTCAAATCCATATCCTATTTTTCATTTATATAGAAATAAAATTGTATCTTTGCAATATGCAAGAATAACCTTATCAATATACCATTATGAAAAAGAACTATTTCAACACCCTGATTGCTGCTGCTGCCGTACTATTGACCAGCTGCGTAGGCAAGCAAGAAGAGAGTTACCCCATCGACAAAGCTGTGTACGAGCGTCTTCCCTTCGAGATGGAAGAGGTGCAGCTCCCCACCTTCCCCGACTATAAGGTGAGTATCGTAGAGTTCGGAGCCGTAGGCGACGGTATAGCCTTGAACACAAAGGCTATCAACGATGCCATCACTCATGTGAGCGAGAAGGGCGGCGGTACCGTAGTCATCCCCGAAGGCTTGTGGATTACCGGCCCCATCGAGATGAAGAGCAACGTAAACCTCTACACAGAGTATAACGCCCTGGTGTACTTCTCTGGCGACCACTCGCTATACCCCATCATCGAAACCAGCTTCGAGGGCCTCGACACCCGTCGCTGCCAATCGCCCATCTCGGCCTGGAACTGCGAGAACATTGCCATCACCGGACACGGCACATTTGACGGAAACGGAGACACCTGGCGAGCCGTGAAGAAAAGCAAGCTCACCGAGAGCCAATGGAACAAGCTCATCCGCAAGGGAGGCGTTGTAGAAGGTACCACTTGGTATCCGAGCGAAGGTTCTATCAAAGGTATGAAGGCTTGCATCAACTTCAACAATCCTGTAGGCATCGAGACCGAAGAGGAGTGGAACAGCATCCGCGACTGGTTGCGCCCCGTATTGCTCAACTTCGTGAAATGCAAGCGTGTACTTATCGAGGGATGCACCTTCAAGAACTCACCCGCCTGGTGCTTGCATCCGCGCTCTTGCGACCATATCACGCTGAACAAGGTGACCGTAGTCAACCCCTGGTATTCGCAGAATGGCGATGCCCTCGACCTGGAGTCGTGCACCAATGCCATCATTGCCAACTGCCACTTCGATGCAGGCGACGATGCCATCTGCCTCAAGTCGGGCAAGGATGAGGACGGACGCCGTCGTGGTGAGCCCTGCAAGAATGTCATCATACAAAACAATGTCGTGCTGCATGGCCATGGCGGCTTTGTAGTAGGCAGTGAGATGAGTGGTGGCGTACAAAATATCTTCGTAGACAACAGCACCTTCATGGGCACCGATGTAGGCTTGCGCTTCAAGAGCTGTCGCGGCCGTGGCGGACTTGTAGAGAACATCTACATCAGCAACATCAACATGATCAACATCCCTGCCGAGGCCATCATCTTCAACCTCTTCTATAGCGGCAAGTCGCGCGAGGAGGTCAATTACGACGAAGAGGGCAACATGGAAGGTAGCCTGCCTCCTGTAACAGAGGAGACCCCCATCTTCCGCAACATATACATTGACAACGTCACTTGCAAGGGTTCGGGACGCGCCATCTTCTTCAACGGATTGCCCGAGATGCGCATTTCCAATATCAACCTCAACAACGTCACCATCACCGACGCCAAGGAGGGAGCCGTATTCCAAGAGGCCAAGGACATCACCATCGACAACCTGCACATTGAAACCCTGAAAGAGGGTCCGGCCATTCGCATGGGTGGTGTAAAGAACGTGACCATCAACGGCAAGAACTATGCCCAAATAGGCAAACAACAAGCTATTGAACTATAATATGAAAGCTATCACAACAAGCCTCGCCTGCCTGCTCTGCCTCAACATCATGGGGCAGAGCAGCACCGAGCAGCTCAAATACACGGTAAGCAACCCTTCGGCCCACGACAAAGCCAATGCCCCCATTGTGCTTAGCCTCACCGCAGAGCAGCAAGCCGCACACTACCAGTCGGCTACCGTATGTGTATGGGACGAAGACACACAAACCGAAGTTGAAATACCCTCACAACTTGACGACCTCGACGGCGACGGCATCAACGAGGAACTGGTCTTCCTCCTCGACCTCCCCAACCGCGAAGAGCGTGAGGTAACCGTCGAACTGAGCCAGACGGCCAAGCCCGACCGCTATCCAGCCCAAGTGTTTGCCGAGATGCTGCTGAGCGACAAGAAGAAGGGTCACAAGCCCATACAATCACTCACGGTGCCCGGCGATGTCAACGTATACAACAACCTGCACCACCACGGCCCTGCCTTCGAGTCAAAGCTTGTGGCCTACCGACTCTACTTCGATGAACGCCAGACAGTAGACATCTACGGCAAGCGCAAGCAGCAGCTCGAGATAGAGCAGACACAGTTCTACCCCACCCCCGAGCATTTGGCCAATGGCTACGGCGACGACATCCTGTGGGCAGGTACCACCTGCGCTCTCGGCACTTTCCGCGGCTACACCAACGGCAAGCCATCATACGTACAACCCGTCAAGGCACGCACCGAGAGCATCCTCGCCTACGGTCCCTTGCGTACTGTAGTGGAGATACACGACGAGAACTGGCAATACGGCGGGCAGCCCCTTGACCTCACCCTGCGCTACACCCTCTACGGAGGCCACCGCGACGTACAGGTCGACGTATGCATCAAGGGCGACAAGCCGCTTAACGAGCCTTTCTGCACCGGCCTCATCAAGGTAGACAACTTCCAGGCATACACCGACCATATAGGCACAGCTGCCGTATGGGGCGACAACTGGCCCGCTGGCAAGAAAGACACGCTCAACCGCAAGAAAGAGGTGCTCGGCATGGCTGTCAGCATCCCGCAACGCAACGTGGTGGGCGAGCCCGACAATGCAGAAAACACACTCTACCTCTTGGGCGACAAGGCACGCAGCCTCTCCAAGGAACTCTCCTTTACCTATCATATCGCCTTTGCCTCTGACAAGGAGGAGCAGAGTGGTATACATAGCGCCGAAGAATGGTTCAGATGGGTAAAAGCATGGGAGCAGCAGCTTAAGAGCCCCATAGAGATAAAGAAAGATGAGTAAGCAACTGGTCATCTTCGATCTCGACGGCACCCTACTTGACACAGTAGCCGATTTGGCCAACGCCACCAACCAGGCGTTGGCCAAATGTGGCTACCCTACCCACCCCACCGAAGCCTACTACCGCTTTGTAGGCAACGGAATCAACAAACTCTTTGCCCGCGCTCTGCCCGAGGAAGCGCGTACCGAGGAAAACGTGCAGCGCATACGCACTCTCTTCATCCCCTACTACAATGAGCACAACGCCGATGACAGCCACCCCTATCCTGGCATCGTAGAGTTGCTCACCCACTTGCAAAGCCAAGGCATACAGCTGGCCGTCGCCTCCAACAAATACCAACAGGCTACAGCCAAACTCGTCGGCCACTTCTTCCCCGACATACGCTTTGCAGCCGTGTATGGCCAACGCGAAGGAGTACCCATCAAGCCCGACCCCACGATTGTGAATGACATACTCTCTGAAACGGGCATCTCTCGCGCGCGTACCTTATGT
Source organism: uncultured Bacteroidaceae bacterium (assembly GCA_964570685.1). Classification (GTDB taxonomy): domain Bacteria; phylum Bacteroidota; class Bacteroidia; order Bacteroidales; family Bacteroidaceae; genus UBA1189. Next base: position 10,035 of record CAZMZC010000022.1, on the reverse strand, counting down.
ATAGGCGACTCTGGCGTAGATATGCAGACCGCCCGCAACGCCTCAGTCGAGAGCGTAGGTGTCACCTGGGGATTTCGTGACGAGGAGGAGCTCCGCACCAATGGTGCAGTCCATATCAGACATAACGCGAAGGATATATTGGAACTGGCACTATAGTTTTTAGACCTGCGCGAAAAATCTTTTCGTTTTCTCTTCTTTTATCCATAAAAAGGGGGTAACTTTGCAAGCGCTAAGAGAATTTAGCGTTTTTTAAGGTATCAAATAAAGGTTTCTGGTTATCAAAACGAAAGGATTAAGACATCATGGAATGGTTGGTTAATCTGTTCACGGGTAGTGGCGTAGCCCACTCCGTATTCATTGTAGCCCTTGTTATCGCCGGAGGGCTTTGTCTCAACAAAATCAAGTTTGGCGGCGTATCGCTCGGCGTTACATGGATTCTCTTCGTAGGTATTCTCGCCGGTCATCTGGGCTTCGTACTCGACCCTACCACAGCTCACTTCGTCAAGGAATTTGGCCTTATCCTCTTCATCTACTCCATCGGTTTGGAGGTAGGACCGGGATTCTTCTCCTCGTTCCGCAAGGGAGGCGTCACGCTCAATATGCTCGCGGCAGGTATCGTGCTACTGGGCTGCTGCGTCACCTACGCCATCCACCTCATCACGGGGCAGGACCTCATCAGCATGATTGGTGTACTCAGCGGTGCCGTGACCAACACGCCCGGTATGGGTGCTGCCCAACAGACCTTCTTCGACATGACGGGAGAGACCAACACCACCATCGCCCAAGGCTATGCCGTGGCCTATCCGCTCGGTGTAGTGGGCATCATACTCTGCATCATATTGCTGAAGCATATCTTCCGTGTCAACTTCGACAACGAACGCCGCATCATGATGGAGCGCAACAAGGAGAATGCCGAGTCGCTCGAAGCTGTCACCCTTGAGGTGCACAACGACTCCGTTTGCGGACATACCATCCGTGAGATTCAGGACCTCTTCGGCCGTAAGTGCGTCATCACCCGTGTGCTCCACGAGCAAACCCACGACATCGAGTTGGCCGAGTCGACCACCAAGCTGGGCATGGGCGACAAGCTCTTCCTCGTGGCCAGTCCGCTCGAGATAGAGGCGCTGTCACTGCTCATCGGTCCCCGTATCGACATGAACATGGCCGAGTGGGATGCCATCGAAGCCAACAACCTCACAGCCGAGCGCTTCGTCATCACCAACCCGAGCATCAACGGCAAACGTCTGGGCGACCTCAAGCTGCGTCAGACCTTCAACGTCACCATCTCGCGCATCAGCCGTGCTGGTGTAGACCTCATTGCCGACCCGCATCTGCTGCTCCAGCTGGGCGACCGCGTGGTTGTGGTGGGCAAGCCAGACAGTATCAAGAAGATAGGTAAGTTTATGGGCAACTCGGTGAAGCGTCTCGAAGAGCCCAACCTCGCCGCCATCTTCCTCGGCATCGCACTAGGTGTGGTTTTAGGTTCGTTGCCCATCTTCATCCCCAGCGTGCCGGTGCCCGTGAAGCTCGGACTTGCAGGCGGTCCGCTCATCGTATCTATCCTCATCAGCAAGTTCGGCCCGCAGCTCAAGCTCGTCACCTACACCACCTCGTCGGCCAATAAGATGATACGTCAGATAGGTATCACCCTCTTCCTTGCCTCGGTAGGTATCGGTGCAGGTGACGGCTTCATCGACACCATTATAAATGGCGGCTACTGGTGGATACTTTACGGTTTCCTCATCACCGTCATCCCCTGCCTCACCATCGGCATCATTGCCCGCAAGGGATGTAAACTCAGCTACTTCACGATTGCCGGACTCATCTCGGGTGCCATGACAGACCCTCCTGCCCTCGCCTACAGCAATGAGGTGTGTGGCAACAATCAGGCGTCGGTAGCCTACTCTACCGTATATCCGCTCACGATGTTCCTTCGCGTAGTGACAGCACAGATACTCGTGCTCATGGCATTGTAGGAATCTTCTTTTGAAGTTTTCGTATAGCAGTAGCCCAGGGTGAAGATTATAAATCTCACGCTGGGCTACTGCCATATGGAGAACCTATTTAAATAGCAAAGGCCAAAACTTTATCGTCTTTTTTCTTTATCTCACAAAAAAGTGTATCTTTGCAGTATCAAAAGAACAGATAGGATATGCGCATCGATATACTCACCGTATTGCCTGAGATGATTGAGGGTTTCTTTGACTGCTCAATCATGGCTCGTGCCAAGAAAAAAGGATTGGCCGACATCGTGATACACAACATACGCGACTACACTACCGACAAGCACCACCGCACCGACGACTACCCCTTCGGAGGCTGCGCTGGCATGGTGATGAAGATAGAACCTATAGACAACCTCATTACCAAACTCAAAAGCGAGCGCCACTACGACGAGGTGATTTTCACTACACCTGATGGCGAGCAATGGAACCAGAAGATGGCCAATACCATGTCGATGTGTGAAAACCTCATCATCCTCTGCGGGCACTTCAAAGGCATCGACTACCGCATACGCGAACATCTGATAACAAAGGAGGTGAGCATAGGCGACTATGTGCTCACAGGCGGCGAGTTGGCTGCTGCCGTGATGGCCGACAGCTTGGTGCGTGTCATTCCCGGTGTCATCAGCGATGAGCAGTCGGCACTCTCCGACTCCTTTCAGGACAATCTGTTGGCACCTCCCGTATATACCCGTCCTGCGGAATACAAGGGATGGCGCGTGCCCGATGTGCTGCTCTCTGGACACGAAGCCAAAATACGTGATTGGGAGTTCCAACAATCGCTCGAACGCACCAAGCGCCTGCGTCCCGACCTGCTTAACGAAAAATAACAAATACCAATATAGACTACAACTGCTACAATCAAGAATACTATGACAAAGAGTTTTGTAACCATTGCCGACCTCAGCAAAGAGAAGATCATGAGTCTGCTCGAGGCCGCCAGCCGATTTGAAGCGATGCCCAACCGCAAGACACTGGACGGACGCGTCATCGCCACCCTGTTCTTTGAGCCATCGACACGTACGCGCCTCTCCTTCGAGACGGCCGTAAACCGTCTGGGTGGACGCGTTATCGGATTCAGCGATGCCGCCACATCAAGCTCATCGAAGGGTGAGAGCCTGAAGGACACCATCATGATGGTAAGCAACTATGCCGACCTCATCGTGATGCGCCACCACCTCGAAGGTGCCGCACGCTATGCCAGCGAGGTGTCGCCCGTGCCCATCATCAATGCAGGAGACGGCGCCAACCAACACCCCTCGCAAACGATGCTCGACCTCTACTCCATCTACAAGACACAGGGCACACTGGAGAATCTCAACATCTACCTCGTGGGCGACCTCAAGTATGGCCGCACGGTGCACTCGCTACTGATGGCCATGCGCCACTTCAACCCGCAGTTCCACTTCATCGCACCCAAGGAACTGGCCATGCCCAACGAGTACAAACTCTACTGCAAGGAGCACGGCATCAAATACGTGGAGCATACCGACTTTACCGAGGAGGTGATAGCCGATGCCGACATCCTCTATATGACACGTGTACAGCGCGAGCGATTCACCGACCTCATGGAGTATGAGCGCGTGAAGGACGTGTATATCCTCAAGGCCGATATGCTGCAGGGTACACGCGACAACCTCCGCATACTGCATCCCCTACCCCGCGTGAACGAGATTGCTACCGACGTGGACGAAAGTCCCAAGGCATACTATTTCCAACAGGCCAAGAACGGACTGTATGTGCGCGAAGCACTCATCTGCGATTGTTTGGGAATAGAGGTATAACGGACAATAAGAAAAGACAAGTTATGAAAAACAATAAAACAGAATTGCTGGTTGCCGCCCTCGAGAATGGCACCGTTATCGACCATATCCCCTCGGAACTTGTATTCACTATCGCCTCACTGCTCGAACTGGAGAAACTGGGTTCAAGCGTCACCATCGGCTACAACCTGCACAGCAAGAAACTGGGCAAGAAAGGCATTATCAAAGTGGCCGACAAGTATTTCTCCGATGAGGAGATAAGCCGCCTCTCCATAGTGGCCCCCAACGTGGTACTCAACATCATCCGCGATTTTGACGTGGTGGAGAAAAAAGAGGTCATCATCCCCGACGAGCTGCGCGGAATAGTGCGCTGTGGCAATCCTAAGTGTATCACCAACAACGAACCCATGTCTACATACTTCCATGTAGTAGACAAGAAGACGGGCACACTCAAATGCCATTATTGCGAAAAGGAACAGAACAAAAGCGAGGTGAAACTGGTTTAAAATAGTCAACGGACAACAGTCTACAGTCTGCCTGCCGGATGGTTATTATCAATACAGCCGAAGGCTGTCTTGACCATTCTTGGACAAGCCAAGCGCAAGCATTCTTGAACAAGTCAAGCGCAAGTATTCTTGGACAAGTCAAGCGCAAGCATTGTCCGTTGTCTGTTGTCCGTTGACAATAAACAAAACAATGAAAGTAAACTGGAAACCGGGTACGATGATTTATCCCCTGCCAGCTGTGATGGTTACTTGCGGCACGTGCGAGGAGGAATACAACATCATCACTATAGCATGGACGGGCACCATCTGCACCAACCCGCCCATGTGCTATATCTCCGTACGTCCCGAGCGCCACTCGGCCGACATCATCAAACGCCATATGGAGTTTGTCATCAACCTCACCGATGCCTCCACCGCCTACGCTACCGACTGGTGTGGTGTGCGCTCAGGCCGCGACTACAACAAATTCCACGAGATGGGGCTCACGCCCGGCAAAGCGGCCATCGTGAAGGCCCCCATCATCGAGGAGGCTCCCCTGAGCATCGAGTGCCGCGTGAAGGAGATTGTATCGCTGGGGTCGCACGAGATGTACATAGCCGAGGTGGTCAACGTCATTGCCGACAACAAATATATAGATAAGGAGACCGGCAAGTTCGAACTGGCCGACAGCGACCCACTTGTATATCTTCACGGCGGATACTACCACCTGGGCGAGAAGATAGGGAAATTCGGTTGGTCCGTAGAAAAGAAGAAAAAAGACAAACGATGAAGCGGCAAGAGGCAGTCATACTAGCCATCCTATGCTGTGCCATGACATATGCCCAGCCAAGGAAAGAATCGCTGGTCAACTACGGAGTAAAGGCTGGATTCAGTTCTACAATTTACGACATCATTGACCTGCGAGTAAACACCCTGCCCATCAATAGCTATACAGCCAAATCGGAGATTAGCTCGTTCTTCACAGCCTTCGCACGCTTCAACATCAAAAAACACTATTTACAGACGGAAGTAAGCTACAACATCAGCAACTATTCCATCTATTTCCCTACCGAGCAATGGGACCCATCGGCCAACAAAACGATGCAATCTGTCATCAGTACCAAAATCAATGGCATAGAGATACCCTTGTACTACGGCTACCACATAATGAAAGAGGGACCGTACGGCATGTCGTTCTATATAGGTCCGAAAGCCAAGTTCGTTCATACCGACTACAGCAAGCATACTTTCGATAACTTCCCCTATAAGCATATCAGGGAAAGCATTTACCCCATCAACTTCAGCATAATGTTCGGAGTAGGAATAAACATCAGTCGCGTATTCTTTGATTTCTCCTTAGAATATGGTTTGCACAATATATCACAAGGCATTGAGGCCACAGACAACAACAACGACATAAACAATGGTGGCATAGTGTTTGACCGTCGAAAGAATGTGCTAAGTTTTTCCATCGGTTTCATTCTATAACCTCTCCTCATCCGACAACTACACGATATGACTCCTTTCCTTAAAGCCGTAGCCGAAGATATATATAGTAAATTTGGCGACAATCTGAGCCGTACAGCTATCGTCTTTCCCGGCAAACGTGCAGGGCTGTTCTTCAACCAATACCTGCTTGAATGTGCAGGGTGTCCGCTTTGGGCACCAGCCTATATCACTATCAGCGATCTCTTCGGGCAGCTATCTTCGCTGCGCATCGAGGAGCCCATCCGGCAAGTTTGTCTGCTGCACCAGATATTCAACAAGTGTACCCGACGTACAGAACCGCTTGACGACTTCTACTATTGGGGCGAACTGATGCTGGCCGATTTTGACGACATCGACAAGAACATGGTAGAGGCCGACAGCCTCTTCGTCAACTTGGCCGACGTGAAAGCCTTCAACAGTCAGTTTGAGTTCCTTACCGAGGAGCAGAAGGAGGTGCTCGAACGTTTCTTTGCCGGCTTCCGTAGCGAGGAGCAGCGTACCGAGCTCAAAGACCGCTTCATAGAGCTATGGCAAGTGATGGGGACCATCTACCACGAACTGCGACAGCAGTTGCAGTCCAGCGGACTGGCCTATGAGGGCATGATGTTTCGCGATGCCATAGAGAACTTCAATGCTGACCTGCTGACATTTGACCATTACGTGTTCGTAGGGTTCAACGTGCTCAACCAAGTGGAACTACAACTTTTCCATAAACTGAAAGAGTGCAACAAGGCGCTGTTCTATTGGGACTACGACCACTACTATTATGACAATCCGCACCATGAGGCAGGCTTGTTTGTCCGGGAGAACATTGCACGCTTTGGCAATGCTTTGCCAGACGACGCACTGTTGTTCGACAATCTAAGCCACCTACCCGAAATCAGCTACATAAGTGCTCCTACCGACAACGCCCAGGCACGGTATCTGTATGATTGGCTGTCAACGTATCACAACACCCAGCATGAGAAGGAAACCGCGGTGATACTCTGCAATGAAGACATGGCTCTGCCAGTACTCCACGCCCTCCCCGCAGACCACGTCAGAAATGTCAATGTCACAATGGGATTCAAACTCACGCAGACACCCATATATACGTTGGTCAACAATTATCTCAACCTGCATACCCGTGGATACGACGAAGAGAAATCGCTATACAAAGCCGAAGAGGTAAGACTGCTGCTCACACATCCATACATTAACCAGCTATACCCCGAAGCAAGCAGCTGGATCGAAGCATTGCAGCAGACAAACAGACAGCTGTTTCCTGCAAACACACTGATGACACACCCCACGCTGGGTGCACTGTTCGTTCACCATGAAGACAACCTGTCGTTACTGGAAACGCTGAGCACGCTGATTGACAGCATCGGACAGCTCTTCTCACATAAGAATACCCAAGCCAAAGCCCCCAACGAAGACATCTACACCCAGCTATACGAAGAGGCTCTATTCCGAATCCATCAGCTGACGTCCAGTTTCCGTTCAATGTTTTCAGACCATACGCTGAAGGTAAAGCCGCGCACCCTCGTCCGCCTTATGCAGCGAGTGATGAAACAGAACAGTATCCCATTCCACGGAGAGCCTGCCATAGGACTCCAGGTTATGGGAGTGCTTGAGACACGTAACCTCGACTTCCGCAATATCATACTGCTATCGACCAACGAAGGCAAACTACCCAAGAGTTCTAACGAAGCCTCATTCATTCCCTACAATCTGCGCGAAGCTTTTGGCATGACCACCATACAGCGACAGAATGCAGTATATGCCTACTACTTCTACCGCATGATTCAACGTGCCGAACAGGTGACCATCGTGTACAACGACGGCACCGACGGTATGAACAGGCAGGAGCCCTCGCGCTACGTGATGCAGCTGCAAGTAGAGTTTCCAGGCAAACTCACGGCACAATCCATACAGGCTGCCTCACAGCCAAGCCAACATGCCGACATTTGCATAGAGCAAACACCCCTCACCCTCCATAAGCTACAGAGCCACTTTGCCTACGACCCGGCAAAGAAAAAGAACTATAAGCTATCACCATCGGCCATCAACGATTGGCTGGACTGCAGGCTCAAGTTCTACCTCAAGCACGTCGAAGGCCTTGTCCCACCCCAAGAGCAGCAAGGCGATGTCGATGTATCGCATTTTGGAAGTATCTTCCACAAGAGCGCCGAACTCGCCTATGAACAACTTACCGAGCGGGGCGACATCATACGGGCATCGGAAGTGCAGGCACTGTATAGCAATGAAATTGCCATAGAAGCATTGGTCAACGAAGCTTTCCGACAGGAATTCTTCCACACGGAAAAGGGTGAGCCACTCCCCTTCAACGGTACACAGTATATCGTACAAAAAGCTATCACCAGCTATCTGATACAGTTGCTACGTATGGATGAGAAACGCGCACCTTTCATATATATAGGCAGCGAGGTCACCATACACCACCCTATCACCATAGCGAGCCACGGGAAGGAGCTCCCCATACTGCTTGGCGGAAAAGTCGACCGCATTGACAGCAAAGAGGGTATCACCCGTATCATCGATTATAAGACAGGCGGCAAGCAAAAGACGGTCAGCACCGTTAGCGACCTCTTCGATAGAGTGAAGTCGCGCGACGGCTATGTATTCCAGGCCTTCTACTATGCCCACCTGCTACAGCACGACTACCCTCAGATAGCTCCTTCGCTTCTATTCGTACGCAACACATCGAAAGACATAGAGCCGGACATTATCGTCAACGGCTCTCCTGTAGTCGACTTCAACGTATACAACGAAGAGTTTGGCACACTGCTCACACACACCATCGATGAGATATTCAATAGCGACACCCCCTACACCGCAGCAGAGAACAAAGAAGCTTGTAAATACTGTAAGCTACTCTCGCTATGCAAGCGCACGATAGAAAACAACTATATGTAGTGTACGACGACAAAAAAAACAACGATATTCGACCGAACAAAACATCGGCAGGCAGTGTTCTATGCATGTGTTTTTCATAGTAAATAGATTTCATAGTCGTAGCCTGCTTGTGAAAGTCGACTAAAGACGAAGCGGAAGCGTCCGCTGCCTAAACAGATGCCTTGGCTCCCCACCAAGGCATTTGCGTTTTTATAAAAACATTGAGAAATACCGTAGTTAGTCTATAGGATTTTCCTCTGGGCAGATTCTATACAAAAAATAACACCGACAGCTGAACCTTTCGCCAACTGCTGGTGTTATAATACCGAGCAACAGCACAGAGCAGCTACCTTACATAAATAACTTTTTCTTAATCATTCAATCTACCGGCTGTCCTTCTTAGTGATAAGGGGGACAGTCACCTATATTGAATGAGGCAGCCCTTTATCCGCGAGCCTCGGCGATATAGCCGAAAGCCTCTTGACACTTGGCGCTAATCCATGCCAAGTCCTTAGCAGCTACCACATCCTTGGGGAAGAGGTTGCTACCCATACCTACGCAAGTAACGCCAGCCTTGATCCAAGCGGTAAGGTTCTCCTTGGTGGGTTCTACGCCGCCCGTAACCATCAGCATTGACCAAGGCATAGGAGCCTTCACATTCTTCACGAATGAGGGACCACCCACATTGCCAGCAGGGAACACTTTGCAGAGGTCGCATCCACACTCCTGAGCGAAACCAATCTCACTCACTGAGCCACAACCAGGTGTGTAGGGGATAAGACGGCGATTGCAAACCTTTGCCACCTCGGGGTTGAAGAGCGGGCCAACGATGAAGTTGGCACCCAACTGGATATACAAAGCAGCAGTAGCAGGGTCAACAATTGAGCCTACGCCCATCACCATCTCGGGGCACTCGCGGGCTACCCACTTGTTGAGCTCGCCGAATACCTCGTGGGCAAAGTCGCCACGGTTGGTAAACTCGAAGGCACGCACACCTCCTTCATAGCAGGCTTTGACAACCTGCTTGGCGGTCTCCACGTCATTGTGATAGAAGACGGGGACCATACCCGTGCTCTTCATCACTGAGAGCACTTGCATCTTATTGAATCTTGCCATATCTTAGAATCTGTTTATCGTTGTACACGTCCACTGGCATCACCACCAGCCAAAGCCTCTACTTCCTCGGCAGATACCATATTGAAGTCGCCGGGGATAGTGTGTTTGAGGGCCGAAGCCGCAACGGCAAACTCGAGAGCTTCGCCCTGAGTAGCCTTGGTGAGGAGTCCGTGGATGACACCACCCGAGAACGAGTCGCCACCGCCCACACGGTCAATGATGGGGTCGATGTCGTAGTGCTTTGACACGTAGAACTCCGAGCCGTTGTATATCATTGCTTTC
>CAZMZC010000021.1:0-49614 GCA_964570685.1 uncultured Bacteroidaceae bacterium | reverse complement strand
CAAAGGTACAATCCAACTGTAAGGGGGACAATGGGCACTTTATCGAATGCTTACTATGACAATAGCGGTGGCGAGAACTCTCGCCACCGCTATTGTCATTATTGGTTGTCTCAGTTTTACTCTACAGGGATGTTCTTGTTTACATTCTTGCAGCCGATGAGGGCATAGAAGAGGATGTAGGCCAGCATAGCCACTACCAGCCAGTAGCTGGGGATGTAGCCGATGTTGAGGGCGAGCACGTTGTGCTGGATGAGCGGCATGATACCACCACCCACAACGAGCATCATGAAGATACCTGAGGCCTGCTCGGTGTACTTGCCAAGACCCTCAACGCAGAGGTTGAAGATGGCGCCCCACATGATGGAGGTGCAGAGACCGCAGGCTGCGATGAAGGCACACTTCAAGGGTACCTGGCCACCCTTGATGGTCATGCTCATGCTTTCGGGCAGGAAGATGGCGATGAGTAACAGGGCAATGGCTACCGACGATACGATAATCATCTGCAAGCGGGTAGATACCTTACCACTGATGATGGAACTGAGGAAACGGCCGCAGAGCATGAGCAACCAATAGGCTGCCGAGAGGGTGCCGGCAACGGCTGCCGAACCTTCGAAGCCGAGGTTGTTGATGTAGAAAATCATCTCATTAGGGATACCAATCTCGATACCTACATAGAAGAAGATGGCTACGGCGCCAAGCACGAAGTGACGGAAGTTCCAGGCGCTATGCTCGTACTTCACATTCTTACCTCGACCCAGTGCGGGCTCGGGGATGGCCACGAAGCTGATGATGAGGAATGCCAGAGCAAACACACCCATACCGATGAAGAGCAGGGGAGCCACGTCGCTCATGCTGGTCTTGTCGGTTACAGTGCCTACTAACATACCTACGAGGAACGGAGTCAGCGTGCCGGAGAGTGAGTTGAGTGTACCACCTGTCTGTACCAACTGGTTACCCTTGTTGCCACCACCACCGAGGAGGTTGAGCATGGGGTTTACCACGGTGTTGAGCATACATACGCAGAAGCCGCAGATGAAGGCACCGAGCAGGTAGATGATGAGGTTGAGTGCTACGGCCTGTCCGCCTACGCTGAACACGGCGATGTCGGCACCGAAGATGCTGCTGAGGTACTGTACCAGCAAGCCGATGAAGCCTACGGCCAAGGCAATGAGGGAGGTCTTCTTGTAGCCTACCGAGATGAGCATCTTGCCCGCAGGAATACCCATGAATAGGTAAGCTGCAAAGTTCATCATATTACCCATCATGCCGGCCCACTCATAGGTGTAGCCCCAAATAGTACCAAATGGCGCAGCCATGTTGGTAACGAACGAGATCATCGCGAAGATGAAGAACATGGTGATGATGGTCACCATATTACCATTCTTTTTTGTTGTACTCATTGTTGTTGATGTATTAATGTTTATAAAATTGTTCCAATTCGCTGAACGTGTTGCAAAAATACACTTTTCTAGCAACATATACTAACACCGTAATATCTTTTCTTGTTTTTTTCTTTTGATTAGGAAATAAAGAAAGCGGATGCGCTGGTGCGCATCCGCTGGTTGTGTGTCGGGGTTATCAGTCGTCAGTTGTCAGTTGTCTGTTGTCAGTCGTCAGTTGTCAGTTGTCTGTTGTCAGTTGTCTGTAGACAGTTGACAGTTGACAGTTGACTGTTGACCCAATTAGTCAAGCTTACGTGAGCCGTCGCCGATCACTACATCGTATACGAGAGGAGCGTGGCCGAACTCGGCTGTGAACTTCTCCTTGGCTGTCTCTACGAGGTTATCGTACAACTCGTCCTTAACGAGGTTGATGGTGCAACCGCCGAAGCCACCGCCCATTACGCGGCAACCTGTAACGCCACACTCCTTGGCTACCTCAGCGAGGAAGTCGAGCTCTACGCAGCTTACCTCGTAATCCTTGCTCATGCCCCAGTGTGTCTCGTACATCTTGGCACCTACGGTCTCGTAGTCGCCCTTCTCGAGAGCATCGCACACTGCGAGTACGCGGTCCTTCTCACCGAGTACGTACTTGGCACGACGGTAGTCTACCTCAGGAACGAGGGCCTTGGCCTCCTCGAGCATCTCCCATGTAACGTCGCGCAAGGTCTCGATGCCAGGATAGTTGGGCTTCAATACCTCTACTACGTGCTCGCAAGAGCGACGACGCTGGTTGTACTCGTCACCGAGTTTGTGCTTCACGTTGGTGTTTACCAACACGAGACGGTAGCCCTTGGGCTCGAAGGGGAAGTATTCGAACTCCATAGAGCGGCAGTCGAGGCGCATGAGGCAACCTGCCTTACCGAATACAGAAGCAAACTGGTCCATGATACCGCAGTTGCAACCGGTATAGTTGTGCTCTGTGGCCTGACCTACGCGAGCGAGTTCGAACTTGTCAATCTTGCCCTCACCATAGATTTCATTGAGTGCGAATGCGAATACGCTCTCGAGGGCAGCTGATGAAGACATGCCTGCGCCGAGGGGAACGTCGCCAGCGAAAGCTGTATCGAAACCCTTCACCTCAACACCGCGCTTCTGCATCTCGCGGCATACTCCAAATACGTAGCATGCCCATGCCTCAGCGGGCTTGTCCTCTTCGTTGAGACCGAACTCTACGTAGGGAGCCTCGTCCTTCGGGTCGATGTCGATAGCGAATGCACGTACCTTATCCAAGCCGTTGGGGCGGATAACCATGATCATGCCTTTATCTACAGCACCAGGGAATACGAAACCGCCGTTGTAGTCGGTGTGCTCACCGATGAGGTTGATACGACCGGGTGATGCGTAAGCTACACCTTCGCCACCGAAACGCTCAGCAAAATGTTTTTTTACAAATTCTTTGTCCATAGTATTTACTTTTTTAATAATTGGATATAATTGGTGTTTCTATTTTACTTCAAACCTACCTTTGAGCCCTTCCAGCAGAACCAGAGAACGTAGATGTAGTAGATGAACATCATGGCGATGGCATAACCTACGCCGAGTGAGGGGTTGTCAACTACGAGACCCATGAGCGGAGTCAAGGTAGCAGCGCCTACTACACCGAGATTGATGATACCTGATGCTGACTTGGTGTGGGGGCCGAGTTCCTGCAGACCGAGGTTGAATACCAAGGGCCACATTACTGAGTGGAACAAACCGGCTGCCAACATGCAGTATACTGAAGCCATACCGTTGAGCATGAAGCTGACACCTACGCAGAGAGCACCACCTGCCAAGCAGAAGGTAAGGATGACGCGAGGTTGGAACTTGCTGAGTACGGCAGCACCGATGAAGCGGCCTACCATCATACCACCCCAATACAACCAGAGATAGTCTGTAGCTGTGCCGGGAAGAGTGGGGTCAGCCTTAAAGTATGCGGGAAGCATTGAGGGAATACCAATCTCAAGACCCATATACATGAAGATGGCGAGTGCGCCCAACCATACGTGAGGATACTTGAACACGCTGCTCTTGTACTGCTTAACCTCACCGGTAGCTTCGGCAGCCTGCTCCTCTTCCTTGATTTCGGGGAGCTTCAAGAATACGAGGATAACGCAGAGCAGCAAGGTAAAAATACCCAAGCCCAGGTAGGGGGCGGGTACTGCTGCGGGAGTGGGGAGCTGATTGCCAATAATCACTGAGCCGATGAAGATAGGAGCCAGTGTGGTAGCAACAGAGTTGAGCGCTTGTGACAAGGTCATGCGGAAAGCACCCTTCTCAGGAGTACCAAGTACCATTACATAGGGGTTGGCTACGAGCTGTAGCATCACGATACCGAGAGCCACTACGAACATACTGCCGAGGAAGTATGCATAGATGACACCTGTGCTGGCCTCGAGGTTAGAAGAGATGGCCGCCCAGTTGATGATGAAGCCAAGACCTACCACGGCAAGGCCGAGGATAAGGGTCTTCTTGTAACCAATCTTGCTCATCATGAATCCGAAGGGGATTGACAGGGCATAGGCTCCATAGAAAGCGGTGTTTACTAACTGACCTTGAGCGTCGCTCAAGTTGAATGCTGTCTTACAGAACTCGATCATTGAGTTGTTCATTGTGGTCACGAATCCGATGAGGAAGCATACCGCAATCACAATGATGAGTGCGAACGTGTAGTTCGGTGTTTGTTTTTGATTCATAGTGTTTAATGTATTAAATGGTTTGTAATGTATTGTTATTCTACACCGAATTTATACACGGTCGTCTGTGTATATACCTCGCTGGGGGTGAGCACCACGGAGGGGAAGTGTGCCTTGTTGGGGCTGTCGGGGAAGTGCTGAGCCTCGAAGCAGATAGCGCTGCGCTTGGGGAAGGTAGCACCATGAGCACCCTCGAAGCCGCTGTGCCAGTTTGATGTGTATACCTGTACGCCCGGCTCTGTAGTGTAGCACTCGATAACGCGGCCGCTGTTAGGCTCTACGCACTTGGCAGCAAAGCTCAGTTCGCCCGGCCAGCGCTTGTTGAGCACCCAACAGTGGTCATAGCCTACGCCAAACTTGGTCTGCTCGTGGTCGGCATCGATGCGGTCGCCCACCACGTGTGGTGTGCGGAAGTCCATCGGAGTACCTTCCACGTGGTCAATACGGCCGTAGGGGATAGAAGTCTCGTCTACGGGGCAGTAGTGGTCGGCATTGAGTGTGAGGATATTGTTCTCCACCGAAGCGGTGTCCTTCTCGATGCCCGAGGGGCTGAAGAAGGCGTGGTGGGTGAGGTTTACGATGGTGGTCTTGTCGGTAGTAGCCTTGTAGTCGATAACAAATTCATTGTCGTCGGTCAAGGTGTATACTACGGTGATGTCCAATGTGCCGGGGAATCCCTCTTCGCCGTCGGGTGATACATAGTGCAGCTGTACGCTGTTGGGAGCCAACACCTCTGCATCCCATACACGGGCATGATAGCCTGTGGGGCCACCGTGCAGGTGGTTGGGGCCGTTGTTTACGGCAAGGCTGTACTCCTGTCCGTCGAGGGTGAACTTACCGTGCTTGATGCGGTTGCCATAGCGGCCGATGAGTGTGCTCAGGAAGGGTTCGGGCGATGCTATCACCTTGTCAATAGAGTCGTGACCCTGTACCACATTGCCCAACTTACCGTTGCGGTCGGGCATCATGATGGTGAGCAGTGCGCCACCGTAGTTGGTAAAAGCTACTTCGTTGCCCAGTTTGTTGGTGAGAATGAAAAGATCGGTCTTCTTACCGTTGATATCTTTCTGAAAGTCGGCTTGCTTCAAGCCCGACACATTGTTAGGATTACATACGTTTGACATAGTACTTACTTTAATTTGAATTTAACACGCAAATTAAAGCATTATCTTTCAGATTTCAAAAGAAAACAGAAACTATTTTTCAAATCGCGTATATATATAAATATATAATAGGTATAAGGGGAGAATGAACGGATTTGTTTGATGGGCACATCGTATTTGTTAGATGTGAATGGACCTAAGGCAAATCTGTACGCAATTTCGACAAATAGTGATAAAGTGTTGTTGTATCTGTAAATAATCTGCCAAAGATTTTGTCAAATAAGTCAAAGTACTTACTTTTGTCTTTCCATTTGCGATTATTAACAACAACTAACTAAAAGTAATTTGTTATGAAGAAGCATAACTTTAATGCAGGACCCTCTATCCTGCCACGCGAAGTGATTGAGCAGACGGCTCAGGCTGTATTGGACTTCAATGGCTCTGGCCTTTCTATATTGGAAATCAGTCACCGCTCCAAGGATTTTCAGGCTGTTATTGACGAGGCTGTAGCGCTTTTCAAGGAGATTCTGAATATTCCCGAGGGGTACTCGGTGCTCTTCCTCGGTGGCGGTGCCAGCATGCAGTTCTGCATGGTGCCCTACAACTTCCTGGGCAAGAAGGCAGCCTACATCAATACCGGTGTGTGGGCCAAGAAGGCTATCAAGGAGGCCAAGAACTTTGGCGAAGTGGTAGAGGTGGCTTCATCGGCCGACACTACCTATAATTATATACCGAAGGGCTACACTGTGCCCGACGATGTGGACTACTTCCACTATACCTCTAATAATACGGTTTATGGAACTGAGACCCGTATCGACCCCGAGGTGAACGTGCCGCTGATTGCCGATATGTCGTCGGACATCTTCTCACGCCCCATCGATTTCAGCAAGTATATCTGTGTATATGGTGGCGCGCAGAAGAATTTGGCACCCTCGGGCGTTACCTTCGCCATCGTACGCAACGATGCGCTGAACAAGGTGGAGCGCACTATCCCCACGATGCTCAACTATCAGACCCATGTGGATGGCGGCTCCATGTTCAACACACCTCCCGTACTGCCCATCTACTCGGCTATGCTCACCCTGCGTTGGATCAAGGCCAACGGTGGAGTAGAGGAGATGGCTCGCCGCGCCAAGGAGCGTGCCGACCTGCTGTATGGAGAAATCGACCGCAACAAACTATTCCGTGGCACCTGCGCTGTAGAGGACCGTTCATATATGAATATCTGCTTCGTGCTCAACGACGAGTACAAAGAGCTTGAGGCCGAGTTTATGGCATTCGCTCAGGAGCGTGGCATGGTGGGCATCAAGGGACACCGCTCGGTAGGTGGCTTCCGCGCATCGTGCTACAACGCCATGTCGCTTGAGAGCGTACAGGCGCTGGTTGATTGCATGAAGGAGTTTGAGGAATTGCATTAAAGAGACCCACCCCTTCCCTCCCTGTGAGGGAGGGGGATTCCAAACGTACAAATAAATATATAATTAAGGAACAAGGCTTACCTCAGCGGTGTCTGAGTTCCCTCCCTCATAGGAAGGGTTAGGGTGGGTCTCCTATTTTTATCCATTATGAAAGTATTAGTAGCAACAGACAAACCGTTTGCCAAAGTTGCGGTAGATGGTATTCGAGAAGTGATTGAAGGCGCAGGGTTTGAACTTGCCTTGCTCGAGAAATATGGTGATAAGGCCAACTTGCTGGCTGCCGTGGCCGATGCCGACGCTATCATCATTCGTAGTGATGTGATTGATGCCGAGGTGCTCGCCGCTGCCAATCAGCTGAAGATTGTGGTACGTGCAGGAGCTGGCTACGACAATGTAGACCTCACTGCCGCTACGGCTCATAACGTATGTGTGATGAACACACCCGGACAGAACTCCAATGCCGTGGCTGAGCTGGCTCTCGGCGTGATGGTATATGCCATGCGTAACCTGTATAATGGTACTTCGGGCGGCGAGCTCAAGGGTAAGAAGCTGGGTATCCACGCCTACGGCAATGTAGGTCGCAACGTGGCCCGTATCGCCAAGGGCTTCGGCATGGATATCTATGCCTACGATGCCTATTGCCCCAATGAGGTGATGGAGGCCGACAACGTCATTCCCGTAGCCTCGGCTAAGGAACTGTATGAGCAATGCCAGATTGTGTCGCTCCATATCCCTGCCACTCCCGAGACCAAGGAGTCTATCAACTACGCCCTGCTGAAGGACATGCCTAAGGGTGCCGTATTAGTGAACACAGCTCGTAAGGAGGTCATCAACGAGACCGAACTCATCCAGCTCATGGAGGAACGCCCCGATTTCAAGTACATGACCGACATCATGCCTGCTGCCAATAGTAAGTTCCTCGAACTCTTTCCCGAACGCTACTTCTCTACTCCCAAGAAAATGGGTGCACAGACAGCCGAGGCCAACATCAATGCCGGCATCGCCGCTGCCCACCAGATTGTAGGGTTCTTGAAAGAGGGTTGCGAGAAGTTTAGAGTAAATAAGTAACACCTAAAGACCCACCCCGTCCCTCCCTGTAAGGGAGGGGGATAGGCCCCGCGATGCCAGAGTTCTCCCTCCCTCACAGGGAGGGATAGGGTGGGTCTCCCAATATTCCCATCATGGCAACAATCAAACCATTCAAGGGCATACGCCCACCCAAGGCTCTTGTAGAGAAGGTGCAGAGCCGCCCCTACGATGTGCTCAACTCCGATGAGGCGCGTGCCGAGGCCGAAGGCAACGAGATGTCGCTTTACCATATCATCAAGCCCGAGATAGACTTTCCTGTAGGCACCGACGAGCACGACCCCCGTGTATATGAGAAGGCTGCCGAGAACTTTGCCCGCTTCCAGGAGCAGGGCTGGCTCGTGCAGGACGAGAAGGAGCAGTACTACGTATATGCACAGACGATGAACGGCAAGACACAGTACGGACTCGTGGTGTGTGCCTACGTCGACGATTACCTCAACGGTGTCATCAAGAAGCACGAGCTTACTCGTGCCGACAAGGAGGAGGATCGCATGAAGCACGTGCGCGTGAACAATGCCAACATCGAACCCGTATTCTTTGCCTATCCCGACAATGCCGAGCTCGATGCGCTTGTAGCCCGCTACACCGCCCAGACTCCCGAGTACGACTATGTGGCCCAGGGCGACGGCTTCCGCCACCAGCTGTGGATTATCGATGACGAGGCCGATATGGCTGCCATCACTGCCGCGTTTGCCCAGATGCCTGCCCTCTACATCGCCGATGGCCATCACCGTTCGGCTGCGGCAGCCCTCGTAGGTGCCGAGAAGGCACGTCAGAACCCCAATCACGTGGGCGATGAGGAGTACAACTACTTCATGGCCGTGTGCTTCCCCGCTGGGCAGCTCACCATCATCGATTACAACCGCGTGGTGAAAGACCTTAATGGCCTCACTCCCGAGGAACTGCTTGCCAAGCTCAGCGACAACTTCATCGTTGAGCCCAAGGGCACCGAGATATACAAGCCCGTAGCGCTGCACAACTTCTCGCTCTATGTCGATGGACAGTGGTATAGCCTCACCGCCAAGGAGGGCACATACGATGACAACGACCCCATCGGCGTGCTCGACGTCACCATCTCATCGAACCTCATCCTGCACGATGTCCTCGGGTTGGGCGACCTGCGCAAAGACAAACGCATCGACTTTGTGGGCGGTATCCGTGGCCTGGGCGAACTGAAACGCCGTGTCGACAGCGGAGAGATGAAGACGGCCCTCGCCCTCTATCCCGTATCCATGAAGCAGCTGATGGACATTGCCGACACCGGCAACATCATGCCGCCCAAGACTACGTGGTTTGAGCCCAAGTTGCGCTCAGGACTGGTAATCCACAAGCTTGTGTAATTCAAGGGTATTACTTGCGAACCTATTGGGGCATGTCTGTATTTTCAGGCATGCCCTCATCTTTTTATAGGAAAGTATAGTGCTGCATTGAGAACCTTTTATCTCTGGCTATGAAAGTTCCTCCATCAATGCCCGGTAGTTGTCATTGGTGGCAAGTACTTGGGGAATGCCGATGACGAAGAGCTGTTGCCGGGCACGTGTGAGGGCTACGTTGAGTTTACGGTCAAGTGAGAGGGTGGCGCTGTCAGTAGCCTCGTCCGTCTCTACTATCAGTTCCATTTGTGTGGCATCGGTCACGGTGGTGCAGTAGATGATGATGTCGCGTTGGCTGCCTTGATAGCGCTCTACGGTGTCAATGCTGATACCTTCGGTGTAGTCGGGCATATCGAGTGCGGCGAGCGCATGGCGTATGAGGGCTCCTTGATTGCGGAAGGGAGCGATGATGCCGATGCTGCGCGAGGGGTCGTAGGGTAGGGCATTGGCTTGATACAGTGCAATGATGCTTTCTACGAGTGTGGCACAGAGATGGGCTTCGTGACTGTTGGTCTTGAAGCGCTCGTCAGCCTCGGGCATAGGGCAGCAGATAAAGGCGGTACGGCGGGTAGCTACCAGATGCTGCATCGGGAGGGCTGTATTGTAAATGGTGTAGGGCAGTGGTGATGTTTGGTGGGGTAGAGGCACTGGACATAGTCGGCCGCCGTAGAAGCGGTGGTTGGCAAAGTGGCTCACCTCGGGATGCATGCGTCCTTGCCGATAGAGTGTGGCGATGCATGTGGTGTGTCCGCTAGCTGTAAGCTGACGGTGTAGGCGCTCGAAGAGTGACTGCCTGCAGTCGGTAAATCCCAAGTTGATGAGTCGTTCATCGGTGATGCGTGCTTCCTCTGCGCTTTGTAGCGCTATGGCGGGTAGTTGCTTGTGGTCGCCGATGAGTATGTATTTACCGGCTTTGGTGAGCAGCCCCACGAGTTGCGGCTCGAGTATCTGTGAGGCTTCGTCAACGATGGTGAGGTCGAAAGTCTTGGCGTCGAACAGCTCGGGGCGATTGGCTGCTGTGCTCACGGTACTCACGACGATGCGTGTGGAAGCGATGAGCGAGCGTACCTCATCGCGACTGCGTAGTGGAGCGGTAAGGCGGGATAGAGTGTGGGGGGCATAGCGCTCGTCGCAACTTTGCTCACTGCCCAAGCGTATATAGGCAGGGCAGTCATCGATACTCTCTATGGCTGCACATATCTCGTCCACAGCACGATTAGTATATGCCATGAGGAGTATGTGGCTATCGGTATATCGGTAGTGCTCCTCTACAATGGAACGTAGCACGATAGAGGTCTTTCCGGCTCCTGGAGCACCGACGATGAGAGCATAGTCACGTGCCTGCTTCACGGTGAGCACAGTGTTGTCCGTGTCTTCGCCTGGGTAATGGCCGCATAGCGTTTGGGTGGTGTCGGTTTGGGGAGGTCCCATCCCGAGAATCAGGCGTTGACGCTGCTGGGGCGCACAGAGCAGTGCATATAGGTTGCGGTATAGCGACGAAGAGGCACTATCGCTCACATCGTGCTCCATCGCATAAGTGGCAGTGAGGGAGAATACATCGGCGCTATGCTGATGTTGGCGTAGTCCGATGTGCAGGGTGTGGCTGTCGATATACAGCAGTGTGCCCTTGTGTACCTGCCGAGTGGCTACGCTATCGCTCTCAGTGTCTCTGACGTAGAAGAGTATCATATCGCTCCGGCGGAAGTTGGGCACGTCGGTCGTGTCGAGCGAGGGTAGGGCGAAGGTGAGTGTGTCGTAGCCGCAGCCATCGTCGGCGGTGAAGGACTGTAGCTTCAGGTTGCCTATAATGTCGCCATCGGCGAGCTTTTCTTCGTAGGTGCGGCACCATAGGTGACTCTGTGCTCGATCGCGGTCGCTACGTCCGATTTTTCCTATATACTGCTCGGCTGCAGTGAAGCGCAGATAGCGGTAGAAGTAGGCCTTGACGACGGAGTCGGCTTGAAGAAAGGGGGAGAGCTGCTTGGCGAGGGCTGGGCGCAGGTAGTCGCTCCATAGGCGGTTGGTGATGGGGCGGGTATTGAATACGTCGGGCGTAAGTCCCTCAAAGAGGGAGGCGGTGTCGGGCTCGCAGGCCAAACGGCGCATAAGGTATACGATGGCATTGCGTAGCGCCAAAGCATCGTCGACGATATGGGGATAGCTGTCGCCGTTGAAGTAGCGCGGGTAGCGGGAGTAGAGCAGCAAGCCCGTAATATCTTCGCGGGGGATGCCGATGTTGACGTGCAGCATCTCGCGGTAGAGCATCATCTGTGCGGTGTGGCTCTGCTTAGGACCCTTGGGGGCGGAGTAATACTCGTCGGCTTTGCCCGACTTGAGCTCTACGAGGCAGTGCAGGTCGCTCTGCAGATAGTCGAGACGGCCTTGAATACCCAGTGCGGGGCAGATAAACGAGGGCTCGAGCATGGCGCCGCCAGACTCTCCAGCCGAGTAACGGCGGTGCAGTGCCTCTACTGAGGTGCGTATATGCTCGTATTGGTTGCGGGCCTCCTGAAAGAAGCTGGCATTGATGTCGGGACAAATGGCAAACCTGAGCGCGTCGGCCGTGAAGGCTTTGCGTATGGAGGTGCCGTATGAGGCAGGGCGCTCGGGGGTGTGGTTGACGCAGTCGTCGAGAAACTGGTTGGCCGTGTTACCTAGCAGGATATGTCGGGTGCTCTCTTTGGGAGCAAGCATGCTTAGCATATACCGCATAGGATGGGCACCGCTCTCTGAGAAGCAGGCGGTGAGCGTACTGATATCGACCAGATAGTCGGGCTCGATGATGAGGCGGTGGGCACGTATCTTTGCTGGCCCCTCGCCACTTTCTGCCTCTTCTATCTCAAGCAGAGCCACGGTATCGCCACAGCTTAGGCGGTCGATATCGGCAAGATACGTGTTGCCGACAACCTCTGCGCAGTACTCTTCCCTCTCCTCGGTAATACCATATATATAAGGAGGCGTTGCCTGCTGCACCTGTAGACGTAGGTAACGGTGAGGGGTCATAATTGGGCTATGGTATGTTGGGTGGTACTGTCGGTAGATGTCGCCTCCGAGGCTATGTCCTCGTCCATGATGCAGAAGCCAGAATGTGGCACATAGTGGGTGGTGTCGCGATGGGTTTCCCAGTACTGCTCCTCGCGCAAGCAGTATTCGCTGTACTTATGCTGTACCTTGCGCACGAAAAGAGTGGTCTCTACACCCGTGAAGCGGCCGTTGCGGCAGAGCGAGTCGGTATAGTATATGGAGTCGTTCTTCAGGCGGAGGAAGGTCTCTACATTGTTGTTCCACACGTGTCGGCTTTTTCCGTACTTTTCGGCCAGGCGCATGGCATCCTGTATATGTCCGAATCCAGCATTGTATGAGGCGAGCACGAAATGTATGCGCTCGTTCTCTGGCACACGGCGGAAGAGTCGGCTGAGATATGCGAAGTAATCGACTGCGGCACGTACGCTCTCGCTCGGGTCGCGCTCCATGCCCTCGGGCACTCCCATGGCGCGGGCTGTCTGTGGCATCATCTGCATCAGACCCTGCGCCCCTACGGCCGAGGTGGCTGCCGTGTCAAACTTTGATTCCACGTAAGCTACGGCGGCCAGCATCTTCCAGTCCCACCCTATGGTGTCGGCATATGCACGGAACAGGCTGTCGTAGGGCGATATGCGGAAAGAATGTACTACCGTGTCAGCTACTACAGGTATACTATCCTGCTGTGCTGTAAGGGCAGCATTGTCGGTCGACCTCGTGCCTAAAGTAAAAACAGCAACGAGTGTCGCGATTCCTGCAATATATAGACTCTTCTCTCGCTTACGCATTGTTTTTTTTTAGTCAACGGTCAACAGTCTTCGTTCATCATTAATCGTTCATCGTTCATCGTTCATCGTTTATCAAGGCACTGCTGTATGAACAACCGCACCATCTCGATGGCTTTCACGTTGTGTCCGCCATTGGGGATGATGATGTCGGCATACTGCTTGGTGGGTTCTATGAACTCGTCGTGCATGGGCTTCAGTATGTTGCGGTACTTGTCGATGAGCATCTCCAGCGGATGCCCACGCTCAGCAATGTCGCGGGTGATGACACGCAGCAGGCGCTCGTCGGGGCCGGCATCTACGAATATCTTGATGTCCATGAGGTCGCGCATGCTCTTGTCGTACAGTGCCATGATACCCTCCACGATAATCACTTCGCGCGGCTCCACATGTACGGTCTCCTCCAGTCGGGTGCAGGTGATATACGAGTAGGTGGGCTGCTCTATGGAGCGTCCCTCGCGCAGTTCGTTGATGTGGTGGGCCAGTAGCGACCACTCGAAGGCGTCGGGATGGTCGAAGTTGGTCTTCTTGCGCTCCTCAAGCGGCATGTCCGACTGGTCGTTGTAGTACGAGTCCTGCGGTATCACTGCCACTGAGCCTTCGGGCAGGCTCTCTACGATTTTCTTTACTACGGTGGTCTTGCCCGATCCTGTGCCACCTGCTATGCCTATGATGATCATAATCTACAACTTTTCACACTCCTCCAACCAAAGTGCCGCACTCGCATCGCTCGGCATGCGCCAGTCGCCACGCGGACTCAGTGATACGCTGCCCACCTTCGGTCCGTCGGGCAGGCACGAGCGCTTGAACTGCTGTTGGAAGAAGCGGCGGAAGAAGGTGGTGAGCCACTTCTTGATGGTAACCCGGTCGTAACTGCCCTCGAAGGTCTTGCAGGCGATGTAGTATATCTTCGATGGGGTATATCCTGAGCGCAGGAAATGGTAGATGAAGAAGTCGTGCAGCTCGTAGGGTCCCACCAGGTCCTCGGTCTTCTGCTTGATGGTGCCGTCGGCCTTGGCGGGTATCAGCTCGGGGCTGATGGGCGTGTTCACCACATCGAGCAGGATGTCGCGTATCTCAGCATCGTAGGTGTGGGTAGCCTCCCATGCCACGATGTGGCGCACGAGTGTCTTGGGTATGCCGGCATTCATGCCATACATCGACATGTGGTCGCCGTTGTAGGTGGCCCATCCGAGTGCCAGCTCCGAGAGGTCGCCCGTGCCTATCACGATGGCGTTCTCGCGGTTGGCCACGTCCATGAGCAGCTGGGTACGCTCGCGCGCCTGGCTGTTCTCATAGGTGGTGTCGTGTACGTTGATGTCGTGCTCTATATCCTTGAAGTGCTGTATGCAGGCGTCCTTGATGCTGATTTCGCGCAGCGTGATACCCAGCAGCTGCATCAGCGACAGGGCGTTCTGGTAGGTACGGTCGGTAGTGCCGAAGCCCGGCATGGTGATGCCGATGATGCCTGTGCGCGACAGTCCGAGGCGGTCGAACGTGCGCACCGTAGCCAGCAGCGCCAGTGTTGAGTCCAGTCCGCCCGAGATGCCTATCACCACCTTGCTGCAGTGGATATGGGTGAGGCGCTTGGCGAGGCCAGCCACCTGTATGTTGAGTATCTCGTTGCAGTGTGCGTCTAGCTCGTCGCCCTGCGGCACGAAGGGTAGGGGCGTGTAGGTGCGGGTGAGCACTCCCTCCCTCTCGGCGATGGGTGCGGTATGCACGTGTGTGGCCTTGGGGTAGAGGTCGGCCTGGGCGGTAGCGAAGGTGGTATTGCCACGGCGCTCCATGCGCAGCTTGTCGAGATCTATCTCGGTGCACACCAGCTGGGCGTCGAAGCTGAAGCGTTCGCCCTGAGCTATCATCGACCCGTTCTCGGCGATGAGCGCATTGCCGGCAAACACGAGGTCGGTGGTCGACTCGCCATAGCCGCAACTGCTGTATACGTAGCCCGCCATGCAGCGTGCCGACTGCTGGCACACGAGTGAGCGCAGGTAGTCAATCTTGCCCGTTACGGCATCCGACGCCGAGAGGTTGAGTATCACTTCGGCACCCTGCAGGGCCAGCGCCGAGCTGGGCGGCGTCACACTCCACAGGTCCTCGCATATCTCCACACCGAAGGCATAGCGCCCCGTGTGGAATATCTGGTACGACCCGATGTGTACCGACTGCCCGGCATACTGTATGTTGTCCTCCATGCGCAGGTTGTAGCCTGTGGTAAACCAGCGGCGCTCGTTAAACTCGCCGTAGTTAGGTATATAGCACTTGGGCACGATACCCAGTATGCGTCCCTGCTGTAGCACGAGGGCACAGTTGTACAATGCGCCACACACATAGATGGGTGCTCCTATGACGTATATGTTGTCGTGTGCTTTGGTGGCCTCGGCAAACTGTGCCACGCTCTCCTCGGCACCCTGTAGCAGGGTCTGCTGGGTAAACAGGTCATTACACGTGTAGCCCGTGGTACACAGCTCTGGGAATACCGTTATCTCCACTCCCTCCTCGTGGGCACGGTGTGCCATGGCGATGAGTTGCTTTGTATTATACTTCGTGTCGGCCACGCTGACCAGAGGTATGGCTGCTGCCACTTTGATGAATCCGTGTTGCATAGTTTCTATTATTTGGGGCAAATATACGAATAAACGAGCGAATAAAAAAGACTACGAAAAGAAAAGCTTGCTTTTATCTTTCGTGGCATTATTTTATTCACCGCGAGTGCGAGTATATTCTTGGCGCAGCCATAAATATACGGATAAACGAGCGAGAAATACAAGCGTTAGTGTACAAAAACTTTCATCCGAATGAAATTACAGCATAATGTCTATTCCCAATACTATATCTTCGTTTTCTATCTGCCAATCTCCGCCAAGCATATATAACCAATTGATATTTTTGTGCTTTAATGGCGGATACTTCGTGCAATTATCCATATCTGTTGAATGTCCGCCATAAGGGCGACATTTCCTTTGAGATAACACATCGAAAATTCTCTTGGCATATAGTCAGTTCCCTGTCTAAATAGGGAAAAATTATTTACCGCTGCGCAACGGCAAAGTAGCTGTTGCTCAAAGGTAACCTTGCTGTTGCGCAAGGGCAAGGTTGCTGCTCAGCAGCGGTAAATAAAAATACACGTTCATTACTGGGAATACGCATTGATAATATTTCTATGTTTAGGTTCGTCCATTATTGCAGAATAGACCTTCTTTATGCGTATGGCAGACATAGGCATGCATGGATAATTGTACGCAGTGCCCGCCATTAAGTGTCATTGATTCATTGTGTTAAACTAAATTGGCGGACGGTGGCAGATGAAAAACAAAAACACTATATCTTGCTCCGCAAGAAATAACCTTCCGCAACACTTGTTTTATAGAGACTTCGTTTATATACATTCTTCTTCAACTTACATCGTTCCCCGTTAATCGTTCATCGTTATTCTGCTCTAAAACATTAAAAAAAGTTTTTGCTTATTGTTGCTAATTTAAAATTAATCTTTACCTTTGCAACATCGCTACGCCGATACCTTGATTCATTTGTTCGGATTAAGGTGGACGGGTGGGGATGACATTGTGGAAAAGCGTTTACTTAGCGCTTTGTTCTTAACATTCTGGAACTTCGCAACTTTCAATGTCTAGTTGAGACAAAGCAACGGTAGATGCTCATGGGTATGTTATACCGAACAATCATCGTATTTGCACGTTAGTGCAGATGCCGTTTTGGGTGTATTTACATATCGGCGTGGGCTTCGGCGTTGCTCGTTTTACTAGACAGGGCAATGCGAAGGCCTCAGAGTGTGGGACGAGTGACAGTACAGATTCCCGCGCTTTTTTTTGTATATGGTATCATGACAATGCCGAATCAGAGGAGTCTATAGGCTACAAAAATGTAGATATATGAAAAAGAAACGTTTATTTACACTACTCACGGCAATGTTGCTGTGTGTGCGGATGTCGGCGTATGATTTCTCGGCGGTGGCTCACGACTATTGGCAAGATATGCTGTATGAAATCGAATTGTACTATGCCATTAATCAGGATGGAAAGTCGGTAACGGTGACCAATGGCCCAGCCGCTTATGAGGGCGTGCGTGTGAATATTCCCGAAACGGTGGAGCATGAGGGCGTGACGTATACGGTGACGGCTATCGGGTATCAAGCGTTTGCTAATAGCAACGTTAGTCTTGTGATAATGCCAAATACGATTGAGGAGGTACAGAGTCGTGCTTTTGATGAGTCAAAAGTGGATTCTGTAAGCTTCTCTAAGGGTTTGAAATACATTCGCGATTATGCCTTCAATGGGGCCAGACTCAGACGTATTGTTCTTCACGATGGCATTGAGAGTTTGGGTGAATATGCATTTGCTGATTATACAGCATATGCAAATAATGCAAAACTCATAAGTATTTCTCTGCCCAGTTCTATAATAGAAATGGGAAGGGGCTGTTTCTTGCAGCAAGATTTGTTGCCAAGCATTAAGTTACCTGACAACCTGAAAGAGATAAAAGAATTAACGTTTAGCGGATGCTACAGCTTGACAGAGGTCGTTCTTCCTTTGAATGTGGAAAAGATTGGGCGCCAGGTTTTTTGGCATTGTCCTATTAAATCTATTGACTTTCCCTCAGCACTTGTTGAGATTGGCGAAGAGGCGTTCATTGGATGTAATATTGAAAAAGTGTCATTGCCTGACAATGTGAAAGAGCTGGGTGTGGGCGCGTTCTCTCAAAATCGGCAGATGACCTCTATCTCGTTTTCAAAGGGAATGAAGGCATTGCCGAAAGATGTTTGTTCTTATTGTGAACAATTGGTTGATGTAAAGATACCGGAAGGCATAGAAACTGTAGAGTATGGAGTATTCTCTTATTGCAGTCGCTTGTCGCATGTGACATTGCCTGAAAGTGTAGTTGGATTGGGGAATGCAATATTTATGAGTTCAGGAATTGTGACATTTGAATTCCCTAAAAACATCTCAATAGTGCCTTCAAGCATGTTCAGCAAATGCAACTACTTAAGCGAAATCAACATACCAAGTACAATAACAATAATCGGAAGTGGCGCTTTTGATGACTGTGAGAATTTATCTGTTGTAAGTCTCTCCGAATCGGTGACAAGTATCGAGGGAAGTGCGTTTGATGGTTGCAAGTCGTTAAAAGAAATTGTTTTACCCTCACAACTGAATTTTATTGGTCAAAGGGCTTTCGGCGATTGTGACTCGCTTGAGAAGGTAGAAATACCCTCGAAAGTGAATAAGATAGGGCAATATGCTTTTGCGAACTGTGATTTGCTGAAAGAAATAATAATCCCTCATGAAACAGCTATAGTTGGACAGTATATGTTGAGCGGCTGCCCTAATTTAACCGAGGTGCATTATCAGCGTGCAATACTCCCAGGGATTGATGGAATGGCAAATTACCCAAAGATAGTGGACGATAATAATAATTGTACGCTTTACGTGCCTCGCGGTGCCAAAGCAACTTATGAGGCGTCATCTGTATGGAACAATTTTATGGCTATCGTAGAAGAAGATGTCCCCAACGTATACTATGAACTTAGCGCAAAGGTGGCAAAGGGTAAAGGCACGGTGACTGTAGGTGAGGAGAATATTGCTTTTAATAAGGTGGATACACTGCTGAATTCTACAGTAACCGTAATTTTCACTCCTGCCGAAGGATACATGATAGAAACCGTACTTTGCAATGGAGAGGATATCACTGCTGAGCTGAGCGAAGCGTTACAATATGAAATCGCATCTGTAGAAGCCAACTATCAGTTTGAAGTTTACTACAAGGAAAAGCCCGTAACACTTCATTTGGTATCAGGACAGGGCGGAAGCATCGACCTACAGATTGAGAAAGGAAGTCGGTTTACCTGCAACTTCAAGGAAGAGGAGGGATGGCGTGTAAATACTGTACTCTTCAATGGAAGTGATGTTACCTCAGATTGGAGCGTTGCTGATGGTTATACTACCCCAGCGATAACAGGCGAATCTACTCTTAGCGTATCGTTTGAGCTTGTGAGCAGCATTGCCAGTCAAGCCGTTAGCCATTTGAAGGCCTATTCAAGAGAAGAGGGTGTGCTGACGCTTGAGGGCTTGACTGTAGGTGAGCAAGTATACATTTATTCTACGGAGGGTAAATTGGAAACGTCATTCAACTGTTCATCAAGTACTGCCAGAGTGAATCTGTCCACTGATGCCATATATGTGGTAAATACCGCTAATGGAACCGTGAAAGTGGGCATGTGAGATAAGTGATAGACGGATATTACAATCATTAGAATTTACACTATTATGAGAACGAAATTTACATGGCTACATTTGCTATTGCTGCTTATTCTCCCTTCTTGTGTGAGCTGTGTGAGAGGCTTTGTAGAACAAGATGAAGAGACTCTGGAGAATCATGATAAGCTGTTGGGTGTATGGGAACCTATCTATCAATATGATTATGGATGGTTTCAGTATCCTGGTTCAGACATACAGACATACGCTGAGGCATATCCCATTACGGAAGAATTGGTGGACGAATATAATGTGTACCGCTTCAACTCCAATACGGTTTCTATTGTGGCAACAAGTGATCCTGACATAAAGGATATTCTTGGAGTCCCGTGTGCATATTCGTTGGACAAGGATGTGCTGTCTGGCCGCTTCTTTTGGGGCGATTATGTCCAGCATGTTTATATTGATTTTCATGGAGATGATTTAATGAGAATACGTATGGTGGATGTTGGACAGGGGACAACGTTGGAAGGAGATTACTACGAGGAGTACGAGTACTACAATGGCACCACGGTGTTCCGACGTATTGCTGATGCGGATTGGAAAACAGTAAAGACTGAATATTCTATTGAGAACCTCCTGTATTGGTTCCATCTTCCTCCTCCTACTAAGGGTACAGGAGGCGAACCAGAGGAGGAGACTCCATCGGAAACTGTTACAGTGGTGTTCCCCGGCCATTGGGAAACCGTTAAATATGAGGAAACTCATATTGTGACATGCACGAAAGACGGAAAGGTTGAAATCGTGCACAACGAAGTTGTCCCGGAATTCGATGTGACTACGGAAGATTATGTTTATCATGTAGTCCGCATGTTCAATGGATATGCAACTATAAAGATTGCCAAGAAAAAATACGAAAAGAAACTAGATAAGGCATTCCCATATTGTATCGATGACGGTAAACTTGAATGTGAACTGTTTGAGGGGGAATATACGGATTACGTGACAGTGGAGTATCCTAGCAATGACGTAATGGTATTAACCCTGAATGACAAAGGAAGTTATACCGATGATTCGGGATGTACCTATGCAAAAAACATTGTGACAACTACTACATACCATCGCATAAATTAAAAAACATGAAGCATCTTAAAAGAATCTGCTTGTTCTCTGTCTTGGTTGCATGCATATCAACGAAAGGGCTTGCGCAAGACGAGTTGTCCAATAAAGGATACAAATTTTGGAAACATAAGAAGACCACACAGATACACTATAGCACGCATACAATACTGAACTCGACTGGCGGTGAAGAAAACGCTGCCTGGTCGTTCGGTTTAGTTCGATTCCGTAACATCTATTTGCATAAAAAGCCTATTGCACATCGGATAAAATTCGGGATGGATTTTGGATTTGGAATGCACGTCAGTCATTTAAAAAGCGGCAATGAGGAGAACGGATACGGCGTCCCCTCTCACTACGAAGGACCATTAGGCTATATAGGGGACTTGTCCTTCGTGGAATCAGAGGATGAATCTATGGGGTTGACCAATATAGGAGCAAATCAGTTGGATTTAGGAATCAAGATTGGTCCATCTGTCACTATAAACCCCGTAGGAGACCTGCGTCTTATGGCGTACTATCATGTGACTCCGTCAATTTCTCTGTGCAACTCAGGCTTGATGGATGTGGCTTACAGCTTGGTCCCGTTCTTTGAATATGGATTAGAGGTCACATATCGTGCTTTTGGCGTCGGCATAGAAATGAACGAAGGTGTAGGGTATTATAAAAGCCTAATGTCATCGGATGAAGAAGAGGGCGCTGTAAACTCCAAGGTTACGGTCTTAGGTATGCCTCAGGCATCCAAGGCGCTACGTCTATATGTGGCATTGCGATTCTAAAAATCGTTGTACACAGTCCAGGGAAGTAGCCGTAATCGTTCTAATGTTGGCATCTGTACGTGTCTCTGCTTCTTTGGTGCTTTCCTAACTTCGGTTGTCAGTTAAGAGGTTTTCGCCAATCCCAAGGCTAACGCCGACGCTCATAGGCGTCGGCGATTAGTGATAGAAAAGTAAACAGTTTTCATTACATTCGCTCGTTGAAATTTGGAATTTCTCTCGCTTGAACTAAATTTCTCACACTCAACAATGCAAGTAAAACTTTCATTGTCTTCGTTTAATCGAAATTTTGCACTAATTTTGCACCTCTAATTGAAAAACGGAAGAAATGAACGAGATAGAAAGAAGACGTACGTTTGCGATTATATCGCACCCTGATGCCGGTAAGACCACCCTAACCGAGAAGTTGCTGCTCTTTGGCGGACAGATACAGGTGGCCGGTGCCGTGAAGTCGAACAAGATAAAGAAGACCGCCACATCGGACTGGATGGAGATAGAGAAGCAGCGCGGTATATCGGTGACCACCTCGGTGATGGAGTTCGACTACAAGGACTACAAAGTGAACATCCTCGACACGCCCGGTCACCAGGACTTCGCCGAAGATACCTTCCGCACACTCACGGCTGTAGACAGCGTAATCATCGTGGTAGACAGTGCCAAGGGTGTGGAGACTCAGACTCGCAAGCTGATGGAGGTGTGCCGCATGCGCAACACGCCCGTAATCATCTACGTCAACAAGATGGACCGCGAGGGACGCGACCCCTTCGAACTGCTCGACGAACTGGAGGACGAACTGAAGATCAGTGTGCTCCCCCTGAGCTGGCCTATCGAGCAGGGTGCACGCTTCAAGGGTGTATATAACCGCTATGAGCAGAAGCTCGACCTCTACACCCCGAGCAAGCAGACGGTGACCGAGAAGAAGGAGATTGATATCAACAGCTGCGAGCTGGAGGAGAATATCGGTGAGGCGCAGGCTGAGAAGCTGCGTGCCGACCTTGAGCTCATCGAGGGCGTATACCCCGAGTTTGACGTAGAGGACTACCTGTCGGCTACGGTGGCTCCCGTATTCTTCGGCTCGGCATTGAACAACTTCGGTGTGAAGGAACTGCTCGATTGCTTCGTGGAGATAGCCCCCAGTCCGCGTCCCACACCGGCCGTAGAGCGCGAGGTGGTGCCTGCCGAGGAGAAGTTTACCGGCTTCATCTTCAAGATTACAGCCAACATCGACCCCAACCACCGCTCGTGCGTAGCCTTCTGCAAGGTATGCTCGGGTAAGTTTGTGCGCAATGCTCCCTACCTGCATATCCGTTCGGGCAAGACGATGCGTTTCTCATCGCCCACGCAGTTTATGGCGCAGCGCAAGAGCACCATCGACGTGGCCTATCCGGGCGATATTATCGGTCTGCCCGACACGGGCAACTTCAAGATTGGCGATACGCTCACCGAGGGCGAACTGCTTCACTTCAAGGGGCTGCCTTCGTTCTCGCCCGAGATGTTCAAGTACATAGAGAATGCCGACCCCATGAAGACCAAGCAGCTTGCCAAGGGTATCGACCAGCTGATGGGCGAGGGTGTGGCACAGCTGTTCGTCAATCAGTTCAACGGCCGTAAGATTATCGGCACCGTAGGCCAGCTGCAGTTTGAGGTTATCCAATACCGCCTGGAGAACGAGTATAACGCCAAGTGCCGCTGGGAACCTGTAAGCCTGTACAAGGCCTGCTGGATTGAGAGCGACGACGAGGCCGAGCTAGAGGCATTCAAGAAGCGCAAGTACCAGTTCATGGCCAAGGATATCGAGGGACGCGACGTGTTCCTTGCCGACAGTGGCTATGTGCTCCAGATGGCACAGATTGACTTCAAGAACATCCGCTTCCACTTCACCAGCGAGTTCTAGAAACTGTTTTCACTTTTAAATGAGTCTATATGAGAAGGTTTCTTTATTTTATTGTATGCGCTCTTATGGCGGTAGCTTGTACAGGCAAGCATAGTTTTGTTGTAGAGCAAGGTAGGCCTGCAGTTATGCTGTTGTCGCCCAATGAGGAACAAGTAGTGCATACGGCCGCAGAGCTGGTTGTGCGTGATTATCTGAATGTATTTGGAGACACGTTGATATTGGTACCTTCGTCGGGTGAGGCTCATGATGCACCCCAGATTGTGGTGGCGACGTGCGGAGTAGGGAATGCCGACTTGCTGATAGAGCAGTTCGGTGTTGAGTGCGATACATTATGTGCGCATCCCGAAAGTTACTGTATTGGGGTGAAGGAGGTGGACGGAAAGTCCTACCTATATATAATAGGTGGTGATGCACGTGGTACGGCTTATGGACTGATGGCATTGTCACGACTGATGGGTGTGTCGCCTTGGGAGTGGTGGGCCGACAGCCCAGTGAAGCCACGTAAACGGATAGTAGATGCCTTCGAACAAATAGAGTATCCGGCTGTGCGCTACCGTGGAATTTTTCTGAATGATGAGGACTTTGCCCTTGTACCTTGGTCCAATGGAACGTATGATCAGGGTACTCGACGAGGTGAACTGGGACCGAAGACGTATGCCCGCATTTTTGAACTCTTGTTGCGTTTGCGCGCCAATACTTGCTGGCCTGCCATGCATGAATGCACAGTACCCTTCTTTTTCGTGGAGGGAAACCGTGAGATGGCCGAGAAGTATGGCATTTATATGGGCGCATCGCACTGCGAACCTATGGCGCGCAATACCAATGGTGAGTGGCGCGTGAGTGGTGTGGGAGACTATGACTACGTGAACAATAGCGAGGAGGTGAAAAGATTCTGGCAAGAACGTGTGGAAGAGGTGGCAAAGACTCCCGTAATCTATACACTTGGTATGCGTGGCGTACACGATGGGCGTATGAATGGTGCTAAGACTGTAGACGAGCAACGTACGGTGCTTACGCAAGTGCTGGCTGACCAACGTAATATGCTGGCTCAACTGGTGGACTCTACCCTTACCAATGTGCCACAAGTATTTATTCCTTATAAAGAGGTGTTGGATGTGTACAATTCGGGGCTTGAAGTACCCGATGATGTCACTCTCATGTGGTGCGACGACAACTACGGTTACATACGCCATCTGCCCGACTCTGTAGAGCGTTTGCGTAGCGGTGGGCACGGCCTTTACTACCATGTTTCGTACTGGGGGCGTCCGCACGATTATTTGTGGCTTCCCTCTACTCATCCGGCACTTATGGCAACAGAATTGTTGAGAGCCTACGACTCGGACAACCGTAATATGTGGATACTCAATGTGGGCGACATTAAGCCTGCCGAGTATCTGACCGAGCTGTTTCTGGATATCTCTTGGGAGCCTGAAATGGTGCGCAAGGAGGGAGTACGCAATCATATGATACAGTTTATGGCTCGTGAGTTTAGTCCACGTCGGGCTACAGCTCTGGCTGACCTTATGCTTGACTATTATCATTTGGCGTACATACGGCGTCCTGAGTTTATGGCCCACACACGTACAGAGGAGCGTGATCCAAAGTTTAAGAAACCTACATCATTGCCTTGGAATGAAGGGTATGTGCACGAGCGTATCAAGGCTTACAATGAACTGGTGAAGGCTTGCAACCGCTTGGGCGACTATGAAGATGAGGCGCATACTGATGTCTGGTTCCAATTGGTGGAATATCCCGTGAAGGCTGCTGCTGCCATGAATCAGAAATGGTGTTATGCTCAACTAGCCCGTCATGGTGCTGAATATGAGTGTTGGGAGAAGGCCGACGTGTGTCACCAAGCGATAGTGAGCGATACCAAGCGTTATAACGAGGAAATAGCTGGAGGTAAGTGGAACAAGATGATGAACTATCATCCACGCAACCTCGCAGTATATGATACGGTACCACGCAATACATACGAAGGAATGTTGGAGCATGAAATATACACCATAGGCACCCCGCTCGAATGGGAGCGTACTGATGTCATTGCCGAACTGGGCTATAGTCGTGAGGCTATGCCGTTGCGGCAGGGTGAAGCGTTGGAACTGACGGTAGGCGCTGCCGATTCTATCGTATTGGCCTTTGTTCCCAATCATCCGGTACAAAGCAAACAATTACGTGTTCGCGTGACTCTTGACGACAATTCGCCGAAGACTTTCAATATAGCTACTTATGGCCGTAGTGAAACGTGGAAACGCAATGTTAAGCGGAATCTCGCTCTCTGTCCTCTGCCTTTCGGGCCTACTGATGAGGGCAACCATACACTTACAATCGAGGCTTTGGACCCGTATATCATCCTTGATGAGGTATATGTGGTGAAGTAAAATCGGGTTGAGTTTACCACGTAAACTCCAAATCCAGGCATACTGGAAGGTGATCGCTGGTGCCACCCTCGTAGCGCATCCCATTATAAGTGCGGTAAGGGCGGTATCCTCCATAGAGTGGCTCGGGCTCGATGAGAGTAGTATCATCGGGTATCCATGCACAGTGAGGTGCGAGGTGTAGTGTATGCTTGGTGTCTAATAATGCGGGTGATAGGTAGATGTGATCAATCTGTTGCCAATGTCCCCTTGTAGCGGTAACTGCCGCTGAGGTTATCGGTGATGCATATTAGTCTGCCATTCTCCGTAAGTGGACGTAGTGTCTTGCTCTGGGGCGTATCGTTGAAGTCGCCCATCACGATGATACGTGGTACGGTGCGGATTGCGGTGATAGAGTCGATGGCTTGTTGCATATATCCCACTATGTTATGTCTCAGGCGGGCTGCCTTGCGTCCGTTGAGGCGACTTGGAAGGTGGCATACGAATAGGTCAAGGGTATCGCCCATAACCAACGTACCGCTCACGCAGAGTATGTCGCGCACGTAACTGTCATCGGGGATATGATGGGCAGGGAGGCGTAGTGAACGGTATGCAAAAGGACGGAAGGTGGTAGGTTTGTAGAGTAAAGCTACGTCAATACCACGAGGGTCGAGCGATGAGGTCATCAGGTAGTTGTAGCGAACGGTACGTAGCGGTGAGCGGCGTGTGAGGTCGTGTAGGACACTGTCGTTTTCCACTTCGCAGAGAGCAACAAATTCGGGTGCACGGTCGCCTCCGATGCTTGCCACGACACGGCTTATTGCGTGTAGCTTGTTCCAATAGCGGTATTCGTTCCAGCGACGTAGTGAGGTCGGGAGGAAGGCTTCGTCGTTGGTCAGACTATCGTCGCGGCAATCGAAAAGATTCTCTACATTGTAAGTGACAAAACGGATGCGCTCTTGGGCTGTGAGTGAAGTGGGAGAGTGAAGCAGCAACAACAGACAAAGTAACGCCCGAAAGATGGGCGTTACTTGAGTGTTGCAACTATTGCTATTCATAAAGCTGCTGCTTGCTGTCAATTATTCAGTGATCAGTGCTAATGATAGGGATTGCTACCCTCTTAGTCTCTTGGCCATGGCAGCTGCGGCACGGCGTCCGTCGCCCATGGCGAGGATTACGGTGGCACCGCCACGCACGATGTCGCCACCGGCATAGATGGTGGCGATGTTCGACTGCATGTCGTCGTTCACGACGATGGTGTTCTTGCGACCCAGTTCGAGACCCTTCACAGAGGTGGGCACGATGGGGTTGGGGCTCACGCCTACGGCTACGATGGCCATGTCGATGTCGATGGTCTCGGTAGCACCGGGGATAGCTACGGGGCTGCGGCGTCCGCTGGCATCGGGCTCGCCCAGCTCCATCTTCTGCAGTACCACTTGTCTCACGCGACCCTTCTCATCGGCGATGTACTCGATGGGGTTGTGCAGCGTGAGGAACTCTACGCCTTCTTCCTTGGCATGCTTCACCTCCTCCACTCGGGCGGGCATCTCCTCCTCGCTGCGACGGTAGATGATCATGGCACGCTCGGCACCGAGGCGCAGGGCGGTGCGTACGGAGTCCATGGCGGTGTTGCCACCACCGATGACGGCCACGCGCTTGCCGAAGATGACGGGAGTGTCGGTCTCGGGGTTCGAAGCATCCATGAGGTTCACGCGGGTGAGGTATTCGTTCGATGAGAAGATGCCAGTGCTGTTCTCACCGGGGATGTTCATGAAGTTGGGCAAGCCGGCTCCCGAGGCGATGAAGATGCCCTTGTAGCCTTCGGCTTTGAGCTGCTCTACGGTGATGGTCTTGCCGATGATGCAGTCCTTCACGAAGTGTACGCCCAGGCGGCGGAGGCCGTCAATCTCCACGTCGACGATGTGGTTGGGCAAGCGGAACTCGGGGATACCGTATTTCAATACACCGCCAATCTCGTGCAATGCCTCGAATACGGTAACATCGAAGCCCTGCTTAGCCATGTCGCCCGCAAAGCTGAGGCCTGCGGGGCCGGAGCCTACGACGGCTATGCGGTCCCCCTCGTTCCCCCCAAGGGGGGAAGATACCGGCTGCGATGCTTTGCCGTTCTCTCTTTCATAGTCGGCAGCGAAGCGCTCCAGATAGCCGATGGCTACGGGCTTGTGACCCATCTTGAGGTGTATGCAGCGGCTTTCGCACTGCTTCTCTTGCGGACATACACGGCCGCATACGGCGGGTAGGGCAGAGGTGAGCTTGAGCACGCGGGCTGCTTCGAGTATCTCGCCGCGCTCGATGTTCTTGATGAACGAGGGGATGTTGATGCTCACGGGGCAACCTTCCATACAAGTGGGGTTGGCGCAGTCGAGACAGCGCTTGGCCTCGGTGAGTGCCTGCTCCATGGTGAGCCCTTGGTTCACCTCCTCGCGCAGCTTGTGGCGGCGGTAGGAGGGGGCGAGCTCGGGCATCACGCAACGCTCGATAGCAGTGCGCTCCTTCGGCTTCATGCTCTTGCGCAGGGCCTCGCGCCACTCGCTGCTGCGGTCAATATCCAATTGACAATTGACAGTTGACAATTGACAATTATCGGAATTTTCCATAGCTGACTCTGAATTGTCCATTGTCCATTGTCCATTGTCCATTACTACGGGATGGGTATGCTCGGGCTTCTCCATCTCCTTCGCCTCGATGTCCTTGAAGGCGCCCATGCGCTTGAGCATCTCGTCGAAGTCGACCTGATGGCCGTCAAACTCGGGACCGTCGACACATACAAACTTGGTCTTACCACCTACGGTGATGCGGCAAGCACCGCACATGCCCGTACCATCGACCATGATGGTGTTGAGCGATACGTCGGTGGGAATCTCATACTTCTTGGTGAGCAGGCACACGAACTTCATCATGATGGCGGGGCCGATGGCGAAGCACTTGTCTACCTTCTCGCGCTGGATGATGCGCTCGATGCCTTCGGTCACGAGACCCTTGGTGCCGTATGAGCCGTCGTCGGTCATGATGACTACCTCATCGGAACTTTTGCGCACCTCATCCTCTAATATAATAAGGTCTTTGGAACGGCCTGCCAGCACGGAGATGACACGGTTACCCGCAGCCTTCAGTGCCTGTATGATGGGGAGCATGGGAGCTACACCCACGCCGCCCCCAGCACAGACTACGGTGCCGTAGTTCTCGATATGGGTAGCCTGTCCCAGAGGACCTACGATGTCGGCAATCTGATCGCCCACGTTGAGGTCGCAGATTTGGGTCGATGAGTGGCCTACCTTCTGGATGACCAATGTGATGGTGCCCTTCTCTACATCGGCACCGGCAATGGTGAGGGGTACGCGCTCGCCCTTCTCGCCGAGGCGTACTATAACGAAGTGTCCCGCCTTGCGTGAGCGTGCAATGAGCGGAGCGGTAATTTCCAATTTGAATACCTTCTCTGAAAACTGTTGTTTGCTTACTACGGTATGCATGGTGTCTTTCGTTTTATGTTAAAATAATCCTTATTTCTCGTTTTTGATGACATTTTATTACTAATTGGGTGCAAAGATAATGGAAATTCGTTTAATAGAGAAATTTAGGGCAAAACTTTGAGCATATCACAAAAAGAAGATAAAGGTTTTGTATTGTTAAAAAGAATAGCTAACTTTGCGTCGTAAGAATTTCAAAATAACTAATACGAATATGAAAATCCTGTTAACTGGTGGTGCGGGCTTCATAGGAAGTCACACCTTGATTGAGCTTACCGAAGCTGGCCACGAGGCTGTAGTAGTGGACAACCTGGACAACTCATCTCCCATCTCGCTGAAGCGTGTTGCTAAAATCATAGGTAAGGAGGTGCCTTTCTATAAGGTAGACATCCGTGACCGTGAAGGCCTGCAAAAGGTGTTCGATGAGCATAAGTTCGATGCCTGCATACACTTTGCCGGTCTGAAAGCGGTAGGTGAGAGCTGTGCCAAGCCCCTCGAATACTATGAGAACAACATGAACGGTACGTTCGTGCTTCTTGATGTGATGCGCAAGAATGGATGCAAGAATATCATCTTCTCTTCCAGTGCTACCGTTTATGGCGACCCCGCCATCATTCCTATTACAGAAGAGTGCCCCAAAGGCCACTGCACAAATCCTTACGGACAAACCAAGTCAATGCTCGAAGAGGTGTTGATGGATGTTCAGAGAGCCGATAATGAATGGAACGTAGTGCTGTTGCGCTACTTTAATCCCATCGGTGCTCACAAGAGC
This sequence comes from uncultured Bacteroidaceae bacterium, assembly GCA_964570685.1. Lineage (GTDB taxonomy): Bacteria > Bacteroidota > Bacteroidia > Bacteroidales > Bacteroidaceae > UBA1189. The sequence continues at coordinate 20,093 of CAZMZC010000021.1, read as the reverse complement.
GGCACCATCGGTGAGAACCCCAATGGCATACCTAACAATCTGATGCCTTACATCACTCAGACAGCTGTGGGCCGTCGTCCAGAGCTGGGTGTGTTCGGTAACGACTATGATACTCCCGACGGAACAGGAGTGCGCGACTATATCCATGTGGTAGACCTCGCCCGTGCACACGTTGCAGCCTTGAAGGCTATCGTGGCCAAGAAGGGTATTGCTATCTATAATATTGGTACAGGCCACGGCTACTCTGTGCTCGATGTGGTTAAGGCTTTCGAGAAGGCCAACAACGTCCCCGTGCCTTATGCTATCAAGCCTCGTCGCCCGGGCGATATTGCTACTTGCTATTGTGACCCCGCAAAGGCTGCCGCAGAACTTGGTTGGAAGGCTGAATTCGGTATCGAAGAGATGTGTCGCGACAGCTGGAACTGGCAGAAGAACAATCCTAACGGATTTGAAGAGTAAACGATATAAGTTTGCTTATATGACTATTATAAAGGAGCGGCTCAGACCGCTCCTTTTCTTTTACCACCGCACCTGTCCGTCACCTTCTATGATATATTTATAGGTGGTGAGCTCGCTCAGTGCCATAGGACCTCGGGCATGAAGCTTTTGTGTGGAGATGCCTATCTCAGCTCCGAGCCCAAACTGGGCTCCGTCTGTAAAGGCAGTGGATACGTTGACATAGACGCAGGCAGCATCGACTGTACGTTGAAAAAGGGCGATGGCCTCACTGTCCTCGCTGATGATGCACTCGCTATGGCGCGAACTGTAACGGGCGATATGTGCCAATGCTTCATCGATGACGTTCACAGTGCGTATGCTCATCTTGTAGTCGAGAAATTCGGTGCCGAAATGCTCCTCGGTGGCTCGCATCAGCAGTTTGTCGGGGTAGCAGCCCTGCAGGGCTTGGTACGCCTCGGTGTCAGCGTAGAGGGTGACCTGCTTGGTGGCCAGTGGGGCACATAGCATAGCGAGGTCGGCGAGGCGGTCGCGGTGGATGATGAGACTGTCGAGCGCATTGCATACGCTCACCCTGCGCGTCTTGGCATTGTCTATGATGGCTGCGCCCTTGAGTGTATCGGCGGCCTTGTCAAAGTAGGTATGGCAGATGCCTGCACCGGTTTCGATAACAGGTACCCGGGCATTGTCGCGCACATAATTGATGAGGCCACTGCTACCGCGGGGGATGATGAGGTCGACCACGCCAACGGCGCTAAGCAGACAGGCAGTGGCTTCGCGGTCCGAGGGGAGAAGGGTGCATATGGCTGTGTCTATACCGTGGGTGCGTAGCACGGAGTGTATCACCTCTACTATCTGGCGATTGGTGTACTCGGCATCGGACCCACCCTTGAGTAGGCACACATTGCCGCTCTTCATGCAGAGGGAGAATACGTCGGCCGTCACGTTGGGACGCGCCTCATAGATGATGCCGATGACACCGAAGGGGACGCTCACCTTGCGTATCGTCATTCCGTTGGGACGAGTGGTGAGGCTCAGCGTCTGGCCGAGTGGGGTAGGGAGTGTGGCTACGTGCTGCATGTCGGAGGCTATATCCTCGATGCGCTTCGAGGTCAGCTGTAGGCGGTCGTACTTGGGGTTGCTGCGCTCCATACGCTCCAGGTCGAGGCGGTTGGCGGCGAGTATCTCCTCTGTACCCTTGCGCAGAGCCTCGGCTGTGTCGCGTAGCACCATGCCGATGGCATCATCGGTGAGCGATTGCAGTATGGTGGTTGCCTTTGCGGCTTGGCGTATCAGTTCGGTGGTTGACATGTCTCAAAAATTCTAATTCAATGAAAATCTTGTGCATACCGTCTCATTCGGTTGGTCGATAAGGCGGAGCAATATGTCTTCGCTCTTGCCGTTGGCAATGACGACGGGTATTCCCAGGCTTGCCACGCGGTGGGCTATATGATATTTGGTGAGCATGCCGCCCCGCCCCAGCGACGACTTTTCCGCCTGTATGTATTGCGACAGGTCGTCATTTCCGTTGGGCGATAGGGTGCGTATCACTCGGCTCTCAGGGTCGCTGGGGTTGCCATCATATATACCGTCAATGTTGCTCAGTATGATGAGCATATCTACCTCCATCATCTCGGCCATCAGTCCAGAGAGTTCGTCATTATCGGTAAACATCAGCTCGGTGATGGACAGCGTGTCGTTCTCGTTAACGATGGGGATTACCCCTTCGCCCAGCATCACCTCCATGCAATGCTGTTGGTTTTGGTAATGGTCGGCCTTGTCGAGCCCCTCCTTCGTGGTGAGCACCTGTCCGCAGATGATACCGTGCTCGCGGAAGAGCGTGTAGTACTTACCCATCAGTTTGGCCTGTCCGATGGCTGAGTAGAGTTGGCGCGATGACACTTCGTCGAGCGTGTGGCTCGCCTTCATCTCGCTACGTCCCGAGGCTACGGCCCCCGATGATATCAGTATCACCTGTATGCCTCGCTTGTGCAACTCGGCCACTTGGTCTGTGAGGGCCGACATGCGAGTGATGTCCAGCGTGCCGTCCTTGCGTGTCAGCACGTTGCTGCCTATTTTTACTGCTATGCGCTTCATTCTTTATCTGCTTGCTTTCAGTCCCTCGATTACGGCATTGGTAAATCCCTCGCGCTCCATGGCATTGAGCCCCTTGATGGTGATGCCGCCCGCCGTGGTCACCTTGTCTATCTCCGCTTCGGGGTGCATGCCGCTCTCGATTAGCAACTTGGCTGCTCCCATTACGGTGTGCTCTACGATGCGTGCAGCCTCTTGGGGTCGGAATCCCAGTTCCACGCCACCCTCCATGGCTGCTCGTATGTAGCGCATGGCGAAGGCTATGCCACACGAGGCCAGTGCCGTGCCTGCAGGGATGAGTCTCTCCTCCACTATCATTGTGTAGCCTATGCTTGAGAACAATTGCCGTATGCTTTCGGTTTGTTCCTCGGTGGCTCCTCGTGAAGCGATGAAGGTGACGCTTTTCAGCACCTCGGCAGCAGTGTTGGGCACCGCGCGGAAAAGTGTGGGCTCGGCAAAGGTGTCGGGGAACACCGGCTCGCGCTCCTCAGCCTTGGCAATGATGCGCTCCGTCTCATACTGCTCGTAGTCGGGGACGAGGAGGAGGGTGAGGGCTCTCAGGCTGATGCCTGCCGCTACGGACACGATGAGTTGGTGCTTCAGGTCGATGGCTGGGCGTATTTCCTCGATGACATCGCCGATGAACCAAGGCTTCACGGCCAATATGATGACGTTGGCTTCGCGCACGGCCTCCTTGTTGTCGTGGGTTACGTGAAGCGCAGGGTTGTATCCGCGCAACTTGTTCAGTGTGTTCTCACTCTTTGCCGTGCAGGTTATCTCCTCGGGGCTGCACGTGCCCGACTTTATCAGTCCTTTTGCGATGGCACCGCCCATATTGCCGGTGCCGATGATAGCAATCTTCATATTCCTTTTCTCCTTGTTTTATACCTATTGGCTATTTATCGCAAAGGTACGAATAAACTTCGCTATTCATTGCAAATATGCGTATAATATTTTTGGAAAAATTGCGATAATGTATGAAATGTTGTATTACGGTATCGGAAAGCGGACGTATGAACTGTATGGTTGATAAATATTTTTGTTCACTGAGTGGATTTATCAGTTGACTGAGTTTGTTCTTGTTAAAATAAACTTAAAACACCTTCATTATTGTGAATGGTTAATTGTGGATTGGCAATAAATTGTTAACTTTGCAACTTGTAAACTCAAAAAACATAAACTCAAATATCTATGGCTGGAACAATTGATATCCGCGAACTCAACGAGAAGATTGAAAGACAGAGCGCTTTCGTCACCAACCTGATGGCTGGTATGGACCAAGTGATTGTTGGTCAGAAACATTTGGTAGAGTCATTGCTCATCGGCTTGCTTTCCGATGGTCACGTATTGCTCGAAGGTGTGCCGGGATTGGCCAAGACACTGGCCATCAAGACACTGGCATCGCTCATCGACGCCAAGTATAGCCGTATACAGTTTACCCCCGACTTGCTGCCTGCCGACGTTATCGGTACTATGATCTATAGTCAGAAGGACGAGTCGTTCATCGCCAAGAAGGGTCCCATCTTTGCCAACTTCGTGCTGGCCGATGAAATCAACCGTGCACCGGCCAAGGTGCAGAGTGCGCTGCTCGAGGCTATGCAGGAGCGTCAAGTGACACTGAGTAAGGAGACCTTCCGTCTGCCTGAGCCCTTCCTTGTATTGGCTACCCAGAACCCCATCGAGCAGGAGGGTACCTATCCGCTGCCCGAAGCGCAGGTCGACCGTTTTATGCTCAAGGTTGTCATCGACTATCCTAAGCTGGAAGAGGAGATGCGCATCATTCGTCAGAACATCAACGGCGAGAAGTATGAGGTGCGCCCCATCATGAAGGCCGAGGAGATAATCAAGGCTCGTGAGGTGGTAAAGGAGGTTTACATCGACGAAAAGATTGAGCGTTATATCGCTGACATCGTGTTTGCTACCCGCTATCCCGAGAAGTATGGCTTGAAGGAGCTGAAGGAGATGATTTCGTTCGGCGGTTCGCCCCGTGCTTCTATCAGTTTGGCTTTGGCAGCCCGTTCATACGCCTTCCTGAAGCGTCGTGGCTACGTCATTCCCGAGGATGTGCGTGCTGTGGCTCACGATGTATTGCGCCACCGTATAGGCCTTTCTTACGAGGCCGAGGCCAGCAATCGCACTGCAGAGGAAATCATAAGCCAGATTCTCAATAAGGTAGAAGTACCCTAATGGACGCTAACGAACTGATAAAGAAGGTACGGAAGATTGAAATCAAGACGCGAGGACTATCGAGCAATATCTTTGCCGGACAGTATCACTCGGCCTTCAAAGGGCGTGGTATGGCCTTCTCCGAAGTGCGCGAGTATCAGTATGGCGATGATGTGCGCGACATTGACTGGAACGTGACGGCACGCTTCAACAAACCCTATGTGAAGGTGTTCGAGGAGGAGCGTGAACTCACCGTGATGTTGCTCGTGGATATGTCGTCGAGCCTTGATTTCGGTACGTCGGGGATGTACAAGAAGGATATGGTGACCGAGATTGCCGCCACACTGGCCTTTGCCGCCATACAGAACAACGACAAGATTGGGGCCATCTTCTTTACCGACCGCATAGAGAAGTTTATCCCGCCACTGAAGGGCCGCAAGCATATCCTGTATATCATACGAGAACTGCTCAGCTTTGAGCCCGAGAGCACGCAGACCGACATCACCGTTCCCCTGCAATACCTGACCAATGCCATCAAGAAACGTTGCACCACCTTTGTGCTCAGCGACTTCATTGATGACAAGGACTTCAAGAGCCCGCTCACCATCGCCAACCGCAAGCACGACGTGGTGGCCATCCAGGTGTACGACAAGCGTGTAGAGGAGTTGCCCGATGTGGGCCTAATGAAAGTGGTTGATGCCGAGAGTGGCGAGGATATGTATATTGATACCTCGTCGAGCAAGGTGCGTGCCCTGCATCATCAGTGGTGGGTAGAGCGCCAGCAGCTGCTCCACGACACATTCACCAAGTCGGGAGTCGATGCCATCTCTGTACGCACCGATCAGGACTACGTGAAGTCGTTGATGAGTCTGTTTGCTAAAAGGAACTGATTATGAACTTGTTTTTTAAGAAGCATATTATTCTATTGGTTTTATTTGCTGTGGGCATTACACATCATGTAACAGCCCAAGTCACCGTGAATGCCAGTATTGACTCGCTACAATTATATATAGGAGAGCAAGCGCGTATAAAATTGGAGGTCAGCTGCCCTTCAGAAAAACAGCTCGATATGCCCCAATATGACCAGATGCTCATTGATGGTATCGAGATTGTAGGTGAAGTGAAGGCCGATACGCAGTATCTGAACAAGAAATCGCATATGCTCGTCACACATGAGTATACGGTAACCTCATTTGATACAGCCTTCTATTTCATACCGCCTTTTGAGGTGTTGGTCGATAGTCAGAGCTATGCGTCCAATCCGTTGGCACTGAAGGTGTATACGTTTGCTATCGACACTACTGAGGTGAATGCAATTTTCCCCATCAAGGCGGTGGCAGAGTCTCCTATCCGATTGTCAGATATATGGCCTATGCTATTGGCAATGGTACTGATTCTTGTAGTGGGAGTGCTGGTGCCTTACCTTCTTTTGCGCTATAAGGACAACAAACCCATTCTTCGTCGTGTCACCATAGCACCCAAGTTGCCCCCCCATCAGGTGGCACTGCAAGAGATGACCCGTATCAAGGAAGAGAAGAGCTGGCATAAGGAGGATCCGAAGCAATACTACACTGAACTCACAGATGTGCTTCGTGCATATATGGAGGAGCGTTTTGGATTCAATGCCAAGGAGATGACTTCTGACGAAATCATAGAGCGGCTCAACGAACAGCCCGATAAGGAGTGGATTGACGAACTGAAGAGCCTTTTCAGTATGTCTGATCTCGTGAAGTTTGCCAAGTACAAGCCCCTTATCAATGAGGGCGATATGCATCTTATCAATGCTGTGGACTTCATTAACAAGACCAAGGTGGAGGCTGCTCCCACTGCTCCCGTAGTGCAGGAGATTGTTGTCAAGGAGGGCCGTTCGAAACAAGAGCGTATGCTTTTGTTGGCTGGCATCATTGTGTTGAGTATATGCGGACTTGCTGCTTTGTATGTGGCATTGAGCCGAATTGTTCATTTATTCTTTTAATGTACTTTTAGTATGAGTTTTGCTAATCCCGCATATTTTCTTCTGCTCCTGCTGCTTATACCTTATATAATATGGTATATACTGCGGGGCAGGCGTAGCGAGCCCTCTATGCGTGTATCTACCACCCGGATGTATGCTTCTATGCCCAAGAGTTATAAGGTGTATCTGCGACATCTGCCGTTTGTATTGCGTATGATAGCATTGGCTCTATTGGTGGTAGTGCTTGCCCGTCCGCAATCAACAGACCATTGGCAGAGTAGTGAGGTGGAGGGTATCGACATTATGCTGGCCGTTGACGTATCGACCAGTATGCTGGCCGAAGACCTCAAACCCAATCGTATAGAGGCTGCCAAGCAAGTGGCTGCAGAGTTTATCAACGGTCGTCCCAACGATAACATTGGTCTTACCGTATTTGCTGGACAGAGTTTTACCCAGTCACCCCTCACCGTAGACCACGCCGTACTGCTCAACCTCTTCAATAGCGTCAACTGCGATATGGCGATGAACGGCATCATTGAAGATGGTACAGCCATCGGCCTAGGCATCGCCAATGCCGTGAGCCGTCTCAAGGAGAGCAAGGCTAAGTCAAAGGTTATCATCCTCCTCACCGACGGCTCCAATAACCGAGGCGATATATCGCCGCTCACTGCAGCCGAGATTGCCAAGACTTATGGCATACGTGTCTATACCATTGGTGTGGGTAGCAATGGCACTGCACCTTACCCCTATCAGGGATTTGGTGGTAGGCAATACATACAGCTGCCCGTAGAGATTGACGAGAACACCTTACAACAGATCGCTAAGACTGCCGACGGGCAATATTACCGCGCCACCAGCAATTCGAAACTGAAGGAGGTGTACGAAGAAATTGACAAACTGGAACGCACTAAGCTCAATGTCAAGGACTTCAGCCGGAAATCAGAAGAGTATATACCTTTTGCCATTTGGGCTTTGGTATGTGTGGTGCTCGAAGTGCTGTTGCGACTCACTGTATTGAGAAGAATACCGTAAAGATCTACAAAATTAAAGTCCTATGTTCAAGTTTGCATATCCCAATGCCCTGTTCCTATATATCCCCCTACTTTTAATAGTAGGTATATTCCTGTATGCCGGCTATAAGCGCAGAAGCGACTTTTGCAAATACGGCTCACCCGAACTGCTCGGTGCTATGATGCCCGAGGCATCCCGTCATCGTCCGCAGCTGAAGTTTTGGCTGACCTTTACAGCCCTTTGCTTTATGGTACTGCTGTTGGCCCGTCCGCAATTCGGCACTAAGGTTGAGACCGTAAAGCGTCAAGGTATCGAAACCGTGATTGCTCTCGACATCTCCAATTCTATGATGGCTCAAGACGTTGCCCCAAACCGTTTGGAAAGGTCCAAGAATGTCATTTCCCGTTTGGTAGATGGATTTGAAGACGATAAGGTAGGGCTCATTGTCTTTGCCGGTGATGCCTTCATACAGCTCCCCATTACAAACGATTTTATCTCGGCCAAACTCTTTTTAGAGTCTATATCCCCCTCGCTCATCACTCGGCAAGGCACCAATATCAAAGCTGCCATCGATATGGGTACCCGCAGTTTTACCCCGAGGGAAGGGGTGGGGAAGGCCATCATTATCATAACTGACGGTGAGAACCACGAGGGTGGGGCTGTGGAAGCCGCCAAAGCCGCAGCAGAGAAGGGCATGATGGTATATGTGATGGGCGTAGGTACCCCCGAAGGAGCTCCCATACCGGAGGGGCGTGGCAATGACTTCCGCCGCGACAAGGAAGGCAACGTCATCGTCACCAAACTCAATGAGCAAATGTGTCAGGAGATAGCTGCGGCAGGCAATGGTGTATATATCCGTATCGATAACACTGGTAATGCACAGAAAATACTACAAAAGGAGGTCGACAAGCTGGCTAAAGCCGACTTGGATACCGCTGTATATTCTGAACACGATGAGCAGTTTCAGGTAATGGCCTGGATAGCTTTCGTGCTATTGCTGCTCGAGATGTTGCTGATGGAAAAGAAGAACCCGCGGTTGAAAGACATCCACCTGTTCTAATTACTTCATAAGCATCAGGAGAACTCCTCCTGCTTTCCTGCAACTTTCTTGTCATGGCGCAAGTTCTTTCGTCGGAAGAAATATATTTTTATGGACATATTCTTGTTTGTTCACGCGCGTTTTCTTATCTTTGCTTGAAAATGCAGAATATGAATATTAGAATACGGTCAATATATCTTTTCCCCTTGCTCTTGGTGTTGTTGGGGTTGCCTGCTGTGGCTACAGCCCAAAAGAAGACTGTAGTGGAGAAAGTGCTGGTGACGCAGAAATCAAAAACTCTACGCGACGGCTCACAGTATAAAGGCGATATGATGCTGATGCGTCCTCATGGCAGAGGCAAACTTACATATACTGATGGCACTGTGTATCAAGGGTATTTTTCGTATGGAAAGCGTCACGGACAAGGCACGATGACCTACAAGAACGGCGAGAAGTATGAGGGTGAATGGTATAAGGATGTGAGAAATGGCCGTGGCACGCTGTACTATACTGACGGACGACGCTATGAAGGCAGTTTCCTGATGAACGAGATACATGGATTTGGAACCATGCACTATGCTAACGACGATACGTATACTGGACTATGGGAACATGGTGAACGCCATGGTAATGGCGTGTATATATGGTGCTATGACGGCTCTAACTATAATGGTGAGTGGAACCACGATAAGAAGCAGGGCAAGGGACGTATGTTCTGGCTCGATGGCTCATGTTACGATGGATATTGGAAAAATGATGTCCGCGAAGGGGATGGAACCTTCTCCTATGCCAATGGAGATGAGTATGCAGGCCAGTGGCGCGACAATGTGCAGCATGGAAAAGGTGAGTATCGCTTTGCCGATGGTGATGTATATGTAGGTGAGTATGTCAATGGCCTACGCTCAGGGTATGGTGAATATACACGCCCCAATGGCAGCAAGTATGTAGGCGAATACAAGAATGGTGATATTGACGGGCATGGCCGTTTCGAGATGGCCAGCGGTGAAGTGTATGATGGCGATTGGCGTCAGAATATGCGTCACGGAGAAGGTATATGCCGCTGGCCAAATGGTGATGTGTATGAAGGAGAGTGGGAGAATGACCTGCCTGATGGAAAGGGTTGCATGACACTGACCGACGGTACTGTATACGAAGGTGAATACAAGAATGGGATAAAAGAAGGTGATGGAAAGATTATCCGTGTGGATGGCACATGGATGGTAGGAACCTTTGTTGGTGGCCTGGCACATGGTGCCTTCAAGGAATACGATGCCGAAGGAAACCTAGTGAAAGAGGTAAACTATGTGAACGGAATACCTCGATAGCGGGATATAATAATATAGATATACATTAAACTAATACATTAAATACACGAATTATGGTAATTGACAATCTGAAAAACTTGCGCGATTATGCTTCGCTGAACCCTTTGTTTACAAAGGCTATTGACTACATCGAGTCTACTGACCTCAAGGCACTTGAGCTTGGTAAAATTGTTCTCGTAGAGAATGAGTTGATTGTCAACGTCAACGAAATTGGCCCCAAGACCAAGGAAGAAGCCAAGTTGGAGACTCACGATGAATATATTGATATTCAGATTCCCTTGACAGACGTTGAAGTGATGGGCTATACCCAGCGTGTCGACCTTCCCGAGGCGGAGTATGATGCCGTAAAGGACCTTACACTGTATGAGGGCTTTGCCGATGACTATATCACCGTGAAGCCCGGTATGTTTACCCTCTTCTTCCCCTCTGACGGTCATGCCCCCGGTATCACTCCTACTGGATTGAAAAAGATTATTGTGAAGGTGAAAAAGTGATGACTTTCCCCAACCCCCTCCTAAAGAGGGGGCTTCAAGTTCAATGAATAAATTGTATACTATAACTATTAAAATAAAGTCCTCTTTTCCGCGATGACGATATCACCCCTCCTTGGGAGGGGCAGGGGGGAGGCCTCCATTCTATGCTTAAACTTATCGAAAACGATCCGTGGCTCGAACCATACGAACCCGCGATTCAAGGCCGCTACGACTACTACGTACGTCGTCGTAATGAACTCACCGATAATGGTGCCAAGAAACTGAAGGATGTGGCTTGTGGTCACACTTATTATGGTCTGCACAAGACAAAGAAAGGCTGGACTTTCCGTGAGTGGGCACCCAACGCCACGGAAATATATCTCATAGGTGATTTCAACCAGTGGCAAGAGTTGCCGGAGTATAAGCTCACCCGCCTCAATGGACATGGTGACTGGGAGGTGAACTTGCCTGCTGATGCCATCCACCACGAGGACTACTACAAGATGAAGGTGTATTGGGAAGGCGGCTCAGGCGAGCGCATCCCTGCTTATGTTCGTCGTGTGGTACAGGACGAGAAGACCTACCTCTTCAGTGCCCAGGTGTGGGAGCCCGAACCCTATGAGTTCAAGGTGAAGAAGTTCAAACCCAATACCTCACCCTTGCTTATCTACGAATGCCACGTGGGCATGTCGGGCGAGGAGGAGAAGGTGTCGACCTACAATGAGTTCCGCGAGAAGGTGTTGCCGCGCGTGATTGCCGGTGGTTACAACTGCATACAGATTATGGCCATTCAGGAGCACCCCTACTACGGCTCGTTTGGTTACCACGTGTCAAACTTCTTCGCAGCATCGTCGCGTCAGGGTACTCCTGAGGAGCTCAAGCAACTCATCGATGAGGCTCATGCCAACGGCATTGCTGTCATCATGGATATGGTGCAGTCTCACGCCGTGAAGAATGTGCTTGAGGGTCTGGGCAACTTGGCTGGCGACCCCAACCAATACTTCTATCCTGGCGACCGTCACGAGCATCCAGCTTGGGACTCGCTCTGTTTCGATTACTCGAAGAACGACGTTGTGTGCTTCCTGCTCTCAAATTGTCGCTTCTGGATGGAGGAGTATAAGTTCGACGGCTTCCGTTTCGATGGCGTCACCTCCATGCTCTACCGCAGCCACGGCTTGGGCGAAGCCTTCTGTGGCTATGGCGACTACTACAACCTCAATCAGGACGGCGATGCCATCTGTTACCTCACCTTGGCCAACTCACTCATCCACGAACTCAACAAGAATGCCATCACCATTGCCGAGGAGGTATCGGGTATGCCTGGTTTGGCAGCTCCCATCAAGAATGGCGGCTATGGATTCGACTACCGCATGGCCATGAACGTGCCCGACTATTGGATAAAGCTCATCAAGGAGCAGACCGACGAGAACTGGAAGCCCACCAGTATGTTCTGGGAGGTGACCAACCGCCGTCAGGACGAGAAGACCATCTCGTATGCCGAGAGTCACGACCAGGCACTCGTAGGCGACAAGACCATCATCTTCCGCCTTGTGGATGCCGATATGTACTGGCACTTCCAGAAGGGCGACGAGAACTACATGGCTCACCGCGGTATCGCACTGCACAAGATGATACGCCTGCTCACGGCATCGACCATCAATGGTGGCTACCTCAACTTCATGGGCAACGAGTTTGGCCATCCCGAGTGGATTGACTTCCCACGCGAGGGCAACGGCTGGAGCTATAAGTATGCCCGCCGTCAGTGGAGCCTTGTAGACAACGACAAGCTCTGCTACGAGTATCTGGGTAAGTTTGACCAAGCCATGATCAAGCTCATAGGCAGCCAGCCCAAGTATGAGAAGAGCAAGGTGGTAGAGGTCAACTGTAACGATGGCGATCAGATTATGGCCTACCGTCGCGACGACCTGCTGTTTGTCTTCAACTTCAGCCCCACCAACTCATACGATGGTTACGGCTTGCTGGTACCCCGTGGCTCATACAAGGAAGTGCTCAATACCGACAATCCCGAGTATGGCGGCAACGGCCTCACCGACCCGAGCCTCACACACTTTACCAGCTTTGATCCCGTGCACAAGCGCTACCGCAAGGAGTGGCTTAGATTGTACATTCCAGCACGTTCGGCCATTGTACTGAAAAAACTTGATTAAAGAATGAGCAGAAGAACCCAATATGACAAGAGCGTCAGCGTGCTGTGTGCCGTGCTGTTTGCCATCTTCTCTTTCATATATATATATGTATTCCAAGGGGAGTTGCTGGCGTTGATGCAGGACCACCTTTCAGGTGGTGTTACTCAGAGTAATTCTTTCCTGACCGCCTTCCTGCTAACCCTCCTTTTGGGAGGGTTACAGTGGCTGATTAATCGCTACTCAAAATTGCATGGCTGTTGGGAGGCATTGTCATATATCCCCTCATGCATATTGCTCGCTTTGGTGACCGATGTCAATGATGGTACTATGCTCTATTCGGCCTCCAAATGGCTTTGGAGTATTCCTATCTGCATCATATTGTATATAGGGGTAGTATGGCTTAATAGAATGATGAGTGGAGTGCGCAAGCGCTACTTCTTCGATGTGTTGTGGCCTAATCTGCTTGCATTTACCCTACTTTTTGTGTTTACTGCTCAGGTAAGCAATCATGCCCCAGCTCCTCACATGGAGCTGGCAGCGTGGCACTATATGCACGATAGCAAGTATGATAAGGTGTTGGAGGTGGGTAGTAAGTCTGACGACTATAATGCCGAACTTACAGCACTGCGCAATCTCGCTTTAGCTAAGACTGGGCAGTTGAGTGAACGCCTATTCCACTATCCGCAACCCTATGGTGCCGATGGCTTGGTGTATAATCGGCATAGCAAGCAGAGCAATGCCTATGGCGCTTCGGAGTTTTACCGTCATTTGAGTGGTAATATTCCTTATGGCGGAGAGAATGGCCGTGCATACACCTATCGGATGGCAATGAAGACTGATTCTGCTGTCTATCGTGATCTTTACCTTGCCGCCTTGCTTCTCGATAAGGATTTGGAGGCCTTTGTAAAGGAAACAGGAGAGCTTGTCAAGGCCGACACGCTGCATCCTGCCCATTATCAAGAAGCATGGATGCTCTACAACGAACAGCACCCATCTTCTCCTGTAGCATTTATAACCGATAGTGCGATAGTAAGTCGCTTTGCGGCTTATCGAAAACTGCAGTCGGAGTATGATGACAATGCCATTGTGGCTGAAAATTTGTGTCGTCGTAAGTTTGGAAAGACTTTCTGGTGCTATTATGATTATCGATAGGTAGATTCTTTAATGCAGATTTGAGGGCGTGCTAGCACGCCCTCATTTTATCTATATATGCCAAGATGCTACCATTGCGGTGTGCCTTGGAATATGGTAGCTTGGCTGTAGGGTACGAGGTAGCCGTCGAATGTCATGGAACGGCCTGAGAAGTTGGGGTTTACCGTGGCGCTGGCTTGATTGGTTCCCCCTGTCAAGGTGAGGTATACGGTGGCTGAGATGGCGCTGCCCTGTATGTTGAAACTGTAGTATACGTTGCCGTCCTTGTCTGATGACATGCGCTCGCCTGAGATGTCACCTTGTACCGTTACACCGCCTAGTCCGTTGGGGCTGTAACTGAAGTTGTTGAAGGCTGTCTGTACGGTGCCTTCACCATCATCACAACATATATAATTGGTGTTGGATGAAACGAAACGGGTGATGCCATTGAAGAAATTGACATTGTTGGCTTCCAGGGCCCAGCTGCCTTCCTTGAGGGCTGCTACGGCTTCGTGGTAGGCTATGGAGTCTTGCTGCATTTCTATGGCTCTTGCTTCGGCACGACGACGTTCACGTTCGACCCTCCACTCTTTCTCGCGTTCGCTCCTGCTTGACTGGGCAAATGATAGTGTAGTGGAGAGTAGACAAATGGCACTTGCCAGAAAAAGTACTTTTTTCATAATGGTTTAGGTTTAGGGTTTTATGGCAATTAAAACAATGGGCTTGCTAAAATGTTTGCCGTTAATTTTGTTCACTTGCATTAAAAGTAGTACTTTTGTTTCTTGAAAAAACGAACAGAGGATGCTTGCAGCAGATGACATATCAATAAAGTATGGAAATGAGTGTGTGCTCAGGCATTTCTCGTGCCATATACAGAAGGGTGATTTTGCCTGTATTACTGGTGTGTCTGGATGCGGCAAGACATCGCTGTTGCGGGCTTTCATCGGATTGACTCCATTAGCCGGAGGTTCGGTTAGGGTGGGAGAGTATGTGCTGAACGAAAAGACATGCGTATCTGTTCGTAGACGTACGATGTATCTCCCTCAGGAACTTTCGTTTCCGAGCGAGACGGTGGGTGAACTTGTCGCGCAGACTTTGCGTATAGGGAAGGTGAAAAATGTACAAATTTCTACCCCGCTACTGCGTGAAAACTTTGCTAAACTGGGACTTGATGAGGAGTTGATTCTCAAGCGCTTGTCCGAGATTTCGGGTGGCCAAAGACAACGGGTGATGTTGGCTACGTTGGCTTTGCTCGACAAGGATATTTGGTTGCTTGATGAGCCTACCGCAGCACTTGACGAGTTCTCCCGTAATTATGTAATCGATTTTCTTTTAGAACAACAGCAGCGTGGAAAGACCATTGTGGCTGTGTCGCACGATATGCACTTCGCTTCGCATTGTTCTACCATTATTCCACTCGACTGATATGGGCACTATAGACATCACTTACCTTAGTTTGAGCATAGGGCTTCTGTTGCTACTGATACCTATATATTATATATGGCGCTATGAGACAAAGCTACTCAAGAGTATTTGTGTGGGGGCAGTGCGTATGGTGGTGCAGATGCTTTTCATTGGGGTATATCTGCGTTATCTTTTCGAGTGGGACAATCCGATTATCAATTGCCTCTGGGTGTTTGTGATGGTCTACATTGCAGCCGAGACGGCAATTACACGTACCAAAGTGCGACGTGGCATTCTGATGATGCCGCTTGTCGTGGGCTTTGTGGTGGCTAGCGTGCTCATTGGTCTGTATTTCTTGGGCATCGTATTGCAACTCAACAATGTGTTCAGTGCGCAGTATTTCATCCCAATTATGGGCATATTGTTGGGGAACATGCTTTCGGTCAATGTGATAGCTGTAGGTACCTTTTACTCTACGCTTCAGCGTGAACAGAACCTTTACTATTATCTTTTGGGAAATGGGGCATCGCGTGGTGAGGCGTTGCAGCCTTTTGTGCGGCAGGCTATCGTCAAGGCATTCAGCCCAGCTATTGCCAATATGGCGGTGATGGGGCTGGTCTCGCTACCCGGCACCATGATAGGCCAGATTCTTGGTGGTAGTAGTCCAAATGTTGCCATCAAGTACCAGATAATGATTGTAGTGGTCACAATGTCGGCCTCTATGTTGTCGTTGATGATTGCCATCCACCTATCTACCAAGCAGGCCTTCGATGGCTATGGTCGTATGAGAAAGATATTTGCCAAATAATTGGTCTTTCGTTACCCGTAATTGAAAATTATTTCATACCTTTGCATTGATTTTCAGAAATAATGAAGGCAATACAAGTTTGGGATGCCCTTGAACAGTATGCGCCACTGCCTTTGCAAGACGGTTTTGACAATGCAGGCTTGCAAATTGGATTGACAGCGGAGCAGGAAGTTACAGGGGCATTATTGTGTTTAGACGTGACTGAGGCCATCATTGACGAGGCCGAGCGTGAGGGGTGCAACCTGATTGTTGCGCACCATCCTCTTTTGTTTCACGGTCTGAGGTCTGTCACGGGCAAAAGCTATGTAGAGCGTTGTGTGATTAAGGCTATACAAAAGGGTATAGGCATTTATGCCGCTCACACCAATTTGGACAATGCACAGGGTGGTGTGAACTACCGTATTGCCGAGAAGATAGGACTGACAAACCTCTCCTTCCTGGAGACAAAGCCTACGGCCGTTCCAGCAGGTTCTGGTGTAATAGGTGAATTGCAGGCAGAGGAGGATGAACGCGACTTTCTTGTGCGCTTGAAGTCGATCTTTGGCATACGATGTATACGTCACAATGCGCTTTGTGGCCGCAAGATACGTCGTGTGGCACTTTGTGGTGGGGCTGGTGGCTTCCTGCTGTCCAACGCCATAGAACAAGGAGCCGATGTTTTCTTGACTGGCGAGGTGCGTTATCACGATTATTTCGGGCACGAAGGCGAACTGCTTATTGCCGAGATGGGGCATTATGAAAGCGAGCAGTACACGGTAGAGATCTTCGAGGAGATACTCCGCGCCCGTTTGCCCGAACTGAGAACTGTAAAGACATCATTGAATACAAACCCAATAAATTACTTATAATTATGGCAAGAGAAACTAAGAAAGATCCGCAGGACTACACTGTAGAAGAGAAGTTGAAGTCGCTGTATCAGTTGCAGCTCATCTTCTCGGAGATTGACCGTATCAAGACATTGCGTGGCGAGCTTCCCCTCGAAGTACAGGACTTGGAGGATGAGGTTGCTGGTCTGCGTACTCGTATTGCAAAGTTCTCTGACGAAATCGAAAGTGTCAGAGCAGAAGAGAGCAAGCGTCGCATGAAGATTGAAGAGGCCAAGGCAATGATTGAGAAGTATACTGAGGATCAGAATAACGTACGCAACAACCGTGAGTACGACCTGCTGGCCAAGGAAATCGAGTTCCAGACCCTGGAGGTAGAATTCTGTGAGAAGAAAATACGTCAGTACACAGCCGAGCAGAAGAACAAGGAAGAGGAGATTGCCCACACCGAGGCGTTGCTCGAGGATCGCCTCAAGGACCTTGAGGAGAAGCGTTCAGAGCTCGACGAAATCGTAGCTGAGACAAAGGAGGAAGAGGAGAAGTTGCGCGACCGCGCCAAGATGCTCGAAGCTACTATCGAGCCTCGTCTGCTTCAGTCGTTCAAGCGCATTCGCAAGAACACACGCAATGGTCTTGGCGTAGTATACGTTCAGCGCGATGCTTGTGGCGGTTGCTTCAACAAGATTCCACCCCAGCGCCAGCTCGACATCAAGATGCGCAAGAAGATTATCGTGTGCGAATATTGCGGCCGTATTATGATTGACCCCGAATTGGCAGGTGTAAAGGAAACCACCACTCAAGCTCCCGAGAAGAAGACACGCAAACGTGCCATCCGCAAGAGTGCTGAGAAGAAAGAAGAGTCGGCAGAGTAAGTTCTATTATATAATATATGTATATATAGGATGCGCCCCAATCGGGGCGCATCTTTATTATAGATTCTCGTATGCAGGGATGTCTTGCAGGAAAGAGTAGGAGCGGGTGGGGTAGTCTACTTTGCTGCAGTAATGGACCAGACCATTGCTCACGATGAGATAGTCTACTTGTAATACCATGTTGTAACGGCATATCTGGTCGAACACCTTCTGGGTGATATTGACCGTGGGGGCCTTGTATTCGATGATGACACGCGGATGCAACGAACGGTCGTAGACCACCGTATCGCATCGGCGGCTCATACCATTAAGCTTGAGTTGTACCTCGTTGCCCATGAGTGATTGCGGGTAACCCTTATGCTCGATGAGAAAGTGTACGAAATGTTGGCGCACCCACTCCTCAGGCGTCAAAGCCACGTATTGACGGCGGATAACATCGAGAATGAACGGTTTGTCGTCCTTCTTTGTTATTTTTTTCTCGAAAGGAGGTAGGTTTAACTCTAACATTTCGTATATTTGCAGTTAATAATGTCAACCAAGACGATTGTCATTGCTAATTTTGCATTTGCAAAAGTAAGGAAAATATGAAGACAAAGCAAGAAATCGTGGAGAATTGGCTCCCACGTTATACGAAACGCCGCCTTGAGGAATTTGATGAGTATATCCTGCTCACCAACTTCAACAAGTATGTGGAACTCTTTGCCGAGAAGTTCGGTGTGGAGGTCGTGGGGCGTGATGCTAACATGACTTCGGCTTCGGCAAATGGCATCACCATCATCAACTTTGGTATGGGAAGCCCTAATGCAGCCATTATCATGGATTTACTCACTGCCATCGACCCCAAGGCTTGCCTCTTCCTCGGCAAGTGCGGTGGTATAGGCAAGCGCCAGAAGATAGGCGACCTGATACTTCCCATTGCTGCTATCCGTGGTGAGGGAACATCTAACGACTACCTTCCGGCCGAGGTACCAGCATTGCCCGCTTTTATGCTTCAGCGTGCGGTGTCGTCGTCTATCCGCGATAGGGGGCACGACTACTGGACGGGTACCGTATATACCACCAACCGTCGCATCTGGGAGCACGACGATGAATTCAAGGCCTACTTGCGCTCTACCCGTGCCATGGCCGTAGATATGGAGACGGCTACGCTCTTCGTCACCAGTTTTGCCAATCATATCCCGATGGGAGCGCTGCTGCTCGTATCTGACCAGCCGATGATTCCTGAAGGAGTGAAGACCGAGCAGAGCGACAATCTGGTAACACAAAACTATGTGGATGACCACTTGAATATTGGCATCGCTTCCTTACGTATGATCATCGATGAGAAGAAGACCGTGAAGCACCTGAAGTTTGATTGGTAAAGTCGGGTAAGGGATTATTGCCCCATAAGAAAACAAAATCCCATCCTATGCTGTTAAAGAGAGAGAAATAACCTTAACTTTAACAGCATATTTTATGTCACTCAAAACATTCCTCTTTCCCTCCTACGAAGACGAAGGTCCCGTCTACTCCACCGTGCTGCTCGTCGCCCGCATCTTCTTCGGCCTACTCTTCCTCACTCATGGCTACGACAAACTGATGGGTCATGCCTCACTGGCCGACCTCTTCGCCGACCCTCTTGGCGTAGGCAGCCTCGTATCCTTCTGGCTCACCGTCTTTGCCGAGGTAGTATGCTCCTTTGCCCTCATCTTCGGCTTGCTGCAGCGCATCGTGCTCATCCCCATGATTATCACCATGTGCGTAGCCTTCTTCGTCGTCCACGGAGGCGATGCCTTTGCCGTCAAGGAGCTCTCCTTCATCTATCTCATCGTATTTATCGGGCTCTACATCACCGGGCCAGGCAAATACTCCTTCGATGCCACCATAGGCAACTATATACTGCTCAATAATCTTAAGAAACGGGAAGGATTGTAATCTCCAATGCACTTTACTCATAATTCATAATTCATAGTTCATAATTAAAGAATACTTTTCGTACCTTTGCAAAAAAAGATACGAAAAGTTTTTTATGAGGCAATATATAACAATCATCATTCTTGCCCTCAGTCTGGTTTCTTGCAGCCAGCATTCCAAGCATTGGGAAACGTTGGCGCAGGTGGAGTCCTTCATTGAGGAGAGGCCAGACAGTGCCTTGACCGTTCTGCAAGGAATGGATTTAGAAAATGATGATTATGGGCAAATGCTGAAGTATTATGTTCAAGGTAAAGTAGAATGTAACGATGAAGACTATCCTGCATCAATTATTAGTTTTTTTAACGCAGAGAAAATTGCAAAAAAATTAAACAACTATTATGTCCTAGGACTTATCTACCACTCTGTCTCAGGGATTTATGAGAAAGTGCATAACAATATTGAACAGCAGAACTATGCTCAATTGGCTTATGACAAT
>CAZMZC010000020.1:0-49881 GCA_964570685.1 uncultured Bacteroidaceae bacterium | reverse complement strand
CTGATTCAGAAGGTACGGCTTCCACTCACAAATGTTAATTTTTAGAACTCACCTATTATGAAAAAGACATTTCTTTCGATGCTTATGATAGCATTGTACGATAACGAAAACTATCTTATTCCAATAGCGCGTCGAGATAGCGCTGCTCAAACTCACGCGACTCTTGCGCTGTATGTGATGACTCCTTTGTGAAACTAAAGTTTCAGTCGTCGCAACCGACGCTATCATACCGCGTCGGCATGCAGCGCAGGAGCCTGATGTGTACCGTCACGGAATGGTGTTTCCTTTAAGCAGCTCGTAGTAGGTTACGCGACTGATGTGGGCCTCGCGGCAGAAGTCCACGACACGAATGCCCAGCGCCTTGCGCTCGGCAGTGATCACCTCACCGATGGGTGAGAGGTTGTTTAATCGTTTTCCCATATAAAAATGAATAAAGTTTGCTTTACATGTGCAAAGTTATCAGTTTTATTGAAGGACGATTATTTACAGATTGGGAAATCTTTTTGGAGAATGTTGTGTTATCTCTATGCATGGAGTTGTAAATTGGGGCATTCTTATAGCCTCTAAACAGGTAGATTGCAAAAAAAATGTCAAGCGGACTTGTATCTTTGTGTAATTTGCATTACCTTTGCACTCAATATGACCTCCCACGCTTCTCGTAAGATCAGCGCACCCGGGGAGGTCTTCGAGTTTTATATGGACTATACTAAACAACCACTATCCATACAAGCGCAGTTGGACAAACTGCAATCTCGCGGGTTGAAATTCGATGACGAACAACTCGCAAGGGAGTATCTTGCCAATATCAGTTACTATAGGCTCCGGGCTTATACATACCCTTTCCAAGAGAATAAAGATCCTCAAGCTGACCATTGCTTCAAATGCAATAATATTAAATTCTCTGACATCATTGATTTGTATTGCTTTGACCGTAGGCTGAGAAATCTAATGTTCAATGCTATTGAAAAGATAGAGGTAGCAGTAAGAGCACGCATCGTTCAGGCATATTCTGAGGTCTACGGTAGTCATTGGTTTACCGACCGCTCATTATACAAGGCTATACCGAAGGAAGACAGAAGAGGAAACCCTACAACAGCTTTTGACTTGTTGATGGATGATGTCAAATACGAGATAAATCGAAGCAATGAAGATTTCATCAAACATTATCATCAGAAGTATGACAGTCCACAACTTCCTCCAGCGTGGATGACATTGGAAATTCTGTCGCTCGGGACATTAAGCAAGATGTATAACTTGTTGCTGAAGTCATCAATAAAAAAGCAGATTGCCTTGGATTTGGGACTACCCGATGACCGAATCTTGGCGAATTGGTTGCATGCAATAGCCGTATGGAGAAACTGCTGTGCCCACCATAGTCGTGTGTGGAACAGAAGAGGTATCATAAATGTCTTGTTGCCCAAATGCCCGTCATACCCATTTATGAGCCATAAAGAAATGGCACAGTTGCATCCGAATAAAGTGTTTACGGTATTGTGTTGCATCAAATATATCAGCAATATCATTAGTCCTGGAAGTAGCTTGAAGCAAAACATCCTTGCCATTGTCGGAGATGGTGGTAACCTGCTCAACTTGCAAGAAATGGGATTCCCGAGAGATTGGAAACATTTGGATGTATGGAAATAGACATACTGACCTTATGACACAGCTTCTAAGTGAATAAAAAATCGCCCGATGATGTGTATCGGGCGATTGGTGTATTGTTGAGGGATGTGGGATGTCAACACCTCAATATATCCTTGACGGAGTATATCTTACTGAGGGCTTCGAAGGAGAAATACTGATTATCCATAATCATATAATCCTCTCGTTCGGCTCGTGACAGGCGTTTGATGTCGGGGAACATGGATATGGGCACAATCACTTCACGTCCATCGGTCAGGTATACTGCCATTGCTCCGCGCTTCACGCCGAAATCCAGTTTTTTGATTCCTAAATCCGTATCCTTGAATTTACACATATCTGTTCCTCCTATCATTTAATTTTCTTTATTTTAATCTTCTTACCAGCAAAGATGTCGTCAATACGATGGTTAAACTCTTCCCAATGTGCATCAATGGCTGCAAGTATTTCTGCCTCTTCCGATGCGGTGAGTTCAGACCAGGCAATCTCAATCTTCTTCTCTCCATTTTCCTCAATCCAGATCTTGGCGACGGTATCTCCACGATGCGAGTTCTTGCTGCCTCGGCGCACGATATGAATGTGTCGGCGATTCTCAAAAGCATCCGCAGGGAATACAGAGAAGATGAAACATAGGAATAACGCCAGTTTGCCCATAAGGTTTATGTTTATTTGAGAGCAAAGTTATTCTTTTTTTTTATCTCTTCCAAGATGTTCCGATAAATTCACTGGCGACAACGCGATTTCCTTCTTAAATAATGTTAACGCATCGCTCGAAATGCCTACTCATGGGTAGGCACACGTTTATTTTTTAGGGGCTTATTTTGCATGAGTGAAACAGGAGACCCACCCTATAACTCGCAAGCGAGACTCCTTGGTGCTGATAAATCAGCAGTCGTCGTCAATGCGGAGCGCTCGACTCGTTCGAGAACCGATGCTCCTTTGACTTCAGCCCCTTCGGGTGTCGACCTTTGGTTCGCGTCGGCCCTGTGAGGGAGGGGACTCTGACATCGCGGAGTTAATCTCCCTCCCTACAGGGAGGATTGGGGTAGCTATGCGCGATATGGTGAACAATGATATGGAGTCGCTGTCGGTATACTCTACCAATAGATCGATGTCGCTATTGGCGGTTTCCTCACCACGTGAATAGGAACCGAACAGCCATGCCTTGCTGACTGGTTGGTCAGCAAGATATCCCTGTATCTGAGGTATCATCTGTTGTATGCTGCGATTCATCATACACCTCTTTTTTTGTTGCTGCTGCGAAGATACAAACTATTTTACAATAAAACAATGATGACCTGATTTTTCCTTCTGTAGCATATCAAATTCAGAACAGACGGGGTGCGTGATTTCGTAACTTTGCAGTGTAAATGATGAGAGGCGGCCCCCCTCTTATCCCCCCGAGGGGGGAAGAACCAAACTGCGCACTTTTTGTCATCCCCCCTTGGGGGGAGTGAGGGGGGCCGTGGAGACCAGTCTCTCTCCCTCTTCCACCTCATCATCCAGATGCAGCGTGAGGGCGCTATCCGCTTCACCCAGCTCATCGCCGAGAAGGATTACCGATGGCTACATATCTCCTATGTGCCGGGGATGCTGCGGAACCAGGTTATTGACGTTAACGCTTGTGCAAGTGAGCGCGATGCAAGCTCGCTTGCAATCGCACAGCAAATGCAGCCAAGCGTCTGTGACGAAGTCACTAACATCAACGAAGCCGTTGCTCTTTCTGAATCTCCCATACTCAAGTTGGGCTATCAGGATAGTGGATAGGATTTTGCTGAATGAAACTTCCCTCTTTTTACAATAACTTTTTCATAGTAGTCCCCGATTCCACGTGAGTGGCGTCGGGGATTTTAGTATACTGGATAGGCGTAGCGGATGTGCAAAATTCAGCTAAAAAACAGGAGGCAGAGGGGAAAGTACGGGGAAATTGACGATTTATCCAAAAAGATGTTGTATCTTTAATCCTTGCTCTGCAAGGCCAGAAATTAGGCTGTGGCTCGGAATGCTTGCGCTTGGCTCGTCCAAGAAATATTCAAATAAATTTGATATTTCGCTCGCCTTGCACTAAATTTAATCAGTGCTGACGCACTCTTGAAATTAGGCTGCACCTCGGAAAAATGCAAGTAAACTTGCTTTTTCTCTCGGTTTGCACTAAATTTGCACTTTAATACAGCAATATTGTCAGTGCGTGTGACAAAAATGCGGCACAGCTTAGCAAATAGCTCGTTGGCATCATTGTTGTGACAAAATTGTATAGAAGAATAATAAAAATTAAAGATATATGGGATTTAATGAACTGATAGGAAAGTTGTTCGGCAACAAGAATACACGCGACATGCGTGAGATACAGCCGTGGGTGGAAAAGGTGAAGAAGGCCTACCCCGCAATAGAGAAGCTGAGCAACGACGAGCTTCGTGCCAAGACACAGGAGCTGAAAGAACGCATCAAACAGTCGGCCACCGAGGAGAATGCCAAGATTGCCGAACTGAAAGCCAAGGTAGAAGAGACCGAGATTGAGGAGCGCGAACAGCTCTTCAACGAGATAGACAAGCTGGAGACTGCCGTGCTGGACAAGTACGAGGTGGTGCTCGACGAGATTCTGCCCGAGACATTCGCCATCGTGAAGGAGACCGCACGCCGCTTTGCCGAGAACGAAGAGGTGGTAGTGACGGCTACCGACATGGACCGCACACTGGCTGCCACGAAGGACTTCGTGCGCATCGAGGACGACAAGGCCATCTATACCAATCACTGGGAAGCGGGTGGCAACGACACCGTGTGGAACATGATACACTACGATGTGCAGCTCTTCGGTGGTGTGGTACTGCACAAGGGCAAGATTGCCGAGATGGCGACGGGTGAGGGTAAGACCCTCGTGGCTACGCTGCCCGTATTCCTCAACGCCTTGACAGGCAATGGCGTACACGTGGTAACCGTGAACGACTACCTCGCCAAGCGTGACTCGGAGTGGATGGGTCCGCTCTACCAGTTCCACGGACTGTCGGTCGACTGTATCGACAAGCACCAGCCCAACTCGGAGGCTCGCCGCCAGGCATACCTCGCCGATATCACCTTCGGTACGAACAATGAGTTCGGCTTCGACTACTTGCGCGACAATATGGCTTCATCGCCTGCCGACCTCGTGCAGCGCCGTCACAACTACGCCATCGTGGATGAGGTGGACTCGGTATTAATCGACGATGCCCGTACACCGCTTATTATATCTGGTCCCGTACCCAAGAAGGGCGACCAGCTGTTCGAGGAGCTTCGCCCCCTCGTGGAGCGTCTCGTGGAGGCACAGAAGCGTCTTGCCACCCAGCTCCTCGCCGAGGCCAAGCGCCTTATCCCCTCAGAGAAGCAGGAAGAAGTGGAGGCCGGCTTCCTCGCCCTCTTCCGTAGCCATAAGGCGTTGCCCAAGAATAAACCGCTCATCAAGTTCCTCAGTGAGCCGGGCATCAAGACCGGTATGCTCAAGACCGAGGCTATCTACATGGAGCAGAACAACCGCCGCATGCCCGAGGCCGTAGAGCCGCTCTACTTCGTCATCGACGAGAAGATGAACAGCGTGGACCTCACCGACAAGGGTATCGAGCTCATCACCGGCAATGCCTCTGACCCCACACTCTTCGTGCTCCCCGACATCGCTTCGGAGATGGCTGCCATCGAGAACAGTGGCCTGGAGGGCGACGAACTGCTGATGAAGAAGGACGAGCTCTTCACCAACTATGCCGTGAAGAGCGAGCGCGTACATACCATCAACCAGCTGCTCAAGGCCTACACCATGTTTGAGAAGAACACCGAGTACATCGTGACCGAACAGGGTGAGGTGAAGATTGTAGACGAGCAGACAGGCCGTATCATGGAGGGCCGCCGCTATAGCGACGGCTTGCACCAGGCTATCGAAGCCAAGGAGCGCGTGAAGGTAGAGGCTGCTACGCAGACCTTCGCTACCATCACCCTGCAGAACTACTTCCGCATGTATCACAAGCTGTCGGGTATGACCGGTACGGCCGAGACCGAGGCTGGCGAGTTGTGGGATATCTACAAGCTCGACGTGGTGGTAATCCCCACCAACCGCCCCATCGCCCGTAACGACATGAACGACCGTATCTACAAGACCCAGCGCGAGAAGTACAACGCCGTCATCGCCGAGGTGGAGAAGATGGTGGCAGAGGGTCGTCCCGTGCTCGTGGGTACCACATCGGTAGAGATCAGTGAGCTGCTGAGCCGTATGCTCACCATGCGCAAGATAGAGCACAACGTGCTCAACGCCAAACTGCACCAGAAGGAGGCCGATATCGTGGCCAAGGCAGGTCTGAAGGGTACTGTCACCATCGCCACCAACATGGCCGGTCGTGGTACCGACATCAAGCTCTCCGATGAGGTGAAGGCTGCCGGCGGACTCGCTATCATCGGTACCGAGCGTCACGAGAGCCGCCGTGTAGACCGCCAGTTGCGCGGACGTGCAGGACGTCAGGGCGACCCCGGTTCATCCGTATTCTTCGTGTCACTCGAAGACAACCTCATGCGACTCTTCGCTGCCGACCGCATCTCCAGCGTGATGGACAAGCTCGGATTCGAGGAGGGCGAGATGCTGGAGCACAAGATGATATCCAAGAGCATCGAGAACGCACAGAAGAAGGTGGAGGAGAACCACTTCGGCGTGCGTAAGCACCTGCTCGAGTATGACGACGTGATGAACAAGCAGCGTACCGTCATCTACACCAAGCGCCGCCACGCCCTCATGGGTGAGCGCATCGGTATGGACCTTGCCAACATGATATGGGAGCGCTGCGAGCGCATCCTCGAACTGGGCGACTACGAAGGCATACGCATGGAACTCTTCCGCGTGATGGCACTCGAGTGCCCCTTCACCGAGCAGGAATATAACGAGAGCAAGAGCAGCGATGAGCTGGTAGCCTGCACCTTTGATGCCGCCATGGCCAATTTCAAGGGCAAGATGGACCGCCTGGCACAGATTGCCAATCCCGTCATCCGCCAGGTATACGAGAACGAAGGCATGCGCTACGAGAATATCCTCGTGCCCATCACCGATGGCAAGCGCCTGTACCAGATACCCGTCAACCTCAAGGCCGCCTACGAGAGCGATAGCAAGGAGGTGGTGAAAGCCTTCGAGAAGGCCATCATGCTCCACGTCATCGATGATGCCTGGAAGGAGAACCTGCGCGAGCTCGACGAACTGAAGCACTCGGTGCGCAACGCCAGCTACGAGCAGAAAGACCCGCTCCTGATCTACAAGCTCGAGTCGGTCAACCTCTTCGATGCCATGGTCAACAAGATCAACGACAAGACCCTCTCTATCCTCATGCGCGGACAGATTCCTATGCGCGAGCCCGAGCAAGTGCGTGAAGCACCTGTTGAAACCCGTGCACAGCGCCGCCAGCAGCAGTATCAGGAGAACCGCACCGAATTGGGCGACCGCAACCAGCAGGCCGCAGCACAGCACGACACTCGCACCCAACGTCGCGAGCCCGTACGCGCCGAGCATACCGTAGGCCGCAACGACCCCTGCCCCTGCGGTAGCGGCAAGAAGTTCAAGAACTGTCATGGAAAGAACTTGTAAAACAAGTTGAAAGATGGAAGATGAGAGATGAAAGTTGAAAGTCGTTTACAAGATAGGAATAAGAAGATGGAAGTTGCTTCTAAACTTTCATCTCTCATCTTTACATTTTCAGCTTTCCTTCTCCTCACCTCCTGCTCTGAGGTACTCTATCTCTCTGTGGAGCAGATGATACCGCCCGAGATAATGCCCAAGTACGGAGCAAACAGCGTAGGGGTGGTCAATAACTTCAGCCCTAACAATGTTATTGTCGTCAATGAGGATGCCCTCATTTATCCCTGCGATGCCGACTCGGTGAAGGAGCATATAGCTCTCAGTTTTGCCGATGCCGGTATGCTTGATAGGGTAGTGGTGCTCGACTCGCTCCTGTATCACCCCGATAGTGTGACTCCCCACATCTTTACGCAGAAAAAGGTCAACGCCCTTTGCGAAAGGCTGGAGGTAGACATGCTCTATTCCATTGATTATGCGTGCGTCACAATCAATCGTGCACCACGTACTGTCGGGCGTCCCATGAATACCTATCTCTGCTCGCGCATCTATACCCCCGACAAAGATACCATATCAGGCACAGCCATTCTCGACAAGAAAGTCGTGGATTCGTGGGCCTACGACACTGCGCAGGTGCGTGAATATATGCTCCAAGTGCCTCGCTTGTTGGCTGAGACAGCCATAGAGCCCTATTTCCCCACGTGGAAGGAACGCGAGCGCGTATTCTATTTCGACCGTCTCAACTATGCTTTGCGCGAAGCTAAGGTGTATGTAGGAGAGGGCAACTGGGAGGCTGCTGCCGAACAATGGCGCTCTCTGTCTACCAGCAAAAGTCTTAACCAACGCTATATGGCTGCCTATAATATGGCGCTCTATTATGAAATGACCGACAGTATAGACCAGGCTATAGCCCAACTTGACCAGGCCAAGTCGTTGGCTGTCAAGACCGACAAGCAGGGCAACTCTGTGCAGGTTATTGACACTGCTCTCGTGGACAAATATCGCGAAGTGCTCGTCGACCGTAAAAAAGAGATAGCTCGTCTCGAAACATATATCCGCGAGTGAAGGCCTTTTGAGGAATCGGTTTCCTTCTCATATGGCTTTGGCTAAAGCGAACACGCAGATGCGTATGTCGGGAACCGTGAGTAGGGACGATATGCAGGCATGAAGGGTTGCTCCGGTAGTCGTTACGTCGTCTATTACCAGAACGTGCTTCCCGCTTAGTGTCTTGGCATTCGTTACACGGAATATGTCCTCGGTGTTCTTCCAGCGCTCTGTACGGCCTTTGCGGGTTTGGGTGTCGGTGTCGGTCACGCGCTCGATGCAATGAGTGTGCACGGGGATGCCTGTAGCTTTGCTCACACCTCGTGCTATATAGTCACATTGGTTGTAGCCACGTTTGCGGTGTTTCTTTTTGGATAAAGGAACAGGGATGATGAGGTCTATGCCATCAAAGAAGTGGCTGTTCTTCAACTCTGTAGCGGCTATATGACCAAGGAAAGTACCTGTCTCTGGGTGGTCGTAATATTTGAGGTGACGGATAAGATTGCTGTATTCTCCTTCCTTATTGTAATAGAAGTATGCCGTGGCACGCAACACTTCGGGCCATTCCATGAAGTGCTGCATCAGCAGGTTGTTGGGGTCACACTCGTAGTGCGTACGTGGTAGTTCCAATAGGCAACCGACACAAAGGTGCTGCTCGCTATGCGCAAGGCGTTTACCACATACTTTGCAGTAGCGGGGAAAGAACAGTTCTTTGAGGTCGTCAATCCATTTCATGGCTTTTATAACGATAACGTAAACAAACTAATCCTCTGATTTATTCCCAATAGTCATCGTTGATGTCATCGTCCACGTTAAGGCACTCCCGTATGGCAGCAAACTCAAAGCCCCGTCCTGTGGCAAAGCGGATGAGCTTGCCGTTGATCTCATACTCGCTTGCTCCTCGCGTGCTTTTGCGCTTGGCCTTGATGAGGCTACGTAGAATATCCATATATTCCTCCTCGTCGATAGTCTCCATGGCTGCCTTTATCGTCTCATTGTCAATGCCCTTCATGCGCAGGCCCTGCGCAATCTTGATGCGTCCCCACTTGTTGAATCGGTATTTATCTTTCACGTAAGCCTCGGCATAGCGCCCATCATCTACGTACTTCTCTTCTACAAGATGCTGCAGGATGTGTGTGCGCTCTTCTTCAGTGAGGTCGTAGCGGTTCAGCTTGGCCTCTATGTCGCTCAGGCACTGCTCGCTTACCGAGCATTTCGCTGCCAATTTATATAGTATCTCGTCCGCAGTCATCTGTCCTAATTCTTAACTTTTAATTCCTCTAATCATTCTCTCGTTCCCATAAATGTCCTTGCGCAACTCTATGTCTTGGTAGCCGTAGGCTTCGAATAAGGAGACGGTCTCTTTCCCCAAAGCTTGGTTGATTTCCACATAGATATACCCACCTGGACGCAAAGCTTTTGTCTGTCCCAACTCGGCGATGGCACGATAGAAACATAAGGCGTCATCGTCGGGCACGAAGAGGGCGGTGTGCGGCTCCCATTCAGTGACTTGGGCGCTCATCTCTGTCGCCTCGCTTTGCCGGATGTAGGGCGGGTTGCTCACCAGTATGTCATAGGAGTGGGGCAGGGGAGTGCCGAGGTCGAGCATGTCGTGTGCAAAGAATGATACGGGCACCTCGTTTGTCCGCGCGTTTCCTTTGGCTACGGTCAATGCCTCGGCTGATATGTCACAAGCCTCTATCGTGGCTTGCGGCAGCTGCTTGCTCAGCGCGATGGCGATGCAGCCGCTTCCTGTCCCAAGGTCCAGTATGCGTGGCTGTTGCGTGGCGTGCTCGCATGCAATCCAATCTACCAATTCTGCCGTCTCGGGGCGCGGTATGAGCACCGCGGTGTTCACCGTAAACTCCATTCCGCAAAACGGGGCTTTCCCTTCGATATATTGCAGCGGTTCGCCTCGCTGTAGGCGGGTGATGATATCGCTGAGCAGTGTCTCCTGCTCGGCGGTCAGCGTCACCTCTTCCTTGAGGTAATAAGCGGTGCTGCTTATGCCCAGCATATCGCAGCAGATGGTGCGGACGATGGCCGTCAGTTCGTGTCCCTCATAGGTTGCCGAGAGTGCCCTCTGCAGTTTGTCTATCAGCTGTTTCACGCGTTTTTGCCTTTTAGGGTTTGCAATTCTTTACAAAAGTAATTAAATCTTTTCTTTGACTGCTCTTATTGCGGTTGATTTCTGCCGATTTTTAGAATATTTATTGTGTGGATTGTAATTTTTACCATACTTTTGTACGATAAATATTGTGTATTAATGCTAATACCATACTGAAAAATGGACGAAAGAATGCTTAACATCGCATCGCACTTCGCAATCGAAGGCGATATCGAAATCATCAAGCCTCTTGGTGAAGGTTTTATCAACGATACTTTTATCGTAAGGACCAAAGGTGATACCCCTAACTACATCCTCCAGCGTAAGAACCACGCTATCTTCCCCGATGTGCCCGCCATGATGGACAACATCGCCAAGGTGACCGCTCACCTCAAGGAGAAGATTGCCGCTGCCGGTGGCGACCCCCGTCGTGAGGCACTCACCGTGACTCCTACCGTTGACGGCAAGCTCTACTGGCAGGACAATGAGGGCAACTACTGGGCAGTGTGTGAGTTTATCGAAGGCTCTGTTACTTACGACCGTGCCGACACTCCCGAGCTCGCATACAAGGGGGGGCAGGGTATCGGACGTTTCCAGGCTCAGTTGGCCGACTTCACCGAGCCGTTGGCCGAGACCATCAAGGGCTTCCACAATATCCGTTGGCGTTTCCAGCAGTGGGATGAGACCATTGCCAAGGATCCCATGGGCCGCGTTGCCGAGCTCAAGGAGGAAATCTCTTGGATTGAGAGTCGCCGCGAGAAGATGCTCGACTTCTGGAAGATGGTAGAGGAGGGCGTACTCCCCATGCGAGTGACCCACAACGATACCAAGCTCAGCAACATCCTCTTCAATCAGCATGGCGATGTGCTCTGCGTTATCGACCTCGATACCTGTATGAGCAGCACTTCGCTCAACGACGTGGGCGATGCACTCCGTTCTTACACCAACACCGGTGCCGAGGACGACCAGGACCTCAACCGCGTGTCTATGGACCTCAACATGTTTGAGGGCTACATCAAGGGCTACCTCTCAGAGCGCAAGGCTTCGATGACCCAGAGCGAGATCGACTGGCTTGCCTTCTCAGGTATCTATATCACCTACGAGCAGGTGCTCCGCTTCCTCATGGACTACATTGATGGCGACAACTACTACAAGGTACGCTACGACGGTCACAACCTCGTGCGCACTCATGCTCAGTACAAGCTCCTCACCAGCATGGAAGAGCAGTATGAGCGCATGCAGCAGATTGTGCGTGAGGCGGTAAAGTAAAAACACTAATTAAATAGTAAATTAAAGTTATGACTCAGAAACAAAACAAGACAGGCATTGCACTTGCGATATGCGGTCTGTTCTTCTTCGCTATCGGCTTTGCCTTGGGTATCAACGGTTTCTTGACCCCTGTGCTCAAAGGCGCGTTGGATATCACTCCTGTGGTGGCCAACCTCTTGATTGCATTCAACTTCGTTCCCTTCTTGATTTTCGGTATGCCTGCCACATGGTGTATTGAGAAGATTGGTTACAAGGCTACGATGGCCGTGTCGTTCGCATTGTTTGCCATCGCATTCGGTTTGTTCATCCCTGCTGCCAAGAACGAGTCTTTGGCATTCTTCCTCACCGCATGCTTCATCAGCGGTGCTGCCAATGCCGTATTGCAGGCTTGTGTGAACCCCTATATCACCATCCTTGGTCCATTGGAGAGCGCTGCTAAGCGTACCTCTATCATGGGTATCTGCAACAAGCTCGCTTGGCCTACTACGACCGTGTTCATGACCTTGGTTATCGGTAAGTCTATCGACCAGATTGGCATGTCAGACCTCTTCTTGCCCTTCTATATTATTATAGGTATATTTGTGCTGCTCGGCATCATTGCTGTGCTCGCTCCGCTGCCCGAGGTGAAGGCTGCCGGTGAGGACGAGGACGATGCTGCTGCATGCCCCTATGCCGAGGGTAAGACCTCTATCATGCAGTTCCCCCACTTGCTGCTCGGTTGCTTGACACTCTTCTTCTACGTAGGTGTAGAGACCATCTCATTGGCAACCGTGGCCGACTATGCTACCAGTCTGACTAAAGAGGGTGTCGCTTTGGCCGCTTCTACCGAGTTGCTCGGTTATATCCCCTCAGTAGGTATGGTGCTCGGCTATATCTGTGGTATCCTTTTCATTCCCAAGTATCTCAGTCAGGATAAGGCCATGCGTATCTGTGCATGGATTGCTTTGGTTGGCTCTGTACTCGTAGCCGTACTCCCCGGTGAGTACTCTATCTACTGCATCTTCTTGATGGCTCTCGGCTGCTCACTCATGTGGCCGGCTCTGTGGCCCTTGGCAATGGCCGACCTCGGCAAGTTCACCAAGAAGGGCTCTGCGCTCCTCACCATGGCTATGGCCGGTGGTGCTGTGATGCCGCTCGTGCGTGCTTGGGTCGAGGGTCTTACCGGTTCGTTCCAGATGAGCTACTGGGTATGTGTGCCTTGCTTCCTCGTAATCTTGCTTTACGGTAGCAGCTGGTATAAGATTCGTAAGTAAAAGACCGAAAAATACATATTTATTAACCAATTTATTAACAGAGAGAAAACAACAAAAACTTAGTATTAACAATTTAAGTCTCAAAAAACATGAAGAAAAATTTACGATTGTTGTGCTTGGGCCTTGCAGCCGCTACCTTTACAGCAGGCTTTGCTCAAGCTCAGGATGTGACTTCTAAGCTGATTAATGCCGACATGGAAAAGGGCGTTGTTGGCTGGAATCTGAAGTTTGATTCTCACATCTGGAAGAAGAACACCAAGAATCAGGCTACTCGTCCTGGTTTCCATGGTGTGAACAATGTGGTGCTTGAGAACTGGAAGAGCGACGCTACCTCTGGACTTACAAACAACACCATCTCTCAGACCATTAAGGAGCTTCCTAACGGTACTTATGTGTTCGGTGCTTATATCGGTGCATCGGTGCAGGCTCAGGAGGAAAACAGGGAGGCGGTAACAGGTGTAACGCTCTTTGCAAATGAGTCCTCTGTTCCTGTTGCCACCAACAATCCGGACGTGAATGCCAAGTGGGCGCATACTGCCAAGTTTAACGTGGCTGTGAATGTGGTTGACGGTACATTGAACGTTGGTCTGAAGGCTGGGGCTACCAATGCCAATTATCTTATCTGGGATAATGCGACTCTCTATTACTTCGGTGATATGGATGCTGCTGCTGCTCTCGATGAGATGGCTAAGATTGACATGGCTGCTACGGTTGCTATTGCCGACACTTGTTTGGCTCATAAGATGAATGTAGACTCATTGGCACTGCTTAATGAGGGTATCACTGCTGCAAAGGCTATCGCTACTGCCGACCAGTTGTGGCAGCTCAATGAGGACCTCTACTGGGCAATCAATATGGCTACAAAGTCAATCTCTGACTACAAGAGCTTCAATAATGCCATCGTTGCTGCTGAGGAAGTAGCTGCAGGTGAGTATTCTTCAGCTATCAAGAATGAGGTTGCTGCCCTGAAGGCTGCTGTAGATGCTGCTAAGGCTACATACGATGCTGCTACAGCAGGTCGTCCCGAACTTAACGAGCAGAAAGCTGCTTTGCGTGAATCTGCCGAGTTGGTAGCTCTCGATACTTGCTATATAATATTGGATGATTTGGATACCTATGTAAGCGAAGAGTTGGAGGCAACCGATGAGCTTGGTGGCTATTCGGAGGAAATGATCAGCCAACTGCAAATTCTTATCGGTGAGGCTCGTGCTGCCGTGGATGCTGCTTATTCTGGTGATATGACCGCTATGGATACCCGTCATGTCTATGATAGCTTGTACAATGCTATTCAGTACATCTTTGACAATCCCAACAGTGTAGATTCATTCCCCATCATTGTAGGTGAGGCTGACGGTACTGTTGCTACAAAGGTTGATGGTCGCTTCGAGTTTACCTCTAAGACCTATAACATGCCTTTCCCCGTGACAAACTTGCGTTTCACCTTCTTGGAGTCATACAACGAGAATGGTGCTGCTTGTTTGGATAGCGGTAAGTATCCGCAGATTGCAATCGGTGAGTTCTATGTATATGACGGCGAAGGCAATCCTATTGACCTCGAAGAGGCAAACTTCTCAACTAACGCTCAGGAGGCTTGGGAAGGCCCGATGGTAAATATCTGTGATGGTGACAAGGGTACATTCTGGCACTCTTCATGGAGCGCTTCAGTAGGCACTTACCACTATCTTGAGGTTGCACTCCCCGAGGGTCTTGACCTGACCTCATTCAGCTTTGGTTGGGTATCACGTTACACCGCTCAGGTTGTTCCTAAGACTGTAGAGGTATCAAGCATCTCTTCTGCTGATTCTGACCTTGAAAGTGCTATCAATTCTGCTATCGGAATGTATGCTTATAGAGGCACTGACCCCGGTTTCTACAACGCCGATCTTTCTGCATTCTATAACGCTATCGCTGCCGCTCAGGCTTTGCAGGGTGCTGGCGCATCTGAAGAAGAAATCTACAATGCAATTGGTGTGTTGGAGACCGAGCAGGGTAAGATTGACGAGATGCAGATTAATCTGCCTGTAGAAGGCAAGAAGTACCGCTTTGTTCTCGGTTACGACGGTTTCTATGCTAAGCAAGGCGTACAGAAGACTATGTATGCTCGTGGCGACTCTGCAGTTTGGTGGCAGACAGCTGGCGCTGACAGCATTGGCCAAGAATTCATGCTTGAACCTATAGGTAAGCTCGAAGACAACACTCCTATCTACAAGATGCTCAATGTGCATACTAATCGTTATGTTGTAATTGACGAAGAAAGCAATTCTGCTATTTTGACAGCTGATAAGGCTGCGGCTGATACCATATTGCTCGCTTCACTTGGTGCCGGTGCATTCAACGTGACCGATATGGCAGGCAATGCTCTCCATGCCGGTGACCACAACAGTGGATCTCCTAGCACATCTGCTGGTGCGTATGGTGGTATCTATGGTGTTAGTTCTGGTCTTTGCATCTATCCTGGTGGCTACAACTCGGCTTCTGCTTGGTATGTCCGTGAAATGCAGGCTCTGCCTCATACCGCTACTGTTGCAGGCACTGATTATTATTCTGAGACTTTCCACCTCTACTCTGGTGTAAATACTCTCGTGCTGACAGCTGATAAGGCTTGCGCATTCACCGACCTTACCATATATGGTCTTTTGGGTGAAGTTGTCAATGCTACTGTAAATGTAGCTGGCAATGCTGCTACTGTGGTGCTCGATACCTTGGATGTTGAGTCTTTCTCATTCTCATTTGCTAACAATGAGGGTGTGGCTTCAATTGCAATCGATGGTAATATTTCTAAGCTCTCTATCCTTCAGGAGGCTTACGATGCTGCTGTAGCAGCTGTTCCTGAGTCTGCTAAGGGTGACGAGATTGGTCAGATTAGCGACCTTGCAGAGTATAATGCTGCTATCGCTGCTGCTGAGGCTATCTTGGCAAATGGTGGTACCGATGAGGCTATCCAGCAGGCTGCCAATGACCTCGACTCTGCTGTAGTACACTTGGAAATCAACCTCCCCTTGCCCAACAAGACCTACTTCATCCTTAGCGGTCACTCTGCATTCTTTGATAATCACGGAGTAGATGTAGCTGTTTATGCAAAGGAGGATGCTCCCGCTTGGAGTTATGTAGGCGTGAGCGATCCCGCTTATCTTTGGAAGTTCGAAGAGGCTGAGCCTATGGATGGTGAACGCGTGTTCTACCTCAAGAACGTGGGTACAGAGATGTACATGGGTAGTTCCGATGCCTTCTCTACACCTTTGGTTATGGTTGCTGAGCCTGCTGCTACACAGCCGTTCCGCATCGATATGCAAGAGGGCGTGATCGTGACAATCTGCGACGGACGTTACTCTAACGGTAATCTTCACATGAATGGTCACGGTGGTGGTGCCAATGCATTCGGTAACATCGTATATTGGAGCTCTACTGTAGGTACTGCTTCTGCAATGAAGATTGTTGAGTCTGAGAAGTATATCGCTGACCTCTTGTCTAACATCGAAGACGTAGAGTTCGTTGACGAGTACGTAGCACCTGCCAAGAAGGGTATCTACGACCTCTTCGGCCGTCGTATCGAGGCTCCTGCTGCTACAGGTATCTATATTGTAGATGGCAAAAAGCGCGTAATCAAGAAGTAATCCTAACCGGAATTCTTATAAGTAAAGGGTAGTCCTGCGGGACTACCCTTTTTTGTTATGCACCGCATGGATTTTTCAGTACTTCTTTGCAAGTACTCCAGTACTGAGCCTTGAGTACTCGAGTACTTCACTGCAAGTACTGCAGTACTTCTTTGCAAGTACTGCAAGAACTGTATAGAGAAATTGTAGCGTTGGCGAAGCAATCTGAAAACTCTACTTTGCAGTTTGGACGGTACGTAACCTTGCCAAAGCGGAATCTTTCTGTTTTTTAATTTGAATAAAGGTATATTTATTGAAAAAAGATGGAGAAGATGGTATCTTTTTTAATCTTTGCGGTAAGAATGCATGGTAGGCATCTCGCACAAGGCGAGCGTGAACTTTGCATGAATGAAAAACACAATTTATCAACTAACAAAGAAAGAAAACCGAATGAGTATTAACAAATCTGAAATTCGAAGAATCATGAAGAAAAATTTACGTTTGTTGTGCTTGGGGCTTGCTGCTGCTACGGTGACTGCAGGTTTCGCCGAGGCAGAGAATGTGACCTACAAACTGCAGAATGCCGATATGGAACAGGGCATCAAGGGCTGGAGTGTCGATGGTGAGGGGAACATCTTCGGTAAGAATACCAAGGTGAATCGTCCCGGCTTCCATGGTGTGACCAATATGGTGCTTGAGAACTGGAAGAGCGATGCTACTTCAGGACTGGACAACAACTCCGTTTCGCAGACCGTACGTGCAGAATTGCCTGCCGGTACGTATGTGTTTGGCGCGTATGTGGCTGCTTCTATTCAGAACTCGCCGGATGCGTCGAACAAGGACTTGGTGACGGGCGTTACGCTGTTTGCCAATGAGGCGGGCGTGGCTGTTGCTACTGACAACCCAGACAATGCGAAGAACAAGTGGTCGCACACCGGTAAGTTCAATGTGGCTACTACCGTGCCCGAGGGCGGTTCGCTCAACGTGGGTCTGAAGGTTGAGAACACGACAGCCAACTATGTGGTATGGGACAATGCTACTCTCTACTACTTCGGTGCTATGAGCGAGGCTGAGGCGCTCAACGAGATGGCCAAGATTGATATGGCTGCTACTGTGGCCATTGCCGATACTTGCTTGGCTCATAAGATGAATGTAGACTCGCTGGCACTCCTCAATGAGGGTATTGCTGCTGCCAAGGCAATCGCTACGGCTGACCAGCTGTGGCAACTCAACGAGGACCTCTACTGGGCAATCCGCAAGGCCAACAGCTCGGCTGCCGATTACCGTAGTTTCAGTGATGCCATTGCTGCGGCTGAGGAGGTTGCTGCTGGTGATTGGGTCAATAGAATCCCCAACGAGCTGGCTGCGCTGAAGACTGCAATTGATAACGCCAAGGCAACGTACGAAGCAGCTAAAGCCAATCGTGACGAGCTGGATGAGCAGAAAACTGTGCTGAACGAGGCTACCCTATTGGTTGCGCTCGACACTTGCTATACTGTGCTGGAGACATTGGAGGGCGAAGTTATTCCCTCACTGGAGGTGGGTGATGAAGTAGGCCAATACTCGCAGGATATGAAGGATCAAATTCTTGCTCTTGTGGGTGCTGCCTGGGGCGCTCTGGATGCTGCATACACAGGTGAGACTACAGCTGAGGAGGCTTATGCTATCTATGAGGAGAAGTATGCAGAAATCCAGTATATCTTGAGTCATCCCAACTCGGAAGATGCATTCCCCTTCACCGTAGGTGAGGAGGATGGTACGATTGCTACCATCGTTGACGGACGCCATGAGTTTACTTCCAAGACATACACGATGGCTTATCCTGTCACCAACCTCCGCTTCACATTCATGGACAACCACAATACCAATGGCGCTTCGGGTGCAAACTCAGGCTTCCCCTCAGTGGCTATTGCTGAGTTCTATCTGTACGATGGCGATGGTAATGAGATTGAACTTACTGAACTCAACTTCGGTACTAATGCTCAAGAAACGACCGAAGGCCCGATGAAGAATATCTGTGATGATGACAAGGGTACTTTCTGGCACTCTACATGGTCGGCAAAGGTGACGGATTATCACTATCTCGAGGTTTCTCTCCCTGAGGGCTTGGATTTGACATCGTTCAGCTTCGGTTGGACATCGCGTTATACAGCTCAGGTTATCCCGAAGACTGTAGTGGTTACAAGCGTCTCTTCAGCTCAGAGCAATCTGCAGAGCGCCATCGCTTCGGCCAAGGCTATGAATGCTTATCGTGGTACAGCCCCTGGCTTCTACAATGCCGACCTTTCGGGGCTCTACAGTGCTATTGCTGCAGCTGAGGCGCTGGTGGACACTGAGGCTTCGGAGGCGGACATCTATGCTGCTATTGGCTTGTTGGAAGAGGAGCAGGGTAAGGTTGATGAACTGCAAATCAATCTCCCTGTAGCAGGCAAGCAATATCGTCTTGTCAATGCCAACCGCACCGCATTCAATGTATATGGCGTAGAGTATGTACTGACCGCCAAACTCGACGCAGCTACCAATACTAATATGTTGCAGTGGGAGGTGGCCAGTCCTGACAGCGCTGCCCAACTCTTCACTTTCGAGGCTATTGCCAATAAGGATGATATTCTCTATTATAAGGTAAAAAACGTATCTACCAACCTTTACGTAGGTACTCCTGTCAATGAAGAGGGAGACTTCGAGAATACTGCAGCCCTGTTTGCGGCTGCCGATACCGTGACGCTGACATCGGTAGGTGCCGGTAAGTTCACGCTGAACAACCATGGCCTTATCAACACGCTTGGCTTCAACTGGAGCGGCAATCCTAAGTCGGGAACTATCTGTAAGTGGAACGACGCTAACGACTTGGCTTCGCAATGGTATATCTGCGAGATGGAGACTCTGCCTCTTACCTCATTGGTTGAGGGCGCCGCCTACACATCGCCCACCTATTTCCTCTACGAGGGCGTGGACTTCTTGACTCTCACGGCCGACAAGGTTACAGACTTTGAGAACTTTGCTTTCTGCGGTGTTGATGGCCAGCCTATAGCTGACGTTAGCATCAGTTTGGTGGCTCCGGGTGTGCTGTCGGTAGAGTTGCCTGCTGCTGTATGCATCTTCTCCTACTCGTTTGACAACAAGGAGGGTGTGACCAAGGTGACAGTTGCTTCAAACAATCTTTCTCCGCTGAGCCGTGCCTACGAGGCTGCTGTAGCTTTGGCTCCCGAGGAGGGTACCGAGGTGATGCAGTATGCCGACCTCACAGCCTACAAGGCGGCAGTTGCTGGCGCCGAGAAGATCTTGACCTCGGGTGGTACTGAGGAGGAGATTCTTGCAGCTATCGCAGCGCTCGAGAAGGCTGTAGCTGAGCTTACTCCTAACGCTCCTGACCCCGACAAGACTTACTTCATAGTAAGTGCTCTGGAGGCCTTTGAAGAGAACCACGGTGTGAAGATGATGCTTTATGCTGGTACCACAGGTCCGAGATGGATGTATGAGAACGTAGATAACCCCAACCGCTTGTGGCAGTTTGAGGCTGATACCGACGTTGAGGAAGGCGCTCCCGCTATGTATTATATAAAGAGCGTAGCTACGGGCGAGTACTTCGGCGATGGCGTTTCTGCTTTGGTGGCCGATAAGGATGGAGCGATATCTTATGCTTTCACTCAGTTGCAGGGTACGATTGTTGCTCTTGATGGTCTTGGCGATACAGGCAAGCGTATCCATGCCAATCAGCACGCGAGTGGCGCAGGTAAGGGTGGCAACATCGTTTACTGGAGCTCAGGTCTTGGTACAGCCTCTGCCTGGAGAATCTGTGAGTCTGAGGCATACATCTCTGACATCGACTTCACAGAAATAGAGGAGGGTGCTGATGAGTACGTAGCTCCTGCCGTTAAGGGTATCTATGACCTCTTCGGCCGTCGTATCGAGGCTCCTGCTGCTACAGGTATCTATATTGTAGATGGCAAAAAGCGCGTAATCAAGAAGTAATCCTAACCGGGATTCTTATAAGTAAAGGGTAGTCCTGCGGGACTACCCTTTTTATTTGCAGTCTCAGTATAGAGAGACTGCAGTTTCAGTATAGAGAGACTCTAATCTCAGTACGGTGAGACTCGAGTCTCACTGCACTGAAATTGTCTGGTACTACTCCTCCTTGGCGTATTGGATGGCTCTGTTTATGTAGTGCAAGAAGGGCTGTGTCTGACGATACAATTCTGCGGTGCGACGGGCAAGGTCGGGTGCGCACATGAAGTCGGTGGAGGGTGTGTGGAGCAGGCAGTAAGCTTTCAGGCGTAGATACTCGGTGTACAGAGTCTCGTGCTCGAAGCCTTTGGGATTGCGTTTCAAGGCTCCTTCATAGTCGAGCGTGAAAGTTGGGGCTACGGAACGTACGATGGCATCGAAGTCGCCCTCTCCACCGGCTATGTCTTCGCGGATAATCTGCAACGCTTTAGGGTCGTGGCAATAGTCGCCCGTGGCGAGCATGTGCCCATAAGGATAACCCTCGCCACCTGTGCCTATGTGAAAGTAGTAGCCTGAGTAGCCTGATTTCTTCCCGCCGGGACAGATGAAGGCTCCCATGTGTGTCTTGTAGGGGCTCTTGTCGGCACTGAAGCGCACATCGCGATAGATGCGGTAGGTGCAGTCCTTGGCGGTGAGGCCGATGATGGAGTCATCGAACCGGGAAATCTCACTGATGAGTTCATCGACAAAGGCGTTGAAGCGTGTCTGTAGGGCGGTATAACGGGTTTTGTTGGCGGTAAACCACTCACGGTTGTTGTTTTGTTGCAGTTCCTGCAGGAAGGTAATTATCTCTTTCATGATGTCGTTATCGTTTTCGTTTTCGTTTTATCCCATCACCTCTTGTAACACCTCAAGTGACTTGATGGCGGGGAAGGCTGGGATGTGTAGGGCGTAGTAGCGGGCGAGGTGATTGATGAGGCGGGCGCGATCGTGGCGGCTCATTGTGATGGTGTCTATCGTAGCGTAGCTGGCATCGCTGAGCCTATAGAGTAAGGTGGCGTCGGTACTGCATAGCAGCTCGTCGGAGGGTATACCTGTTGTAGTGAAGCGGCCACGTGTGAGGTCGAAACAGCAGCCCTCTACATAGTCTTCGGTGTTGGGGGCAATGCCCAGGAAACGGGCGAGCTTGAGCAGGAATACAAGGTGGAAGTTGGCATACCCATCGGGAGCCACGTCGAGCCATTGTACCGAGTGCTCTACATATATATATAGGTGGGTGTTCT
This sequence comes from uncultured Bacteroidaceae bacterium, assembly GCA_964570685.1. Taxonomy (GTDB): domain Bacteria; phylum Bacteroidota; class Bacteroidia; order Bacteroidales; family Bacteroidaceae; genus UBA1189. Next base: position 28,174 of record CAZMZC010000020.1, on the reverse strand, counting down.
CGGCCTCGCCAGTTAGGGCATGGGCCATGAACTCGGCAAGCAGCATGGCGATGCTGCGCTTGATGGGGTGGTAGGGGATGTCTTGCTGCGTGAATAGGAGGCGAGCCTCTTTCATGCGGTGGAGCGTGGCGGTGGGTTTGGCGTCCCACTGGAAGGAGAGGAACGATAGGGGCTGGAACAGACGTGCGCTGGTGCCCGAACGCTTGCCACGTGAACCGTTAATCATGAAGGCTACGTGGCCACGCGAGGCGGTGAACATATGGGCGATGAACGACTTGTCATCGTACTTTACCGTGCGCAAAACAAGGCCTTTGTCGTCGATATACATAAAAACACACCGTTAAAGACACCGCAAAGCTACAAAAAAAGAGCCATTGAACAAAAAAAAAGTACAAATCGTTTGTAGATTCAAAAAAAGTGGCTACCTTTGCAACCGCTTTCGAGCAGCAAGCTCCGATAATACGGAGCAACACACAAGGATGGCGCTATCGTCTATCGGCTAGGACGAGAGATTTTCATTCTCTAAAGCGGGGTTCGACTCCCCGTAGCGCTACAAAAGTTAAATCAAAAAATAGAAGATTAGAAATGGCAAACCACAAATCATCGCTGAAGAGAATCAGACAGACTGAAACCAGAAGATTGCGCAACAGATACTATGCTAAGACCATGCGTAACGCAGTTCGTAAGCTCCGCGCAACCACTGATAAGGCTGAAGCTCAGGCTATGTATCCCGCTGTTCAGAAGATGTTGGACAAGCTCGCTAAGACTAACAACATCCACAAGAACAAGGCTGCTAACTTGAAGTCTAAGCTCTGCGCACACATCGCAAAACTCTAAGAGACACCTTATCACAACAATAAGTATAGGGTCGGAAGCCATCTTCCGACCCTTTGTTGTAGTCAAGTTTACCTTATCCCATAATATTATGATTGAATACCTCAAAGGAGACCTTACCGAACTTACCCCCACCACTGCCACTATCGAATGTCATGGGGTGGGGTACCTTGCCAACATATCGCTCAATACCTATACGGCGATACAGAACCGTCCTCAAGTGAAGCTTTATGTGCATGAAGCCATCCGCGAAGATGCCTACGTGCTTTATGGATTTGTCGACAAGCGTGAACGCGAACTCTTTCTGTTGCTCATTTCAGTTTCGGGTATCGGAGGAAATACGGCGCGCACTATCCTCTCGGCCCTCACCCCCAATGAACTGTGCGAGGTCATCGCCTCGGGTAACGACAAGTTGCTGAAGATGGTGAAGGGTATAGGTGGGAAAACCGCTCAGCGCATCATCGTAGAGCTCAAAGATAAGATTGCAGCCGTGGGAGGAGAAACGGCGTTGGGCGATACGGCTACAGGTGGCATTCTCTTTGCCGACGTGCATAACGAGGTGCTTGACAGTGCTGTGGCAGCGCTCTCTATGCTTGGTTACACTGCCGCGGCTTCGCAGAAGGTGGTAAAAGCGATTATAAAGGAACAGCCGTCGGTGACGGTAGAAGCTGCCATCAAAGAGGCGTTGAGACGATTGTAACTCTTGCTCGACGTTCTTTTCTTGTCAAAGATTCCAGGAACTTTCTTGCATCAGTTCGTCTAACTTGCTTTTTATCTCCAGCAGTTCGGCGCGCACATCCTTGAGGCGTTGCACGATGTCTTGATGGTCTACCACTTGGCGCCTGCTTGTCTTGAGTCTGGCGCGGGCAGCCTTGACCGTCAGACCTTGTTCTTTGACAAGGTGGTGGATGAGGCGGATAAGCTCGATGTCTTCTTTCGTGTACTGGCGCGCGCCGCCGGTTGTTTTCTTAGGATGGAGACTCGGAAACTCCTTCTCCCAGAAACGGAGCGTTGATTCGGCAACACCGATTTCGGCGGCTACCTCACGGATGCTGTAATATAGTTTCAAGTCCTTGGACATATTCTTCTTTGTTGAGATTCTCAGGTCTTTGGAGTTCTTCATTCTCCCTTAACCCATAACCTTTAACCCACAACCCCTATCAATCCATCACCTTTCCGTGGTTGTTGGCCATACGTATCATCTCGTCGTACTGGTCGGCATCGAGATCCATAAAGTAGTAGTTGGCTGGGTTTACCGGGCGACCGCGCTGCAGTACCTCGTAGTGTACGTGAGGACCCGAGGAGCGTCCTGTGTTACCGGAAAGGGCGATGGTCTCGCCGCGTACCACCTTTTGCCCGCGTTTCACGTTGAAGCTTTTCAGATGTGCATAGCGCGTCTCGTATCCGTACCCATGGTCTATGGTGACTATGTATCCGTATCCGCGTTCCCAGCGGGCATTCTTGACCACTCCATCGGCAGTAGCATACACGGGAGTGCCTACGTCGCAAGAGAAGTCCATGCCGTCGTGGAAGATGCGCGTCTGGTAGATGGGGTGTATACGGTAGCCGAATCCCGAGGCTGTGCGTTTAAGGTCCTTGTTTGATACGGGCTGTATGGCTGGCAGGTGGCGCAGCATGTCTTCGTGGTTCTTGTAGAAGTCTACAATCTCGTCGAACGACTTTGATTGTATGTAAAGCTTCCTTGCCAGCATGTCCAATTTCTGCGTGGTAGCCATCACCAGTGCAGCATTGTCAAGATTTTCCAATTCTTCATAGCGGTTGGTGCCGGTGTAGGTGGCATTGCGTACGTCCTCCGATACGGGGTCGGCCATAAACATTACGCGGTAGAGGTTGTCGTCGCGTTGGCGGATGTCCTCCATTACCTCCATGGCCTCGTCTAAGCGTTGCGACAGCACTTCATATTGAGTCTGCAGGCGGGCATTCTCTTCGCGCAGGTCTTTGGCATCTTCAGGTGTTCCCAATATGAGCAGTGCGATGAAGTAGCCTCCCACGCCTATCAGTGCCCAAAACAAAATGTTGCGTAGATAGGTGAGCATGCGGGCTCTATGGCTCGGATACACACGTTCGTAGGTCTTGGTCTTGTCGTTGTACTTGTAATATACGTTACGCATAGGCGGTTTTGGCCTGTCAATTGCACTTTTATGGCAATCAAATTGAAATTTTTACCTAATATTTAGGGCAAAAGTACGAAAAGGTGCGTATCTTTGCAAACTATTTGGCAGAATATTAAAAATAATTAGATATTACACAGCTATGTTGACAGCAAAGGAAATCAGAGAATCATTCAAATCCTTTTTCGAGAGCAAGGGGCATCAGATTGTACCCTCGGCTCCTATGGTGGTCAAGGACGACCCCACACTCATGTTTACTAACGCCGGCATGAACCAGTTCAAGGACATCATTCTGGGCAATGCCGCAGCGAAGTATAAGCGCGTGGCCGACTCGCAGAAGTGCCTCCGCGTGAGCGGCAAGCACAACGACCTCGAGGAGGTGGGCCACGACACCTACCACCACACCATGTTTGAGATGTTGGGCAACTGGTCGTTTGGCGACTACTTCAAGCAGGAGGCCATCGACTGGGCTTGGGAGTACCTCGTGGATGTACTCAAGCTCGACCCCAAGAACCTCTATGCCACCGTCTTCGAGGGCAGCAAGGAGGAGGGCCTGAGTCGCGACGATGAGGCAGCAGCCATCTGGGAGCGCCATCTGCCCAAGGACCACATCATCAACGGCAACAAGAAGGACAACTTCTGGGAGATGGGCGACACAGGTCCCTGCGGCCCCTGCTCGGAAATCCACATCGACCTCCGTTCCGAGGAGGAGAAGGCCGCTGTGCCCGGTGTGCAGCTCGTCAACCACGACCATCCGCAAGTAATCGAGATATGGAACCTCGTGTTCATGCAATACAACCGCAAGGCCGACGGTAGCCTCGAGGGACTCCCCGCCAAGGTCATCGACACCGGCATGGGATTCGAGCGCCTCTGCATGGCGCTGCAGGGCAAGACCTCAAACTACGATACCGACGTGTTCCAGCCCATCATCAAGGTCATCGCAGCCATGTCGGGCAAGGTGTATGGCGACGACCCCAAGGACGATGTGGCCATGCGCGTGATTGCCGACCACATCCGCACCATCGCCTTCTCCATCACCGACGGACAGCTCCCCTCGAATGCCAAGGCAGGCTACGTCATCCGCCGCATCCTGCGCCGTGCCGTACGCTACGCCTACACCTTCCTCGGACAGAAGCAGGCCTTCATGTACCGCCTGCTCCCCGTACTCATCGAGAACATGGGCGATGCATACCCCGAGCTGAAGGCTCAGCAGACCCTCATCGAGAAGGTTATCAAGGAAGAGGAGGAGTCATTCCTCCGCACACTGGAGACGGGTATCCGCCTGCTCGACAAGGTGATTGCCGATGCCCGCACAGCCGGCAAGAAGGAGATTAGCGGTGTAGATGCATTCACACTCTACGACACCTACGGCTTCCCGCTCGACCTCACCGAGCTCATCCTCCGCGAGAACGACATGACCGTCAACCTCGCCGAGTTTACCGCCGAGATGGACAAGCAGAAGGCCCGCGCCCGCAATGCTGCTGCCGTAGACCTGGGCGACTGGGTAGTATTGGCCGAGGGCGAGAGCGAGTTTGTAGGCTACGACTACACCGAGCACGACGCCCGCATCCTGCGCTACCGTAAGGTGACACAGAAGAAGCAGGAACTCTATCAGCTCGTGCTCGACAAGACTCCCTTCTACGCCGAGAGCGGTGGTCAGGTGGGCGACACCGGTGCCATCGTGAGCGAATACGAGACCATCGACATCATCGACACCAAGAAGGAGAACGGACTCTCCGTACATATCGCAACAAAGCTCCCCGAGCATCCCGAAGCCGAGTTTATGGCTTGCGTAGATACCGAGAAGCGTGCCGCCTGTGCCGCCAACCACTCGTGCACACACCTCATTGACGAGGCGCTGCGCGAAGTCCTCGGTACCCACGTGGAGCAGAAGGGTTCGCTCGTGACCCCCGACTCCCTACGTTTCGACTTCTCACACTTCCAGAAGGTCACCGACGAGGAATTGCGCCAGGTGGAGCACCTCGTGAACGCCAAGATTCGCGCCAACGTAGAGCTCAACGAATACCGTAACCTCCCCATCGAGAAGGCCCGCGAGCTGGGCGCCATCGCCCTCTTCGGCGAGAAGTACGGCGACCACGTGCGTGTGGTACAGTTTGGCAACTCCATAGAGTTCTGCGGCGGTACCCACGTGAGCGCCACCGGTAAGATTGGTATGGTCAAGATTGTCAGCGAGAGCAGCATCGCCGCCGGCGTACGCCGTATCGAGGCCATCACCGGTGCCAAGGTTGAGGATATGCTCGACCGTCTGCAAGACGGCATGAACGACATCCGCCAACTCCTCCACAACGCTCCGAACATCAAGGAGACCCTCGTCAAGTTCATCAGCGAGCGCGACGACCTGAAGAAGCAGATCGAGGACTTCATGAAGGAGAAAGCCGCATCGCTCAAGGCCGACCTTGTGAAGAATATGACCTGCGTAGGCGACATCAATGTCATCAAGGCCGTAGTGCCCATGCCTGCCGAGGCCGTGAAGAACATCGTGTTCCAGCTCCGTGGCGAGAAGCCCGAGAATCTGCTTGTAGTCATCGGCAGTGTCGACAGCGGCAAGCCCCTGCTCACCGTATCGGTCAGCGAAGACCTCACTGCCAAGGGCATCAATGCCGGACAGCTCGTGCGCGAGGCAGCCAAGCTCATCCAGGGCGGTGGCGGCGGACAAGCACACTTTGCTACTGCCGGTGGCAAGAACCCCTACGGCATCATCGGCGCCCTAGACAAGGTGGTAGAGATTGCTACAGCATAATGCATTTATTCATACAAGCGTACGAGGAGTGGTGGAGTTTAGCTCTTGCCGCTCCTCGGCTTTTATGTTGTGTGCCCTTCTCGTTGTTTACTGATGCATGAGGGTGCTATAGCAAATGGATACTCAGAGGTTCATGGCTGCGAAGTAAAGATTTTTTAGCAAAAACTCACATATATAAATTAAAAGGCTTATCTTTGTAGGATATTTAAGACATGTAATACTGAATAAATAATTAAAGGTACTATGGATTTGTTAAGCCAGATTATTGCGCGTGCTAAGAGCAACAAGCAGCGCATCGTACTCCCCGAAGGAACCGAGGAGCGTACACTGAAAGCCGCCGACCGCCTTCTTGCCGATGAGGTAGCCGACCTGATTATTATCGGTAACCCGGATGAAATCAAGGGCCTCGCTGCCCAGTGGGGACTCACCCATCTGGACAAGGCCACCATCATCGACCCCGAGAATCACCCGAAGAAGGAGGAGTATGCCAACCTGCTCTTCGAGCTGCGCAAGAAGAAGGGCATGACACCCGAGGAGGCTCAGAAGCTGGTGACCAATCCGCTCTACTTGGGTTGCCTCATCATCAAGGCTGGCGATGCCGACGGTCAGCTCGCAGGAGCACAGAACACTACCGGTAACGTATTGCGCCCCGCATTGCAGATTATCAAGACTGCTCCGGGCATCAGCTGCGTATCAGGTGCCTTCGTCATGATTACCCAGACTCCTCAGTATGGCGAGAACGGTGTGCTCATCATGGGCGACTGCGCCGTGACTCCCGTGCCCGATGCTGCCCAGCTCTCTCAGATTGCCGTATGCTGCGCCGATACCGCTCGCGCCGTAGCTGGCATCGAGGATCCCCGCGTGGCTATGCTGAGCTTCTCTACCAAGGGTTCGGCCAAGCATGAGTGTGTAGACAAGGTGACCGAGGCTCTGCGCCTGGCCAAGGAGTTGGCTCCCGACCTCAAGATCGACGGCGAGCTGCAGGCCGACGCTGCTCTTGTGCCCTCTGTAGGTGCCAGCAAGGCTCCCGGTTCTGAGATCGCCGGCAAGGCCAACGTGCTCGTATTCCCCACACTTGAGGTGGGCAACATCGGCTACAAGCTCGTTCAGCGCCTGGGCAATGCCGAGGCCATCGGCCCCATCCTGCAGGGTATCGCACGCCCCGTGAACGACCTCTCACGCGGCTGCTCTATCGACGATGTGTACAACATGGTGGCAATCACGGCTTGTCAGGCACAGGCAGCAAAGTAAAGGGAGACCCACCCTAACCCTCCCTGTAGGGAGGGAATCCAAACAAGAATGAAATATTACTAACAGAAATAAATCACGATGCCCGCAAGTCCTCCCTCACAGGGAGGATTTAGGTGGGTCTCTCAACATTATGAAAATCCTCGTATTAAACTGCGGTAGTTCATCCATCAAGTACAAACTCTTCGAGATGGACACCCAATCGGTACTCGCCCAGGGCGGTATCGAGAAGATTGGCCTTCCCGGCTCGTTCCTTAAGTTGACCTTGCCCAATGGCGAGAAGGTGATACTCGAAAAAGACATCCAGGAGCACACCGCCGGTGTGGAGTTTATCCTGCAGACCCTCACCGGTGCCGAGTATGGTGCACTGAAGTCGCTCGACGAGCTCGACGCCGTAGGCCACCGTATGGTGCATGGTGGCGAGAAGTTCAGCCAGTCGGTACTCCTCAATGAGGAGGTGTTGGCAGCTTTCGAGGCTTGCAACGACCTGGCTCCCCTGCACAACCCCGCCAACCTCAAGGGTGTGGCTGCCATCACAGCCCTGCTCCCCGAGATTCCCCAGGTGGGCGTGTTCGACACCGCTTTCCATCAGACCATGCCCGACTATGCCTATATGTATGCCGTTCCCTACGAGCTGTACGAGAAGTACGGCGTGCGTCGCTACGGCTTCCACGGCACCTCACACCGCTACGTATCGCAGCGCGTATGTGAGTACCTCGGCATCAAGCCCGAAGGCACCAAGATCATCACCTGCCACATCGGCAACGGTGCGTCCATCTCGGCTGTTGTGGATGGCAAGTGCGTGGACACCAGCATGGGTCTCACTCCGCTCGAAGGCCTCGTAATGGGTACCCGCAGCGGCGACATCGACGGTGGCGCCGTGACCTTCATCATGGAGAAGGAGGGCTTGGACGCTACAGGCGTATCGAACCTGCTCAACAAGAAGTCGGGCGTGCAGGGCGTCTCAGGCGTGTCATCCGACATGCGCGAGATTTGCGCTGCCGTTGACGCTGGCAACCCCCGCGCCAAGCTGGCTCTCGACATGTACGAGTACCGCATCCGCAAGTACATCGGCTCATACGCCGCCGCTATGGGTGGTGTCGACGTTATCCTCTTCACCGGTGGTGTGGGCGAGAACCAGGACAACACTCGCGAAGCTGCATGTCGCGGCCTCGAGTTCATGGGCGTAAAGATTGACACGGAGAAGAACAAGACCATCCGTGGCGAAGAAGCCATCATCTCTACCCCCGACTCTAAGGTTAAGGTAGTAGTCATCCCCACCGACGAGGAACTGATGATCGCTACCGATACGATGAATCTGCTGTAAAGGGACCTCCCCCAACCAGCTTGCTCGCAAGCGAGACTCCTTGGTGCCGATAAACCGGCAGTCGTCGCAACCGACGCTAATGCTCCGCGTCGGCCCGAAGAGGGGGCTTGCAGACATCGTTGAGATTATGTTACATAGTACAAACATTTTAAATATGCCTATACCCACCTTCTCGAGGACAGGAGTCCCCCTCCTCGGGAGGGGTTAGGGGAGGCCCCCTACCATGTACGAACAACTACTAAACCTCGACCCCGTAAAGATCAACTTCAGCAAATCCGGTATGGACCTGCTGAACATCGCCTTGGCCGTCGTCATGTACGGCGTAGCCCTCGGCATCAAGCCGGGCACCTTTGCCAAGGTATTCCGCGAACCCAAGTCAATCCTCGTGGGCCTTATTGGCCAGTGGATACTTATTCCCGCGCTCACCTTCCTCCTGATTGTCATCTTCCACAAGCACATCACACCGATGGTGGCTATGGGTATGATTCTGGTAGGCTCTTGCCCGGGAGGCAATGTGTCAAACTTCATCACCTCCATCTCCAGAGGCAACCGCGAGCTCTCGGTATCGATGTCGGCCGTGACTACTACCGCCGCCATCGTGACCACACCGGCCAACTTTGCCATCTGGGGCAGCCTCTACGTGCGCTACCTCAACCGCAATGCTGCCGATGCGCTGCAAGTGCTGAGCATCCCCATATGGGACATCTTCGTCACGGTGTTCATCCTGCTCGGCGTGCCTCTGGCTTTGGGCATCCTCACCACGAACTACGCCCCGAAGGTAGCCAAGGCACTCAACAAGCCCTTGCAGTACCTCTCCATCGTGGTATTTCTGGCTATGGTGCTGATTTCGTTCTGGAACAACCTCGACATCTTCCTCAAGTACTTCAAATGGATTGTGCTTATCGTAGCCATCCACAACGGATTGATACTCTTTATGGGCTATTGGCTCGGTGAACTGTCGGGTCTGCCGCGTCCCGACCGCCGCGCCATCACCATCGAGATGGGTATCCAGAACTCGGGCCTCGGCCTCATCCTGCTGTTCAACCCCAACATCTTCCCGCCCGAGCTGCAGAATGGCGGTATGCTCATCATCACCGCATGGTGGGGCATCTGGCACATCATCTCGGGCCTCACTGCCGCAGGCATCTTCCGCCTCCGCGACAGGTATAAGTGGAAAGAGTGATTTCTTAATTGACAATTGACAAGGGACAATTGACAATTGGGTTTTGCTATCAGAAAGTTCTGTTGCTCCCAATTGAATAATTATTGTCATTTGTCAATTGTCATTTGTCAATTGTCTATGCAAGTCTACAACAAAAACTTCGGATATACGCTGCTACGCAGCCTTTGGGTAAACCCCATCATCAACCTGTCGATGCGTCGCCTTGTCGTGCGAGGCAAGGAAAACCTGCCCCAGGACGGAGCCGTCATCATCGGTAGCAACCACACCAATGCGTTGCTCGACCCCCTGGTGATACTCCGCTCGATGAACCGCGCCACCGTCTTCATGACCCGTGCCGACATCTTCCGCCGTCCCCTCCTGCAGAAGGTGTTCACCTTCCTCAAGATGCTGCCCATCTACCGCCTCCGCGACGGCTATGCCGCCGTGAAGCAAAACGAGGAGATCATCTGCAAGTGCGTCGATGTGCTGCGCCACCGCTACCCGCTGGCCCTCTTCCCCGAAGCCACACACCGCCCCAAGCATTCGCTCATGGGCCTGAGCAAAGGCATCTTCCACATCGCCCTCGAGGCCAACAAGCAGTTTGGCCACGAGCGTCCCGTCTACATCGTGCCCACCGGCATTGAGTATAGCCGCTACTTCCGCTACCGCTCGGGTGCGGTGGTCACCTACGGCAAGCCCATCAACGTCACCGAGTTTGTGCGCCAGCACGAGGGCGAGGTCACTCCCGCCCGCCTGCTCGCCATGCTGCGCGAGGAGCTGGCCCGTCGCATGAGCGAGCTCATCGCCTACGTGCCCGACACCGAGGACTACGATGCCCAGTGGGAACTGGCCAAGCTGTGCACGGCCCAGTCGCATCCGCTCTCACCGGCCGAGCGCCTCACGCTCAACCGCACCGCTATCGCCCATATCGTGGAGAAGAAGGCCACCGCACCTGCCGAGGAGACCGCTGCGCTCTATGCCGATGCCCTCGCCTTCAAGAAGGAGCGCCGCCTGCATCGCATACACCCCTCCTCCACGAGCCACAAGTATCCCCTCGCGGCCTCCATTGGCAACACGCTGGCCCTGCTCTGCGCCCTGCCCTACTACCTCTGCTGCGCCGTCGTCACACTGCCCTCGTGGGCATTGTCACACTACATCGTAAGCGGCCTCAAGGAGAAGGCCTTCAGCAACACCGCCCGCCTCGGTGTGAACCTCGCCCTGTGGCCCCTGCTCATCATCATTTGGAGCATCGTGGCCCTGTGCACCCTGCCTCTGGTGCCCGCCCTGCTGGCCATCCTCCTGCTGCTGCCTGCCGTAGCCTTCTTCTACGACTACAACGCCTTCGCCCTCCACACCTGGAGCGACTGGCAGTGGACGCGGGCCAAGCACCTGCACCCGCGCCTCGGCGAACTGCTCAAGCGTTGTCGCTGATACGCACTGCGCATTACTTCACTATCCCTACAGAGGTAGCGCTTTCTCCCTGCAGGGATAATGTTTTCTCCCTGCAGGGGTAGTGCACTATCCTTGCAGGGAGAGTGGTTTTTGAAACTATGGAACAAAGATGGTCTGTTGGTCTGGTTTTTGCAAACAAACTTTGCTCTATAATTTACGTGTGTGCCGAAAAAACAAACAAAAACTCCCTCTCAGTGCGTCTGAGAAGGAGTTTTGTTTGTTTTGTGGCTTATCGTCCTGCCTGGCGTACGAGGCGGCGCACGATGCGGTTAAGGTCATCGGCTGCGAGCAGTTCCTCAAGGGTGAGGTGCATGCGGTAGCGCCAGTAGTTGTTGGAGTTGGCGGGTACGTTGATGCGCTCGAAGGCGGGGTCGGGGTGGCGCAGGTGCTCGTCTATGGCCATCCAGTCTTGCAAGGGAAGGATGGTGAGCATGGCGGGCGAATCGAGGTGCTGGCGCACGATGGCCTCGCATATCCATGCCTCGCACTCGTGGGGCGCCTTGCCGCGCTGGTGCAGCATGTCGGTCCAGTAGCGCTGGGTGAGCATGGGGTCTTCTTCCCACCAACCGCGTATACCGCTCATGTCGTGGGTAGAGGTGGTGCATACGGAGTAGTAGGGGTAGTGGGCAGGGTCGTCGAAGGTGCATCCATAGGCTTTGGGCATACGCTGTATTTCGAGTGAGAGGATGCGTAGTTCGTTCATTACGGTGGGTACGCAGGCGGGTATCATGCCGAGGTCTTCGCCGCATACGAGCATGTCGGTGGCATCGATGAGGGCGGGTAGCTTCTTCATGGCTTCGCGGTACCAGAAGTCGTTGTGGCGATGGTAGAAGAAGTGGTCGTGCAGGGCGTAGAAGGCCTTGCGCTCGTTCTCTGGAAGGGCCTTGAAAGACTCGGTGTCAAAACCATTGATGCGTGGGTGGTAGGTGCCGGGTTGGTAGGGGTCCTCCACGAAGAGTACGTCGGTCTCGTCTCCCAGAGTGAAGGGGGTAGCATGACGCTCCTTGTAGAAGGCAATGCCCCATTGTGCTATCTCCTCGGGAGTGAGGGGTAGGGCAGGATTGAAGTGCCCGAGTAGTCCGCTCTTGGTACTACAGGGTATCTCCCATATGCGGAAGAAGCCGAGGATGTGGTCGATGCGGTAGGCATCGAAGTAGTCGGCCATCTTGGTGAAGCGGCGGGCAAACCACTGGTAGCGCTCGGCAGCCATGGCCTGCCAGTTGTAGGTGGGGAAGCCCCAGTTCTGTCCGTCGCGAGCAAAGGTGTCGGGCGGGGCTCCTGCCTGGCTCTCGAGGCAGAAGAGTCCGGGTTGGCTCCATGCCTCCACGCTGGTGCGGCTGATGCCGATGGGGATGTCGCCCTTGAGCACTACGCCGTGGCGGTGGGCATAGTCGGCGGCGTGCTTGAGCTGCTTGTGCAGGTGGAACTGTATGTAGAGGTACAGGCCTGTGGCTTCGGGGCTCTTGTGGTCTCGCTCGCAGCAGAACTCGGCGTAGGGGATGAGCCACGATTCGTTGTCCTTGAAGAAACGCTTGTAGGAGGGTGAAGCGAGTGTCTGCTCGCCCTCTTGCGCGAAGATGCGGTGCAGGTAGTCCCACTTGGCGGTGACTACGGCATCGAAGTCCACCTGAGGCAATTTGTTCAGCTCCTTCTGCAGCTTGCGGAACTCCTTCATGGCCTCTTTGTCGGTGAGTACGCCTACCTCTTCGAGACGGATGTACATGGGGTTGAGGGCAAAGCAGGAGATGGCGTTGTAGGGGTACGACTCGTGCCAATCGCGGTTCATCGTGGTATCGTTCACGGGCAGCAGCTGCACGATGCATTGGCCTGTCTTGGCAGCCCAGTCGACCATGAGGGGTATGTCGGAAAACTCGCCTATGCCGAAGCTCTTCTTCGAACGCAGGGAGAATACGGGGATGGCTACACCGGCACCACGCCACGGCTCTTGCGGGTCGCGCAGGGTGTAGGTGCGCAGCATGCGCAGGGTCACGTCGCTGTAGAGGTCGATGTGGAGGGTGCGGTTCTCGCCGGGCTCCCAAGCGATTAATTGACAATTGACAATTGACAATTGACAATTATTAGCCTCCGGATGGGAGTTCTCGTTGCAGCCTTTGTCTGTTGACTGTAGACTGTTGCTTTTCCCTTCGGCCAGCGAACTTCGTTTGTCTGTTGACTTTTCAAGGATTATAAACTTAAACTCACAGTTCTCGCCCAGCTCGCCTTTGTCGAGCCACAGCTGCCACTCGGTACCATGAGGCTCCATGATGCGTGCACGGTGGGTGTCCCAAGCTCCTAAGGTGTCAACATTGCCACACACGGCGAGCACTTGATTCTTACGTATGGTAGGAGCTTCGCAGCAGATGCAGATGCCTGCAGCGCCGTGAGGGGTGCTGCTGTGTGTGTCGTGGGCTAAGATGGCGCGGGTGAAGGTCGATGAGTAGAAGGGGGCCAGCTCCGAGCGGTCTACCCAGCGGTCGCTGATGTGCACGTGTCCGTGCAGCGTGTCGGGCAGCGTGTGGTGGCGCCACTCGGTGCGCTTGATGTTGCCGTTCTCCATCACCACGAAGGTGTAGGGTGCCGAGGGCTTGTAGTTGCCTTCGAGGGTGACGAACCATCGGCCGTGGCCGTCGGTCTGCATGGGGTGTGCCGGAGCGCTGTCGACGCTGGCGATGGAAGAGAATGCTACATAAAGGTTCTCTCCCCATTGGGTGTTGTAGTGGAGTGTGATTGTGAGTTTCATTGTTATATTATGTGTGTTTTAGTCAACGGTCAACGGTCAAGGTTCGTGCAAGCGAACGAGAGTCAAGCTTGCTTGAACTCTTGCAGTGAGCACAGCCGAAGCTCTGTGGCGGAGTCACTAACAGTCAATAGTCTAGAGCTTTATCTTCTCCTTCTTGGGCTTGGACTCATTATGTAGTCGGTCCAGCGCTGTCACTACATAGGTGTATTTCGCTTTGCCTCCTTCGTAGGTGAGCGGGAAGAAGGGCTGAGTGGTGAAGCCCGCTATCTTGGTGGCATCGTTGAGGTCTACCTTCTCGCCCTTGGCAAAGCGGTATACGACGTACTTTACGGGGCGGTTCATCTCGTCCTTGTATTTCGGGGCGGTCCAGCAGAGTACGGGGCCGTCATCGGTCCAGATAATGTCGAGCTTCTTCACCCGTTTGGGTGCCTTCTTGTCAATGAAGGGGAATTGGGGTTGCAGGGCCAGCCAGTGGTGATACTCCTCGGTGAGTGCGGTGGCATAGCCGCCAGCGTTCTCGGCTACAGCTGAGGCTGGCCATTGGCAACTGCCGCCAATGCTCTCGTAGCTGCGCTGTAGGGCCATCTTGCGGGCTTGCTGGTGCTCTGTGGGGTTGGTGGCGTCGGTGGCTTTCACGGTACGCATCACGTCTTGTCCGATGAAGAGCGGGCGTCCGTTGGCATGCTTGGCCCACCAGTCTACCAGCGTCTCGTAATCAGCAGCCTTGTGCCCTATCTCCCAGTAGATCTGCGGTATGGTGTAGTCTACCCAACCCTTGTCGATCCAAAGTAGGATGTCGGCATACAGGTCATCGTAGTTTTGCAACCCATTGGTGAGACTTCCCTCGGGGTCGCTCTTTTGGTTGCGGTAGATACCGAAGGGCGATATGCCGAACTTGACCCAGGGCTTCACGCCACGTATCGTATGGTGCAGCTGTTCGATGAGGAGGTTCACGTTGTCGCGTCGCCAGTCGGCCTTGTCGGTAAAGCCGCGCGGGTCGGCACGGAACGAGGCCTCGTCGTCAAACTCCACACCCGGCACTGGGTAGGGGTAGAAGTAGTCGTCGATATGGAGTCCGTCAACGTCGTAGCGCTTCACAATGTCGGTCACGATGGTGCAGATATAGTCGCGGTTGTCCTGCAGGGCAGGGTTGAAGATGAGCATCCCGTCGAAGTGGACGAAGCGCTCGGGGTCTTTCTTGTAGGGGTGCTTCAGTCCCAGGCTCTTGGTGCCCTTTGTCTTGGCACGGTAGGGATTGATCCATGCGTGCAGCTCCATGCCGCGCTTATGGCACTCGTCTATCATCCATTGCAGAGGGTCCCAGAATGGCTCGGGGGCTACACCCTGCTCGCCTGTGAGGTAGCGGCTCCATGGCTCGTAGTAGGAGAGGTACAGCGCATCGGCCTCGGGGCGCACCTGGAAGATGATGGCATTGATGCCTGCCCGCTGCAGTGCATCGAGTTGGGTGGTGAGGGTGGCCTGCATCTCGGCAGGCGACATTCCTATAAATTGTCCGTTGACGGCTTGTATCCATGCTCCGCGGAACTCGCGCTTCAACGGTTCGCTTGCCTGTAGGGTGCTGAAGCCCGTAAGGAGTGCAAGCAGTAGGATGGTAAAATATCGTTTCATCAGTGCTATCCTTGAAATTTGCCGTAAAGTTACATAAAATAGCTGCAACGTACAAGAAAAAGCTACAACTTCCACAATAATGGTTTCAATTACTCGCATACCACATAGGCGTGGTGGCGAGTGTTTTCCTCGATAGGCGTGAGGGGGAGGTAGCCCTTGATGAGGCGTCCATTGCGATAAGTGGCAGGGTGGAGTGCTGCCTGCTCGGCGCTGAAGGCACGCAGTGAAGCGTTGTCGGCAAAGATGGCAATGCGGTATAGCCCCTCGGCTTCGGGGACAAGGCATTGGCGGTATATCTCGTGGGCGATGATGCCCATGTTCATGCGGAGATTGATTTCTACGCAGGGATGGAGGGCGAGTTTTGAGCAGCCTTTCACCTCTAACCTCTCACCGCTCACCGTCGGTGACTGTTGACCTGTAATGTCCACAATCATCATATCCACCCCGAAGTAAAGGGGGAAGCGAGTGATGTCCCACTCGGCAGGGATGATGTCGGTGTAGTGGGCTGTAATCCAGTGCCTGGTTTCGTGTAACGCTTCGCGGGGGATGTGCGTGGCTAGCAGCTCTTCTATCTTTGCGTCGCTCATGAGGCGGTTTCCGTCGTAGCGGCCGTGGCGGTCGGTCACGAAGAGTGAGTAACCGATGAAGTGGCACTGCCCGTCGGCCACGCGGAACTCCATAGCGAAGTCTTGCACCTTATTATAATAGGGCTCGGCGGTGAGGTAGCCGTGGCGGCGGATGAGGGCGGTGGTCCAGGACTCGACCTTTTTTAACGTTGACGCTAGCTGCTGTCCGGATGGAAAAGGGCTGCAAACAGCACTCCTTTGTGAAGCTAAAGCTTCAGTCGTCGTCAATGCGAAGCGCTCGACTCGTTCGAGAACCGACGCTCCTTCCGCGTCGGCTTTTTCGTTTTCGTTAAGATTAACATGCCTCAGTCCCTTGCCGCTGCCCGAGAGGGGCGCCTTGAGCAATATGTGCCCATGTCGGGCGGCATAGGCAGCAATCTCGTCGATGGAGCTGGCGATGAGGCTCTCGCCGGTGTAGACGTCGGCAGGGTGCTCGCGACGGAAGGTGCTGAGCAGGTGGTGGGCGGTGGCACGTCCTGAATGGTCGCGCAGAGCTGCCAGTGATTTGTCGGTGGGCAGCTCTTCCTCGGAAATGCCAGAATCAAGCAGGCGGGTTTTAATGGTGAGGTCCCACCCCCATGGCTGTAGACTGTCTTCTACGGCGTTCATCAGCGGTGCCAAGTCTCTTGCCATTTCGCGTATGTTGCGGGGGGCAATGAAGTGACGGTCGCCATTGGCGAGAGCCAAGTCGTGCTCGGGGTTGAAGAGGTAACAAGCTTTCACGATGCGAAGATACGAAAAAAATATGGAGGCCGAATAAAAATTGTAATGTTTGGTTTGCAAAAGAATGAAGAATGTACTAACTTTGTGGCAAAATATAAAAAATAGGCCGATAATATGGAGGCTTTCTACAAGACACACGAATATCTGCTGGCACATACCGAGGCACCGGTGCGCCGCAATTTGATGGATGAGATTGATTGGAATGACCGCTTGATTGGTATCAAGGGTACGCGTGGCGTGGGTAAGACCACGTTCCTTATTCAGTATGCGCAAGAGCGTTTCCGCAACGACCGCTCGTGCCTGTATGTCAATATGAACAACTTTTATTTCCAGGGCAAGAGCTTGGTTGAGTTTGCTGAGGAATTCATACGTCGTGGAGGTAAGGTGTTGCTCGTTGACCAGGTGTTCAAGATTCCCAATTGGAGCCATCAGTTGCGCGAATGTTACGACAGATTTCCACAACTGAAGATTGTGTTTACCGGAACGTCTGTAATGCGTCTCAAGGAGGAGAATCCCGAGCTCAATGGCATCGCCAAACCGTATAACCTGCGTGGATTCTCGTTCCGTGAATATCTGAACCTCAAGACGGGTAACAACTTCCGCTGCTACACGCTGGAGGAGATACTTGCCAATCATGAGCAGATAGCCCGCACCATATTGCCCAAGGTGAGTCCCAACGCCTTCTTCCAGAACTACCTGCACCACGGGTTTTATCCTTTCTTTTTGGAGAAACGCAATTTCTCGGAGAACCTGTTGAAGACGATGAATGCCATGATGGAGGTAGATATCCTCATCGTGCAGCAGATAGAGCTCAAGTATCTGGCCAAGATAAAGAAACTGCTCTACTTGTTGGCTGTAAATGAATCGCAGACTCCCAATGTGAGTAAGTTGGCCGATACGATACAGACATCACGCGCTACGGTGATGAACTATATCAAGTATCTGGCCGATGCACGACTTATCAATATGATATACAACCTAGGCGACTCCTTCCCCAAGAAGCCTGCCAAGATAATACTTCACAATACCAATTTGGTATAC
The DNA here is from genome assembly GCA_964570685.1 of uncultured Bacteroidaceae bacterium. GTDB lineage: Bacteria > Bacteroidota > Bacteroidia > Bacteroidales > Bacteroidaceae > UBA1189. Next base: position 10,499 of record CAZMZC010000020.1, on the reverse strand, counting down.
AGTATTTATCCTGTGAAGGTCGACGAACAGGATGTGTTGGAAACCTTCCTAGCCAATGCTTTGTGGAAAGACCATACGGTGAATAAGGGTGGCAAGGGACTCTCATTCCTTGTTGATGAGAAGGTACAGATGCGTGTATGTACTGAGGGTGTCCGCGTGAAGAACAATCCTGATGTATACTACATTATGCATAGGCGTGAGCTTGGTCGTGGCAATCAGATTCCACTTTGGCTCTTCGGTTTCTTGTATTAATTATGTATAGACTTAATTGAATAGTAAATAGAAGTTTGTTAAATAGTAAATTTGTAAAGCTATGGTTAAACAAAAGAAGTTTATTACCTGTGACGGTAACCAGGCAGCTGCGCATATCTCCTATATGTTCAGTGAGGTAGCAGCTATCTATCCTATCACACCGTCATCAACAATGGCTGAGTATGTCGACGAGTGGGCAGCTCAGGGCCGTAAGAATATCTTCGGCGAAACAGTACTCGTACAGGAAATGCAGTCTGAAGGTGGTGCTGCAGGTGCCGTACACGGCTCACTCCAAGCCGGTGCACTGACAACTACATATACCGCATCGCAGGGCCTCTTGCTGATGATCCCCAACATGTATAAGATTGCCGGTGAGTTCCTCCCCTGCGTGTTCCACGTATCGGCACGTACACTGGCTTCACATGCCCTGTGTATCTTCGGTGACCATCAGGACGTGATGTCGACCCGCCAGACAGGCTTCGCCATGTTGGCCGAAGGCTCTGTACAGGAGGTTATGGACCTCGCCGGTGTGGCTCACCTCGCTACCATCAAGAGCCGCGTACCCTTCGTCAACTTCTTCGACGGCTTCCGTACCTCTCACGAGATTCAGAAGATTGAGATGTTGGAGAACGAAGACCTCGCTCCGCTCATCGACCAGCAGGCTCTGGCTGAGTTCCGCAGCCGCGCCCTCACTCCCGAGCGCCCCGTGGCACGCGGTATGGCCGAGAACCCCGATACCTTCTTCGCTCACCGTGAGAGCTGCAACAACTACTACGCCAACGTACCCGCAGTAGTAGAGGAGTACATGGAGAAGATTTCAGAGATCACCGGCCGCAAGTATGGCTTGTTTGACTACTACGGCGCTCCCGATGCCGAGCGTGTCATCATCGCTATGGGTTCGGTGACAGAGGCTATCCGCGAAGTGGTAGACCACCTCACCGCTCAGGGCGAGAAGGTAGGTCTCGTGGCCGTACACCTCTACCGTCCCTTCTCGGCCAAGCACTTCCTCGCTGCTGTGCCCAAGACAGCCAAGCGCATTGCTGTGCTCGACCGCACCAAGGAGCCCGGTGCCAATGGTGAGCCCCTCTACCTCGACGTTAAGGACTGCTACTATGGCCAGCCCGACGCTCCCGTTATCGTGGGCGGTCGCTACGGTCTCGGCTCTAACGATACCACACCGGCTCAGATCCTCGCCGTATATGAGAATCTCGCTATGGCAGAGCCCAAGAACCAGTTCACCGTGGGTATCGTGGACGACGTTACCTTCACCTCACTTCCCCAGAAGGAGGAGATTGCTATGGGTGGCGAAGGCATGTTCCAGGCCAAGTTCTATGGTCTCGGTGCCGACGGTACAGTAGGTGCCAACAAGAACTCCGTGAAGATTATCGGTGACAATACCGACAAGCATTGCCAGGCATACTTCTCATACGATTCTAAGAAGTCGGGCGGCTTCACCTGCTCTCACCTCCGTTTCGGTGACAGCGAAATCCGCTCTACCTACTTAGTGAATACACCTAACTTCGTGGCTTGCCACGTACAGGCATACCTCAAGATGTACGACGTTACTCGCGGTTTGCAGAAGAACGGTACCTTCCTGCTCAATACCATCTGGGAAGGCGACGAGTTGGCTGCCAACCTGCCCAACAACATCAAGAAGTATTTCGCTGAGAACAACATCAAGGTTTACTACATCAACGCTACCAAGATAGCTCAGGAGATTGGCCTCGGCAACCGTACCAACACCATCCTCCAGAGTGCTTTCTTCCGCATCACTGAGGTGATTCCCGTTGACCTGGCTATCGAGCAGATGAAGAAGTTCATCGTGAAGTCATACGGCAAGAAGGGCGAGGATATCGTGAACAAGAACTACGCAGCCGTTGACCGCGGTGGCGAGTACAAGGAGCTCCCCGTTGACGCTGCTTGGGCAAGCCTCCCCGCCGACGAGGTGGTTGCCAACGACGATCCCGCATTCATCAACGAAGTAGTGCGCCCCATCAATGCACAGAATGGCGACCTGCTCCCCGTATCGGCCTTCAAGGGCTACGAGGATGGTACATGGCCTCAGGGCACAGCCGCTTATGAGAAGCGCGGTGTAGCTCCCTTCGTGCCTGTGTGGGATGCCGAGAAGTGTATCCAGTGCAACAAGTGTGCCTTCGTATGTCCTCACTCTTGTATCCGTCCGTTCGTGATGGACGATACCGAGGCTGTAGGCGTTCAGGGCGACATGATCGACATGAAGGCTCCCGCTCCTATGAAGGGTATGAAGTTCCGTATCCAGGTAGGCGTGATGGACTGTCTCGGCTGCGGCAACTGTGTTGACGTATGTCCCGGCAATCCCAAGCTCGGTGGCCCGGCTCTCAAGATGGTTCCGCTCGAAGGCGAACTCCACGAGGCTGCCAACTGGGACTACTGCGTGAAGAACGTGAAGAGCAAGCAACACCTCGTAGACATCAAGTCTAACCCCAAGAACTCACAGTTCGCTACTCCGCTCTTCGAGTTCTCAGGCGCTTGCTCCGGTTGCGGTGAGACACCTTACGTGAAGCTCATCTCTCAGCTCTATGGCGACCGTCAGATGGTAGCCAACGCTACAGGCTGCTCTTCTATCTACTCAGGTTCAATCCCCTCTACCCCCTATACCACCAACGAGAAGGGTCAGGGTCCCGCATGGGCCAACTCACTCTTCGAGGACTTCTGCGAGTTTGGTCTCGGTATGGCATTGGCCAACAAGAAGATGAAAGCACGCATCCAGGCTATCCTCGAAGGCGCTATCGCCGATGCAGAGACACCTGCCGAGTTCAAGGAGGCTGCTCAGGAGTGGATTGCCGGTCAGGACGATGCCGATGCATCTAAGGCTGCTGCCGCTAAGCTCAACCCGATGATTGAGGCTGGCGCTGCCAACGGCTGTCCCGCTTGCGCTCAGCTCAAGGAGCTCAGCCACTACCTCGTGAAGCGTTCACAGTGGATTATCGGTGGCGACGGTGCCTCATACGATATCGGTTACGGTGGTCTCGACCACGTGATTGCTTCGGGCGAAGATGTGAATATCCTCGTGCTTGACACTGAGGTATACTCCAACACCGGTGGTCAGTCATCAAAGGCTACTCCGCTCGGCGCTATCGCCAAGTTTGCCGCTTCAGGTAAGCGCATCCGCAAGAAAGACCTCGGTATGATTGCCACCACCTACGGTTACGTATACGTCGCACAGATTGCTATGGGTGCCGATCAGAGCCAGTGCCTCAAGGCTATCCGCGAGGCTGAGGCTTATCCCGGTCCTTCAATCATCATCGCCTACGCCCCCTGTATCAACCACGGTCTCAAGAAGGGTATGGGCAAGGCACAGGCCGAGGAGGCTGCTGCCGTAGCATGCGGTTACTGGCACCTGTGGCGCTACAATCCCGCACTCGAGGCCGAGGGCAAGAATCCGTTCACACTCGACTCTAAGGAGCCGCAGTGGGAGGGCTTCCAAGACTTCCTCAAGGGCGAGGTACGCTTCGCGTCTGTCATGAAGCAGTACCCTGCCGAGGCTGCCGACCTCTTTGCCGCTTGTGAAGAGATGGCCAAGAAGCGCTACCAGAGCTATGTGCGCATGACCAAGATGGAGTACTAAATGAATTGACAATTGATAATTGACAATTGATAATTAGATGATAGCCGGATGTGAAGGCATCTGGCTATCATTAAGTAATAACAACAAACCTAAAACGAAACAACAATGATTGGAACTATTATTTACATTATCGGTATTGTGCTTGCCGTTAAGGCCGTAATGGAGATTTTGAAGATGCCTATTGGCCTCGTTGGTAAGATTATCAGCTCAGTGCTGGTGCTCTCTTGCTCTTGGCTCGGATTGGCAGTGTATTACTTCTATGCCAAGGACAAGTTGGTAGACTGGTTCAAGTAATAATCTCAAGTAATCACCATACACAAGCGAGCGGAGCCACAGGCCCCGCTCACTTGCTTTCATAGTATGAATCGCTACACTATCATTACCCCCACCGCCTTCATCGGCTCGCACTACCGGGCTGTAGTGCATCTCCTGAGCCAGCTCACCACCCGTCCCGTAGCTTTCACGGAGGATGACTATCGCCACCTTATAGCCACTGCCAACAGTCGCCTGCTGCTTCTATGCTGTGGCGATATCGTGGTAGGAATGCTCACACTGGGTAAATATCATAGTCCCACAGGTTGCAAAGCCTGGATTGAAGACGTGGTGGTGGACAACGCATATCGCGGACAGGGGTTAGGACGCATGCTCGTGGCGGAAGCCATAGAGCAAGCCCGTGGGTGGGGAGCACAGACACTGATGCTCACCTCAAACCCGAAGCGCATCGCCGCCAATGCCCTATACCGCTCACTTGGCTTCGAGCCGAAGGAGACCAACGTCTACCGGATGGTCTTATAGCCCGATAACCTGGCACTTGAGATTACCTGGCACGTAGGAGATATGGAGCCAACGGCCGTCGCCCTCCCAGATGAGTTGGGTGAACTTGATGCGCCCCTCCTGCTGCATCTGTTGTATGAGCTTGAACAAACGACGGTGGTCAGCCCTGTTGCCAGCGATGATATCGGCAGCGCAGCCGAGGATATGGTGGCTGTTCTTCACGCCACCCACCAGTTCGTTGAGCTGCTTGCAGCGATAGCCACTGCTGACAACTATTGGTTCGCCCCACGCTTCGCGTATGGGGTCAAGGAGTTGGTCTACTAACACGTGCAACAGGTGGTATGCACACTTGTTCGGGCGGTTGTCGATGCCCTCGCGCAGCGCCGTGGCGCTGCTTGTCAATTCGGGAATGGTAAAGTATTTCATAACGGGAGACCCACCTAAATCCTCCCTGGAGGGAGGACTTACCGACATCGCGGTAATGTGGGTGTGTGTTTAATAGTTGATATTCGATGGACTCTGTATCCCCTCCCTTCAGGGAGGGTTAGGGTGGGTCTTCACCCTATTAGTGTAAGTGCGCTGCCGAGGAGCAGCAGCGCACGGATTAGGGGATTCATACCGCACAGGAGGCTACGCCCAAGGCACCAGCCAAGGCAGTGAGTACGGTGATTACAATCTTAAGGATTTGTTTCCAGTCAAGGGAGACCCACCCTTTCCCTCCCTGGAGGGAGGGAGATACAGAGTCCATGGTGTTATTCTTCATAATATATCATATTAGTTTGTTTGAAATAAGTAAATCAGGTGTTTTCCCGCGAGGCCCGTTCCCCCTCCCTCCAGGGAGGGAAGGGGTGGGTCTACGTTCATGTTACTCCTTCGCCTCCGAGGCGATGCGGCTCAGCGAGAGTTTGCTGGCAATCTCCTTCTTCAGCTTCGCTTCGGGACGGAAGAGGATACGGTGACCCTTGATCATCGTTGAGGGCACGAATTCCTTGTCGTCGAGCTGCTCCTTGGTGAAGCACTTGCTCTGGATGGAGATCTGGAATCGGCCCAGGTCCTCGAGCACCACGGCACGGCCGGCGAGCAGCGCCTTGGCGATGAAGAGCTTGATGACACCCAGCACGGCCTGTGCGTCGGGCTTGGTCACGGTGGTGGCCAGGCTGATGTCTTCGGCCAGCTCCTCGAAAGTGTAGTCATTGGTCTTGATGGCACGGCAAGAGTAATAGTCGGTGCCCTCTACCCCCTTGGGGTTCTTGCATTTCTTTACGGCATAGTTTACGCTCATAGTTTTGAAAATTAAAGGTTAGACTTAAGTTTTCAACGTTGACGTTAACGCTGACGTTAACTAGCCTTCCGGACGGCAGTTTTCGTTTTCGTTATCGTTATCGTTGATTTACACTGCAAAGTTACTACATCGAGCACCCTCCGCAGTACCGCCGATGTAGGGCTGCGGAGCGTACAATTCTCCACGCAGTAGAAAAAAAGCGTTTTGTTAGGTCGTGACAGATGATTGTTAGGTCAGGTCAGGCGATTGTTATATTTCGCATCGGCGTCTGTCAGATGTTGGGGCGAAATTTGCGCGTCAATGCACTGATAATAAGACGTGTAAAATTTTGTGATGTCAGATATTTTTCGTAACTTTGTTATGTCGTGTCATGCGATTGTTATCTCGTGTCAGACGATTGTTAGATTTCGCTTTTGCCGCATCTTCCCATTTTGAACGATTTTACCTATTCTGTGACCTATGGATTACCGTTACCTTTACGCCGATGATGAGCGCACCGCTGTGCGTTCCTACACCAAGGGCGAGCTGGCTATGCTATACAGTCCGCGAGCCAAGTACGAGAGTGCTATCCGCATGCTCAACCGCTACCTGCACCGCTGCCGCGGCCTCCTCGACGAGCTCATGGCCATGGGCTACCGCCCCGACGACCGCCGCTTCACGCGGCCCCAGGTGCAGGTGATATTCAACTATTTGGGGGAGCCGTAGGGGGAGGGTGGCAGGGCAGACGCACCAGAATACCCTCGCACAAATGATTGATTCTCACACGGATCTCACAAATCTCGCAAATCTCACAGAGAACGCATCGTTACACTCGCGTTTGCCATCCGGCTGAAAACACTCGGCAATGCCGACAAGCGCGGGCGAAGCGACGCGCCTTTTGTGAGATTTGTGAGATCTGTGTGAGGATAACAAATAGATATTCTGAGAATAAGATGCAAAATTTATATAGATTTTTCTGATGCGTCTGCCCTGGGAGGGTGGTGTGGGAAAGCAAAAGGATTTCTGAATTATTTTATAAGAATCTTTCTGCCACCTATTATATATATTCCCTTGCTGGGGTGCTGTATCTTTCTTCCGTTAAGGTCATAGATCCCGCTACGTATGGGATTCTCTTGTTGGAGGTATTCAATCTTGTCGGTATTGTCCTCATTGATGTTGAAGAACCTTTCCCAGTTTTCAGCTGTAGCATACGCCTCTTTCGTCCCTGTATGTACATGTAGGGTGGCCCGTTCGTATGTGGAGGAAGAGAATGCCAACGCGTCCAATACTGGCGGGGTCGTAGCTGATGTATATACATCGGTGAGGCTGCTACATCCGTAGAAGGCATTTTTGCTGATTATGCTGACGTCTGTTCCCAGTTTGAGCTCGGCAATGGTGTTCTTGTCAAGGAACCATCCGCCTATGCTGTCGCAGTTGAGGGTGACGGTATGCAGCTTTTCGCAGTCCTTAAACGCGCTGCTGCTGATATGCTTGTCTCCGTTACCGATGATGACCTCTTCCAATGTCTTGCAACCTGCAAAGGCATTGGCGCCAATCTGCTCCACGCTATATGGTATGTCAATCTGCTTGATACCGTTGCACCCGAAGAATGCCGATCCTCCGATATTGGAAAGGTCATTGCCCAAAGTTAGATGAGTTATTCCTGTGCAATTTGAAAAGGCCTTAGAGTCTATGTTCTTCGTTCCTGCACTTATGGTTACATGCATGATTGAAGGCTGTGAGCTGAACCAATAGCTGCCCACCGTTTCGCAATGGGTGGTGACTGTTGTGATACCGTTACATCCGCTGAACGCGCCACTCCCAACCTCTTTAAGGGAATGTGGAAGCATGACGGCCACTATTGACTGGCAGCCGGAGAAGGCCTTGTCGCCTATTGTCTCTATTTCTCCCAAGTCGATTGTCGTCATTCCTGTACAGCCACTGAACGACTCATACCCTACTTGCTTTACAGACTTGGGGAGTGTCAGCCCACTTAGTGCGCTGCAGTTCTTGAAAGCATACTCCTTAATGCTCTCTACGCCATCTCCGATATTCACGCTGGATAGCGAAGTGCAACCCTTGAAGCAATTGTCAGGGATAGACTTTACCCCATCCCCGAAATTGACAGTAGCCAGGTCAGCACATCCTTCAAACAAGTTGCTGCCAAGAGTCTCCACATTATCAGGGATGTCAATGTTGCCGAGTGACGAGCAGTTGTAGAAAGCGCGATTTCCTATGCTCTGCACACCTTTTCCGATACTGATGCTCTGCAATTCCATGCAATTGTAGAATGTGTTTTCGCATATCTCTGTCACGTGCGGTGGGATGTCAATTTCCTTCAGCGACGAGCAGTTCCTGAATGCGTATGCTCCTATTGCTTTCACGTCTTCCGGTATCTTTATCGTCTCCAGTGCCGTACATCCGTCAAAAGCATTCTCCGCAATTTCAGTCACGCTACCTTCGAGGATGACCTCCTTGAGCGATGTGAACCCCTTGAAAATCTGTCCAAAGTCAACACTCATGGTCAACTTCTCCAGTGCCGTACACCCGGCAAAGACGGCATCGCCCAGATAGGTCACGGAGGAGGGTACGACAACCTCTTTCAGTCCCTTACAATTCCTGAATGCCCATATCCCGATACTCTCTATGCCTTCAGAGATGGTCACACTCGTGAGTCCCTCGCATCCATCAAAGGCGCAACTGCTTATGCCTGTGACCTTGGCTGTGGTGTACCCCGTCGTTTCTTCATCCTCATTGCGCAAAGGCACTTGCACTTCGGCTGGGATGGTAATATCTCCACTGTAGGCACCTCCATTGCTTGCCACATACACCTTGCACACATGCATTACAATTTCCATGGTGATGATGTCGTATTCTGCCTCCGCCTCAAATATGTAACTCAATCCACCCGCCTGGAATCCATAGTGCGCTTCTTCACAATCAGGGTTTCCTACAATACAATCTATCTGTGCCTGGGCATTTGTCGCGATGCAGCTCATCAAGATGGCTGCTACGAACATTTGTACAATCTTCTTCATAATAAGGATATTGCTTCTTTGTCTTTACTTTTGCAAAGATAGGAAAAAGATATTGTTCTGCAAAAAGAGTTTTAAGGTTATATATTTCTTGATGTGGAAAGGTTTCAGTATCTTTGCATCTGACTACATTAATACCCCTCTGATTCTATGAGCACCGACCTCCGACATAGCGAATGGCAGCAAATGATGGACAACCTGATACACTCGCTCAGGGAGCTTCCCAATGGGGCGAATACTCCGCTTGCTCTCAACTTGAAGATGCTGTCACTATTGGCCGATATGGAGCATACGCGCAAGCTGCTCAAAGCCCTGTATGAGCAGTGGCGCACTGAGCTGCCCTTCATTACCGAGCGGGGCATGGAGGTCGACTGGGATGCTGTACGCCAGCAGTTGACAGAGAGGATGAGGAGCAGCCTACAGACCGTGGGCGAGGGCATCTCCTTTCCGCGTGTAATCGTGAACGCCCCTCCTCCTGAGGACGTCAAGTGGCGTTCGTGGCGGCTGGAACTGTGCTATGAGCGCCCTTCGGGCGAAACCAAGGACATCTTCTCGGAGGAGTATGGCCGCATGCTCAACCCCACACTGAACGAGAATGTGTGGTACGTGACGGCCGACTTCATCAAGCGTTATAGCCACAAGCGCATCAGCGAAAACGGCGACACGCCTCGCGATTGGGAACCCTTTACATCGCCCTCCTTCGGCGGCCTGCGTGAGACGATGTGCCACCTCTCACCCAAGACGCACGACAAGCTGGTGCAGTGCCTGCGGGGTGAGGTGTCGGGGTTGATACAGATGTGCCAGGGGATAGACCTGCTGCTGCGTTCACCACGGGAGCACGCCGACAATTCCGATGTGGCGTTGGCATCTCTCTACGACAGGCTCTACGCACGATACATCACAGCCCCCGCCTCTGCTTTTGGCACCGCCCTGCGTCGCGAGCTGAAGGTCTGGTGCGGACTCTTCGGCCACGATGGCGGTATTGCTCCCGGCCAGACACAGGGCAAACGGGCAGTCGAGTTCGACCTGCTCTACAAGTCGCACTTCATCACTCCGTGGGTTCGGGAGCAAGGCCTCGAGGGTGTAGCCCCAGAGTGCATCCAATCGGCTCTGCACCGTTACTTCTTCGATGCCGAAGGCCGTGTGCGCCGCGAAGTGGCCGGCGCCTATATCTTTGCCTACCAGCGCACAATGAACCACTGGGAGCAGTGCGTGAAGGATTTCCTGCGCTATGTCTACGTGTGCCAGTATCTGGACGAGGCCGAGGAACTCTTCCTGAAGGTGGCCGTCAAACAGGTGAAGGATAGTAACCTGCTCGACAATGACGCCGACTGGATAGCCGTATTCTGCGTGCTGAACGAGCAATACCGCCTCTTCGGCAAGGAAGACTACGCAGCTTTCTATCATAAGATGAGAGGCATGGGCTTCGAGCCTTTCACCAAGAAAAGCGAGGGCAATGTGACCGACTCGCTACGCAAGGCCTACGCCAACGTCGGGGCTTTCGGCCCCACGGTGAAGTGGCGGGAGGCGCTTGCCGATGAGGAAAAGCATAACAGGGGCCGCGCCCTGA
>CAZMZC010000019.1:0-50364 GCA_964570685.1 uncultured Bacteroidaceae bacterium | reverse complement strand
CTTTTCAGATTAACCAACATATACGCATAAACACAGGGTTTTACTGGTGACCCGTAAAATCCTTCGTAAATGTTGCGTAATGTATAGCGTAAGATAGGGGAATCAAGGAGACCGTTCACCTCTCACCACTAACCGCTAACCCCATAAAGAGGAACTACGGCGAAAATCTCTGCCGTAGTCCCCTTTTTTTGATGATATCTCCCTGAATTACATCTGAGGCACCTGCCCCGTCTCCATGGTCTGTATGATCATGCGCAGGAGCTCGTCGGTGGGGCGCGAGAGGCGCATGTTGCCAATGGTGGTCTGTGCCTGGCGGCGGCCAGCCTCGATGTCGGCCACGCGCGTGCGCAGCACCTCAATCATCTGCTTCTTGGCAGCCTCGTCCACGCCAGGGGCGGCGAAGGGTTTGGCCCAGTTGGCCAGCGTCATGTCATTGGCATCGAGGCCCGGGGTGGCCAGATACTCCTCGATGAGCTGCACGTAGGTGGCAAGGTCGGCCCTCTTCTCGGCAGCGCTGATGAGTACAGTGAGGCGGTAGTGGTCGGCATCCTTCACGCCCAGGCGGCGCAGCAATGCCTGGAAGGCGGCAAACTGTGCCTCATCGAGCACGGTGTCCTCGCCCTGCTTCACGAAGAGCTGCTTGGTGTAGTTGCCCAGCACGCTCTGTATCTTCATCGTCACGGGGCGTTCGCCCACGGCAGCCTGCAGGGCCTCGGGGTGCTGGGCGGTGTAGATGAACGATGACGCGAAGGGGTTGTTGACGTGCTTCATGAAGATGGCTGCCAGCTCGGGGTCCTGAGCGAAGGTCTCCTCCTTGCCCTTGAGCAGGGTCTCGGCCACCATGTCGGCATCGTCGCGCTTGTAGGTAGCGGTGAGTGAGGCAAGATACTCCTTGAGGAAGGCATCGCTGCGCTCGCCCTGTTTCCAACGCTCCTCGAGGCTGTTGGCCGCGGCATCTACAGCGCTCTTCTCGGCTACACGGCTGATGAAGCCGTCGGCATCGCTGCCGCCCATGAAACGGCCTATCTCCTTGCCGTCGGCATTGAAGATGATGAAGGTGGGGTAGCCCGATACCTGCCACTCCTTGGTGAGGCCTTCGGCGTAGGAGGCTTCCATGTCAATCTTGACGTTGACGAAGCGCTCGTTCATAAACTTGCCCACCTTCTCTTGGGGGAAGATGTCGCGTGCCATCTTCTTGCAGGGTCCGCACCACTGGGTGTAGCAGTCTACAAACACCAGTTTGTTTTCTTTCTTTGCCTTCATGGCAGCTTCATACAACAGCGTGCCTTCGGGTTCGAAGGCTACGCCCTGAGCGAATGTCACCGATGCTACCAGCACCAATGAGAGAATCATAGATAGTCTTTTCATAATGGTTATTGTTTGTTTAGTTAAACATTCTTGTAGGGGCTATTAAGGGCCATTAGGGGTGATTAAAGGCTATTAAGGGATTACTGCAGGCTGAACTTCCATGCCATGTCCTTGACCTTGCCGGGGATGGGGTAGTCGTAGCAGGCCTTCCCCTTGATGTCGCCGCTGGCGGGGTCTATCCTGTACTGGTAGAGGTGTCCCTGCTGCTTCTCTTCGTTCCAGGTGGCGATGTGTACCAGGTTGTCGGCACTGGGTACCATGCCATAGCCATATACCGTGGCGTGGTAGTACTTCATCATACGCACGCAGGTGACCTCCTCGCCCTCGGCAGAGGCGGTCCATATCGCCTTGGCCATGCCGCGGCCATCGTAGGCATAGCGGTACACCTTGTTGCCCGAGCCGTAGTAGATGAAGCTGCCCACATGGCTTGCGGCCATCGTGGTGGCATTGGCGATACCGCCACACTTACCGGTGAGCTTGTACTTGCCTACACAGATGTTGTCGTCGGTAGGGAGCGAGGTGGAGAAATTGGTCACCAGCAGGTAGCGGTTGTTGCCTTCGGCCATGATGCTGTAGTCGTGGGGGAGCAGTGCCGCGCTGGCCGAGGTGCCCTTGCCCCAGTCGGACATGAGCATCGTCATGCCAGTGTTGTTGAGCATGTCGCCGCCAAACTTGGTGGCATCCTGGGCGGCAAACCGCTCGAAACGTGAAGAGTTGTAGGCCGCATAGCGGAAGCATTGGTTGGTCTGGTCATAGACGATGACACCGTAGTTCGTGACATTGGGCACCTCGGCATTCCAAGCCGCCAGCTCGCCTATCGTCTCCTCCTCGGAGCGCTTAGGCATACCGAACTTGGTGGTGCGCCCCTCGGTGGCCGAGAAAGAGTAGGTGTTGGTGTAGACGGAACTGCCGTTGATGAATACCTCGGAGCTGTAGCCCGACACGGCACCTCCACCGTGCTGACCATACCATACGGGGGCTTCGGCAACAGGCTGCTGGTAGAAGAAATCACCGAAGGAGAGGGCACGCTCGAAGCCGTTCTCAGACACGCCCACGAGGGTCTGGTCAGTGCAGAGACCAATGTAGTTGTTGCCCGAGGTGAGCGACACGGCAATGTCGAGACAACGCACCGGTGAGCCAGGGAGAGGTTCGCCACCGTTGTTGGTGCTATAGAGGTTCTCGTAGATGCGGTTGGTGGTGCTGCCCATCTTCACCCAGGGGTTGTAGATGAGGGCAAGGTCGCTGTATCCGGGTCGGTCGGCACGTTCGTAGAACACCATCCAGCCACCATCGAAGATTTCCGACACGGTCACGCTGGTGCGGAAGAACTGGCGTATGCCATCGTTGCGGTTGGTCACGGCCAGCTGCACGTAATAAGCACCGCCGGTACGCGTGATTACCGTATCGAGCACCGAATGGTAGCCGATGGTGTCAATCACCTGATTGGCCCCCACACCGGTGGTGGCACTATAGATGGTCCACATATAGTCAAGTGGTGCCGCCGACTCGTCGGTCACCAGGGCACCTTCAAAGTAGATGTTGGGAGCCATGCGGAGGCTGTCGTAGCGCATGATGGCATACTCGGCCTGCACGCCGGTGCCAGCCGTATCGATGAGCACCTCTTCCAGTTCGTGATAGTCGTAGTTGCCCTTGTCGTCGTAGCAGGCAGAGAGCGCTACGAGGCTGATGGCAAATATAAGTAGCTTTTTCATATTGTCGGTACATTAAAAGATTACAACATCGCCATTCTCGTCGGTGAGCGGGGTATCGTGCTGGGAATTATACTCGGCCAGCTTCTCCTGCATCAGCTGCTGCAGGTATACGGCATAGGCAGGCGATACGGTATTGGTGGCCTCATCGATAGCCGTGGAGGCCGAGTAGGAGATGATGAAGTCGATGAGCCCGAGGTGCTCGATCATGAACTGGTACTTCACCTTGCTGTAACTGCCGAAGTACTTGCTCAGGGCTACCTGTGGATAGTTGGCGCTGTCCCAGTTGTCGGGCTTGGCTATGCGGTTGCGCAGCACGACGGTGAACGACTGCATACCCTCGCTACCCAGTTCAAAAACATCGTTGGCCACCATACGGAACGATACACTGCCGTCACTCTCAGAGAAAAGGTCGCTGGAGGGCAGCTTCTGGGTGTTGAAATAGACCTTATATTCGCCAAACACGGCACCGGCAGGCATCACATACTCCTCGGTGCGGATGGTGGGGGCTATCGAGTCCAGATTGTCGCCATAGGCCTCAAGCGTGAAAGTGCGGTCGTAGTCGGCAGGCATGCCATAGACACGGGCATAGAAGGTGACACTACCCTCCTCAAAGGCATAGGAGTAGTTGTAGGATGTCTCCTCATACACAGCACCAGCCGAGGTGCCCACCCAAATGTTCAGTCCGGTGCGTGCCGCATCGAACTTGAGCACCTCCTCCTGCTGGCATGCCACTACGGACACCAGACAGAGAGCACAGGCGCATGCTTGGAATATCTTGCAAAACTTTTTCATCATAGTAACTGTCCTTATTTGTTAGGTTCACGTTCGGCCGACTGTGTCTCTGACAACGGCAATGGGAAGGTGTAGCTACGGGTAGCTACGGGGTCGATATCGGAGAAGGCTATCACCGGATGGTTGAGACGCTTGTAGAGGAAGAAGAGCTGCCCCTCGCCCAAGAACTCGCGACGATACTCATTGACCAGCTCGGCGTTGAAGTCCTTGGGTAGCTCCTGCAGAGCAGGCAGATTGCGATTGACACGCAGCTGGTTGAGTGTAGCCAAGGCAGCATCGGTCTGCCCAGTACAGTACTCGGCTTCGCTCTTGATGAGGTACATCTCGGGCAGGCGCATCAGCGGCATCTTGTAGTTGTAGTAGCTGTCCGACGAGGCCGAAGGATCATACTTGGTGATGTAGCGATTGTCAAACGTGGTACCCGTACCCGCCTTGAACTGGAAGGTGTAGCGGTAGTCCTGCGTGGCATTGTCGTAGTAGGTGAGCAAACGCTCACGGTTGACGGCAAAGCTGGTAGCACTACCCTCATCGAAATAGATATCGGCCACATCGGCAGTGAGGGTCAAGTGATTAAGAGCGAAGAGATGCTCGTCGGCCATACAACGGTCGTAACCACGGCTCATATTCTCCACCGTACTCCAGCTGAAGGCCTCGCTACCAATGACCTCCTCGGCTACAGCCAATGCCTCGGCATACTGACCGCACCACATATATACACGAGCTTGAAGACCCTTGACGGCGTAGTAGTTGAGATGCACTTGGCGATTTATCAGGTAGCCATTGTCGTCCAGTTCAGTGATGACACGCTCCGTAGCAATGGGGTCGCTCTCCCCAAGGAGCGAATCGGCCACGTGGAGGTCGGCAAGGATGCGGTCGGTCACCTCACGCACCTTCAACTGAGGGAATACGTGATAGTCGAGCGCCGTGCTGTAGGGGATAGCAGGCATATCGGGATTGACAGCAAAGCTGACACCGAAACAGCGCAGGAGGTCGAAGTGGAGCATGGCACGCAGAGCCAACGCCTCACCCTTGATGACATTGTAGTTGTCTGCCGAGAACAAGCTGACACTGTTGTCTATATGGGCCAATAGGTTGTTGACATTAGCTATGCCGCTATAGTTGGTGCGCCAGATGCCGTTGATGTAGTTGGTAGGCAATGCCGCCTCGTAGTCGTAGGCAGCAACGGCATCATACTGTGCCGATGAATAGTAGTCCCACTCCTGCCCCAGCACACCTATGAAGCCAAAGGTCATCTCCTTGGAGTAAGTAGCGGAGGTCACCATAGAGGAGTAGACACCAGCCAGCGCCTCCTTGTAGCCGCTCTCGGTGGTGAAGAGCTCGGTATCTTCGATCTGCGAATGGGGTTGCACATCGAGCCAATCGTTACACGAGGTGGCCATCAGCGCCATCAGGGCAGCAGCTATGTAATATTTTGTTCGTTTCATTGTCATCAGAATGTAGTGGTTACAGATAGTGAATAGGTACGTGCGTAGGGATAGCTGAGTCCGCGCTCAGTCTTGATGGTCGAGAGGTGGAAGACATCGTTCATATAGAGTGTCACACGCATACGCTCAATCTTGGCCCGCTTCAGCCAGTCGCAATACTTGAAATCGTAGTAAGCCGAGAGGGAGGTGAAGTCGAGCGTATTGTCGCGCTGCACGAAACGGGTAGAAGCATACGTTGTGGTGGGATTGTTGGAGATGTGCTTGTAGAGTGCCACATCGCCCACGTTCTGCCAGGTATCACGGAAGATGCGGCTGTCCACATTGTAGGCTACATTGGCATTCTCCACGCGGTCCACGAGGGTTTGGTTATAATAGTCACCACCCCATTGGTAACTGAAGAGCAGGTTAAGTCCGATACCCTTCCACTCTCCATTGAATCCGAAAGTACCATGAATGATGGGATTGCTGTCGCCAGCGATGATATAGTCGTCGGTGGTGTAATCGTAGGTGGTAGTGACACCATCCTTCTTCAGGAACATCTCCTTACCGGTGGCGGGGTCGATACCTAACGAGCGCACAGCCCAGATGGCTGTCATCGACTGTCCCTCTTCGTAGCGGATGATGGGCGACTTGGTGGAGTTGGCATCCTGCTCACTGTTGTAGTTCTTCAACGCATCGCTAATCTCGGTCACTTGGTTCTTGTTATGACCGATACTTCCACTCAAACTCATATAAGACTGTCCTTTGTGGAGGAAACGCCAGTTGAGCATGGCCTCAGCACCGCGGTTGCGCACATTGCCCATATTCTCCATATAAGTGGTGAAACCTGTAGAGGTGGGAATGGACATAGCGATGAGGGCATCGCGGGTTCGGCTGTCGTAGAGGTCGACACGCAGGTTGAGGTCATTGAAGAGACCGAGGTCGAGACCGACGTTGAAGTCGCCCGTCTGCTGCCACTTGAGGTTCGAGTTGGGCATACCCATCAGGTAGGCTCCCGAAATATTGTCATAGATGATGTTGTCGTAGAACTTATAGGTTGCCTTCGACTGGTAGGGCGAGAAGTTCTGATTACCGGTCAAGCCATAGGTGACGCGGAACTTGGCCAGCGTGAGCCAGTCGGCATCCTCCATAAATGCTTCGTTATGGAGGTTCCATCCCGTGCCAGCACTCCAGAAGGTTCCCCAACGGTTGTTGCTGCCGAACACCGAAGAACCGTTGAAGCGCAAGCTGGCATCAAACAGGTAACGCTCGTCGTAGCTATAGTTGACAGCACCAGTGATACCCAAGCTACGCGTGGTGCTCTCCGAGCCTGAAGGTTTGCCTCCTTCGGCATATTGCTTGGCAAAGGTAATGTAGTCTACATGATTGTTGAGGAATCCCCATGCCACCATGCCCTCGGACAGCGAATTGGTGCTCTGCAGCGAATAGGCAGCATTGCCCAAGAGCTGATGCTTGCCCCACTGGTGCGAGTAGTTGGCGGTAAGGTCTATGTTGAGGTTGTTGGACTCACCATTAGTGATGGAGTAGCTTCCACGCTGGAAGTAGCGGTCGCCCGTCCAGTCATTGAAGTTGGTGTGGTCGCCAGGGTAGAAGTCTTCGCGGCGGTTGTCCTTGAAGGTATATCCCAAGCGGGCCGTGAAACGCAAGTCATCAATAGGGCGGAACTCGATGTAGAAGTTCTCCACGATTTCGGTATACTTGGAGAAGTTCTTCGTGCCCAGCGTAGCATTGTAGAGCGGGTTGTAATAGGTGAGCACGCTGCCATTGTAGCCGGGTGCCGTGTAGTAACCCAGCACCTTGCGTATGTTGCCATTCGCATCGTAGGGCGAGAAGTAGGGATTCACACTGACGTAGTCGCTGAACGATCCGAAGGGACTATCATCAGCTTGGTTACGGGTGACGCTGAGGGAGTTGCGAAACATCCACTTGCCATAGCGGTAGGAGAGGTTGATGTTTCCCTGTATGTTGCGACGGCCCGACTGCTTCATCACACCAGCCACATCGTTGTAGCCAATCATGGCCGAATAGCGCATTTCCTCGGTACCGCCCTCAAAAGAGGCAGAGTGCTTCTGCCCCACGCTGGTACGCAAGGGTTGCGACAGCCAGTAGGTATCAACGCCACGGGCGACATCGGCGGCAATAGCATAATACTGTTCATCGAGCAATGCCTGATAGTAGGGCGACGATGAGGAATAGCGACCGGCATTCAGTTCGACTTGAAGTTTCTCGGCGGCATTTGTCAAGTTGTAGCTGGTAAGGTCGGGGGTCTCCACACTGAGGTCACCGGTATAGGTCACGCGCAGACGTCCAGCCTCGGGCAGAATGGTCTCTACCACGATAACGCCGTTTGAGGCTTTAGAACCGTAGATGGCCTTGGCTGCACCGTCCTTGAGAATAGTCACCGACTTCACGCGGTTCATATCCAAGTCGAAAATCTGCTCCTGTGACGCTTCGAAACCATCGAGGATAAAGAGCGGAGCATTGGGGTTGCCCGAATACTCGCCCTGCAGACCTCCGAACGAAGCGTTTCCACGCAGTGTGATATCGGCCATGTGGTTGGGGTTAGAGCCATTGATACTGTTGCTCTCTACGATGAAGGCGGGGTCGAGCGACTGGATAATCTTCAGTACGTTATTGTTACCGATGGACTTTAGGTCCTCTTGTGTATACGACACAGCACTACCGGTAAAGGTACGAGAGTTATAGTCGAAAAGACCTGTTACCACCACCTCCTCGAGTTCCTCACCACTTCTCAGCACGATTACCTGCTTCACATGGTTCTTAGTGCCGTCATACACTTTGGTCAGTGTCTGCATACCGATAAAAGAGAACTCTACTGTCGCTTGCTGTCCCTTAGGAAGCAGAATCGTGAACTCACCATTCTCATCGGAGGCCACACCCGTCTGAGTCTCTTTTACTATAATATGTACACCCGGAAGCGGGAATTCATCCGTATCGGTCACCATACCCTGCAGCAATACCCCATCGACTGGGCGTTGCGATGTCTGGCTCACCATCATTCTGGCCGCGGGCACCGATGCCACGGTGTCATTAACCTCACCACCCTGGGCAGAAATAGCGACAGGGAGCAGGAACGCCATTATGCCTATAAGTTTCTTACAAATTCGCCCCATATTTTTGATAAACTGAAATTTATTTCTACAAATTTGCGCAAATTTAAAACAAATACCTCGAAACTACAAATTTTATTAGTATATTTGCGCTCGGTTAACAATTGGAATTGGCACGCGAATCATACATATTATTTACTTAACATATTAAAATAGGTATTATTATGAAGAAAATTACGCTATTTGCATTGATGCTTGTCGGTGTCGTTACCGGCTATGCACAAAGTGCCATTGTAGGTACTTACAATGGCAACATCAACCTTACCCACCTCACTGGACAGGAGGCTTCACTGGAGGCACAGACCGTGACCATCACCGAGACCGAGGAGGGCAAAATTAATGTTACTTTTCCCTCGTTCGCCATCATGACTGGCACTGAGCTTGGTGAGTTCACCGTAGAAGACGTAGCCGTATCAGCTGAAACAGATGGTTCGTATGTTCTCTCTAAAGAGGTATTCACCATTGCCGTATCCATGGCTAACGGTATGACCACCAGTTACGCCAACAGCACCTTCTCAGGCACCATATATGCCGATGGCGCTGCCGAAATGATTGTTGAGGTAAAGCAAAACCCAGCCATGGCACTCACCACAGCCTACTTCTTTGCTGAGGCAGGCAGCGATGAGCCCGCCTACCTTGGCGAGCACAAGGGCGACATGAAGCTCAACCATGTGGATGGCACTGTAGTAGAGTTGGGCGAGAAGGCCGTTACCGTATCGGAAGTAGAAGGCAAGGTGAACGTGCTCTTCCCCGCATTCTCTTTTGCTATGGGAACGATGAGCCTGGAGGTAGCAGAAACAACCATCGAAAATGTTACCGTAACCAACAATGCTGACGGCTCTTATGGGTTGACTAAAGACACATTTAACATCGCCGCAGGCATGATGTCGTTCCCCAGCAGCGCCCTCACAGGCTATGTGGCTGCCGACGGAACTTTTGAGATGAAGGTTGCCGTACAGCAGCGTCCCGGCATGGCACTCACCACAGCAGTCATCACCAATGCAGAAGGTGAAGAGGACCCAGGTGTCGACCCCACCGTATTCGAATGGGGTACAGCGACTTGGAACACCGAGGATGGTGTGGTATACGACGGCATTGCCGAGTTCAACGCTGCAGGCCTCGCCCTCACCTACCCCAACCCCACGGGCTATAACCTCACGTTCCTTCATATCATCGCCGTAGAGTACGACGTCTTCATGGACAACGCCACAGAGCCAGTCAAAGCTCTCTCGACCGCGCAAGCCGGCACCTCGGTAGTCATCGACTATCCTTTCGTTGAGGGACATGCCTACAAGCTTGTCACCACTCGCGCTCTGCTGGCACAGGCCAACCTCGCCACCTACACCACCGACACGCTGACCATCAACACCGACGACTCGTATAGCATCTCGTTCACCATCAAGGGACCCGAGTTGCAGAAGACCATCGACGTGGAAGCATATATGAGCCTCGCCATCACCGACCAGGAGTACAACAAGACCGTATCAAAGGTTGACGTGGCCGACATCTGCGCTGCACTCGGCATCAACGACATCAGCGAGGCTGTGATGCATCCGCTCAGCCCCAACGACAGCTACTGCGACCACATGGAGACATTCGACTGGTGGCGCGATGCCGATGGCGAGTTCACCCTTTATGGCGGTGGATGGGATGCCATCTTCGGCCGCAATGCATACCCTGCCGTATACTGCATCAAGATGAATGCCGCGGCCGACAGCGTCACCTACTACTTCTACGACTACTGGACGGAGTATGTACCCGAGGAGGGTGATGAGGCTGGCGGCTCGGTAGTGAGCCGCGCTCCGCAGACTTCGTACAACTCGGTCATCTGGGACTGGGAGGATGAGGATAGCAACATCACTCAGTACAAGCGCAGCTACCGCGTGGACGAAGGCAAGGACTACCAGTCACGCGTGATGTATGTAGCAGGTGGCAAGAGCGTCATCGTACGCGCCACACTGCACTTCGTGTCTATCGAAGAGTATAACAACATCATGGGCATCGAGGATGCCACCACAGGTAGTGTTGAAGCTGTAGCCTACTACTCTATTACCGGTGTACGCCAAGCCACCTTGCAGCCTGGCATCAACATCGTACGCTATGCCGGCGGTACTGCCCGTAAGGTATACGTGAAGTAATTGACTGATTACAATAAGGAGGAAAAGAGGGCGACCCATTTGATTTTGGGTCATCCTCTTTTTTGACGATACCTTACCCGCGTATTCCGCAACTTCTACGGCTGCACGCCGTCGGGAATAAGGTGAGTGGTGAGAGGTGAGTGGTGAGAGACCGCTAACCCACTAACCGCTAACGCTTACCGTATAAATAGTATCTTTGTGACCACTCCTTCGCGACCCTCTTCGTCGCAGCCGAGCACGTAGTATATGCCGGTGGCGACGCGCTGCCCCTGAGGGGTGCGGCCATTCCAGGTGAAGGAGCCGCCCAGCGAGGTGCCTTCGGCTACGAGACGCCCTGCGGTATTGGTAATCTTGACGTGACTATTGGCCTTGAGGCCCACGACGGTGATGGGCCCGTCGTAGTCGGGGGTCACAGGGTTGGGGTAGGCATATACCTTGTCGTCATCATACTCTGTGGCCCCACGGGTAGCGTCGGTGGTGTACGATACCAGGCCCTTGTCGGTGCCTATGTAGAGCTCGCCCGAAGGGTGGTACAGGGCAAGGCTCTCGATGGTGTTCGACGGCAGGGGGCTGTTGTCCTTGGTGAAGTGGTGTACGGTCTCGAGGCCATCGCCCGTGATGAGGTAAAGACCGTTGTTGAGGGTGCCTATCCACTTGCGGTTGGCATCGTCGATGGTCATGCAGGTGGTGTACACGCCGTCGAGGAGGTAGTCGGCATAGTTGGTGCCGTCGTTACGGGGTACCTTGATCTTGGTGAAGTGGTAGTTGTCGTTGAAGGCATCGGAGGGGTTGTAGAGTACGTAGGGCCCATGGTCGGTCAGTACCCAGAGGTCGCCATTGAGGTCTTCGGCAATGTCGTTGATGTAGTACACCTCGGCCGACTGGCCATCTTGGTCGGTGAACTTCTCCGTGAAGGTGCGCACACGGTCGTCGGCCGTGTTGTAGGGCGTGCCGCCCAGGTCGATGCAGAAGAGGCGCACATCGTAGCGCATGCTCACTACCCATACCCATCCGCGACTGTCGAAGAGCACTTCGGTGATGGTGGGCAATGCCTCCAGCTCCTTGTAGTAGAGGCTCACCATCTCGCCGTCGGGCTTGAGTATCTTGAGGGGCGACTTGACGTTGGCTCCTCCGTCGGCATTGGTAATCCAGAGGTTGCCATCCTTATCGTACTGTAGGCGGCTGATGCGGGTGTAGCGGTTGGAGGCGGGGATAGCGCTCTCCAGCGGGCTGTTGCTGTGTGTATAGTGGGCTACGAGCTGCATGTCGCGAAACTCGTAGATGCCCTGACCGAAGGATGAGGCGTAGTGGTGGCTGGCATCGGTAGGGTCCTGCACGATGGAAGTCATGTTCTTGTAGTGCACGCCTGTCTGCTGGGCTATACCCTCCTCCTGGAACGATGTCCAGGTACCCTCCTCGTACATCATCAGCGTGCCGTCGAAGAAGGTGTTGTCGAAATAGTTGAGGCAGCCTCCGGCTATGAGCAGGCGGTCGTCGCCCACGAAACTGAGGTACTGGCAGTGGTTACGTATGGGACTGTTGGGGATGATGCCCTCAACCATCGGTTGAGCGGTCTTGCTGGCAGCATCGTAGCGATAGCCGGCCAGGCCCTTGGCTCCACGGGCAGCCCAGTAGGTGGTGCCGTCGGTGGTGAGATGGGCGATGGTGCCGTCGAGGGCGAGCAGGGTAAACCTGTCCAGCGTGTCATAGGCAAAGACGTTGACGTGGTTGCCTACGAAAAGGGTGCCGCGAGTGGTGTGCACGAAGCTGAAGGGGCCCTTGTGCAGGAGGGTGGTCTGTCCGTCGGAGGTGATGCGGTAGACCGACTTGTTGGCCTGCAGGGCCACCAGCTGTCCGTCAAAGCTGGCCAGCTGCGTGTATGTGTCTGTGCCGAGTTGCTGCCAGTTGGTGCCGTCGAGCAAGTTGTCCGTGGTGTGGCCGCAGTAGAGACCGTCGGCTGTAGCGGCATAGATGACGCCACCGAGCCGTATGCTGCTATGTGTGACTTTGTTGAGCTGGTAGGTGTTGACAAATTCGCCACGCCCGATATGCAGTATAATGAGGCCAAAGTTGGTGGCGAGGTAGGCATTGCCATCTACGATGCGGAGGTCGTTGATGGTGGGGTCAAGGGTGCTCTTGCTGGCAAAGTCGGTGATGTTGGTCACCGAGCCGTCAGGGTGCAGGAGGTCGATATTGGCATTGTTGTATACGATGACGAGGATGCCCGAAGCGTCGTCCACAGCGATGTGGCGTATGCTCTGGTCGCTGAGGATGGTGGCCTTGTCATAGGTCTCCACAAACTCGTCGTCGGGGCTGTAGGAGTAGAGCGAACCGTCGCTGACTACGTATACCTTGCCGCCCGCTACAGCGCATTGGGTGGCATTGTGGTAGGCGAGATGCGAGCGCCACGAGCCTACGGCTGTCTGCGCGGCCGTGAGCAGGGTGCTCAGCAGGAATGTCATTGTCAGTATGATGGTTCGTAACATTGGTTTTCTTTTTCGAGTTTTTATCGGAGGATTCATTCGTTAACCGTTAACTTTTCACCGCTAAGGTCGATTAAAGTCTATTAAGGGTGATTAAGGAGGCCTCTCACCGCTAACCGCTAACCTCTCACCGCTCACCATTAATCGTTAACCGTTCTTCAAGAACTCGGCCAACTGCTCCACCGCCTTGGCACGGTGGCTGATGCGGTTCTTCACTTCGCTACCGAGCTGGGCAAACGTGAGGTCGTAGCCATCGGGCACGAAGATGGGGTCGTAACCGAATCCGCCTTCGCCACGGCGCTCCTCGATGATGGTGCCGCGCACGATGCCTTCGAACAAATGGGACTCCTCCCCTATCAATAACGCGATAACTGTGCGAAATTGTGCACCGCGCTCACTTTTTCCCATTAAATTATGCAAAAGCTTGGTCATATTCTCCTCTGAGCCACCTCCGCTATAGCGGGCACTGAATACTCCGGGGGCGCCATCGAGGGCGTCGACCTCAAGGCCGCTATCGTCGGCAAAGCAGTCGTACCCGTAATGTTCCTTTACATACTGCGCTTTTTGCAGGGCATTGCCTGCAAAGGTGTCGGAGGTCTCGGGTATATCGGCGGTGCACCCTATGGCACGCAAGCTGAGCACCTCAAACTCCTCACCCAATATGGCGGCTACCTCTTCGAGCTTATGAGCGTTGTTGGTAGCAAATACAATCTTTCGTTTCATAGTCGTCGTCTCATACAATGATTTCACTGCACAAAAATAGTATAAATTTCCGATTTTGCGAAGGCTAAATGAGTTTACTTACATCTGACAGATACCGTTTATTAACAAAAAAGCACTTTTACACCTATATTATAAAAGGGATTGGATTTTTTTGTCTATTTTTATCTGCTTTGCAGCTTGAAATCAGGCTGCAGCTCGGAAAAATGCAAGTAAACTTGCTTTTTCGCTCGCCTTGCACTAATTTTGCGGCGAAATTCGTGAAGGCGCTTTGAAATTATGCAAAAAAATCTAGTGATAGTAGAGTCTCCTGCCAAGGCTAAGACCATAGAAAAGTTCTTGGGGAAGGACTACAAAGTAATGTCAAGTTTCGGCCACATACGTGACTTGAAGAAGAAAGATTTCAGTATTGATACAACGACATTTGTCCCTACATACGAAATTCCTGCCGACAAGAAACGTGTGGTAGAAGAGCTGCGCAAGGCTGCAGAAAAGGCTGAAACCGTATGGCTCGCATCCGATGAGGACCGCGAGGGAGAAGCCATCAGCTGGCATCTGTTCGAGGTGCTCGGACTTGAGGGTAAGGATACCAAGCGTATCGTATTCCACGAAATCACACCTACGGCTATCAATGCAGCCATACAGGCACCACGCAATATCGACATCAACCTCGTCAATGCCCAGCAGGCACGCCGCGTGCTCGACCGCATCGTGGGCTTCAAGCTATCGCCCGTACTATGGAAGAAGGTAAAGCCATCGCTCTCAGCAGGACGTGTGCAGTCTGTGGCCGTGCGCCTCATCGTAGAACGCGAGCGCGAAATACAGACATTCCAGAGCGAAGCATCGTACCGTGTAGTGGCCCTATTTGCAGTACCCGACGAGAATGGCAACACCACCGAGCTGAAAGCCGAGCTGAACACCCGCTTCAAGGAGAAAGCGCAAGCAGAAGCTTTCCTCACCCAATGCAAGGATGCCCTGTTCACCATTGCCGATGTGCAGACAAAGCCCCTCAGAAAATCGCCCGCAGCACCTTTCACCACCTCTACGCTACAGCAAGAGGCTGCCCGCAAGCTGGGACTCTCCGTATCGCAAACAATGACTATCGCCCAACGGCTCTACGAATCGGGACAGATTACTTATATGCGTACCGACTCTACCAACCTCTCTACCCTCTGCCTCGGTGCCAGCAAGAAGGTAATCATTGAGAATATGGGCGAGCAGTATCACAAGGCACGCAACTTCAAGACCAAGGCCAAGGGTGCCCAAGAGGCTCACGAAGCCATCCGCCCCACCTATATGGATCGCACCGCCATTGAGGGCACAGCAGCCGAACGCCGACTCTACGACCTCATATGGAAGCGCACCCTCGCCTCACAAATGGCCGATGCACTGGTAGACAAGACTACAGCCACCATCAGTATGAGCGGCACCGACTACCTGTTTACAGCCACTGGCGAGGTAATCACCTTCGACGGATTCTTGCGCGTATACCGCGAGTCGTTTGATGAAGACACTGCATCCGACAATCAAGACAACAACCTGCTGCCTCCCATGCACAAGGGACAGCCCCTGCAATATACCGAGATATCGGCTACCGAACGCTACACGCAGCACCCGTTGCGCTACAACGAAGCCAGCCTCGTGCACAAGCTCGAGGAGTTGGGCATTGGACGTCCCTCAACCTACGCACCCACCATCAGCACCATACAGAGCCGCGACTACATCGTCAAGGAAGACAAGCCCGGTCAGAAGCGCACCATCAACGTGCTGAAACTGAAGGCCGGCAAGATTACCGACAAGATGAGTAGCGAGACGTTTGGCAGCGAGAAGGCACGCCTTGTACCTACTGATGTAGGTATGGTGGTGAGCGACTTCCTCACGGAGTTCTTCCCGAAAGTCCTCGACTATAACTTCACTGCCAGCATAGAGAAGGAGTTCGACGAGATTGCTGAAGGCGAAAAGCCCTGGAACGAGATGATAGCCACCTTCTACGAGGACTTCAATCCACTCATCGAACGCACTATGAGCGAGCGTCAGCAGCATAAGGTAGGCGAGCGTATCCTCGGCACAGACCCCAAGAGCGGACGTCAGGTATCAGTAAAGATTGGCCGTTTTGGTCCTGTCGTGCAGATTGGCCTTGCTACTGACGATGAGAAGCCCCGCTTTGCACAGCTACAAAAGGGACAGACTATGGATTCCATCACATTGGACGAGGCACTCAGCCTCTTCAACCTGCCTCGTATACTCGGCGAGTGGGAAGGTGTAGCCTTGGTGGCCAACGTAGGCCGCTTTGGCCCTTATGTGCAATTGGGCAAGGAGTTTGTCAGTCT
The DNA here is from genome assembly GCA_964570685.1 of uncultured Bacteroidaceae bacterium. Lineage (GTDB taxonomy): Bacteria > Bacteroidota > Bacteroidia > Bacteroidales > Bacteroidaceae > UBA1189. The sequence continues at coordinate 34,245 of CAZMZC010000019.1, read as the reverse complement.
GCCCGCTACACTTGACCCGCTCCATGTAACTCTGGAAGAGGCTATTGAGCTGATAGAGAAGAAGCGCCAATACGAGCAGCAGCGCCTGATAAAGACGTTCGACGAAGACCCCAACGTAGAGGTACTCAATGGCCGTTATGGTCCCTACATTGCAGCCAATGGCAAGAACTACAAGATACCCTCGGGTGTAGAGCCTGCACAGTTAGACTATGCAGCTTGCATGGAAATCATCGAGAAGGCAGCCGAGAAACCTGCCACAGCACGCCCTATACGCCGACGCAAGAGTAAGTAGCTGCTATGACCCGCATCCTGCTCATCGGATTTATGGCTGCCGGCAAGACGACCTTAGGGAAAGCGCTTGCCAAGGAACTCGGTTTACAGTTCATCGACCTCGACCACTACATCGAGTGCCGCTATCGCTGCACCGTATCGCAACTCTTTGCCGAGCGTGGCGAAGAGGCGTTCCGTCAGATTGAGCGCAACATGCTGCACGAGGTAGCCGAATTCGAGGACGTAGTCATATCCACTGGCGGAGGCACCCCCTGCTTCTTCGACAATATCGAATACATGAACCAGCAAGGCACCACCGTGTTCCTTGAAGCCTCGGTAGACGTGCTCCACACACGCCTCACCATTGCCCGCACCCAGCGTCCCTTAGTGGCTGGGAAAAGCGAGGAGGAACTACGCGCATACATCAATGATATGCTCTCACGCCGCCTTCCCTATTACAGTCGAGCTACACACACCTTCTGTGCCGACCATCTGGAAGACATCCGTCAGGTAGGCGAATCAGTGAAACGATTCAAAAAAGAGATTCTGCTTGCCTAACCTATATCCCAGAATTACGTTATCCCTGCCATCCCACAAATCGAAACGCAAGCAAATTCCATACAAAAAATCTGTAGCATAATGTAAGCAATTTCTTCGATTTGCTTACACGCCACAGAAATCGGAAGTATAGACTTTCCCAACTCAGAAACTAATCAACTCCAAAACTCACGTTTGCGCTTACTTCCTGCATTTTTCTAATGCCTCGTGGCTACGTTCTTTTCGTTCGCCTTGGGGATTGGGCGGAAATAGCGCAAAGATAGGGCATTTGCAATATACAGAAATAATCTTTACCTTTGCACAAATAAAACATCTATTGCCATGCAAAGAATATTTTTCTCCTTCTGTATCATACTGGGGTTCTTGGCCTGTAATAATACGCCTACAGATACTATACCCTTGAAAGTCCCTGAAGACCAAATGGCGCTGCATATGCAATTGGCCAACGATATCACCCGTTTGATGGAAGAAGATAGCGTGCGGTGGGATGCCGTAATCGCACTCTCCGACTCTGCCCAAGCAATCTTTTGGTATGTCCCGGAAGTCTTTGCTCCCGAAGCATTTGCGTGGCTTCATTTAGGTGAAAAGGCCAAGGCCGATTCCGTACTCATGCACATGCGCAATCTCTATGACCGCCGTCTTCGCCAGCGGGCCGACTTCAGCGATGCGCTCAATCGCGCTTTCGTGAGCGGAGGCCTCTATGGTTCGGATGCCTTCATAGCTGAACTTGACTCACTTGCAAAGCTCAAAGTTTATCAACCTAATTCCAAGGTGTTGGATGATTGGCGCGAATTCGGGGCTGAAGCCTTGGAGCAAGTCTTGGAGATAAGGTAGCCGTTCTACTTATAGTACCTTACAGGCCCGTATGCATTATCTATGAGTTCGAACTTTAGTCGGTATACATCATCAATAAACAACGAATCGCCCAGCTCCACAAGGTCTATCAAGCGGTGATTCTCGTAACCATTCTCTATGAAGTATATGCGGTAGGTATTGTCGTGTTCATGCACAACTTTCACGACTTCATTAATATCATGCGGCCCGTCCTGATAGCCATTGATGAAGTTGTAGAAGCTCCACCATTCAAGGCCAAGTTCCTCCTGTGAGATGATGTAGTCCTCTTGCAACTGCTTCTCATAGTCTTCGCCCAGCTTGCTCAAGAAACGCGGTGTGCAATATTTCGTAGCGTCCAATTGGAAATGGGCGGTACCCCGCCCAAACAGATACCTACCGTAGAAGTCGCTCAGCATCTTTATGGCCTTTTCTTGTTTGCTGCTTCCTTGCTCAAGGCCAAACGTGTCACCCGCGGTCATCCTAAGGGGCTCTTTTGAAATCTGTACACCCGACAACGTTCCCCCTACATACTCATCATTCGTGACAATCTCCTGCTTGTCGTCAATGGTATATATTCTTTTAGCCTCAATCTGTGCCACTGATTGCATACAACACAGTGCGCCCAATAGAATACTTGCAAAAGCTCTCATGCCCGATTCATTTATTCCGATTAAACTCCTCCAACCTTTCATTCAGCAAATCGCACAATGCTTGTGGCGTTATTGGCACTCCATTGGTGGCGATAACATCTTGCGTACCCGTAATCTTGAGATTGTAGTTGCGTATTGCGCGCCCCAAAAGGTTAGCGTCATTCAGCCGTTGTTTTTCAATATTCTTCTTGTATTTAATTCCTACCATCCAAACATTGGCAACACAAGTGAGGAAGAACGTTTCTACATCGGCAAACGATGCCTCCCATGACCTCCAACTGTTTATTATTACCTTCTCGTCTGTGATGATGAAATACGGCCTCCACGTCACCTGTTCCTTTATAATGTCATAAGCTATCAGCAATCCGCCCAAGCCAAAGAACGGGATACCTATCCATGCAGCAATGACAACCTTTAAAGGTTTCTCATTCTCGGCGAGCAGCATCAAGACACCGACAGCAGTAAATGCAAAGCTGCAAAGACTCAGCAGGACATTCCTCCACACCGAACGATAGAACCTGATATCCTCTTTCATTTGTTTCTCGTTTTGCCCGTAAAGGTAGTTACTTTATTCGATATATGCAAGTGAATCAAGATTTTCTGTCCTTTACGACCTCCAATAAATGCCTGGCGTATTCCACTCGCAACAGCCTATAAAGTCTGAAAAGAATAGGCGAAGACGTACTTTGGAGGCTTTATAGGTTGTTGTGCCAGACAACACGCTCCCACGTTGTCGACACTGAGTTTGTTTCCGTTTGGGTTCATCCAAACTGGAGTTTTTCTTCGTCAAAACTACAGTTTTTCTTTGCCCAAACTGGCGTTTGGATATAGGCAAACTGGCGTTTGGCACCTTTGATAAATAATTATCACAGGCTTGACAAAATTTTGTCGCACCTGTGATAATTTTTTGTCACTACTATGAAAAACTTTTTTCGCACCTATGAAAATTCTTGCAGAAAGTGTGCGAATGCACCAAACGCACTGCTCCGCTCGATTATCGGGCAAGCCTTGTTATCGCATCGCCAATGCACGGTTCTCGGCAGCCTCCATGATTTCGCGTTCGCCGGGTCCCTTATCGTTGATGCCGCAAAGGTGCAGTATGCCGTGGATAATGGTGCGGTGCAGTTCCTCATCGTATTCGGTGGCAAACTGCTCGCTATTGCTCCGCACGGTGTCGAGGCTGATGAAGAGGTCGCCACTGATGACATCGCCCTCGGTGTAGTCGAAGGTAATGATGTCGGTGTAGTAGTCGTGCTGCAGGAATTCCTGGTTGACCTCGAGGATACGCTTGTCGTTGCAGAAGATGTAGCTCACGTCGCCCACCTTCTTGCCATAGGTGGCGGCTACGGCGCGTACCCATGCAGTGGTCTCGCGCTTCTTGATGGATGGCATCACGGTGCCTTCGGTGTGGTAGGTAATCATTTGAGTTTTGAGTTTTGAGTTATGAGTTGTGAGTTCTCCGAAAAAACTATCCGAAGAATAGGTAACAAATAAAGATGGCCGAGAGTATACCTGCCAGGTCGGCCAGAAGGCCGCAGGTGACGGCATGGCGTGTCTTGCGTATGCCCACACTACCGAAGTATACCGCCAGGATATAGAACGTGGTGTCGGTAGCTCCCTGGAAGAGGCAGGCGAGGCGACCTACGAAAGAGTCGGCACCGTAGGTGGTCATGGCATCGACCATGAGTCCGCGTGCACCGCTACCGCTCAGCGGCTTCATCAGTGCGGTGGGCAGAGCGCCTACAAACTCGGTGTCGCCACCAAGAACTGCTACACACCAGGCAATGCCGTCGATGAGGAAGTCCATGGCACCCGAAGCGCGGAACACGCCGATAGCCACCAATATGGCCACCAAGTAAGGGATGATGCGCACGGCGGTCTCGAAGCCCTCCTTGGCACCTTCGATGAAGGTGTCGTATACGTTGATTTTCTTACGCATGCCTGCTATGATGAAGCAGGTGATGATACTGAAGAGGAAGACATTGGCAAAGGTCGATGACACCACGTCCATCTGCTCGCGCGGCATGGCGCTGAAGCCCCAGATGATGAGGCCCACCAACGTACACATGGCGCCGAGGAAGAACATGAGCGTGCGGTTAAGCAGGTTGATGCGCTGGCACAGACAGGTGACGATGAGTCCCACAAAGGTGGAGAAGAAGGTGGCCAGTAGGATAGGCACGAACACATCGGTGGGCTGCGCGGCTCCCATCTGGGCACGGTATACCATCACGCTGATGGGCACAAGAGTCAGTCCCGAGGTATTGAGCACGAGGAACATGATCATCGGATTGGTTGCCGTATCTTTCTTGGTGTTCAGCTCCTGTAGCTGCTCCATCGCCTTCAGACCCATGGGTGTGGCTGCATTGTCGAGCCCCAGCATGTTGGCGGCGAAGTTCATGAAGATGGTGCCTGTCACGGGATGCCCTTTGGGGATGTCGGGAAAGATTTTCGAGAACACCGGCGCCAGCCAGCGGGCCACCACATTGACCACTCCGCCCTTCTCGCCTATGCGCATGATGCCGAGCCAGAGAGAGAGCACGCCCGTGAGTCCGAGCGAAATCTCAAAAGCCGTCTTGGCCGATGAGAAGGTAGAGTTCATGATGGCGGGAAACACCTCCACGTCGCCCATGAAGATAAGGCGTACGAGCGCCACCACAAAGGCCACGAGGAAGAAAGCTATCCAGATATAGTTGAGTACCATAAGTTATCCTTGTATTTTTGCAAAAGTACAAAAATAGATTTATATCCATATACTAAACCTACGAAAAGTTTTCACTATTCTCGGTAGCACAAACACTATTCTATCGGTTCACGTTGATTATTCCAATGGTTTTTTGTAAATTTGCCGCTTGATAAATGCAAACTTTATTTTATGGAACACCAATTATTCGTTTATAATACGCTCACACGCCGCAAGGAACTCTTCAAGCCCCTGCACGAGCATCATGTGGGCATGTATGTGTGCGGCCCCACCGTATATGGCGATGCCCACCTGGGACACGCCCGCCCCGCCATCACCTTCGACATCCTCTTCCGCTACCTGCAACACTTAGGCTATAAGGTACGCTACGTGCGCAACATCACCGATGTGGGGCACCTCGAGCACGATGCCGACGAGGGTGAGGACAAGGTGGCCAAGAAGGCACGCCTCGAGCAGCTGGAGCCTATGGAGGTGGTGCAGCACTACCTCAATCGCTACCACAAGGCCATGGAGGCGCTTAATGTGCTGCCTCCCAGCATCGAGCCGCACGCCTCGGGCCATATCATTGAGCAGATAGCCCTCGTCAAGGAAATTCTCGATAATGGCTACGCCTACGAGAGCGAGGGTTCGGTATACTTCGATGTGGAGAAGTACAACCGCGACCACCGCTATGGCAAGCTCTCGGGCCGCAACCTCGACGACGTGCTCAACACCTCGCGCGACAACCTTGACGGACAGAGCGAGAAGCGCAACCCCGTGGACTTCGCCCTGTGGAAGAAGGCACAGCCCGAGCACATCATGCGCTGGCCCTCACCCTGGAGCGACGGCTTCCCCGGCTGGCACTGCGAGTGCACAGCCATGGGACGCAAGTACCTCGGTGCGCACTTCGACATCCACGGTGGCGGCATGGATCTCGTGTTCCCTCACCACGAATGTGAAATAGCCCAGAGCGTAGCCAGCCAGGGCGACGACATGGTGCACTACTGGATGCACAACAACATGATCACCATCAACGGTCAGAAGATGGGCAAGTCATACAACAACTTCATCAACCTCAGCGAGTTCTTCGCCGGTTCGCACCCGCTGCTGGAGCAACCCTACAGCCCCATGACCATCCGCTTCTTCATCCTGCAGGCACACTACCGCAGCACGGTGGACTTTGGCAACGAGGCACTGCAAGCCTCTGAAAAGGGTCTCAGCCGCCTCCTCGAGGCGTGGGACAACCTCGGTCGCATAGCACCCGCCGACAGCTCGTCGGTCGACGTCACCGGCTTGCGTGCCAAGTGCTACGAGGCCATGAACGACGACCTCAACACGCCCATCGTCATCAGCCATCTCTTCGATGCCGCCCGCATCATCAATCAGGCTATCGACAAGAAGGCCACCCTCAATGCTGCCGACCTTGCCGAGTTGAAAGAGGTATTCGCCCTCTTCCTATTCGATATCCTCGGCATCAAGGCCGAGCAGAGCGACAACAACAGCGGTCGCGAGGAGGCTTTCGGCAAGGTGGTCGACATGCTCCTCGAACAGCGTGCCATCGCCAAGGCCAACAAAGACTGGGCCACCAGCGACAAGATACGCAACGAGCTCGCCGCCCTCGGCTTCGAGATCAAGGACACCAAGGATGGCTGCACCTGGAAGTTGAACAAGTAAAGGGGGCCTCCCCCACCCCCTCCCGAGGAGGGGGCTTTTCAGACCCCGCGAAACTATGCGCATAATATATCTTATTTTAATGACCTTCCTTGTCGCCTGTGGTGGCAAGAAAGCCCCGCAAGCAGCGCAGCCGCAGGCGGCTGTCGTGGTACCCACCTTCAATGCTGACAGTGCCTACCACTATACCGCGCAGCAGGTAGCCTTCGGACCGCGTGTGCCTAATAGCGAGGCTCACCGCCAGTGTGGCGAATGGCTGGCACAGGAACTCGAACGCTTCGAAGCCAAGGTGACCTCACAGCATGTCACCCTCCGCGCTTACGATGGCACCGTGCTTGCTGCCCGCAACATCATCGGCTCCTACAAGCCCGAGACCCGCAAGCGCGTGCTCCTCTGTGCCCACTGGGACAGCCGCCCCTGGGCCGATGCCGACCCCGACCCCAAGAACCACCGCACACCCATCCTCGGAGCCAATGACGGCGCCAGCGGCGTGGGCGTGCTCCTCGAGATAGCCCGTCAGCTGCAAGCCCAGCCCACCGATATCGGTATCGACATCATCTTCTTTGATGCCGAGGACTATGGCACCCATGCCGAAGATAAGGAACCCACTGATGGGGTTAGCTGGTGCCTCGGTTCGCAGTACTGGTCCCGCGTACCCCATACCGATGGTTACATGGCACGCTATGGCATCCTGCTCGATATGGTGGGCGGCAAAGACGCCCGCTTCCATCGGGAGGGCTACTCGGACTACTTTGCCAAGCATGTTGTCGACAAGGTGTGGGCAGCCGCTCATGCCACTGGCAACGGACAGTGGTTCCCCTATGCTGATGGTGGAGTAATTACGGACGACCATCTGCCCATCAATGAGACTGCTCGTATTCCTTGTATCGACATCATAGGCCACTATCCCGAGACGGGCTTTGCCCCCACGTGGCACACCATGGACGACACCATGGACAACATTGACCCCGTCGTGCTGCGTGCAGCCGGACAAACCGTGATGCAAGTAATCTATAATGAACGATAGGGGCTTCCCCAACCCCACCCAAGGAAAGGCTTCCTGAGATTGACATTGAAGGTTGTAAGTAATGCAATAGCTAAATTGTAAGCTAAATCGTAAATTGGCAAATTGTAAATCCACATGATGACCATCAACGAAATACAAGACCAGATTATCGAGGAGTTCAGCGAACTTGACGACTGGATGGACAAGTACCAGCTCCTCATCGACCTCGGCAGTGAGCAGGAGCCGCTGCCCGAGGAGTACAAGACCGACAGCAACCTCATCGAGGGATGCCAGAGCCGCGTATGGCTGCAGGCCGATGAGGTAGACGGCCGCCTCGTGTTCCAAGCCGAGAGCGATGCCCTCATAGTCAAAGGTATCGTAAGTCTCTTGGTTCAGGTCCTCTCTGACCACACCGCCGAAGAGATTGTTGATGCCGACCTCTATTTCATCGAGGAGATAGGCCTCAAGGAACATCTCTCGCCCACCCGCAGCAATGGCCTCGTGGCCATGGTGAAACAGATGCGCTTATATGCTCTAACCTATAAGGCAAAGCATAGCCTATAATCACGATTTTTAAGGATTAGACTTTTCATCGTGGGCAGTGAAGCTCACAGTATTTGTCTATACAAACTCGCCACCCTACATTGAGAGTGGCGAGATATTTTACTTGCTGTACAGCAATCGTACGGTCACTTCCTTATCAATGTCTTTTTGCCATCTACGATATAGATACCCGTAGCAGTAGGTGTGTCGATGCGACGGCCGAAAAGGTCATAGATACCTTGACGAACTATGCCAGCAGGCTGCATATCTACCTGCGGGAGCTCTATGTCGGTATCATCAGCACCTGTGCCCAAGTAGTAGAGTCTGAAGTCATCGGCCTTATACCAAGTGGTTCCAGCCTCAACACCTATGGTAAGCACACCGTCCTCTACCCACACACTATCAAGTACACTCTCTGTAAGGTAGAAACGGCCCCACTCATGAGCACCAAAGGTTGCCGTACTGTCATTGGCAAAAAGAGTCACTACACCTCCTTCATTAGTACCTAACATAGCGGTGAGGCGATAGTAGCCTTGAGGAAGTCCCTCAATAGTCTGGCTGATAGCGGTAGACCCGTCGGTGCTCTCATTGTAAAGCAGATATTTGCCATCCATACCAGCCCCGAAGGTCGCCAGATTGGTTTTGGCCCGTATGGCAACATTGCTATCTACAGTCCAACCATCTTTCTTGCCTGTTTCAAACGAGGGATTCACGATGTATCCAGTATATTCTATAGGCTCGCTCTTGTCAATCAATCTCAGTTTGTATTGGTCCACAAATGCCAAGAGATCGGTAGCAATCCCCTTTATACTATTGGCATTGGTCATCGACATGGCCGCATAGATGGCACGAACCGACGCGATAGAGTCGAGCAACATTACGTTCCATTCTGCTTCGATAGCAGGATGCCACTCCTCATAGGTAAGCATTGCCGTATTGATTGCTTCCGCCAATGTCTTATAGGCTTGGTCGCTGGTGCTGTTGAGCGTAGCACGTACACGCCGCTTGCCCTTAACTATGCCAGTGAAAGCGTGAAGATGTGTCGACGGGTCAACCTCCTCAAAGTACTGCAGTTCTTGTGCCATATCAAGATTGAGTACCAACACTGAGTCGCCCGCTACCCTGTCGGTAAGCACAGCTACATATCCAGCAATACCTACACTAGTAGCATTCATGTCGATAATAGTATTCTCAGCTGTTATGGGAGCAGGTGTATCGCTGTCGGCCATCATAATATAGGGCGTACCGGCATACAGAGTGTCGGTCAATACAGCTTCACGCCAAGTGGTGGATGCAATTGTCGTAGGACGACGGCAGACATAGCCGTCGGGTACCAAAGCGGTAAATGGCAATGCAATGGAATTCCATTGCCCTGCTCTCCATTGGGGAGCAAAAACCACGTTGGCGGCTGTATAGGTGCCTGATGGGTAAAAATTGTAACCCTGCATCAGGCGGAGCTCAGCAATCTTATCTTGATATACAATATTGTAGCCTTCAAGAGGAGTTGTCACATAGAACAAGGCATTGGGGTTGGCAGCCACAGGTTGACTATTGACACCTTTCACCTGAGTGAGGTCGTACCCTACAAGTGAGGTATCGGCAGCCAGTTCACTGAAACGGATGGAATCCCAGTCACCAGTGAGAGCCATCACCCCATCCTTTATATAGAGGCTGTCGAGTGTAGGAGCGCATACCTTGAAACGCATGAGCGTATCGGCTGTAGCGAAATGGAGACTCTTACCCTCATCCACACCAGTAAGCTCCCTGTTCACTACAAGTGCGTAGTAAGTATCTGTATTGATACGGTTGACACGAGTTTCTGCCTCCAATGTTTCGCCTGGAGCAAACAGATAGCCGTCAATAGTCACATTGCGTACCAGCTCCATACTGTCGGTCTCTTCATTATAACTCATCAGACGCAGACGAACACCCGGCTGCACGCTTGAAGCCGATTCGGAGTTGGTCAACGTCACCTTGGCAGTGAGTTCATCATTGTAGAGCAAGCGATAGGTACCGCTTTTATGCTCCTCAGTCTGCATACCAGCGCTGATATCGAATGCCTCTAATGTTAGGTCGGCCTGAGCAGGAAGTGTTTCTACCTCTACCCTATCCAGCACGTTGTAGCGCTTGTCGGTGAGATATATGTAGTATGTCTTTTCCAACAAGGGTTTGAAGGTCACGGCAAACTCACCACTCTCGTCTGTTGCAAGCACCAAATCCTTATTGGTGGCCTGCACAGAAGTACTGCTTGACGGCTTGCGGTCATTGGTAGCCCAATAGATATTGAATCCAGAATAATCAAGCGTACCATTGTTTGTAACGGTCACACGGATGGTGGCTTCAGTACGTTTCACCACCTGCTTGTCCACGTGTAGCTTTGCCGTCAGATTATGCTTCTTGGGCGATATGTTATACACCATACCCTGCTGACCCGCGAATCCATTGATACCAGTCTCGGCATCGAGTGTGTAGTAACCGTCTCCCTGACCGCCCCATCCGAAGTTGAAGTGGAAGAGATTGTTTGCCGGGCTATAGCCGTCAAGTATGATGGCATGGCCACCCTGATCGGGATGCACACCAGCATATACCATCGGCTGCTTATTCTTCAGGTTATTGTAAATGGTGTTCTCCCAAGATGTCTGGCTCGTTCCACCCTGATATTGGCAGGTACTGCTCAGATTAAAGTAGGAGTTGTAGCCATCCACGATATTGGAAATCTGTCCTGAAGTAGAGCTACCGTATGTCTGCCATATACCAGCGCCAAAAGCCGCATTGAGCACTGCCACCGCATGGCCCATCTCTTCTGGATAGCTTGAGTTGTAGCTGTTGAGCATCAGGTCCCACTGGATGGGTGTTCCCTTAGGGTAGCTCACCGTGACAGGCGCATCACCATACGTGTAGGTAGGCGTGGTGTTAAGCAACTCATTGGGGAGGTCGCGACGGAAATAGTGCAGCACCATTACTGCAGCCGTACAGGTACATCCTGTCACTGCACGGTTGGAGGTTCCCGTAAGGAAGGGAGCCAGGTCGTTATAGGGGGCTGTCTGATGCCAATGGGCCTCGATGAGGGGCTTGATGGCTACACGGTCGGCAGGAGCCTTCTGTTGAATACGGGCGGGCAAACCAGTCTCTTGTGCCTCTTCGGCAATCTCGGCATACACCTGCAACATATCGAGCAGGGCAGGCGGCATATTGGCCTCTACAAAGTCGCCACTGTCGGTATAACCGATAATCTCGGGCAAACTATTGTCACCGCTGACAATGACAAAACCCGCGTTCTCGCCACGACTTACAATATACAGCGGAGCCAACGTATCAGACTCGGCCACTGCACGTGTGGCAGCTCTACGGAAGGGTGCAACATGCGCGACCGAGGACTCCTGCAGATAGGCTGAAGCAATCTTCAACGCTTTGGAAGGACCAATCGGGTCAGCCGAAACAATACTTGTAACACAAATGAGTAATGATAATAACAGGAACTTTCTCTTCATAGTAATCAAATTTTATATGCAAATGTACATCTTTTTTTGATTCACACCGATATAATCAGCTATTTTTGTTACTTTTGTCACACTGAAACTGAGCTTAATGATAAACCAGTGGATAAGACGCAAGCGCAACTCTTGGGGATTTGGCATACAAAGCCCCAATGACTTTTACTTCGTGCAGCACGTATTGAGAGAAGAATCACCATACTATGCATACACGGAGCTACACAAGATGCTGCAACAACTCCCTGCCGACTTCCCCCATTTCCCCGAAAAGGTCTACCGATTACTATTCCGACTCACCAACCATATTTATCCGCACACGATTATCGAGGTAGGCACAGGGACAGGCCTCTCTGCTTGCGCCATGGCTATGGCACATCCTACAGGTGAGTGCATCACCATAGATGGAACTATACCTGCGAGCCAACTAGCCGTACGCGATAGGATATTGACGAATTTTCCACAGATAACAGTCAAAAACGGCGATGAAATGGCGCTTTTTCAACAAATCCTCTCCACCAAGAAGCATATTGGCATACTGCATATCGCACACACTGCCCACTATAAGGAGGCGGCAAGGCTTGCTCTACCCTACGTCACAGAAAACACCCTGCTTGTAATCCAAGGCATACACGACAATGACGAAAAACGCACTTGGTGGGAAACGTTGCAAAAGGAGCGGCATATCGGTGTAAGCTATGACCTCGGAGAGACAGGGCTAATGTTTTTTGACCGATCGCACCACAAAGACATGTATTGGGTCAATCTAAGAAGCAAATAACACACTATATGATGGATAAAAAAAGTAAGATATACACCCGAGGAGGCGATACCGGCACCACATCGCTCATCGGTGGCATGAGAGTGAAGAAATGTGCTCTACGCTTAGAGTCGTATGGTACCATTGACGAACTCAGCGCCCATATTGGTCTGCTGGGAAGCATGATAAAAAACGATACGCCACTGCACACATGCACTGACAGCAATACCAACCTTCTGGAATGGGTACAATCGCGCCTCTTTGATGTAGGCACCCACTTAGCCATGCCCTGCAAACAGCAGGAGGTTCCCCCACCCTGTTCCATTACCGAGAAACATATCACACACCTGGAGAGCATCATCGACCAACTTGACGCGCATCTGGAGCCACTACACTCATTCATCCTTCCCGGAGGTTGCATCGAAGCCGCACAATGCCACGTATGCCGCACCGTATGCCGCCGGGCAGAGCGCCTCATCACAGCACTTGCTGAGGAAGCTCCAGTGAGCCTGACGCTGCAATCATTCATCAACAGACTATCCGATTTCTTTTTCATCTACGCACGGTTTATCAATAAAATGAAACATGCAGATGAAATTTCTTGGAATAATGATTGCTATTGAAGAAAAAAGTTATACTTTTGCACCCTCATTTACAAAACCTAAATTAAAAAGCAAAAGATATATGTATTGGACACTTGAATTGGCCACAAAATTGGAGGATGCTCCATGGCCTGCAACCAAAGAAGAGTTGATTGACTATGCCATTCGCTCTGGAGCACCTGCTGAGGTTATTGAGAACCTGCAAGAGATAGAGGACGAGGGTGATATTTACGAAAGCATCGAGGATATTTGGCCCGACTATCCCAGCAAGGAAGACTTCTTCTTCGACGAGGAGGAGTATTAATGCTCAACCATAGCACAGCAAAAGAAATACGGCAGCATAAGGTTACTTACGCTGCCGTTGTTTTTTTATAGCAACACATCTATTGTCGACGTACCTTGCCGATGCCGCTGTTGCGGATATTCGTATGCTTGGGGTCTCCTTTATAGTAAATGCTCCCCACACCATTTGCTTGGCAAGTGAAGCGCTCGGTCACGTAACATTCGATGTTGCCAACACCATTGAGATTGGCGGTAAGGTCGGGAACCACAACATTATAAGCCTCAATATTGCCTACTCCGTCAGACTTGAACACAGCACGCTTCGTGGCCTTTCCCGCGAGAACAATATTGCCTACACCCTCATTCATGACCTGTAGAATTTCGCACTGGAGGTCATCGAAGGTGATATTGCCCACCCCCTCATTGGTCACCGTCATCATCTGCGTCTCGAAGGTACCCTTCAGGTAGATATTGCCCACACCTTCATTATATACCATATCTATAGTGGGGGTTACGATACGGATAGTGACACCATTGTTCTTCTTCACCTTATACTTCTTGGTTGCCTTGACGGTCAACACACCATTACTGTTCACCTCAGGCTCTATGAGGAGGACAAGATGTTCGGGACCACGTGCCTCTATCAGGTACTCATCGCCCTGCTCAATGGTGATGTTGGCCACCACATCGCAGTAGACTGCGTTAAATTCGGACAACTTCATATTTGCCACTACTCCCCGGCTCTTCTCGGGCACGGCATTGGGGGTATCTGTAGACTTCCATACGGCCGAAGCGCTCAGAGGCATTGCCGCTACAAGCATGCTGCCACACAAACAGGCTGTCATCAATGCTTTTTTCATATTCTATTCGTTTTTGCTGTTCTGTTTTCTATGCATTAGACGTAACGAGTACCCCAAAAGGTTGCAACGAAACGAAAAAAACTTTCATTTTTTCTCACTTTTTTATTTCTCACTACGCAGGTAGCCATCACTATCGCGCCGATTCGTACCATTTCCCTCCTTGCCATCTACGACCGTCTGTTTGTCTCCCAACCGTCTGTGCAGCCATAAAGCAGCAAGCACAAAGGCAACCGTTGCTATCGCTGCCCACAGCCACATCATGGCCTCGTCCTGTACCTGCTCCTCGAGAGGAATGTCTCCATAGAGTATCATATTGACTGCTGCCACGGAGTTGTTAAGCACATGTCCCATGATACCAGGCAGCAGGCTACCGGTGCGGTAGTAGAGCCAACCGAACATCATACCCAGCAGGAAGGCAAAGGGTATCTGGGCCGGGTTCATGTGTGCCACGCCAAAGATGAGCGACGACACAACGATAGCCACCCACGGATTCCGGCACATACGGAGCAGCCGTCCCTCAACAGCGCCACGGAATAGCATCTCTTCCAATATCGGTGCCAGCAGTGCGATGGAGAGAAATCCGAAAGGATTGCGGCTCATTGCGATGAAAGTGTCCTCCATCGTATTGGGGATACCCGCCTGCTCGATGAGCAGATTGAGCACATACATCGCTGCAAACACGAAGACCATCGATACGAGCAGCACCTGCCGGCTCACCTCTTTATATTTATCGCGCGTGAGAGCCACATACTTGAAGTGCAGAAGATGCCATATCATCACCACTGTCGATGCCACCATAGCCACAGAGGTCGTCATCGTCAGGTCCATCGGCGCGATGAATCGCGATACCAGCATCGCCACAGCACTGAATCCCAGTTGATAGCCGAAATAGTAAAGTATCAGTTTAATGATTGTCCACATGTTATGAGTTGTGAGTTTTCACTTTCTTCTTTCAATCTTCCTCACCCGCTGTTCATCATCACGCAGTTGCACCATCAAGGCATCAAGACTATCGAATGTCTGCTCGTCGCGTAGGCGCTCCACAAACTCTATCCGCAACACCTGTCCGTAGAGGCCACCCTCAAAGTCGAGGATATGTACTTCAATGCTGCGCTCCTCACCATTGTTCATCGTAGGACGATGGCCTATGTTGAGCATCCCCATATAACTCAATTGACAATTGACAATTGACAATTGACAATTATTCCCATCTCGATGATAGTTATCGTTTTCGTTAGCGTCATCGTTGTTAACGACGTTAACCCTCACCGCATACACCCCATCAGCTGGGAGCAGTTTGCCAATATCGCCTACCTGCAGGTTAGCCGTGGGGAACCCAATCTTGCGCCCCACCTTATAGCCGTCCACTACCTTGCCTTCAAGCGCATAGTTGTATCCTAAAAGGTCATTGGCTTCGGCTACATGCCCTCCGACAATACAACGACGTATGCGGGTCGAGCTCACCGCTTCGCAGCCATCCATGCAGGCCTCACCACGCACCACCTCCATACCCAGTTCTTTGCCATAGCGCACATAGTCGTCGAACCCCTCAGTACGTCCACGCCCGAAGCGATGGTCATACCCGATTACCAGCACCTCCACGCCCAACTGCTCCTTCAGCACCTGCTGCATAAACTCACGGGCCGTGAGCTGCGCCATCTCGTGGGTGAAAGTGAGCAACGCCACCTCATCCATGCCCGCCTCGCGTAGCAACGCCACACGCTCTACCGTCGTGGACAATGAAGCACGTGCAGCGCCACCTTCAAGCACCTCCCTCGGTGCCGTAGCGAAGGTTACCGCCACTGCCCTCAAGCCACGCTCATCAGCAATGCTGCGTACCTGATTTAGCAAGCACCGATGGCCGCGATGCACCCCGTCGAACGTCCCTATGGTAGCAACAACCTCCCTGTTCACCCCAAGGGGGGGCGAAGAGGGCATCTCGGAGTTATATCTAATGCTTTCTGGTTTCATCTATCAGGTTCTTGATTGTTTACTCCTCCTTAGAAGGAGATAGGCGAAGCTTCCCTCCAATCGGTATTGGGCACCGGACAATAGGTGTGGAATCCTAGCGCCGCTGCCGCATCGCAGCTCGCCTGCAGGTCATCGACGAAGAGCGTCTCTTCGGGTTTGATGCCTGCCAGCTGTGCCACCTTGAGGAAGGCCTCGGGCGAAGGTTTCAGTTCGTGTATCTCATGAGAAAGGAATATTTGCTCAAAGTAGTCCTCAGCCTTATGTCCTTGATAGTCGAATCGTTTGCGCCCCTCCTCCCAATGCACGGCATTCGTGTTGCTTAGCAGGAATAGGCGATAGCGCTCCTTGAGCGAGAACAGCATGTCGAGCTTATAGGTCGGTATCTCCAGCAGCAGGGCATTCCATGCCTCATCAATCTGTGCGTCAGTAAGTCCGGGCGCATAGATGCGGCGCACCGTGTCGTGAAATTCAGTCACCGTCATCAGCCCCTTCTCGAAGTCCATTAGGTCGGCACGCTGACCATAGGGATTGGTCAGCTCATCACTCACTTCTACGCCCAACTGGCGGAAAGCCTCTGTGCAACGGCTCTTGTCAAGATGGATGAGTACACCGCCCCAGTCAAAGAGTATATTCTTTATCATTTTCTTATTTTTTGTACGCAAAAGTAGTGCATACCAGGCAAAAAAACAAGTACACTCAATGTTATTTCCAAAGCCGCTGCATAAAAAAAAAGAGGTTTTAACCCTTTTTTCACCATTTTTCTTGGTTGTTTCAAATAAAGCGCGTACTTTTGTACCCGCAATTGAGGGAAACCTCACCATTGTGTCGGGCTTTTAGCTCAGTTGGTTAGAGCAACAGACTCATAATCTGGAGGTCCTAGGTTCAAGCCCTAGATGGCCCACCAAAGAAGAAGAAGAGAGACGCCAAGCATCTACAACAGGATGCTTGGCTTCTTCGTTTATGGTTCGCCGTCAGTTCTTAGCCATACGGAAAAGCACCCTTTATTCCCTCAACAAGCATCAATAAATTTCGGTCACGGCGGATATACCTTATCCGCCGTTGCAGAGTATCAGGGTCTTTGACCCGATTAAGCAAAGGGGATTGCAAATCCTCTACCTCGACATCATCGGATAAACATATCCGATGAGACAAACGTTGCGGTTGACGCGAAAGACATGTGCGCACTAATGTTCTTTCAGCAAAAAAGCCATATATAATGGCAGTGTCAGTAGCTGTTCGTTGCGCCCCACGTTGTAATCTCCCAGTTTGATGGCTTGTGACACATGATACTTCTCCGGGTGTGCCAATATGGTACGGGTGCTCTTGGTGTTTCCGTTCGAAGCCTTCACCTCTACGAGCGTGCTTTTACCTTTATAGCGCATCACAAAATCAACTTCCAGGCCAGAGTCTTTTCTAAAGTAATATAGCTTACGCTGCATCTTATTAAATATATCGGCAATCAGATTTTCGAATATGGCACCTTTATAAGCATAGAGGTTGCCTTGCAGGATGTCAAATGCCGTACCCTCTTCGAGCATCGATACAAAGAGTCCGGTGTCGGCCATATAGATCTTGAAAACGTCTTCTATGGCATTGCCATCGAGGGGGAGTTCTGGGATGTCGAGGTTACGACACCGGCAGATGATACCCGCGTCCTCTATCCATTGGATGCTTCCACCATACTGGGCAGCCTTTCCGCCTTTACGCACCACAGAGTATTGAAATTTCTTGTTCTCCTTGCTCAGTTGGCGCGGTATTGATTCGAAGCATTCGCGAATCCTTGGTTTGTCGGCATCATCGGCGTACTTCACCATATCATCTTCATATTCATTAATGATGGCGCGCTGTATGCTTTGCACCTGGCCTATATCGTGTGTTGCGATGAATGTATTGACAGCTTCGGGCATACCTCCTACGATGGTATATTGCAGTATCAGCTGTTTCATACGCAGATGCAGTGCTTCAGGCACAGGTGTCACCCCGTGCATACACTCCCTGATTTTGTCGATAATCTGCCCGTTGATACCATTGGCCCAAAGAAATTCCTCGAAGTCGAGCGGATACATATTTACAATCGTTTCATACCCCACAGGAACCGACGCCTTTGAGCCACGTTTCTGTCCGTATCCTTTCACTCCAAGCAGCGATCCTGTGGCGATGACATCAAATCGACCGTCAATTTGGAAAAACTTCAGCGCCGTGCGTGCTTCAGGACATTCCTGTATTTCATCAAGGACAATGCAGGTCTCTCCCGGTACAAACGTTGCATTTGCACTCATAGCACTGATGTTCATGGTGATATCATCCACCAATTTCGAATCCTTGAATGCCAGAGCATAGTCGGGGGCTTGCACAAAGTTGACATACACCACATGCCGGTAATTCTCTTTGGCAAAGTGCAAGACGGAGAATGTTTTTCCACATTGCCTGCAACCTTTGATGACGAGCGGCTTCTTATTATCAGACAATTTCCACTCTTTCAGTGTATTGTAAATCTTTCTGTTTAGCATCTGTCACTTTTTCAAGGGAGTTTTCACCATATCACGCCACTTTTTCAAGGGAGTTTTTACCATATCACGTCACTTTTTCAAGGGAGTTTCGGTTGCAAAGGTAAAAATCCTTTCCGTTTAATCCAAGTTCTGCGGAGAGAATTTTAAGTGTTTTTCAGATTTTGATTATTGGAACTTGGGATTTCTATCATCTCTTTTACTACTTTTTGCAAGGAGATAATATAACTTTTCTCACCACCCGAAGTTCCCCACCGTAGGTCGGTAGTAGCCGCGGCTCATGGGGACGCGCTCCATCACTCCGGCAGCTACGTACTCTTTGAGGAGGGCGCGAGCCGAAGTCTCGCGGTAGCCGCAGAGGTAGGCAAACTCGCGGACGTTGATGCCCTCGTGTGCATGGTTGTCGAAGTAGTTGCATAGGGCTTCGTCAAGCAGGTCGCCACTGAGAGGTTCGGGGCAGTGGTGGTCTATCTTGAAGCTCACACGCTGCAATTGTTTCTGCAGTAGCGCTCCGGGCTTGAAGCTGATGCTGCCCACCTCGAGGTCGGTGGGACGTAGCCGCTGGCCCGGCTCCTTGAGTTCCTTGGCCCGTACATCGAGCGAGAGGACACCCAGGTTGCCCAGTTCTACGCGGCGGCCATTGGCCAAGGCATCGGCAATGATGACCTCCAGCATATTCCATGCAGCCCGCACATCGGTTTGGGTCACGGTGCATCGCTGCTGGCTGATGGCGCCCATCTCTTCGATGTCGATCTTCTCTTGCGGTACGAGGGTGGCGCCCACACCCCAGGCGTTGGTATCGGTGCTGCCGTTCATCTTGCGGCGGCGGATAGTGCGGCAGCGCATCACGGGAGTGGTGTCGCTGATCTTGATTTTGGTTTTCGGATTCTGTTTCATCGTGTAGATTCTGTTTTATGGTGTAAAGATACTATAAACGAGCGAGAAATATCAAGCTTGCTTGAATATTTATCACTGCGAGTGAAAGTATCTTCGCGATTCGCAAAGATACAATAAAGGAATGAGAATACGCAATATTTACGCAACATTTACGAAGGATTTTACGCAACATTTTGGGCTGCAACTTGCCGAGCATCAATCGTATAAGGGGGATTTTACGACACATCATGCTGCCAGCTTGTGTTTTTTGTCTCCACGCCCCATTTTGCGGTATACTCCTTGCCGCAGACGGACGATATATCCTTTGCGGTAGAGGGTACACAGATGGCGGCTTACGCTACGGTTCCCTATGCCCCACTCCTCACCGGCTCTGTTGGCCTCAGCGGTGGTAAACTGTTTAGGGAGCATCTGCAGGAAGGCCAGGGCACTGAGGTAAGGGCGCTTCACTTCTTCCTCCTTCTCCTCACGGCGCAAGCGGTCGTAGATGGCCGAGGTCTGCATCACCGTATAGAAGATGTACGCGAGACCCCAGCGCAGGTCTGCATCGGTAGTGACGAAGTGGGGCTCTGCAAATATCCCCTCGGCCGCGCCCTCTGCCTCATAACGGCGCAGCACGGCGATGATCATCAGCATACGGTAGAGGTTGAGGCGCGAGCGCAGGATGGGAGCACGCAAGTCCTTGTCGGGCAAGGCCAATGCCACGAACGATACCAGTTGGCGGTAATACTCGTCGATGAGCTTGCGCTGCTCGTCGGTGATGACAAGTCGGGGGAGCTCGTCCTCCGCCTTTCCCTCAAACTGGCGCAGCTCCTTCCAAATCTCCGTCAGTTGGCCGCGATAGTAGGTATACACATCGCGGAACGCCTCGGCAGTGGCCTCGTCCATCTCGTCGCGCACGGTGTCCTTGGCAGGCAGGTTGTGGTAGAGGAAGCGGGTAGAGAGTCCGTCCTCAAGGTTGGGGATAAACTCGCGCACCGACGACATGGTCCCCGTGGCTACCAAGGCCAAGCGGGTGTGCTTGATGAGGAAGTCCTCATCATCGGTCTTGCGGCCCGTGTGCAACTCCTCCTCATTCTGCGCTGCCAGGAATATGTACATGAAGTCGCCGAACGAGCCCTTGTTGGCAGCAATCATCTCGGCAATCTCTGGGATATGCAGATACGATATATTCTCTCCATTGGCATGGATAAGGCGGTAGTAGTTGGCCGCGGTGGTCTTGCCCGGTAGCTTGTGCATACGGCGCAGGGGTGCTTGCGGCTCGTCCACCTCCTCGGCGATGTCGTTCACGTCGATAAGGTGCCCTACATCGCCCTTGGCGGCAAAGTTCAATTGGCTACTCAGTCGGTTGTAACGTTTGTGTCGTTTGCGGTGGTCGGCCTGCGCCTGAGCACTCTCGCTGCAGATGATGTCGTTGATGCCATCGACAAGGCCGGCCACATCGCCCACGCATCCCTTGCCCGAGGCCGAGGGACCCACGCAGATGTTCATCATGCCGAGCGAGTAGAGGCGCTGCCCGTGACGCACACGTACATTACTCATTGCCGACCCTATGGTGGGCATCATCGCCATCAGCAACATCGTTCGGATGTCGGCATCATCGTAGAGGCTGAGCGGTTCGCTCATCATCTGCGGGAGCGACTGCCACATGGTATCGGGCAGGGCGCAGGGCACCACTACGCCGTCATCGTCGCAGTGTGAGTTCATCAGACTGATGGGGTCTTCCACGACCCCGCGGGTCACTTCACTGAGCAGGGGGAACTCCTCCTGCTGGGTCTCACGCAGCGTGTCGGCGTAAGACGTTTGAGTTTGTGCAACATTAAGATTTTCCATAACTTGATTTCTTAGGTTGTTTGGGATGTTTGAGTTTTGCATAATAAATGATTTAAAGGTTAGTAATTCCACTGCAAAGATAATACAAATAAAATCAATGATTTCGGGCTGTTTTTCGGACTGATTCTCCTTGCGCGAACCACCTCCGATTTGATGAAATGGGCAGTGCGTTTTCTGATTTTGGAACCTGCGAAAACAAAGCGCGGTAACTATCGCGGCACACCGCGGTAGTTACCGAGGCATGGCGCGATAGTTAGCGCGGAGCGGCGCGGTAGTTACCGCGGAATATTTTCGCAGGCTCGAAAAAAGTTTGTCGGACCTATGAAAAAACATTTTCGAGCCTGTGAAAACAGCAGGACATCAAGTGCGAGCGGCATGGCAAAAGAATTTTCACCCGAAATAGGATGGTGCACGTCAGAGGCCGCCCAGCGTAAATGACTGGCAGCAAGTGGATATGACGAACGCCTATTCCCTGACAGCATCGCCCCAAAAAAGAAAAGTGCAAAAAAGTGCAGAAATGAGCGTAATTTAGAATCGGTATAGGTGAGTGCCGCATGCGGTGTACAAAAAACAATAGACAAAACGCAAATGTTGCGTAAATTACCCCTTACGCGATTGATATTCGGCAAGTTGCAGCCAAAAATGTTGCGTAAAATCCTTCGTAAATGTTGCGTAATGTGTCGTGTTCTTCGGTTGTTGAGACGTGAGCAAACGCCGACGGACAGCACATCCAGGAATCACGATTGACTACCGGCACAATTCTGAGGATGAGCCATAAAAAAGTACCTGTTTCTTGCCGATATCGTCAATAAGCTATATCTTTGCAAGAGCAAAACAGGTGCTTACCGAAAAGGAATGATACAACTATAAACATATAAAGGTATGAACGAACAATTGTTTTCTACACTCCCGTATAAAGTGGCCGACATGACGTTGGCCGAGTTTGGACACAAGGAAATAGACATGGCCGAGCATGAGATGCCGGGCCTGATGGCGCTGCGCGAGAAGTATGGCGACAGCAAGCCGCTGGCAGGAGCACGCGTGATGGGTTCGCTGCACATGACCATACAGACGGCCGTGCTCATCAAGACCCTCAAGGCACTGGGTGCCGAGGTGCGCTGGTGCTCATGCAACATCTACTCCACACAAGACCATGCCGCTGCTGCCATTGCCGACCTCGGTGTGCCCGTATTCGCATGGAAGGGTGAGACCCTGGCCGACTACTGGTGGTGTACGCTGCAGGCGCTGAACTTCGGCGGAGGCAAGGGCCCCAACGTAATCGTCGACGACGGTGGCGACGCTACGCTGATGATACACCTCGGCGTGGATGCCGAGAAGGATGCGGCGGTACTCGACACTCCCTCGGGCGGCGAGGATGAGGCCGAGCTGAAGGCTATACTGAAGCAGGTATTGGCCGAGCAGCCGGGCCTGTGGACCGCCATGGCCAAGGAAATACGCGGCGTGAGCGAAGAGACCACCACGGGCGTGCATCGCCTGTACCAGATGAAGGAGGAGGGCAAGCTGCTGTTCCCCGCATTCAATGTGAACGACTCGGTCACCAAGAGCAAGTTTGACAACCTCTACGGCTGCCGCGAGTCGCTGGCCGACGGCATCAAGCGCGCTACCGACGTGATGATTGCCGGCAAGGTGGCTGTGGTATGCGGCTACGGCGATGTGGGCAAGGGCTGCGCACATAGCCTGCGCTCATACGGCGCCCGTGTGCTGGTAACCGAGATTGACCCCATCTGCGCACTGCAGGCTGCCATGGAGGGTTTCCAGGTAGTGACCATGGAGGAGGCTTGCTCGCAGGGCAACATCTTCGTGACCACGACAGGCAACATCGACATCGTGCGCATAGAGCACATGACCCAGATGCCCGACCAGGCCATCGTGTGCAACATAGGCCACTTTGACAATGAGATACAGGTGGAAGCGCTGAAGAACTACCCCGGCATACGCCGCGAGAATGTGAAGCCGCAGGTAGACCGCTACTACTTCCCCGACGGACACAGCATCATCCTGCTGGCCGACGGCCGTCTCGTGAACCTCGGTTGCGCTACCGGTCACCCCTCGTTCGTGATGAGCAACTCATTCACCAACCAGACCTTAGCTCAGATAGAGCTCTACGGCAAGCAGTACCCCATCGACGTGTATCGCCTGCCCAAGCACCTCGACGAGGAAGTGGCTCGCCTGCACCTGGAGCGCATAGGCGTACACCTCACCACACTCACACAGGCACAGGCCGACTACATCGGTGTGAAGGTGGAGGGTCCTTATAAGGCAGAGCACTACCGTTATTAATTGACAATTGACAATGGACAATGGACAATGGACAATTGACAATGGACAATGGACAATTGACAATGGACAATGGACAATGGACAATGGACAATGAAACAGTGTTGTAGTTTATGAAAGAAGTCAATGTAGGTCATGCAGCGGAAGCCAATTGTCAATTGTCAATTGTCAATTGTCAATTGAATTCCGTTTGCGTATATTGTGCCTCAAGCACACAGATTGACAAAAAATTCTTTGATGCCGCCGAGGAATTGGGGCATCTGATAGCCCAGCACGGCTTGACACTGATTACCGGAGCGGGCAAGCTGGGCTTGATGAACACCATCGAGAACGCCGCCCTCGAGGCTGGCGGCAAGGTGACAGGCGTGATACCCACCTTCATGGTGCGCGAAGGATGGCACCACACGGGGCTGACCGAACTGATAGAGACACCCTCGATGCACGAGCGCAAGCAGACGATGGCCAACCTCTCGGACGGCATCGTCGCCCTGCCGGGCGGGTGCGGCACCATGGAGGAGCTGCTCGAAATCATCACCTGGAAGCAACTGGGACTCTATGTGAACCCCATCGTCATCCTCAACGTAGACGGATTCTACGATGCGCTGCTGGCCCAGCTGGAGAAGGCCGTGGAGGAGAACTTCATGCGAGCCATCCATGCCGACATCTGGAAGGTGGCCACCACACCTGCCGAAGCCATGGAGCTGCTGCTCAGCACACCGAAGTGGGACAAGAATATACGCAAGTTTGCAGCCATCTGAGAACTGCAGCCCCAAAGCGATAGACTGCCATGCACGAGGAAGAGACACTACAGTGGAGCGAACGCATACAGAGCATACCTGCCGAGCAGCCTTTGTATGCCGACAACTGCTATGTAGCCATCCTGCTTGTAGGGCTGTTTATTCTGGTGGCAGCTTTGGCAGACAAGGGAAACCTTTTGGGCAATATGCTGAGCCAGTTCTTCCTCCCACGCAAAAGATTCGAGGAAGGGGTAAAAACCACCAGCAGCCAATACATACAGCTTGGACTATTCGCCAATGCTTTCATAGCCACAGCCCTCTTCCTCACCATATACATAACGAGGAGAGGAAACTACGAAGTCGTGCACAACTACCGTATGCTATGCCAGCTCTTCGTCGCCCTCATTGCCGCATTTCTACTCAAGCAAGAAATATACAAAGCGGTGAATTGGGCGTTTTTCGACAAATCTCAGCTACTCCTTTGGAAACACAACTATGCCAATTGGGCCATCATCTCGGGTCTCTCAATGTATGTGACAACTACGGTCACAGTATTCCTTGACTTGTGCTCAACGGCAATGACAATTCTACTGATTGCACACATCATCCTAATCGAAACCTGTTTGTTTTTCAAGGCATTTCACATATTTTTAACAAAAAAACATGGCGGTTTGCAATTATTTGTTTACCTTTGCACCCTCGAAATAATGCCCCTGCTTGTAGCAGGCAAAGCATTGACCCAATTTTTATAAAGCAGACAAAAACTATAAGCCTTGAAAGTAACTAAGATTCTCGTTTCGCAGCCTAAGCCGGCATCGGACAAATCGCCCTATTTTGACATTGCGCGAAAGTATAATGTAGACATCGATTTTAAGCAGTTCATTAAAATCGAAAGTGTAACTCCCAAAGAGTTCAGACAGCAGAAGGTAACCATCCTTGACCATACGGCCATTGTATTTACCTCGCGCCACGCTATCGACCATTTCTTCAACCTATGTGTAGAGCTGCGCGTCAGCGTGCCTGAAACCATGAAGTATTTCTGCGTGTCAGAGACCATCGCCCTCTATATCCAGAAGTACGTGCAATACCGCAAGCGCAAGATTTTCTTTGGCGACAACGGCAAGATGGACGGGCTGCTCCCCATCATGGTGAAGCATAAAAACGAGAAATACTTCGTGCCCCTCTCCGACGTACACAACGATGACATCAGCTCTATGCTCGACGAGCACAACCTGCAACACTCTGAAGCAGTGATGTACCGCACGGTAAGCCACATCTTTGAGCCGGGAGAGCTGGATGGCTACGACATGATGATATTCTTCAGCCCCTCAGGTATCGTCTCACTGAAGGAGAACCTGCCCAACTTCGAACAAGGCGACATGAAGATTGCCTGCTTCGGACCCGCAGCAGCGACAGCCATCAAGGAGGCAGGCCTTCGTCTCGACCTTGAGGCCCCTACAGCCGAGGCTCCCTCAATGACAATGGCGCTGGATCAATACCTTGCCAAGACAAACAAGTAAACGGAGAACGCCTCCTTTACATTCTGTCATTCTGAGCATAGCGAAGAATCTCTAACCCACCATCCACATGAGATTCTTCGCTATGCTCAGAACAACAATTTAACCAAACGCACATTTCTGCTGTTCATGACATCTCCGACACGAAACACCTTCAAGAAGAGCGAGCGGCTATGCAGCCGTACTCTGATGGACTGCCTCTTCCAAGGAGACAACCGCACGGCAGCGTCATACCCCATCAGAGCCATCTTCCTCCCTGTAGAAGAGGAGATGCAGAAAGGGGTGTCTATCCTGATTAGCGTACCCAAAAAGCGCTTCCACGATGCCGTAGATCGCAATCGGGTGAAAAGGCAGATACGCGAAGCCTACCGCAAGAACAAGCATGCCCTCATAGAGCAGGTGAACCAAAGCGGGAAGGGACTGCTGATAGCTTTCGTGTATGTATCGGCCGAGATTGAGCCGACAGAACATATCGAGAAGCGCATGGTACGCCTACTGGACAAAATAAGTGCGGAGCTATGAAGAAGTTGCTGACATACATCCTCCTACTCCCGATATACTTCTATCGGGCTTGCATCTCTCCGCTCACACCGCCCTCGTGCCGCTACACCCCTACCTGCTCACAGTATGCCATCGAGGCACTGAAGAAACATGGTCCCTTCAAGGGACTCTATCTAACTATTCGTAGAATCCTCCGCTGCCACCCTTGGGGCGGCTCGGGCTATGACCCCGTACCATGATATACGACATACATACCCATTACCACCCCGAAGAGGCAGGCACAGCCATCGTACAGCTCACACCAGATGCCTTTATCCCTCTTCCCAGGCACTACTACTCCGTAGGGTTACACCCGTGGGACATCGCCGACAACTGGAAAACCCAGCTCGGCAAACTGGCCGTAATGGCCCTGCACCCGCAAGTGGTGATGATAGGCGAGGCGGGCATCGACAAGAAAAATGGCTCGGCACCCATCGATCTCCAGATTGAAGTGCTGCGCGAACAGATAAGACTAAGCGAGATAGTGCGCAAGCCTCTCATCATACATTGCGTGAAGGGAATAGACGAACTATTGGCCATACGCAAAGAGACGAAAGCCACCCTACCCTGGGTGCTCCATAATTTCCGAGGAGGCATAATACAATATGAACAGCTCAAGCGGGCAGGCATCTACGTCAGCGTAGGAGAACGCTACGACGAAGAGTTCGTGCAAAAAGTCCCCCTCACAGACATCCTGCTCGAGAGCGACGAGTTCTACGGTGTATACACCATCTACGAACTGGTCAGCAGCGATATGGATATGGACGAAGCAGACCTCCGCAAGCACGTATGGCTCAATATACGCCACATACTCGGACGGGAACTCGACTGGGATCCTAACCCACCCTTTTGATATTCTCTGCCGTTTCGTTTGTGTGTTCGGCCAAAGAGTTGTAACTTTGCACCTCTAAAGCATAAAACATAATACCTATATAAATATATGAACTTTGTAGAAGAACTCCAATGGCGCGGCATGGTACACACCATGATGCCCGGAACAGAAGAACTGTTGAGTAAGGAAATGGTAACGGCCTACCTGGGTATCGACCCCACGGCCGACTCACTGCACATCGGCCACCTTTGCGGTGTGATGATGCTGCGTCACCTCCAGCGTTGCGGCCACAAGCCGCTGGCCCTCGTAGGTGGTGCCACAGGCATGATTGGCGACCCCTCGGGCAAGTCGCAGGAGCGCAACCTGCTCAATGAAGAGACCTTGCGCCACAACCAGGAGTGCATCAAGAAGCAGCTGGCCAAGTTCCTTGACTTCGAGAGCGACGCACCCAACTGCGCCGAACTCGTCAACAACTACGACTGGATGAAGGACTTCACCTTCCTCGACTTTGCACGCGAGGTGGGCAAGCACATCACCGTCAACTACATGATGGCCAAGGACTCTGTGCAGAAGCGCCTCAACGGTGAGGCACGCGACGGCCTCTCCTTCACCGAATTCACCTACCAGCTGCTCCAGGGATACGACTTCCTCTATCTCAACAAGCACAAGAACTGCAAGCTGCAGATGGGCGGCAGCGACCAGTGGGGCAACATCACCACCGGTGCCGAGCTTATCCGCCGCACCAGCGGCAACGAGGTATACGCCCTCACCTGTCCGCTCATCACCAAGGCCGACGGCGGCAAGTTTGGCAAGACCGAGTCGGGCAACGTATGGCTCGACCCGCACTACACCTCACCCTACAAGTTCTACCAGTTCTGGCTCAACGTGAGCGACGACGATGCAGCCAAGTACATCAAGATTTTCACCGCCATCGGCCGCGAAGAGATTGAAAGCCTCATCGCCGAGCACGCCGAAGCTCCCCACTTGCGCATCCTGCAGAAGCGCCTCGCCAAGGAGGTGACCATCATGGTACACTCTGAGGCCGACTACGAGGCTGCAGTGGAGGCATCGGGCATCCTTTTCGGCAACAACACCCACGACGCACTGGTGAAGCTCGATGAGGACACCCTGCTCGCCGTGTTCGAGGGCGTACCCCAATTCAAAGTATCGCGCGCGAAGATTGAGGCAGGCATCAAGGCCGTAGACCTCTTTGCCGAAGAGTCGGCCGTGTTCCCCTCGAAGGGCGAGATGCGCAAGATGGCCCAGGGCGGTGGTGTATCGCTCAACAAGGAGAAGCTTGCCGCTTTCGATCAGGAGATTACCACCAAGGACCTGCTCAACGACAAGTACCTGCTCGTGCAGCGTGGCAAGAAAAACTACTTCCTGCTGATTGCAGAGTAACAGAAGAAACGAAGTTATTACATGAAAGAGGGTATCACCACGTGTGATGCCCTCTTCCTGCTTTTATGTAGAGAGTTTTTGCCGTTAAAATATGTTATGCAACATGTTTAGGATAAAAACAAGAACAAAAAGTTTTACAAAATGTGTTTTTGTCTTAAATTCGCCACATTAAACAGAATCACACTAACACTTTATTAACTTTAATACAAAAAAGCTATGATGAAAAAATTACTTTCAGCTTCACTCTTTGCTTTTATCGCATTGTCAGCAAGTGCTCACAATGTAGGTGACTTTGTATATACAAAGGTAGCAAAGTACAAGATTACAGGTGAAAACCTCGTAGTGAACGGCCAGTTCAAGAACGGCACCACCGGTACCGATGGTTGGACAGCCACAGACGCCACTCTCCCCCTCGAGGCCACATTTACCATGGGGGTAGATGGTCCTAACGGCTCTAACACACAGAAGGTGCTTGCCGGCCAGACCGCTCTCGAGAACGGTATGTATCAGCAGGTAGCTATCACTCAGGGAGGTACATACGTGGTATCTTTCAAGGTGATGGGCTCTACTGCCGGTTTCACCGACCTTGACCTTACAGGTGGCAACACCAACTATATGAATGCTTACTATAACACCGACGGAACATTGGGTACTGTTGATGGTACAAACCTTCTTTATGGTGAGAACGGTGTGAACGGTGGTTATCAGTTCAGCTATGGCACCGATGGCTTCACAGAGGTTTCATTCGCCGTAGAGGCTCCTACCGAAGGTAACATTATGATTGACTTCCGCGGTTTGGCCGAGGGTCTCGAGATTGCCGACGTAACTTGCCACCTCGCAGAAAACGTATACGATGACCGTATTGCCAGAGACCGTATCGCCTACTTCAACAAATACCTCGTTAGCGAAGGTATCGATGAGAGAGAGGTCTACGAGGACTTCCTGGGCGCTGTTATCGACGTAGAGAGTGCTCTTGAAGATGGCGCTTCTCCTGAAGAGATGGCTATCGTAATGGAGAGCCTTGAAGGCGTATGGAGCGAGTTTGTTACCGCAAACTTTGAGAACGTATTGGACTTCATTCCTACCACCGACGGTTCTGCTGCTACAGGTAACAACTCTGCCAACTGGATGAATTGGACTAGTAAATGGAATAAGCTTAGCTCTGATTACAATGGCAAGGCTCCTTGGACATGGTCAACAGACCGCTGGTGCCACAAGACTGCTGCTGCAGATTCTCCTATGGCTATCCAGTGGATGCGTACCGCCGGTGCTAACAGCAACTGGAACAACATAGCTACTTTGACCGCAACCCTTTCTCCCGGTACCTATTACTGGGGCGTAACAGGCCAAGGCGGTATGATGACATTGAACAAGAACCGTTGGGCTCGCTCTTGGGCCGACGAGTGTGCCGAGACAAAGCTGTTCTTCAATGGCGACACCATTCTGGTTGACACCTTGAACGCAGCCCGCAACGAGGACTATGTCGTAGAGTTCAAGCTGGAAGAGGAGAAGGAAATCACATTGGGTATCATCTGTAACAATGTATCAACATCTGCAAACGCAGGTTTCGACGTACAGTTCTACTCTCCCGTACTCTACAAGCTTTTCATTAAAGGTGAGCTCACCGAGCAGCAGAAATCTTATCTTGCAGCTGTAGAGACACAGCTCGAAGCCCTCAAGGGTCGCCTTGACGTAGCTAACGAATACCTTGCCGAGACTCAGGTGCTCCTCCCCTGGGGTAAGGAAGCTTTGAAGGAGGGTGTAGTTGAAGCACAGGCTCGCTACGACGCGTGGGCAGCCATGACACAGGACGACATCCTTGCCATGCTTGACAATTATGAGACTTTGGGCGACACCATCATGAACAACGGCGTACGTTTCCTCAACAACAACTACATCAACCCGTTCGTAGCCATGAACAAGCCTTTGACCGATATGCCTGTTGCTATCGAGGCAGCTACAGCCACCAAGGGTCAGCGTATCTACTCAAGCTCTGCCAAGATGGGCGACCTCGAAGCTAAGATTGCCGAGTCACAGGCTCTCTACGATGCCAAGTTGGTAGCTCCGTTCTCTTCAGAGGACTCATTGGCACTCGTAAACCAGAAGTTGGATTTGGAGGCTCTGGTAGAGGCATTCAAGCTCGCCATCGACGCTACCATACTCGTTGACATCGACTTTGGCACACAGGACGCTCCTGCTACAATCAACACCATCGAGTATACCGACACTACCGATGCCGTAAACTACTACTACACCATCGCAGGCGCTA
This sequence comes from uncultured Bacteroidaceae bacterium, assembly GCA_964570685.1. Lineage (GTDB taxonomy): Bacteria > Bacteroidota > Bacteroidia > Bacteroidales > Bacteroidaceae > UBA1189. The sequence goes on along the minus strand of CAZMZC010000019.1, from coordinate 3,239 downwards.
AGGGTCTCATGACCTTCACCGACATTGAAGGTTCATATCCTTACGGCCTCGGCTGGGGCTCTACCACCGACGAGACTACTGGTGCAGTAATCCTCACCGACTCACTCGGCATGCTCCGCGTAGGTAACTCTGAGGCTGTAGTTGAGATTGAAGGCGCTCCCGCCAAGGAGACTGATATCGTAAACATCAAGTTTGACTTCTACGCAGGTAAGCTGCTTGGCAAGAAGGCTGGTTACAAGGTTCTTTCTGCTGAGGGCGACACGATTTGCGGTCTCTTCTTCTCTAGTTACACAGGCGATGATGAGTTGAACACATTCGGTGTTGACTACAATGGCAAGATTCCTGGTGTAGGCTCATCTTCAGCCAGCAACAGTGCTATTGCCGCTGAGAGCAACAAGACCGCGTTCGACATCGTGCTCGACTATGGCGCAAAGACCATGTACTGCACCACATCAAGCAGCTCTAAGGGTACTGCAACTACAGAAGTAATTGCACTCCCCGAGGTAGCTCCCAAGCAGTTTATCCTCTATTCTAACTACAACAATGTAGACCGTCGCTGCTGGTTCGACAACCTGATTATCCAGAACATTGCTGCCGGTGAAGTAGGTATCGACAATGTAGAGGCTATCCGTCCGGTTGACAACAACATGTACAACCTCCAGGGTCAGCGCATCTTGGCTCCTGTAAAGGGTCAGATCTACATCCAGAACGGTAAGAAGATGCTTGCTAAGTAATCTTTGCTGCACATAACCTTTTACCAAGGGGTGGCTCCACACGAGCCACCCCTTTTTTATGGATATCCAGAAGCAGCATTCGTACGTACGAATTTCAAAAAACGCCGATTTCATCGATAGACATCAGAAAGTGCTTTCAGCTTTTTTCACTTATTCCTAAAAATATTGTGTTAAAATCATTGCGCTTTCTGTTTTTTTTTGTTCCTTTGTGAATTGTAACGTCTATTTTGCAATTATAGGCATTCTATCATGACGGGATTCCTTCATTTGCGGGATAGACAATGGAGATGAAAAACAATACTAACAATACTTTAAAAACTCTTATGAAAAAACTCTTCTTATGCGCATCTCTCGTCGCCTTAGGACTGCTGACTTCTTGTGAGAAAGAGTTGCTGGTACCGGAAGGGACAAAGCCAGAATGGCTCGGAGAGAGTATCTATGAGGAACTTCGTAGCGGGAAACACTTGACAGGTACGTTCAACACGTATCTAAGGTTGGTAGATGACCTCGAGTATGCAGAGGTACTATCGCGAACAGGTAGCAAGACAATCTTCCCTGCCAACGATGAGGCGTTTGAACGCTTCTTCCAGAACAACTCCTATGGAGTGACATCCTATGAGCAACTGACCGAGGGCATGAAGAAGCAACTCCTGTACTCTTCGATGCTGGACAATGCCATGCTTGCAGGTATGCTCTCGAACGTCAAGGCCGACGACAACAACGTGAACCGCGGTGTGGCCATCAAGCACGAGACCAATGTCAGTGTGACCGACTCTGTAACGGCTATCTACGATGCGTCGAAGATGCCACAAAACAACACCTATTGGGACTATTTCCGCAACAAGGGTATCCACGTCGTATATGATGCAACCAAGCCTATGATGGTGCACTTTACTCGTGAGCAGATGCTCGCCAACAACATCTCTACCACGGGAGTGGACAGCGACTTCGGCATACTGCGCGGCGAGCCTGTAGGTTCATACATCAGCAACTCTGATACGGCTTATATCTATCAGACCAGGATCGTCAATCAGGACGTAACCTGCCTCAATGGCTATATCCATCAAGTGAACGATGTGTTGGTGCCTCCAGGCAATATCCCTCAAGTAATGCGCAAGGAGCCCAACACGCAGCTGTTTGCCCGTATACTCGACTACTTCTGCGCACCCTACTACGATGCCAATACGACACGTGACTACAATGCTTGGGCTTTGCAGAACGGCCGTCCCACCATCGACTCCATCTACCAAGTGCGTTATTTCACCGGTGGACGTTCACAAGGCGGCAACGCCAACATCGTAGACCCCACAGGAACGCTGATTTCTGAGACCAAGCGCTTGGAATGGGATCTTGGCTGGAACCAATACTATTCATCAACTAATGCAGCCAACAGCTTGGCCGATATGGGTGCTGTTCTCGCTCCTACGGACGAAGCTATCAAGGAATATTTCCTCCCTGGCGGTGGCGGTGCCTACTTCATTGACCTCTACGGAGCACTGGAGAATACGGAAGAGAACTTGCCTGCCAACCTCGATGCACTGCACAACAATGGCAATGGCATCTTGACCTCCTTTGTAAACAACTTGATACAAGGCTCGTTTGTTGCCTCAGTTCCCAGCAAGTTTGGTACCATCACCAATGATGGCTCGGGCGACTTTATGGGTCTCACCAAGGACGACATACAGGTTACTGACGGCAAGTACGATGTGGCTGTAGCCAATAATGGTATCATCTATAAGATGAAGTCGATGATTGCTCCTGACGAGTTCCAGTCGGTAATCGGTCCGGCCATCACCTATCCCGACATGTCAGTAATGGGTTACTTCTCCAAGGATAAGACCTCGGGTAACACCTCATCAATCTTCGGTGCCGATATGTACTACTACTTGATGGCAATGAAGGCCAACTATTTGTATTTCATCCCATCAGACGAAGGTTTGAAGGGTTGCTATATCGACCCCATCGCACTCGGAAGCGCCAATCCCCGTGCATTGGAGTTTTACTCTCACGTAGAACCCATCCCCGGCACAGAACGTACCCAGACACTCTATGGTGTAAAGATACATAATTACAACCCAGAGACTGGAGAAATCAATCCGGAAATCAGTTCTACCATTACCAACATCGTAAATTCGAGCGGTAGTTCTGACTTCGCTTCACAAGTATACGACTTGCTCAACTACAATACCGTAGTGCTTGATGCTGGCGAAGAGATTGTCAACAATTACTACCTGACCAAGCACGGTGGAGCCATCCACCTCACCGACTTTGCCGAGGCTAATGGTGTATTCTCCGGTTATGTTTCGGGAGGTGCACAGATTGACAATGGAGCTACACCGGCCAAGATAGAGAAGGGATGGAAGGAGAAGAACGGATGGGCATTCCGCCTTGACAATGTCATCCAGCCAGCCATCACCAGTGTGAACAACCTGCTCAACACACATACCGACCGTTTCCAATCATTCCTCGACATGTGCGCCATCTTCGATGAGACCGATGTCCTTG
>CAZMZC010000018.1:0-50390 GCA_964570685.1 uncultured Bacteroidaceae bacterium | reverse complement strand
ATCAAAGCCCCAGCTTGTGAAAGTAGGGGCTTTGTGAATATAAATAGAGGGCGCGCCATAGTAAAGAAACTTTATGGCATCGACTTTAGTATATGACAAAAAAACATATCTGATTAACAATCAGCGATTTGCTTGCATAAAACCTTAGAAATTAGTATCTTTAAAGAAAAGTTTGACGGCTTTCTCTATGATAACTAATCCTAAGGTCGACTGCAAAAGTAGTCATTTATTTGAGATAATCAATGCTCATATGGGTGAAAATATGAATTTGGCCCGAATCAAGTGTATCACCCAGTTGATATTTGCCATGTGCAAGGTGCAGACGGTAGGTCTTCATCGGCTTGCCATCGCTTTTGAGAGTGAGGCTAGCAGTCTGTCAAGCATGAGGCGCATCCAACGTTTCCTTTCAGACTATATCTTGAACCTCGACCTGATAGCCCGAATCATATTCAACCTGCTCCCTCATAAGGGACCATATGTCTTGTCTATGGACAGGACGAACTGGCAGTTCGGCCGCTTTGACATCAATGCCCTCGTATTAGGTGTCACCTATAAGGGTGTTGCATTCCCGCTTCTGTTCCGTCTGCTTCCTAAGCGTGGTAATTCCAACACATTGGAGCGGAAGCAGATAATGGAGAGGTTCATCAGACTTTTCGGCAAGTCATCCATCCAATGTCTGGTAGCCGACAGTGAGTTTGTAGGAGAGGACTGGTTGGCCTATCTCAATCGAGAACAGATACCCTACCACATCCGTATCAGAGAGAACTTCTGGATCAAGGATCCTAGGACTGGAAAGGAGTTCAAGGCATGGTGGATGTTCAACCACTTGAAATACGGGCAGACTGAGTTTAGGAGGCGCATCTATTATGTGAACAACCAGTTATGCTATCTCTCAGGTGCAAGGCTGAAGAATCAGGATGGTGTTATGGAACTCCAGATTCTCGTATCATACAGCAGACCTGAAGAAGCGACATCCTCATACAAGGAACGTTGGCAGATAGAAACTGCTTTCAGAGCCATGAAGACAAGCGGATTCAACATAGAGGACACTCATCTGGCAGATATTGAAAGGATTGAAAGATTATTTGCCGTAATGACCATCGCTTTCCTATGGGCATATCTTGTGGGGATATACAAAGATTCCTATATCAAGTCTATCAGAATACTGAGCAACGGGAGAAGGGCCAAAAGCATCTTCAAATATGGACTAGAGGAAATAGCTGAGGTGTTACAGAACCCGCTCAGAAAAAGGAATTACTCTATCTTTCAAATTTTGTCATGTACTTAAGGTAATGATACTGATGGTGCAAATACACGAGCCACTCCGGTCAACTGCTATATTATCTCCAAAAAAAAAGAGGTAACGCACGCGTTACCTCTCTGTAGTCTTGTTGACCGAAGAGAATTACTTCTTCAAGCCGTTGAACTCGTCAGAAATTGTCAATTTCTTACGGCCCTTAGCACGACGGGCAGCCAATACACGACGACCATTAGCGGTAGCCATTCTCTCACGGAAACCATGTTTGTTCTTTCTCTTTCTCAGAGAAGGTTGAAATGTTCTTTTCATTGCTCTGTTCTATTTATTTGTTTCTTTCTTTTCTGAATTCTGCGCCCTTTTTCGTCGTTAGGCTGCGTAATCGGGTTGCAAAAGTAGGGACTTTTTTTGAATTGACCAAAAAATGTACTGATTTTATGCGAAAGATTTGGGCATTTTGCCGTTTTATGTTAATTTTGCACCCGAAAAAAATGGAGAAAAAGTAGAAATTCAAGTATAAATAATAGACAAAGAAGTTATGATTAATGCACAAGACATCAAGAAAGGTACCTGCATCCGCATGGACGGAAAGCTGTACTTCTGTATCGATTTCCTTCATGTAAAGCCCGGTAAGGGTAACACCTTCATGCGTACTACACTCAAGGACGTGGTTGACGGCTACGTGCTGGAGCGCCGCTTCAACATCGGTGAGAAGCTCGAGGATGTACGCGTAGAGCGTCGTCCCTACCAGTATCTCTATCAAGAGGGTGAGGACTTCATCTTCATGAACAACGAGACATTCGACCAGGCCCCCATTGCCAAGGAACTCATCACAGGTGTTGCCTTCTTGAAGGAGGGTATGACCGTTGAGGTGGTATCTGATGCTTCTACCGACACTGTGCTCTATGCCGAGCTTCCCACCAAGGTAGTGCTCCAAATCAGCTACACCGAGCCTGGCCTCAAGGGCGACACCGCTACCAACACACTCAAGCCCGCTACACTGGAGACAGGAGCCGAGATCCGCGTTCCCCTGTTCATCACCGAGGGCGAGTACGTGGAGGTTGACACCCGCGACGGCTCATACGTTGGACGTGTGAAGATGTAATGGACAAACTGACCATCAACCGCTGGGCCGAGGAAGACCGCCCACGCGAGAAAATGATAAGCAAAGGAGCTCAGGCGCTGACCAACGCCGAGCTCCTTGCTATTCTTATAGGCTCGGGCAACGATGAGGACTCTGCCGTAGGGCTCATGCAGAAGGTGCTGGCGGCGTATGGCAACAGTATCGACCGCGTGGGACGCCTCAGTGTGGACGAGCTATGCCGCTTCAAGGGCATAGGGCCTGCCAAGGCAGTGACCATACTCGCCGCCTGCGAACTGGGACGGCGCCGTGCCGTGGAGCAGCCCGAGCGCAGGCAGATACGCTCGGCCGCACAGGTATACGAGTACTTCTACCCCCTCATGCGCGACCTTGCCGTAGAGGAGTGCCACGTGCTCCTGCTCAACCAATCATCCTCGGTCATCGACTCCGTACGCATCGGTGTGGGTGGCCTCACCGAGACGGTGGTCGACGTGCGCCTTATCCTGCGCGAAGCCCTGCTCAAGCGGGCTACATCGCTCATTCTCTGCCACAACCATCCTTCGGGCAGCCTGCGCCCCAGCAGCCATGACGACCGCCTCACACACCAGGTGCAGGAGGCCGCACTACTGCTCAACATCCGCTTCAACGACCACATCATCTTCACCGACAGCGGCTACTACAGCTATGCTGATGAGGGAAAACTATAAATAATTGACAATTGACAATTGACAATTGACAATTAATTACTAAATTTGTCGGCATGAACGAGAATGAGAGACTGGCGTTGCAAGAACGCATCATCGAAGCACTGAAGACAGTGTACGACCCCGAAATCCCCGTCAACATATATGACTTGGGGCTGATATACCGTATTGAACTGATGGACGACGGCCGTGCCGAGGTGGATATGACACTCACCGCGCCCAACTGCCCCGCGGCCGACTTCATCATGGAAGACGTGCGCATGCGCGTAGAGGGCATCACGGGCATCACCGCCGCCACCATCAACCTCGTGTTCGAGCCCGAATGGGACAAGGACATGATGAGCGAGGAGGCTAAACTGGAATTGGGATTTATGTAAAAACACCATTCAGCATCAACAATCATGGTTTACTTCATCTCCGACGCACACCTTGGCAGCCGCGCCCTCACCTCGATGCGCACCCGCGAGAGGCGGCTGGTCAACTTCCTCGACAAGATCAAGGAGAAGGCCACGGCAGTATACATGCTGGGCGACATGTTTGACTTCTGGTTCGAGTACCGCAACGTGGTGCCCAAGGGCTACACCCGCTTCCTCGGCAAGGTGAGCGAGCTCACCGACCGCGGCATCGAGGTACACTTCTTCATCGGCAACCATGACATCTGGTGCAAGGACTACCTCACCGAAGAGTGCGGCGTAGTGATGCACTATGGTCCCATGACCGTGGAGCTCGGAGGCCAGCTCTTCTACCTCGCCCACGGCGACGGGCTGGGCGAGACCGACTGGAAGTTCCGCACCCTGCGGGCCATGTTCCACAACCCCATACTGCAATGGATGTTTGCCTGCATACATCCACGCTGGAGCGTACACTTCGGCCTCGAATGGGCCAAGCATAGCCGCCTCAAGCACGAGCGCGAGGGGGTACCCCGCTACATGGGCGAGCAGGGCGAACCCCTCATCGCCTACTCCAAGGAGTATCTGAAGCAGCACCCCGACATCAACTACTTCATCTACGGGCACCGCCACATAGAGCTCGACCTGATGCTCTCGCGCGACACGCGCCTGCTCATCCTGGGCGAGTGGACCGACCTCTGCACCTACGCCGTGTTCGACGGCGAGCAGCTGCGGATGGAGAACTTCATCGAAGGAGAAACAACTTTTTAATTGACAATGGACAATTGGCCTGCCGGACGCCGGACGGCAACTCACAACTCACGACTCATAACCTATGAAACGCATCTTATCCATCCTGCTGATTGGTGCCGCCACGCTCGGCCTTACAGCACAAGAAAACGACAGTAAAGAAATCATCAAGAAGGGCTGGAACTTCGGCCCCCTGCCCGTAGTAGGCTGGGACAGCGACCTCGGCTTCCAGTACGGCGCCTGTGTCGACATCTTCAACTACGGCGACGGCACCAACTACCCCTCCTACAACTACAAAGTGAACCTCGAAGCCTCCACCTACACCGGCGGCTCGTCGCTGCTGCGCTGCTACGGCGACTTCAAGACCCTCATCCCCGACGGCAAGCTCTTCTTCGACTGCACCTACTTCAACGCCAAGAAGTTCGACTTCTACGGCTTCAACGGCTACGCGTCGCCCTACTTCGGTACCGACTTCGGTGTGGCCGATGGCGAGAAATCGGCCTTCTACTGGATGCGCCGCAATCAGTTCCGCTTTGTCACCAGCCTACAACGCCGCATCACGGGCAATCTCCATTGGGCCGCAGGCATCGGATACTACAACATCGTGACCAGCGATGTCACCATGGACAAGTACAAGGATCAAGTATCGCTCTACGACCTCTACCGCACCGCAGGCCTCATCCGCGACAATGAAGCCCACGGCGGCAACGTGCTCCAGCTCAAGGCGGGCCTCGTCTACGACACCCGCGACCACGACAGCGACCCCACCCGCGGAGTCAACATCGAAGCCACCCTCGTGGGCACCCCCGACATCATCGACCACGCAGGCTACAGCAACCTCGGCCTCACCTTCGTGGGCAGCCACTACGTACCCGTGTGGAAAGACCGCCTCACCTTCGCCTACCGCCTGGGCTTGCAGGCCAAGCTCGCCGGCGAGATACCCTACTACTTCATCAACAACCTCAACACCCTCTTCTTCCGCAAGGTATATACCGAGGGCCTCGGCGGCAACGCCTCCGTGCGCGGCATCAACCGCAACGGCGTGGTGGGCAACGGCATGGCATGGCTCAACACCGAGTTCCGCTGGCGCATCGTGGGTTTCCGCTTCATCAACCAGAACTTCCACATCGCCCTCAACCCCTTCTTCGACATGGGGCAGGTCATCCAGCCCTACCGCCTGGAGGAGCAGAAGAAGGCCTACGAGGTGTGGAGAACTCCCATTGGCGGACCTATGAAGGAAGAGGGCAACCCCTTCTACTCGGGCAACGAAGAGCGTCTGCACGCCACCGCAGGCTGTGGTTTGAAGATAGTGATGAACCGCAACTTCGTCATCTCCTTCGAGATGGCCCGCGCCCTCGACAGCCGCGACGGACAGAAGCTGTGGAACAACATCGGATTCAACTACCTCTTCTGATCCACCCGGCATAGAACGACAAAAGAGGGTGTGCAAAACGCGACACGCCCTCTTCTTTTTTCGTCACACCCTCTTTTCTTATAATCAATTATATGTAGCTATTCGCAATCCTTTTCTTTGTCCAAACAGATTGGCCAAGAAAGTGTGCAAAATATATACAAAAAACTGTACATAAACTATACATAAACTGTACATATTTTCGACATAACCATCATGAAGTTCAGCGAATTACGTATACAAATATATACAATTGCTTTTCCACCGCTTCTTTTCGGTCTTTTGATACCCTGAGAACTTCCCTACACAAAGCCCTTACTGCTATCGCAATGTAAGAACTATTCATTACCTTTGTTCTATTGTTCCAGGGACAGACGCACCAGAAACATCTACGAAAATTCTGTTTTTATTCATTGAGAATCAAATTATTAGCCTCACACAAATCTCACAAAACGTGTAAAATTCAATCATTTGTGCGAGGTCATTCTGTTCCGTTTACCCTGCCATTGTTTCCAAAAGTCACTATCCCTGCAGAGAGAGAGTACTATCCCTGCAGGGAGAGCATACTATCCTTGCAGGGAGAGTTCACTACCTCTGCAGGGGTAGCGAAGCGAGATACCTGTTTCAAAAATACTTCTAGCTGCAAATAGAAATGTTTCTAACTGCGAATAGAAAACATTCTACCCGCAGGCAGAAACTCTTCTATCTGCAAGGAGAAAAAGTAAAGAGCAAAGAGAAATTTGAAGAATGGCAGTGTGATTGTTACGAAATACCAACCTTAAAATAAGGGGAAAACATGTAAAAACATACGCTCGCAGGCATTTGTACATTTTACACGCATAATCCACTGACAGACACTTATGTTACCCCGAAATTTTGTACAGTTTTTGTATAGTTTATGTACAGTTTTTGTACACAAATCTTACACATCATGTACACAAATTTGGGAGTTTCTGAATGTTGTTGTATCTTTGCTTTCCAATGAACCGACTTATCATCATACTATCCACGGTGCTGGTGCTGCTCTCCTCTTGCTCGGGAAAGCAGCAGGGCGGGGCTGTGCAACCCGAGCAACCACAGAGAAGTGAGGGATTTGACATTACGGGGGCGTGGATGATGGTCAATATGACCGACCATGAGGGCAGACTCATGGATATGATTCGCAATCGCAACTTCCTCTCTTGCACCATCTATGATTCCGACAGCATGTATTATGATGTCAATCTGTGGGCAGTGGATGGCAATACGTTTTTGTTTCCTCGTGAGTCGGGAGAGTATGAGCTTAACGACACGCTCTTAAGAAGGGTTTCATTAGTTACCCCTATTCGTGTCATTGACGACAGCACAATGGTTGTCGTACATAAACTATGGATTGAGACTTGGCGCCGCTCTACGACCATCACGGAGGAGCGCAAGCAGGAGTTCCTTGAGGCTATGCGTAATGACCAAAACAAAGATGGCGAACAATTGCGTGGATTTGTGCTCTCCACCAGCGAACGCGAGCTGAAGCAGACCATCAGCACCTATCATTATCTGTTCGTCATACTGCTACTCATCGTATTCATTATCGTGCTCTATGCCGTAGAGCTTGCCAAGCGCAAGCGTCGTGCCGAAGCGAACCTTGCCGCCATCAAGGAGGAGCTGAGCCAACGCCCTGCCCTCATAGCCGATGCCATCAAGCAGGTGGAGGACGACTTCTTCCAGTCCGACTACTACGCTACCCTACGTGAACGCATAGCGACGGGTGCCAATATGGGCGAAGAGGACTGGCGCGAAATGGAGCGGCAGGTGAATGCCGTGTCGTCGGGCTTCACCCGCAAGCTGCGTTCGCTCTACGACTTTTCCGACATCGAGTACCAGGTGTGCCTGCTCATCAAGCTCCGCATTCCGCACAAGGACATTGCTGCCATCACCCATCGCGCTCCCGACAGTGTGTCGAGCATCCGTAGCCGATTGCACAAGAAGATTCTCGGTCCTAACGGCGGTGCCAAGGAGTGGGACTATTTTGTGCTTTCGCTATAACCGAACAACAAGAAAATTGTTTCATCATTATGAAGGTTTGAAAATAATGCGTATTTTTGCAACCGATGAGAAGAGAAGAGTTTATCCATAGCATCAGGCAGGTAGCCAAAGAAACGGCACCCAAAGGGACTCAAATAGTATTGTTTGGGTCGCAAGCTCGTGGCGATGCCCGACAGGATTCTGATTGGGATCTACTCATACTTATTGACAAGGAAGACAGAGCCACAAACAGCGACTTTGACCGTATCGCCTACCCCTTTGTGGAATTGGGATGGCAGCTCGATGCCGATATAAATCCGATTCTCTATACCAAAAGCGAATGGCAGAAACGACACTTTACACCATTGTATCAAAACATTGCTAAGGAGGGCATAGAACTATGGCATTAGAAACAGATGACAAACGAGCCATCATAGCTTATCGATTGGAAAAAGCCGACGCCGTAATGACAGAGGCCAAAGACAACGCCATGCTGAAACACTGGACACTGACAGCCAACCGACTTTACTATGCCGTATTCCATGCAGCTACCGCCCTTTTAATCGACAAAATCACTGACTGCAAAATCTCACGCAGGAGTCATCCGCGTATTATGCAAGGAGTTTGTTTTAAGTGGTATGCTTAGCAAGGCTGATGCGCGACTGATTTCCCGTCTGCAGAACATGCGCAATTCAGGAGACTATGATGACCTTTTCGATTGGACTGAGGAGGATGTTGCACCATTAATAGAACCAACCGAGCAACTTATTCTGAAGATTCGTTCACTCATTACGTTGGTTACAGAGAAGCAAATCCATGTCTGAGACATCAACACACACGCTTAATCTCGTCTTTCCTTTTCTAAGAGGACTAAATCATATTCTATTGTTTAGCAACACATTATAATTCCTTGCAAGATTCTTGCAAGGCTCTTTTCATCCTCAAAATCAATTGCAAGCAAAATGCAAGGATGGTTTCTTGCCTGTTTGAGATAAGAATAATATCTTTATATCATCAAACACGGTAGCAAGAAAATTCATCGTAACACATCAGCAATATGAAAGCATGGAAATTGACTCTATTATTATTGGGAAGTATGTTGGGGCTGCATGCCCAAACTGCAGAGGTGCTCTATCAATGGCCCATCGAGGGTGCAAAAGCTGGCGAAGGAATTCTTTATCGGCCGCAGGAATATATCGACAATGAGCATAACTTCGATAGATTGTTCATCGGTGCAGAACTGGGTACCAATGTTGTGAGCCCCTGCGACGGAGTAGTCACCTACATTTCACTGAATTATCTCCACTCGCTAAATTCTTCCAGCAGCCGAGGTGGAAGAAGTGGCTCTTTTAATGAAATAGTAGAACAACACAGAGAAAGTATGGAGAAGAATGGACAGGACGTCAAGTATTTGTCATATCAGATTCATATAAAGAGCAATGATGGCAAGACACTATATATTGGCGGATTGAGCACCGACACCCCTCTTGCAACCGGACAAAATGTGAAGAAGGGTGATGTGTTGGGTAAGGTTCACTATTCTTATAAGAAGATTCATCAGCCCAGCATCCACATAAGCGTAAGTAAAGGCGGAAAGTGTGACGACCCATTGACACCGTTTGGTCTAAAGACTACATTTATCCCTCCTGTCAAGAGAGAACCCAAAAAGGTTCTATCACAATCAGAGGCTATTGCTGATTACCGCCAACTAGCAAGCAGCATCAAAGAGATATATCCCTCGCTTGATGACTTTATGACCGAAGAGGAGTACGATGCCTTTGTAGAAGGAGAGATTGCCAAGATTCCCGAGAGTATATCATTGGTGGACTTTGCCCGATTGGTGATGAATTACAACCGTAGGATACACGATTCGCACATGTGGTTTAATTACGGTATCAACCTTTCCCCGCATAAAGCCCAAATGTGGTCGCCACTACTCTTCGGAATGGTGGGTGGCAAGATGCGTGTGCTCAGTACCACAGAGGAATACAAGACGTATCTAGGACGCGAGATTGAGCGTGTCGATGGCAAGCACGTAGACACTCTATGCATGGAGTTGCTTCCTTATACAAGCATGATTTATGATGCTCAAGTAGAAACCGTATTGGAGCATCAGTTGGTATCCACACCCAGTTTCCTATATTATCGCATGGACAAAGATGCACAAAAAGGAGGTAAGACAACCTTTACATTTGTCGGAGGTGAGAAACTCACGGTACCTTTGATGAAAACAGCAACTTGGTATGACTATGATGGGAAAATCATGAGCAACTGGCATATGGCACTAAATAGAGTTGTAAGAAAAGAAAACGTGCGCTGCGAAATCCTCAATGACAGTACCGCTCATATATGGTTGGGAAATTTCAATTTGATGGAGACCGAAGAGGATTCCATGCTTGTGTTCCTCGACCATATAGAAAGAAGGGGTTGCGACAACCTGATTATAGACCTTCGCAATAATCCTGGCGGTAATCCCAGCGTACTGTACAAATTGGTGGATGCCGTAATGGACGAGCCGATAAAGAGCGAAGGAGGATATATGAAAGTGAACACGCAAACAATCAAGAGTTCCACCCTGAATTATCCTGCAGGAACGGTAATGTTTGAAGACTACAAGGAGATTCCTGGACGCAAAGGCTATTACAAAATGAACGAGCCTAAAGAGTCTTCGCCAAGCGACACCACAAAGGCACTGTACACGGGCCGCATATATGTTCTTATCAATGCCAACTCTGCCTCGGCATCCACTACATTTGCAGGCATTATGAAGCGCAATGCACGTGGCTACGTCATAGGACGCGAGACCAAGACAGCCTATCATTGCATGAATGCCTTGAGATTTGCCGACATCATGCTGTCCAACAGTATGTTCAAGTGTCATATTCCTATGACCCGCATTGTAAGCGACGAGTTTGTCAGCGAAGACTTCCCCTACGGCAGAGGCGTCATCCCTCACCTGAATATCCCCATGACCTACGAAGAGGTAACCAGCAAGGGCAATCTGATATACGACACGGCGCTGGAGCTGATTCGCGATGGCATATACCTTGAGGAAGAAAAGGAAGAGCCCTCCACTGATGCTGCATCCACAAAGGCAACCGCCCTCTTGGCTGCCGCTATAGCAGCATTGATATTGCTGGCATTTCTGTACCTCAGATGGAGGAAAAAGCGGTAAGCGTTTCAAAGACATTCTTCAATCAGCAGGCCTACACGCAGGTCAACTACAGCAACCTCAACATCTACCGCAACGTATGCCAGCTGCGCCCGATGAACGTGGTGGCCAAGGTGCGGTTCAAGTTGTTGTGACGGCTAAGCCTTGGCACTCGATTTTATTCGAGAATCGAAGGTCGACGCTCGTAGGGCTGAAGTCAAACTTGCATTTTTCTTCGCCTTTCCCTCAAACTGGCGCAGCTCCTTCCAAATCTCTGTCAGTTGACCGCGATAATAGGTATACACGTCGCGGAACGCCTCGGCAGTGGCCTCGTCCATCTCGTCGCGCACAGTATCCTTGGCAGGCAGGTTGTGGTAGAGGAAACGGGTGGAGAGTCCATCCTCCAAGTTGGGGATAAACTCGCGCACCGACGACATGGTGCCCGTAGCCACCAAGGCCAAGCGTGTGTGCTTGATGAGGAAGTCCTCATCATCGGTCTTGCGACCTGTGTGCAACTCCTCCTCATTCTGCGCAGCCAGGAATATGTGCATGAAGTCGCCGAACGAGCCTTTGTTGGCAGCAACCATCTCGGCTATCTCGGGGATATGCAGATACGATATATTCTTTCCGTTGGCATAGATAAGGCGGTAGTAGTTGGCCGCGGTGGTCTTGCCCGGTAGCTTGTGCATACGGCGCAGGGTACTACTACGCCGTCATTGTCGTAGTGTGAGTTCATCAAGGTGAGAGGATCTTCCACGACCCCGCGAGTCACTTCACTAAGCAGGGGGAACTCCTCCTGCTGGGTCTCACGGAGCATGTCTCCGTAAGATTGCGTTTGCTGGTTTACATTAGATTCTTGCATATTTTTCTGTTTCATTTACGTTATTATGGCACAAAGTTACAACACCCAAATCGCAATGTCAATATTCTGAAAGACAGTGTACTTGCAAACAAAACGGACGGTTCGTTTGCAAAAATCGGAACAATAGATTATCTTTGTTCACAGGTTCCATTTATCACTACCCCTGCAGGGATAACATACTACCCCTGCAGGGAGAGAGTACTACCCTTGCAGGGATAAATCACTACCTCTGCAGGGGTAGTGAAAGGTGGAGCCTGCGAGAAATAAGAATATGACTGCCGAAAACGCGAGAAAGACAAGGAGATTATAAACTATACCAAAGCTGATGAAGGAGTATGTAGCGCAGGGCGTGATGGAGCACGTGCTCCTGCGCCGCGGCCATTACCGACCTACCAAGGGAAACTTTGGTCGGGAAGAATAGGGAACAACATCCAAAAACACATGCCCGCAAGCAATTGTACACATTCGATAGCATAATCCACTGACTGACAAGTGGGTTGGCTCGAAAATTTGTACACAAATCTTACACATCTTGTACATAAATTTGGGTGTTTCTGAATGTTGTAGTATCTTTGTGGATAAGTCTATATATAAACGGTATATGAATACGAAAATTATCGTTATGAGGCGAATCATGCTTGTGACTATATGGCTGTGGTGCACGTTGCTTGCTTTCGGGCAGGCCGATAGCGCTGTGGGGCGCATACAGCAGTATCTGAAGAATATCCATGCCTTCAACCAAGCCTATCCGCAGGAGAAGGTGTACCTGCATCTCGACAACCGCAGCTACTTCATCGGCGACACCATCTGGTTCAAGGCCTACGTGGTGAATGCCACCACGCTGCAGCTGACCGACGTGAGCAAGATACTCTACGTGGAGCTGCTCAACGACAAGGGCGTGGAGATGGAGACAAAGAAGCTGCGTATGGAGAACGGGCAGTGCTACGGCGAGTTTGCTCTGAAGGACAGCTACTACACCGGATACTATGAGTTGAGGGCCTACACGCGCTATATGATGAACTTCGGCAACGAGCAGCTTACGCTCTTTGATTTTATGGACAGACACGAACGGGCGGGAAGCCTATTGTCAGAAAAAGAGGCACGGCAGAGCCTCGTGCCCGACATCAACTATTGCCAGTTTACTCGTACGGTACCCGTATACAGCCGCCCCGACACGGCCGGTGTATATAAACGCGAGTTTGAGTACTACCCTATCCACACCCGACTGGCCATCCCCGACGAGACCGACCCGAAGCTGCGCAAGGACGATCTAAAGGTAAACTTCTATCCCGAAGGCGGCAACCTCGTGGAGGGCGTACTTTCTATAGTAGCCATCGAGGCTACCGACCAGTGGGGACGCGAAAAAGAGATTACCGGTACACTGCTACACAAGAATATGCCGATAGGCATCTTCACCACAGGCCATCGCGGACGCACACTCATGCAGGTGACCCCGACCGATGACAAGCCCATCAAGGCACTGGTGGAATATAAAGGGAAGGAATACAGCTTCATACTCCCTCAGGCACAGGAGCAGGGGTATGTGCTGAGCATGAAACCTACATCGGGCTACAAGGGCTACGAAGCCACAATACATGCTTCGCCCACCCAACCTGCCGAGGTGCTAGGCTGGAGTCTGCAATGCCGAGGAGCCCTCACCGCTTTCGATACATTAACGCTGGGCAACGGGCAACGCATGCGACTGAGGTTCGATGCACAGGTGCTACGCCCCGGTGTGAACCAGCTGACGCTGTTCAATGCCGAGGGACGCATATTGGCCGACCGCCTCTTCTTCGTGCAGCCCCCGACGAGCACACCCACCATCCACGTGGAACTACCGACTGACTCACTGACTCCGTTCGAAGAGGTGGTGGTGCCCCTGCAGATACAGAACACGTGGGGAGGCGGTACACGAGGCTACCTGTCGGTGAGCATTACCGATGCCGATGAGGAGGCACCCACCTTCGACACTGGCGACATACGCACGGAACTGCTGCTGACATCGGACCTCAAGGGATTCATCAAGGACATCGACAGCTACTTTGCGCACACCTCGCTCCGCGCCATGCACACCGACATCGACCTACTGATGCTCACACAGGGATGGCGACGCTACGAGTGGGTGACCATGGCGCAGGGCAGTAAGGTAAAGCCTCGCTACGTGGCCGAGCAGGGATATGTCATCGACGGCTATGTGGCAGACCAATTGGTTGATGAAGAAGATAAGTGGAGAGCTAATACATACAAGCGCATAGCTAATCCGTGGGTAGCCATCGAACTAAAGTCGGAGCAGGTGGACTATCGCGACACAGTGCAGGCCAACGAGCTAGGCGAATTCAGCATTGATATCCCCCGCTACTTCGTTGATGAAGCTGGCCTTACCATCGAGATATGGAAACCCGATGGATTGGGCAAGAAGGGGAAAAAGGGGAAGTACCGCTATGTGTTCCCCTCGCTATACCGAGCATTTTCGCCCGCACCTACCCCATACAACTACTACGAGAGTCACTCGCCCGAGGATGACTATGAGCTGCAGGTATTGGAGAACGTGGACTTTGCCATGGAAGGCCTCATCAACGAGGTCACCATCAAGAAACGCAACAAACAGAAGCATGAGATACACTACGACCGTCCCGACATGGTCGTCGACTTCGTCAAGGAGTTCAACACCATCATCGACCGTGGCGTACACGCTCTCACCGACCCACCGCCCACAAAAGGATTCTACGATCCTGCAATACCCTACACACTGAATCGGGCGCGAATACCTGACGTATTGAAGTTTAGGGCAAATGCCACTAAAGATAGCTTAACCTATGCTTACTATGGTAAGTTTATAGGCAATTTGGGTGGAGGTATTACAAAAGGCGAATATATTATTCCTGAAGGTGAAGGGCGTCCATACCTCAACTTCTACCAACTGCCCAAAGAAATCCGTATATACAGCAACCTCGTGTCGCGCGAGCGCATCCCCATCAAGCAGGATGGCGATACAGACCACCGCCGCTTGCTATGGGCACACACCGTCTATTTCCCCAAAGAGGAGAGTCCTACAAAACCACCCTACGACATGCGCGACGGCACTCGCTACACCTATTTTGAAGGCTACAGTCGGGTGACAGAGTACTACCATCGTGACTACTCAGAAATGGAACTTCCCGACACGGCGGATTACCGCCGCACCCTCTACTGGGAACCCGATATAGAGACCGACCATCAAGGACGGTTCTCCCTGAAGTTCTACAACAACGCCCGCACCAAGCGCATCGTCGTACAGGCCGAAGGTATCACCACGTTCGGTGATTTGGTGACCACAAGGGAAGAACAACGACAATAATGCAAATGAATTGGGTATTTTGCTCGCCTTGCACTATCTTTAGTGTCCGCTACGCGAACACAGAAGGTAGGCGGCACCTCGGAAAATCGCAAGTGAACTTGCATTTTCTCTCGGTTTGCACTATCTTTGCACCTTAATTATAGAATAATTGCCAAAAAGATATGTTTGAAAACCTAAGTGAAAGACTCGAGAGGTCGTTTAAGATACTGAAGGGCGAGGGCAAGATCACCGAAGTGAACGTGGCCGAGACCCTCAAGGATGTGCGCAAGGCATTGCTCGATGCCGACGTCAACTACAAGGTGGCCAAGACATTCACCGATACGGTGAAGGAGAAGGCACTGGGGCAGGATGTGCTCACCGCCGTACGCCCCAGCCAGCTGATGGTGAAGATTGTGCACGACGAGCTCACCGCCCTCATGGGTGGCGACGCCGTGGAGCTGGAGCTCAAGGGACGCCCCTCGGTGATACTGATGAGCGGTCTGCAGGGTTCGGGTAAGACTACCATGTCGGGCAAGCTCGCCCTCATGCTCAAGAACAAGAAGCACCGCCGCCCGCTGCTCGCAGCCTGCGACGTGTACCGCCCCGCCGCCATAGACCAGCTCTCGGTGCTGGGCGAGCAGATTGACGTGCCCGTATACAAGGAGGAGGGCAACAAGAACCCCATAGAGATAGCACAGAACGCCATACGCGAGGCCAAGGCCAAGAACTACGACGTGGTGATAGTGGATACCGCAGGCCGCCTTGCCGTAGACGAGCAGATGATGCAGGAGATAGCCGCCATCAAGGAGGCCGTGACGCCCGACCAGATACTCTTCGTGGTAGATGCCATGACCGGTCAGGATGCCGTGAACACGGCCAAGGAGTTTAACGACCGCCTCGACTTCAACGGCGTGGTACTGACCAAGCTCGACGGTGACACCCGCGGTGGTGCCGCCCTCTCTATCCGCACCGTGGTGAGCAAGCCCATCATGTTTGTGGGTACGGGCGAGAAGCTCGAAGCGCTCGACGTGTTCCACCCCTCACGCATGGCCGACCGCATCCTCGGCATGGGCGACATCGTGTCGCTGGTGGAGAAGGCGCAGGAGCAGTTCGACGAGGAGGAGGCCAAGAAGCTCACCAAGAAGCTCGCACGCAACCAGTTTGACTTCAACGACTTCCTCACCCAGATAGCCCAGATAAAGAAGATGGGCAACATCAAGGATCTCATGGGCATGATACCCGGTGTGGGCAAGCAGATCAAGGACCTCGACATCGACGACAACGCCTTCAAGAGCGTGGAGGCCATCATCTACTCGATGACGCCCTACGAGCGCAGCCACCCCGACGCCATCAACGGTAGCCGCCGCCAGCGTATCGCCAAGGGTAGCGGCACCAACATACAGGAGGTGAACCGCCTGCTGAAGCAGTTTGAGCAAACCCGCAAGATGATGAAGAACGTAGCCAACATGCCTACGGGCAAGATGGGAATGCCTAAGTTTAGAAGATAATATGACACTGATCGACGGAAAAGCCATATCGGAGCAGATCAAGCAAGAGATTGCTGCCGAAGTAGCCGAGCGCGTAGCGCGCGGCGAGAAGCGCCCCCACCTGGCCGCCATACTGGTAGGCCACGACGGAGGCAGTGAGACATACGTAGCGGGCAAGGTGAAGGCCTGCGAGGTGTGCGGGTTCACCTCATCGCTCATCCGATTCGAGAGCGACGTCACCGAGGAGACCCTCCTGGCCGAGATAGAGCGCCTCAATCAGGATGCCGACGTAGACGGATTCATCGTGCAGCTCCCCCTACCCCGCCACATCAACGAGCAGCGCATCATCGAGGCCATCGACTACCGCAAGGACGTGGACGGATTCCACCCCATCAACGTAGGCCGCCTCGCCATAGGGCTCCCCTGCTTCGTGTCGGCCACGCCCAACGGCATCCTGCAACTGCTCAAGCGATACAACATAGAGACCTCGGGCAAGAAATGCGTCATCCTGGGGCGCAGCAACATCGTGGGCAAGCCCATGGCCACCCTTATGATGCAGAAGGCATACCCCGGCGACGCCACCGTGACCGTATGCCATAGCCGCTCCAAAGACCTCGTCAAGGAGTGCCGCGAGGCCGATATCCTCATCGCCGCCATGGGTCAGCCCAACTTCGTGAAGGCCGATATGGTGAAGGAGGGCGCTGTAGTAATCGACGTAGGCACCACCCGCGTGCCCGACGCCACCCGCAAGAGCGGCTTCAAGCTCACCGGCGATGTCAAGTTCGACGAGGTAGCCCCCCGATGCTCATACATCACCCCCGTGCCCGGCGGCGTAGGCCCCATGACCATCGTGTCGCTCATGATGAACACCCTGCTGGCAGGTACCAAGGCGGTGTATAAGTAATTGACAATTGACAATGGACAATTGACAATTAGAACTAGAGGATAGCTATTTACCATTTCGAGCTTTAAATTTTAACTTTTAATTTTTGAAGTCCCTCTCCGCCATACTCCTGCTGCTTTTACCTATATGTATATATGGGCAAGGGCAGCAGGTGCTTTCTGTCCCCCCTATCGACAGCTGCGAATGCATTGTTGAAGTAGATAATCATTGTCAATTGTCAATTGTCAATTGTCAATTCAAGCAGCGCTTGACGCTGTTCTTCGTGGGCGACCTCATGCAGCACCAGGCACAGATAGATGCTGCCCGCCAGCCCGACGGCACCTACGACTACACCCACTGCTTCTCCCTGGTGAAGGGCGACATCTCCCGTGCCGACATAGCCATCGGCAACCTCGAAGTCACCCTCGGCGGCAAGCCCTACCGCGGCTACCCGCAGTTCAGCGCCCCCGACGAATACCTCTACGCCCTGAAGGAGGCAGGCTTCGACATCCTCGGCACCGCCAACAACCACAGCATCGACCGCCGCAAGCGCGGCCTCGAGCGCACGCTCAGCCTCACCGACAGCATCGGCATACCCACCGTGGGCACCTACCGCGATAGCACAGACCGCCACCGCCGCTACCCCCTCATGGTGGAGAAGAACGGCGTACGCATCGCCCTGCTCTGCGCCACCTACGGCACCAACGGCATCCCTGCCACCGCGCCCAACATCGTCAACAGCCTCGACAGGCAAGAACTCGCCACCGACATACGCCGCGCCCGCGCCCTATGCCCCGATGCCATCATAGCCCTCGTGCACTGGGGCAACGAGTACCAGCAACAACCCAATAGCGAGCAGCGCAGCCTGGCCCGCTGGCTCATCGAGCAAGGTGTAGATCATGTCATCGGTAGCCACCCCCACATGATACAGCCCATCGAGCTGGTGCCCTCCACCGAGCACCCCACCCACCACGCCATCGTGTACTCGCTGGGCAACTACGTATCAAACATGAGCATCCCCCACAGCGATGTAGGGCTCAGCGTACAACTCACCCTTGAGAAGATTGGCGGCACCACCCGCCTCGGAGCCCTCGACTACGACCTCGTATGGACTGAACGTGCCGCACTGAGCCGCACGGGCGACTTCCGCATTATCCCAGCCGACACCATCCCCGCCGACCTCGCGCCCGATGCCCGCCAACGCATGCACCAAGCCATAGCCACAGAGGCCGATTTCCTCGTCGAACACAATAAAATGGAGGCTTACAAGTAATTTTTTTGCCAAAATCCTTTGCATATTCGGAAAATAGCAGTACCTTTGCCGTGCTTTTGAGAAAGCAAGCGAGTTTCGGCTGCACTCGCAGAGCATTGTAAGCAAGCTTACATGCGCTCGTTGGCACAAAACTTGCACCGCTTTCGTAAGGAAGCGCCCAACATGGTGACTATAGTTCAGTTGGTTAGAGCGTCAGATTGTGGTTCTGAATGTCGTGGGTTCGAATCCCACTAGTCACCCAAAGAGAAATCCTCGGTAATCAATGATTGCCGAGGATTCTTTATTTCATCTATTCCTGCCTGCTTATGGCTCCACGCCAGGCATCCAGCCATCAGGCACAACAGCCATGGCACGCTCGAGCGTGACGGCTTTGGCTTCGCGCTTGGTAAGCTGGCGAGTCCATGCGGCACGCTTGTCCGCAGATGCCGACGTTCCCGTATTGGCATATTCGAGATAGCGCACAGTGGCTTCGCACTCGGGGCGACGCCAGTTGTGCCAACCCTCGGGCCTGATCTTGTCGCCCAAGTCGCAATGCATGAAGAGCGTGTAGGCATGGTCGCGCCAGGGACGGCCGAGATACACCTTGCTGACATCGTCGCTATAGGTGAGGCGGCAATGGCTGAACACATAGCCTATATCGACACCCTCGGGCGTAGAGGCCGCGGTGATGTAGGAGTTGCGCTTGCAATGGAGCGTGCACTGCTCGAACCACGCGGTAGAGGGACCGAAGATGTAGTCGGTGGTGCCCTCGATATAGCAACCGTGGAAATAGAGGCGGGTGCGCGGGCCACCGGTATACACCGTGTCCTGATTGCCCAGGATGCGGCAACCGATGAAGGTGAGCTTGTCGCCCTCAGTGTGCAGGGCTACGGCCTGCCCCATCTGCGGAGCATTGTTCTCAATGGTGATGTTGCGGAAGGTGATATTGCTGCCATCTACGCGCACGGTATAGGTGCGGAAGGTGCCCATGTGGTCAATATTGGCATGGTCGTCATAGGTGATGACGGTGCGCTCCACATCCTCACCCTCAATGATGATATTCTCGAGCCAGGCGGGCACGATGAGTTTCTCCTTATAGGTACCGGCCTTGACGTATATGAGCATCTCATAGTCCATAAAGGCACGGCAGGCCTCAAGCGCCTCGACTATGTTGCGGTACTGGCCCGTACCGTCGCGCGCCACTACTATCGTATCGCGTATCTCGGCACGCATTGCCTGCATGCCCAACACGGCACATAGAAGCAATAATACTCTCTTCATCGTAGCAGTTTATTTCGTTACACGGAAGAAATCGACATCTACCCAGCCTCCATCGACTTTCTCTTGGGCAGGGCGGGTGCAGAAGACACCAGTCTTGGCGCCTATCCACTTGCCCTCCTTGGCACGGAAGGGCTCGCCCAGCGGCTTGAACTTCTTACCATCGAGGCTATATGAGAATTGCACCATCACCACCATATCGAGAGGGTTCTTGGCATCGAGCCCCTTGTCGCGATACTGGGCACGGAGATACACCTCGCCGCTCTGCAAGGGAACCGAGGCCATTACCTTCTCGGCCTTGCCTTTGTCGGCCTGCAAACATACAACCTGGTTGAGCATAAGTCCATCGGCGGTATTCTCTATGACAAGACCTGCATAGTCGAGCCCCATGACAACAAGGCCCGTACGCTCGCCGAGATAGTTTTCGGAGGTCGTAAACTTGAGCTTCGTAGTACAAGTGAAATTAGGCGCCGTAGGTTTCTGCATAAGGAGATTGGGCACATCCCAAAGACTTCGAGCACCCTCAGGCTCCGGATATGAGAAGAGGCGGAGGACTCCCTTCCGGCCATAGCAGTAGTGCCATTTCTCATTGAAGTTGGCATGCCACTGCCACTGCTTGCCCAGCTCGTAGGAGTCAAACTCGTCGCTCTCGCGCGGATTGTTGATAGGATAGTTCTTACCCACATTGGGCTTGCGATACTTGAGCACGGGGTCTCCACAACCATCGCCATCCTTATCGACACCCATCACGGGCCATCCGTCCTTCCAAGTCATAGGCTGCAAGTGTACCAAACGGCCATAGGCGCCCACATCCTGAAAGTGCAGGAACCAATGCTCGCCGGTAGGCGTATCGACCCACGCTCCCTGATGAGGACCGTTGACCTTCGTGTCGCCCTGAGCAAGGGTCACCTTCATCTCGTAGGGACCGTAGATGTTCTTGGAGCGTTGCACCACCTGCCAACCAGTCTGCACGCCACCGGCTGGATGGAAAATGTAGTAATAGCCATCGTATTTGTAGAACTTGGGGCCTTCGCACGTGGGATGCTCGCCATGCCCGTCGAAGATAACACGGCTGGGCGTAATGGCCTTCGAGGCATCGGCACTGAGTTCGCAGATAGATATCACACTCTTGAATCCCGCACGGCTACCTGCATAGGCATGCACCATATACACACGGCCGTCATCGTCCCACAAGGGAGTGGTGTCGATAATACCCTTGCCAGCTTTCACCAGCACAGGCTCTGTCCACGGACCCTCCACGGCCTGCGCCTTGGTCATGAAGGCACCTTGGTCAGGGTCGCCCCAAAAGATATAGAACCAGCCGTCGTGGTGGCGTATCGAGGGTGCCCACACACGATTGCCGTGCTGCGGAGCCGTATCGCCGACAGGAGGCAGTGCATAAGGTACGGCAGCACTCACAATCTCCCAATTGACCAAATCCTTGGAATGCAGGATAGGCAGGCCGGGAATACAGTTGAAGCTCGAAGCCGTCATGTAGAAATCATCGCCCACACGACAGGCGTCGGGGTCAGAATAATCTGCATACAACACCGGATTCTTATAATATCCGTCACCAAGGTCCGAGCACCATACTTCCGACACATAACTGTCGGTCTGTGCCATCATCGCACTCCCCCAAGCTGCAGCTATCAGGAGCGTGCTTACGATACGTTTTTTCATAATAGGTCATTTATCGTTGATAGATTTCATACTTGCTCTCTCTCCTTCCTCTTGGCCTCATTCCACAAGGCATCCATCTCCTCCAGTGTCATATCCTTGAGGTTGCGACCTTGAGCGATGGCATTCTCCTCCACATAGTTGAAGCGGCGGATAAACTTCTGATTCGTGCGCTCCAGCGCATTGTCGGGGCTCAGGCCATTCATACGGGCCACGTTGATGGTGGCAAAGAGCAGGTCGCCCAATTCAGCCTCGGCAAGATCGTGGTCGCCACGTTCAAGTTCCACTTTCAGTTCGTCAATCTCTTCAAGCAGTTTGTCCCACGCACCCGAAGCATCGTCCCACTCGAAGCCCACGTTGCGTGCCTTCTCCTGAATGCGGTAAGCCTTGACGATGGAGGGTAGCCCCGAAGGCACTCCACTGAGCACACGCTTGTTGCCCCCCTTCTCCTTGAGCTTCAGCTGCTCCCAATTTTCCGACACCTGGGTAGCCGAGGTCACCGCAAGGTTTATGTCCGATTCGTCCACCTTGGGCGGAAACACATGGGGATGACGGAAAATTAGTTTGTCGCACAGGCGGTCGCACACATCCTTTATGTCAAACTGTCCCTTCTCCGACGCTATCTTGGCATAGAACGCCACGTGGAGCAACACATCGCCCAGCTCCTTGCAGATATTGGCCTCATCCTCGTTGATGAGCGCATCGCATAGTTCGTATACCTCTTCTATCGTGTTGGGGCGCAGACTCTCGTTGGTCTGCTTGCGGTCCCATGGACATTTCTCACGCAGCTCGTCAAGCACGTCAAGAAAACGTCCGAAAGCCTCCATTTGCTCTTGTCTTGTACTCATCGTGTCTATTTTTATGGCAAAAGTAACAATTAATTGTCAATTTATTCGTAATTTTGCAGACAAATCAAAATCAAAGTGCAAATTATGGAATTAGCAAGCAAATACAACCCCACGGATGTTGAGGGTAAATGGTATCAATATTGGTTGGACAACAAACTCTTCCACTCTGAGCCTGACGGCCGCGAGCCTTACACCGTAGTCATTCCCCCACCCAACGTGACGGGTGTGCTCCACATGGGTCACATGCTTAACAATACCATTCAGGACATCCTCGTGCGTCGTGCTCGCATGCTGGGCAAGAATGCTTGCTGGGTACCGGGTACCGACCACGCCTCTATCGCCACCGAAGCCAAGGTGGTGAAGAAACTCGCCGAGCAGGGCATCAAGAAGAGCGACCTCACCCGTGAGGAGTTTCTCAAGCATGCGTGGGAGTGGACCGATGAGCACGGCGGCATCATCCTGAAGCAGTTGCGCAAGCTGGGTGCTTCGTGCGATTGGGACCGCACCGCCTTCACCATGGACGAGAAGCGTAGCGCGAGCGTCATCAAGGTATTCGTGGACCTCTATAACAAGGGCCTCATCTACCGCGGCCTGCGCATGGTAAACTGGGACCCCAAGGCACAGACCGCCCTCTCCAACGAAGAGGTTATCTACAAGGAGGAGAAGAGCAAGCTGTATTATTTGAAATATTATGTGAAGACCCTCCCCATCCCTCCCAGTGAGGGAGGGGGTACTGACATCGCGGAGCCTCAAGTCCTCCCTCACAGGGAGGATTTAGGTGGGTCTCCCATTATCCACAAAGACGAAAAGGGCTATTATGCTGTAGTAGCTACCACCCGCCCCGAGACCATCATGGGCGACACGGCCATGTGTATCAACCCCAAGGACCCGAAGAACACTTGGCTTAAGGGCCAGAAGGTAATCGTACCGCTCGTAGGTCGCGAGATACCTGTCATCGAGGACCGCTACGTAGACATCGAGTTCGGTACCGGTTGCTTGAAGGTGACTCCCGCCCACGACACCAATGACTATATGCTGGGCAAGAAGCACAACTTGGAGACCATCGACATCTTCAATCCCGACGGCACACTGAGCGAGGAGGCTGGCATGTACGTAGGCATGGACCGCGTAGAGGTGCGCAAGCTTATCGCCAAGGACCTCGAAGCCGCAGGCCTGCTCGAGAAGGTAGAGGACTATGACAACAAGGTGGGCTACTCGGAGCGCAATGCCGACACGGCCGTTGAGCCACGTCTGTGCATGCAGTGGTTCCTCCGTATGCAGCACTTTGCCGACATCGCCCTGCCGCCTGTAATGAACGATGAACTGAAGTTCTACCCCGCCAAGTACAAGACCACCTATAACAACTGGTTGGAGAACATACAAGACTGGTGCATCAGCCGCCAGCTCTGGTGGGGACACCGCATACCTGCCTACTTCCTGCCGGAAGCCCCCCTCTCATCCCCCCAAGGGGGGAAGACCCCGTCGACATCCCTCCCCCTTGGGGGAGGCCAGGAGGGGGCCGAGAAGTTCGTAGTTGCCGAGACCATAGAAGAAGCCGTTGAGTTAGCCCGCAAGATGGAGGGTTATGAAAATATCACCGCCGAAGAGTTGCGTCAGGACGAGGATGCCCTCGACACCTGGTTCTCATCATGGTTGTGGCCCATCTCATTGTTTGATGGTATCAACGACCCCGATAATGCCGAGCTCAACTACTACTACCCCACTTCAGACCTGGTGACCGGTCCGGACATCATCTTCTTCTGGGTAGCCCGTATGATTATGGCCGGCTACGAGTACAAGGGCGACATGCCTTTCAAGAATGTATACTTCACTGGTATCGTGCGCGACAAGCTGGGCCGCAAGATGTCGAAGAGCCTCGGCAACTCGCCCGACCCGCTCGACCTCATCGCCCAGTACGGTGCCGACGGCGTGCGTATGGGCATGATGCTCTGCGCCCCTGCCGGCAACGACATCCTCTTCGACGATGCATTGTGCGAGCAAGGCCGTAACTTCAACAATAAGATTTGGAATGCTTTCCGCCTTGTTAAGGGTTGGAATGTAGATGCCACCATCGCCCAACCCGAGGCTGCACGCTTAGGTTGCCAGTGGTTCGACGCCATGCTCACCAAGACTGCCATCGAGGTGGACGACCTGATGAGCAAGTATCGCCTGAGCGAGGCTCTGATGGCCGTATACCGTCTCTTCTGGGATGAGTTCTCCAGCTGGTACCTCGAGATTGTGAAGCCCGCATACGGTTGCGCTATCGACAAGCAGACCTACGATGCTACACTCCACTACTTCGATGCCCTGCTGCGCCTGCTCCACCCCTTCATGCCCTTCATCACTGAAGAGTTGTGGCAAGCCATCGAGGAGCGCAAGCCCGGCGAGAGCATCATGACACAGAGCGTAAAGATCTTTGCCGACACCTACGACGAGCAGCTTATTGCCGACGTGGAGACAGTCAAGAGCATCATCAGCGGCGTGCGCACCATCCGTCTACAGAAGAATATCGCGCAGAAGGAGACACTGAGCCTTGAAGTAGTTGGTACCCACGGTGTGGCCGCCTACAATGCTATCATTGAGAAGATGGCCAACCTCGAGGCTATCAATGTAGTGGAGGCAAAAAGTGATGGTACCTCATCGTTCATGGTAGGCACTACCGAGTATGCCGTACCTCTGGGCAGCCTCATCGACGTAGAGGCCGAGGTGGCCAAGTTGCAAGCCGAGCTCACCTACCTCGAGGGATTCCTCAACTCGGTAATGAAGAAGCTCTCCAACGAACGTTTCGTAAGCAATGCTCCCGAGGCCGTTGTCGCCGCCGAACGCAAGAAACAGGCCGATGCCGAAAGCAAGATAGCAGCGATTAAGGAAACATTGGAGAAATTAAAATAAACAAAAGCCCCTCTGTCCAACAAATATGAACAAGAAAGTCCTAAGCATAATTATCATTGTAGGCATAGCATTGGTTGTAGCGTTGGCATTCCTTGGTATCCGTCTCAGTCAAGCCAACAAGGCCAATGAAGAGATGGTGCAGCTTTTCGAATTGGAAAAGATGGAAATGGAGAACGAGTACAGCACCTTCGCCACCCAGTACGACGAGATGCAGATACTCATCTCAAACGATAGCCTCGTGGCACAACTCGAACGTGAGAAATTACGCACCCAGCGCCTTCTTGAAGAACTGCGTGCTACCAAAGCTAGCAATGCAGCCGAGATTGCCCGTCTGAAGAAGGAGCTGAAAACCGTGCGTGCCGTGATGCGTAGCTACGTGATGCAGATTGACTCGCTCAACCAAGCCAACGAGAAGCTCAGCAAGGAGAACAAACGCGTGCGCACGCAATATGCTGCGGCCACCAAGCAAGTAGAGGTTTTGCAGGAGGAGGCCAAGAACCTCAGTGATAAGGTTACCCTCGCATCCCAACTCGACGCCACAGGCATCGCCATTCACCCGCGCAACAAACGTGGAAAGGAGACTAATAGCGTAAAGAACGTGGTAAAGTTCGCCATTGACTTCACCATTGTCAAGAACATCACCGCCCCCACAGGAGAGCGCACCATCTACGTGCGCATTACCAAGCCCGACGGCAGCGTACTCACAAAGAACAGCGGAGCCACCTTCTCCTACGAAAACACCAAACTCGAATACAGCATCAAGAAGCTTATCGAGTATACAGGTGAGGAGCAGAGCGTTACCGTATACTGGGACGTTGAGGAATTCCTCAGCGCAGGCGAATACACGGTATACCTATTCTCCGATGGTGTGATGATAGGTGAGCGAAGCTTCGCGCTTAAGTAAGCCAAAGCCACCACCCTACGTGCCCCTTTGCATGGGGCACAGCAATAACCATACCAATGGTGGAAAACGTAGAAATCAAAGGGTATTTATCAAAAGAGAAAGCTACCGCCTCTTACGCATGAGATAATGGCAAGAGGTACTGAAGTAATCGCGCACGTAGGGCAGTTTAGCCACTATGTTCCACAGCACCCGCGGCTTCAGCCCGAACTTCTTCTCATAGTGAGGATTGATGAGATACAGTCTTCTATCAATAATCTCGAAGTCTGTATCAGCGCACAGTTTTTGGAAAGCCTGTATGGTCATGCGCGTACTTTTAATGCTCAAGAAGTCTTTTATCACCGCTTCGGGTTCGCCCAGACGGCGCAGTAACCATACGAACACACTGCGCGGAAGCAAGTGAATGAAGGGACAACGCGACACGAATTTTGTACGTGCCACCTGCTGATGCCCACCAAAAGGCATACGCCAAGCAGGAAAGGCAATATACAACACACCTTCATCGGTCAGCAAATCACGCAAGCGTAGCATCAGTTTCTTCTTCGCGGGGATATGCTCTATTGCATCGTGCAGCATTATCAGATGATAGCGTTCGTCATCGCCATACTCGTGGATATCTGCACACGTAATCTTGGCCTCAAGCTGCTGTTGCGCAAAGATTCTCTGCGCCCAATCTATTGACAGCGGGTCTATATCGACCCCACTCACCTGACACCCTATTCGCGCAAAGGGAGCCACATTACCCCCTATGCCACAGCCTACCTCAAGAACCTTGAGGTGGGCATCGAACGCCAGGTCTGTATATTGCTTTATATAGGGCAGATAATACTTTTGGCACGACTCTTCACTCTCCGCAAAGTATCTTTCGTAATCTTTATGGCGCTCCTGCATAGTAATCCGTCTTATTTTTTCATCTTACTTGGTCTTCACAATCCGCGTAGCCTCTTGCGTGGCATTGCGCACATCTACCTGTTCTACCACAGCCTCAGCCAAATGGCGGAATGCCAACCCGGTCATCGTGCTATCGTCCAAGGCTACGGGACAACCATTGTCGCCACCCTCGCAGATGCTCTGCACCACGGGAATCTGTTCCAGCAGAGGTACAGCCATCTCTTCGGCCAAGCGCTTGCAGCCCTCCTTGCCGAAGATGTAATACTTATGGTCGGGCAGTTCGGCAGGGGTAAACCACGCCATATTCTCCACCAAACCGAGAATGGGCACATTGACCTTATCGTTGGTAAACATGTCGATACCCTTGCGTGCATCGGCCAAGGCCACCTCTTGCGGTGTGCTCACGATGACCGCACCGGTAATAGCTACCGTTTGGAAGGTTGTGAGATGTATATCGCTCGTGCCGGGGGGAAGGTCGATGAGAAAATAGTCGAGGTCGCCCCAGGCAGCATCACCGATGAGTTGCTTGAGAGCATTGCTTGCCATACCACCACGCCAAATGGTTGCCTGATTGGGGTCCACAAAGAATCCAATCGAGAGCACCTTCACACCATAGCTCTCTATAGGGATGATAAGGTCGCGTCCCTCGATACGCTCAGCATAGGGACGGGCATCCTCCACCTGAAACATCTTGGGTATAGAGGGACCGAAGATATCGGCATCGAGCAGTCCTACCTTGTAGCCCAACTTGGCCAGTGCCACGGCAAGATTGGCCGCTACGGTACTCTTGCCCACCCCACCCTTGCCGCTCGACACGGCAATGATGTTCTTCACCTGCGGTAGCAGCTTCTCCACTTCGGGACGTGCCTGCTGAATGGTTTTCACCGAGATATCCACCTCCACATCGACACCTGCGGCGAGCTTGATAGCCGCCTCAGCGCTCTTCAAGATTGACTTCATGAAGGGGTCGGTAGGTTTCTCGAAAATGAGCGAGAACGAAACCTTCTGTCCGTCGATGCGGATGTTGTCCTCTACCATCTCTGCCTCCACCAGATTTTTACCCGTACCAGGGTAGCGCACGGTGGCCAGCGCATCAAGTATTAGTTTGGGATATAATGCCATATGTACTATCAATTTATTTACTTGTCTGTAGACCACTACGTTTGCTACGGTTATAGCTACGGTAGTCGTCGAGTTCTATCTCAATATCAGGTTCTTGCAACTCTACACCTGGAAATAAATTAAACTTGAGATACTTGATTGTCAAACCACGATCAAGCCATTGCTGTTCGTAATAGGTGCGTATGCTTAGTATATCATCGGCCTGTCCACTATGATATAAGTCTGTAGTATTCACCTTCACAGGCAGATTATTCACCTTCACCAGTGCATCGGTATAGGTGTAGAGGAAGTTGCTGTCTGTCTTGAGGTGTATGATTCCATCAGGTTTGAGAAACGAGGCATAGCGTTGGAGAAAGGCTGTAGAGGTGAGTCGTTTAGTCACCTTCTTCATCTGTGGATCGGGGAAAGTAATCCATACCTCATCCACCTCGCCAGGGCCAAAGAAGCGGTCGATAATCTCGATGTTCGTGCGCAAGAAAGCCACATTGTTCATTCCCTCACGAAGCGAGTCAGTAGCCCCCGTCCACATTCGTGCCCCCTTGATGTCCACGCCGATAAAGTTTTTCTCCGGGTACATACGCCCCAACCCTACGGTATACTCTCCTCGTCCGCAGCCCAGTTCCAGCACTATCGGGTTATCGTTCTTGAAAAACTGCTCGCGCCAATGCCCCTTCATCTCGAAAGGCACCTGCTCGGCCACCGAATGAGGATATTCAAACACATGTGGATATGATGCCATATCGGCAAACTTTGCCAATTTACCTTTTCCCATTTTCTCTACGTCATTTACTTTTCTCCGCAAATTTACGAATAATTCGACAATAAAATATTACCTTTGTACAGATTTATGAACCTCAACCGTAAAGAAACAATCTTATTCATAGCGCAGCTCATCCCAATGGTGGGGCTGCTATTTTTGTTTACCGACCTTGTTGGTTGCCTTTTCGTAGGCGATGACTACCACGTACGAGCATGGTTCCGTTGCAAGGTATTTGCCTTCCTCACCGCCTTTACTTCGGCCTACCTTATAGGCACCAACGTCCTGAAATGGCCGCTGCGCCAACTTGCCTACGTGGGCTATCCCCTCTATCTGCTCGTGGCTGCGCTATGCGGTGTATTCACCACCCCGCACGACTTGTTAGGCTATAAGATTGCCCTTGCCCTCGTGCCCATCGTAGCCCAGTTCCTCAAATGGTATGGCAAGGGACTGCTACGCCGTTACCTGCGCTTCGCCAACCACTTCGTCCACGGACACCTGTTCTGCCGCCGTGGTTTAGGCTTCTTTGCCGCTACCCTCTTATTACTACTACTTATTATAATAGGTATATATCAGCTACGCGGCACGTGCCACATCCACCTGCGCGACATCATTGTAGAAAGCATCTCCGCCCCCTTCAAGGAGCCTGAGAAGCCCAACCACGACCCCTCTCTCAAAGACCGCCGCGACCCCTACCGCAACTACCCACGCATCTTCAACGACCTTAACGACACACAGCTCATAGCGGCACGGGCCAATGGGACCGAGCGTACGCTTACCATCGAAGAACTTGAGGTGGGAGCTTTCGGCCTACAGTATATTGAGACGAACAAACTTTACAAGGTAGACCCTCTCACCCACTCAGCCCCTTACCTTGTGCCCAAAGCGAAGGAGTTTTTGGACGATTTGGGAGAGGCCTTTCAAGATTCACTCTACAACCGCGGATATGACCGCCGCCACCGTTTCATTGTCACCAGCGTATACCGCACGCAAAACCACATCAAGCGTCTGCGCCGAAGTGGCAATGTGAATGCTTCCGAGAATTCGTGCCACCAGTACGGCACCACTATTGACATCACCTATATGCGCTTCGACAAACCCACCGAGCATATTGCCAATGACATGAAATTGCAACAGCTACTCTACCAAACTGTCTACGACATGCACAAGGCAGGTCGCTGCTATGTCAAGTATGAGCGCAAACAAGCTTGTCTGCACATTACTGTCAGATAAAGAAACAGTCAAGAGTCTGACTCAGGGATACGCAGTCACAGTTTCTTTCCAACTGCATCTGTAGCCCCCATAGTAGTGCCTTTTCCACTTGTGGCATTTCCTGCATTACCATCCTTGAGTACCCCCAGCAGGCGCTGCACATCGCGCAGTATCATCTTGTAGGTGGGAGCCTCCTCATAATCGGTATTCTTACGCAGCACGGCCTCAATACTCTGCAAGCTACGGTGATAGGCCGTGAGCTCATTCTTATATTGCTGGTCGTGGCAAGCAAGATACTTGATTTCGGTCTCGCGTTCGCGGCGCAGACGCACACAAACGGGCGAGAGCAGTTTCAGCACCACGTTCTCCTTGAGGTGATGCCCTTGGATAAACATATAGGTATTGTCGGGGGTCACGCCCAGCTTCTCCAACTCGGGTTTCATGGCCTCCAGTTCGGGAGCAGCATCGGGATAGCGCCTTGTAAGCCAGCCAATCTTCTTCTGCACCCGCACCCGCATCTGCTCCAATGCATCCTCGGGGTGAGGCACACTCACGGGATCGAGCCGCACCACGCGACAGAAGTCCTGCATAGAGAACACCGAGAGCTCGCGTTTGCGGTAGAACCATATATTCCATAGGAATAGTGGATAGATAATCTGCGAATAGAGACGGAAGAAGGCTGGGAAATCAATCATCGGTTTGTCGTTGAGCGTACATTGTACACACACACCGTGCAGACTCTCGGCATAGCACTGGTAGTTCTCGATGGCATAGGCATAGGTATGCAGCACATAAGGACTACGTATGAGGCGACGCGATGTACTCGTCTTTCCTTGCAGCAGATAGTCGTAGTCACTGTCTACACAAGCAATCATATTGCATCCGAGTCCCTGCCCCAGGTCGTTCATCATCGCCACCTTCTTGCCCTTGGCCAAGGAGGTATTCGACGGAAGCATCACCTGGAAGTAATACTTGTCTGTATTGAAGTCGCTCAGGATGTGGCTCCAGAACGACACGTCATCG
Source organism: uncultured Bacteroidaceae bacterium (assembly GCA_964570685.1). Lineage (GTDB taxonomy): Bacteria > Bacteroidota > Bacteroidia > Bacteroidales > Bacteroidaceae > UBA1189. Next base: position 19,247 of record CAZMZC010000018.1, on the reverse strand, counting down.
TAGCTCTCCACATAAGCCACAATGCGCTTGCGTGCCGACTTAGGGCGCAGGCTATTGGCAGCACCTATGTAGAGCGAGTTTACGTTTTCTGTCAGTTTCTTTGCCACGATTCGAAGTGTGTATTATGTTCTCGGAGTTCTCAGGGTCCTCGGAGTAATCGGAATGCTCGGAGAATTCTTCAAAAATTAAACAACTGTAATGTCCGTCACCTCCGTCACCGCATCCATCCAGCCGCCCATAATCATGGCGGGCGAGTGGGTGGTGAGTATGAGCTGTGCATTGGGATTCATCTCGCGTATAATTTCGATGATGCGCTGCTGCCACTCAATGTGGAGCGACACCTCGGGTTCGTCCATCAGTAGCACACAGGACTGCTTGTCTTGCACAAGCACCGTAAGCAGAATCACGAGGAGTTGTTTCTCGCCGCTCGACAGCGTGTAGGGCAGCAGTTCGTCGCCATCCTGCTCAAACATGATTTCGTTCTTTCCACGTATGATGCGCTTGCCTGTCTCAGCGAAAAGTTCATCGGCGAGGTCCTGGAATCGGCGTTTGGGGTACGATACCTCAGCCGCTTTCAGCTGTCCCTCGGGGTCGCCCGACGAGAGTAACTCGATGATGCGGTTGCCGATGTTCACCTGATAGTCCAGATAGCGTCGCTGCAGTTGGTAGAGCTGCCAGTCGAGTTCGGTCTTCACATTCTTGTCGGCCATCTTCTCGGCCAGGTTGCTATGGAAGAGCGGACGATCGAAACTGCGTATCACATCGAAGCGTATCTCCGTAGCTTCCTCGGGATAGAAGGTCATCTTCACATCCTCGGCACCAGCCTCATCGTCAACGCCATTGGCCAGTCGGTTGAGCGCTGCCGCCGTACGATTGAGAATCGTGGACTTACCTATACCGTTCACACCGCTCAGGATGTTCACGTCGCGTCGCAAGTTCCACACGATATGCTTGCGGCCCCACAGCGCCTCTATCTCGATGCGACTGATATACTCGGCCTGCAGCCCCTTGTTGATGTTGGTCAATGCTTCCATAGTGCTATGTTTTTCGCAAAAGTAAGAATTTATTTCATATGAATAAACATTTGTCGAATAAAAATTCGTATCTTCGCACAGAAATACCCACAGCAAATAATTACAATCCAATATTAACAAAACACAAACGTTATGAAAAAAACACTTCTGACTATTTTGGCAGGCCTCATGCTGGCATCGGTATCAGTGCTCTACACGGGTTGCCAGTCGAAGCCCGGCACCTTCGAGATAGGTGACGGTAAGTTCCTCCTCAACGGCGACAGCTTCACCGTGAAAGCCGCCGAAGTACACTATCCCCGCATCCCCCGCGAATACTGGGAGCACCGCATCGAGATGTGCAAGGCGCTGGGTATGAACTCCATCTGTATCTACATCTTCTGGAACATCCACGAGCAGCAGGAAGGCGTATATGACTTTACCGGCAACAACGACATCCGCGCATTCTGTAAGTTGGCCCAGAAACACGGTATGTATGTCATCGTACGCCCCGGTCCCTACGTATGTGCCGAGTGGGAGATGGGCGGTCTGCCTTGGTGGTTGCTGAAGAAGAAAGACATCCGCTTGCGCGAGCAAGACCCCTACTTCATGGAGCGCGTGCGCCTCTTCGAGCTTGAGGTGGGCAAGCAGCTTGCCGACCTTCAGATTACCCGTGGCGGCAACATCATCATGGTACAGGTAGAGAACGAGTACGGCTCATACGGCAAGGACAAGGAGTATGTATCGGCCGTGCGCGACATGGTGCGCGAGGCTGGCTTCACCGATGTGCCTCTGTTCCAGTGCGACTGGGCATCGAACTTCGAGCTCAACGCTCTCGACGACCTCGTATGGACTATGAACTTCGGTACCGGCGCCAATATCGACAGCCAGTTCCGCCGCCTGAAGGAGCTGCGCCCCAACACCCCGCTCATGTGCTCTGAGTTCTGGAGCGGATGGTTCGACAACTGGGGCCGTCAGCACGAGACCCGCGATGCCAAGGATATGGTAGCAGGTCTGCAGGAGATGCTCGACAAGAACATCTCGTTCTCCCTCTACATGACCCACGGAGGCACCTCATTCGGCCACTGGAGCGGTGCCAACAGCCCCGGCTTCTTGCCCGACTGCTCATCATACGACTACGACGCGCCTATCAACGAAGCAGGTCAGGCTACACCCAAGTACCACGAACTGCGCAACATGTTGGCTCAGTACACCGGCGGAAAGCCCCTCCCCGAGATTCCCGCCGCTATGCCCGTACAGACTGTAGCCGAGTTCCAGATGACCGAGGTAGCCCCCATCTTCGACAACCTCCCCGAGCCTATCCACTCAGAGGAGATCAAGACTATGGAGGAGTTTGACCAGGGCTGGGGCTCTATGCTCTACCGCACCGTCCTCAAGGGTACCGACAGCCAGAGCCGCCTCACCATCACCGACGCTCACGACTATGCACAGGTATTCATCGATGGCAAGCACATCGGTAAGATGGACCGTCGCCTCGGCGAGAAGGTGCTCACCCTCCCCTCGGTACGTGAAGGCGCTGTGCTCGACATCCTCGTAGAGGCTATGGGCCGCATCAACTTCGGTCGTGCCATCAAGGACTTCAAGGGTATCACCGACCGTGTAGAGCTCACCACCGTAGGCGCCAATGGCGAAGCTACCACTACCGAGCTCAAGGGATGGGACGTATACCTCTTCCCCAACACCTACGAATTCACTGCCAACAAGAACTATACCGCTGCAGGCGACACCAAGGTTCCTGGCTACTACAAGGGCACCTTCACCGTAGACAAGAAGGCTGACACCTTCCTCGACCTCTCCACCTGGGGCAAGGGTCTCGTATACGTGAACGGTCATTGCCTCGGCCGCTTCTGGGAGATTGGTCCCCAGCAGACACTCTACGTGCCCGGCTGCTGGCTCAATAAGGGCGAAAACGAAATCTTCATCCTCGACATCAAGGGTCCGCAAGCCAACAAGCTCTGCGGCCACGAGAAGCCCATCCTCGATGCCCTGCGCAACCCCGTGCCCGCCACACACCGCGAGCCCGGCACCGTGCTGAGCCTCGAGGGAGAGAGGCCCGTGCTCACCGCACGCTTCAAGGCAGGCAACGGCTGGCAGGAGCAGAAGTTCAATGGCACCGTTGAAGGCCAATACGTATGCATCGAGGTCATCAGCAACCAGAAGGCCAACGATGCCTACACCGCCATTGCCGAGTGGTACCTGCTCGATGCTGAGGGCAACCGTCTGAGCCGCGAGCCCTGGACCATCCAGTATGCCGATAGCGAGGACAAGAGCCGCAGCAACCGCACCGGCGACCGCATCTACGACCTTCAGGAGAGCACCTACTGGGCTACCGCACAGGGAGCCGAGCTGCCCCACCACCTCATCATCAACCTCGGCAGCAAGCAGCAGCTCACCGCCCTGCAATGCCTGCCCCGTATGGAGGAAGGTGCCCCCGGCTCTATCAAGGAGTACCGCATCTACGTGAAGGACGAGCCCTTTGCCATCGTGAAGGAGTAAGCGTTAGAGAGAGTATAACAATCCTTATATAACATCCGCCCCACCATCATACCGATGTGTGGGGGCGTTTTTTTTATCAGGCACTCATTTTCCCCTTTTCATCGGTGTTTATAGGCAAGATCCGTCTGAAGAGCAAGATACCCGAGGAACTCCACCAATTCGTGTTCGGGTAGCATAGAAAAGCCCCCTCTCCACCATTACCCTATGGCGAAAGTTCATAAATCGGTTGGCAATGGCGCAGCGTAGCGAGAGTAGAGCCAAACTTGTTTGGACTCTGCCGAGCAAGCAAGCCATCTTAAAGCATTGCTTTATATTGGCAGACATCACAATAGTAACCGCTATTGTATACACACAGCAATGCCCACAACAATGTTTTATCAGGCATTTCCGCAGGCTTGACAAATAATTATCACAGGTGTGATAAAAAATTGTCGCAGGCTTGATAAAAGTTTGTCAAGCCTATGATAAAGGAATTTGGGAACTCCCAAACTCTAGTTTGCAAGGTTCCAAACTCCAGTTTGGGCAAATAAAAACTACAGTTTGCAAGGCTAAAAACTGCAGTTTATGCAAAGAAAAACTATAGTTTTGACTGCGGAATACGAGAACAAACTGATACCATATAGTATATCTCATCATGCCAAAGCCAACCGATTTATGAACTTTCGCCATAGAGAAACGCCCCTTTTTTATCCGGTTTCGTTACGAGTACCACCAATCAGGCAATGCAATTTTCGCCCATTTCATCGGTGTTTTTCATTTTGCAATACTTTTGCAATATCAAAAAACACCGTTTTTTCTTGCAAAACACCTATATTTGCATCAATAATAAGAAAAACGTATATTTGTATTATGAAAAAGAGGATTTACAGTTTGTTGGTTTCGCTATTCCTTATGGGTACAGCCACAGTACAGGTCTTTGGTGAGAATGCGCGTTTCTTTCCCGCTAACAGCATCCGTTGCACCAATGTGATAACCGTAAACTTTGCAGAGATGGATGAGACAATCCCTAAAGAGACCATCTACTATGAGATGTGGACGGGCAATGACACTATCGTTGACGGGAAGTCCTGCGTGACGTTGTGGTATCAGTATGACCGCGACATCACCACTATAACCGATCAACCGCATAAAGCCTTCACGCCAGAGTTGGAGGGCGTCATCTATGAGGCAGACAACGGATATGTATACTTCAAATACTTGAATGACGGCAGTAACGACTGGGAATTTCTCTACGACTTCTCATCGCCCAATCGTAAAGAGGGAGAGACCATCTGCCTTGGGACAAACGATGAGGGGGAGACTGTATACGAAACCATCGACCAAATAAGAACCTGCACTCTGCACAATGGCAGCGAGGTGCAAGTTGTAAAAGGTCTGATGTATGGTATCGGCTATCAAAACTACCCTTTTTTCTACCCCAATTGTATGTGGCGAATGCTTAATGCTTACACCCCGATATATGACCCTGTCAACTTTTACCGCAACGGCGAACTGCTGTGGGGCACTCCGTACGACATGCACAGCAAGCTCGTAGCTAATGAGCAGGATTTGGATGTAGACGGCAAGAAGTGGCATGTCAGGACACAAGTGCCTTATATCGACGACAGATATACGAATGACGTGTTCATGTGGGTTGAGGGAGACACGGTTGTGGAGGATATCAGATACAAGAAACTTTATAAGCAAACACGCAACGTGATGGATAGTAGCATGGGGACAATTGAAGTAGGCTACTGCAGACAAGAAGGCAACAAGTATTATCAGAATGGAGAGCTGATGTTTGATTTCGGTTTGCAAGAGGGTGATGAATTCTATCCTCAGAAAGGCGAACCGCTTACAGTAAAACGTGTGGGCAATATTATGTTAGATGATGACATACTGCGCAAATACTTGATGGTGGTTGCCGATGCACAAGCCCCTGACACCGTCTATAATGCCGACTATTGGGTAGAAGGCATTGGTTCGCTCAAAATGGGTATATTGACCAATGACTTCCAGAGCTATGGGCTTGTAAAAGAGCTGCAAAGTTGCTCTTACAATGGAAAATACATCTACAATAAAGGGGATGAGTCCGAACCATCTCGCCCCACCGTCCGCCGTGGATACGGTATCTACTACGGCGATACATACCTGTGCCGCTATACCATCAATGAGGCAGAAGAGGTGACCGACTCCACCGACTTTGCCCGTTGGAACGACAAGACTGTGGTTTATTTCGATGTAGACAGCATCGGCCCTAAAGCGTTTGCCAGTGCCTGCTTCCGTCAGGGACAGATACTCTATTTTACCGAAAAGCTTCGCTATATCGGTCAAGATGCTTTCAGCAATATCATGATGCTCGACGATGAGTCCGAGACAAAGAATCCGTTCGGTGACCTCTGCATAGTATTCAGTGGAGAGAATCCTCCTTCGATAGAGGAGAACTGCATCGTCGACTATGCAGATACCACCTACCACATCACCTACGTTGTGCCCGACTTGGCAACATATATTGCGAGTGACATGCAGTGGACCTACTCACAGCTCGTGACCATCGACGACTTTATATGCGGCTACATATCGCCCGAGAATGAGGTGACCGTAAACGACTCCACGGAGATGGATGTGGAGATAGATGAAGACAACACTACTATGGACGGCAATGTAGACCTCGTTGTCCACACACGTCCACGCAAGGAAATCCCCGTACGTATCGGCGAAGGCGAGAACAAAGACATCTACAGTCGTGCCCCTGCCTGGATGCGCTATACCGTGGAGCTGAAGATTACGGATACCGACGGCACGGTGCTATACGCAGGCGAGATGCAGTGCAGTGCTTACGGAGAATGCCAATTCAACGTCTCCTTCGCCTGCCCGGCAAACAACATCATACACATCTACTCACGCAGTATCGACATGTTTGGCCGCGCTACGGAGTGGAGTAAAGAAAGAATCAATCTGAAAGAACACGAATATGAAGGAGACTATGTGACAGATGCTAATGTCGACCTAAATAACACTGCTGATGCCGATGGACTAACAGCTACTATAGGCACTGACTCTATACGCATCACTGGTTACTATAGTTCAAACTGTGGTGGTGGGCTGTATTGTGTTGCTAATGCCAGAGGCAATAACATCGAACTCATATTTCACGATGGAGCGACCGCCAATTGTATTGATTACCATCACGTAGACTTCATGATTCCTCGTTTTTCCGATGAGATAATAAGAATTGATGTAATCGAACCATACCCATTAGAAGTCACAATTAAGAATGTCAGTACGATAACCAATATCAATAATGTAGCAACCGATGCTCCCTACTACGACCTTATGGGCCGCAGGGTGACCAATCCCACACGCGGTATATATATAAGGAACGGGGAAAAGGTAGTGATGTAGCCTAGGCATCGTGCAGGAAATAAGACATCGCACCCACCTCTCCCGGGAGGGGCGGGTGCGATGTTCTTTGTATTGTTCAGAGCACACAGGGACTACGCCACCATACGGGTAATCCAAATCCAGAAAGGAGCTGTGAGCACAAACAGGAAGATACTCAAGGCCAGTGTAGAGGTACCTGTGCGTACATATTGCTGATAGCGACTACCTATGATAATGCCTGAGAAGGCTGGCGGTAAGGCACCGGCAAGCACCATCATCTGCAACTTGTCGGGTTCCATCTTGAAGAAGAGTCCCACGACAAGCAGAATAGCAGGCATCAGCAAGAGTTTGAATCCAGTATTGTAGAGCACCTCCTTGTCAAGTTGGAACTTCATGCCCGAGAGGGTCAGACCAGCTGCAAATACAGCCACACCCGAATTGGCCTTGGCGATAAGTTCGAAGTTAGGGTCAAGGATGGAAGGAAACTTTATACCCAATAGGACCATGACAACAGCAAGAATGGGAGCCCAGCATACAGGTGCCTTCAAAGCATCCAACACAGGATTACCCTTCTTTGCTCCACCTTGCACCTGAGCGGTATCATTCTTTCCAGCATTGAGTAGTGCCATACCAATGGGAATACTGATGGCATTGACCACGATAGAGACGATGGCTATCACCAGTCCTGTAGAAGCCGTATCGCCATAGATGGGAGCAAGTACGGCAAACCCGAGGAAACCGATGGTAGGAGATCCCGTAATGAGGGCACTTACGGCAGCTTCGCTCTTGGTATGCCTAAATAACTTATAAGTGGAGATGTAGGACAGCAGGAACAGTCCCACGAGGACAATCAAACTGATAAGAAGCAATTTGGCATCGCCGAAGAGCATGGAACGGTCGGCCTTGACGATGGACACGAACAGGGCCGCAGGCAAGGCGTAAGTGAGCACGAGCTTGTTGAATATCTGCGCATTGTCGGTAGAGAACACACCGCGCTTACCGGCCATATACCCCAACGCCATGATGACGAAGATGGGGAGGATGTCTTTGATAAGGATGTCGAGCATAATGAATAGGAGGCCTCCCCTAACCCCTCCCAAGGAGGGGGACTTCGGTCCTATGGGAAGGATTAGATAGAGGCAATTTAAGGGTTAAACAATCACTTTTGCGGGGCTACCGTCTTCGGATTCAGATTCCCGATATGTCCGCTCTCGGTGCCCACGGCAGGGTCGATGACACAGTTGATGAGGGCAGGACGATGCGAGGTGAGGGCGGCGGTGAGTGCCGTGCGCAGTTCGTCGGGGGTGGTGGCGTTATAGGCCGTGCCACCGAAGGCCTCTATCAGCTTGTCGTAGCGAGCATTGGGGGTGAGCGACGTGGGCGATGGGTCGGCACCGCCTCCGAGGTTGGGGTCGTTGCCACGGTATATGCCGCCATTGTTGAACACCACCACGGTGACGGGCAGTCGGTAGCGGCAGATGGTCTCAATCTCCATGCCGCTGAAGCCGAAGGCGCTGTCGCCCTCGATGGCTACGACCTGTCGGCCACTGGTGACGGCCGCCGCTATGGCATAGCCCATGCCGATGCCCATGACGCCCCATGTGCCGCAGTCGAGGCGCAGGCGCGGACGGTACATGTTGATGACGTTGCGCGTGTCGTCGAGCGTGTTGGCACCCTCGTTCACCACGTAGATGTCCTTATAGCCGTCGAGCACGTCGCTCACCGCCTTTAGGGCGTTGAAGTAGTTCATCGGCGAGGTCAGCGTAGTGAGCTTGGCCTGCATCTTGGCCACGTTGGTCTGCTTCACCGCCTCGATGGCATCGCGCCATGCCTGTGGGCAGTGGATGTTGAAGTTGTCCATCTTGGCAATCATCACATCGAGCGACGATACGATGTCGCCCACCACAGGAGCGGCAATGGGACGGTTGCTGTCGATTTCCTCGGGAAGGATGTCGAACTGGATAAACTGCGCTGCGGGGTTCCACTTCTTACCCTTGCCGTGAGTGAGCAGCCAATTGAGTCGTGCGCCCACAAGCATCACCACATCGGCCTGCCCGAGCACGAGGCTACGGGCCGAGGCGGCACATTGGGGATGGTCGTCGGGCAAGAGTCCCTTGGCCATCGACATGGGCAGGAAGGGGATGCCTGTGCGCTCTACGAAGGTGCGAAGCTCCACCTCAGCCTGTGCGTATGCCGCGCCCTTGCCGATGATGATGAGGGGCTTCTGTGCCGAGGCAAGCAGTTTGAGCGCCCGCTTCACCGAGCCTGAGCAGGGGTACTGCTTGGGGGCAGGTTCTACAGGGGCGAAGAGCGATGCCTGGGCAGCCTGAGCATCCATGGTAGCGCTGAGCATAGCAGTGGTAATATCAAGGTACACACCACCCGGACGGCCCGACACGGCAGTGCGTATGGCACGTGCCACACCTACGGCAATGTCTTCGGGGCGATTGATTCGATAGGCAGCCTTGGCAAAGGGCTTGGCCACGTTCATCTGGTCAAGACCCTCATAGTCGCCCTGCTGCAGGTCAATGATGTTGCGGTCGCTGGAGCCGCTGATCTGTATCATCGGGAAGCCGTTGATGGTGGCAGCAGCCAGTGCCGTGAGACCATTGAGGAAGCCCGGAGCCGACACCGTGAGGCAGATACCAGGCTTCTGGGTAAGGTAACCGCTGATAGCGGCAGCATTGCCCGCCGACTGCTCGTGGCGGAATCCGATGTAGCGGATGCCTACCTCCTGAGCATGGCGGGCGAGGTCGGTGACGGGGATGCCCACGACACCATAGATAGTGTCTACGCCATTCATCCTTAGGGCATCGACCATGAGATGCATGCCGTCGGTAAGCGTGGCTTGGGGGTTGTTGGGGATATAGTTCATGATAAAGAAGGGGGCCTCCCTTAACCCCTCCCGAGGAGGGGGACTCCGGTCCTATGGGAAGGATTAGATAGAGGCAATTTAAGGGTTAAACAGATAATATAGATTTGATTGCGATGGCTGCATCACCCCTCCTTGGGCCGACGCGGTATGAAAGCGTCGGTTGCGACGAAGGAAACTTTAGTTCTCCCGAGGAGTTTTCTCCAAGAAACTCTGCGAGATCCTTCACTGCGTTCAGGATGACAAAACACGTTATCATCAAGCGGTCTTGCAGACAACTTGTTTCTTACGCAACGCCGCAATCTCGTCGGCCGTGTAGCCAATCTCGCGGAGCACTTCGTCGGTGTGTTCGCCCAAAGCGGGAGCGGGCTTCACCTCGGGAGTATAGCTTGAGAACTTGGGCGGACAGCCGATGGTGAGGAACTTGCCACGGCCGGGTTGGTCCACCTCAACGATGGTGCCACACTTGCGCAGCGACTCGTCCTCGGCAATCTCCTTCATCGTGAGTACAGGTCCACACGGCACGCCAGCCTTGCCCAAGGTCTCCACGATCTCCATCTTCTCGCGAGTGATGGTATATGCCTCCACAGCGGCGTAGATTTCCTCTTTGATTTTGTTGCGGGCCGCAGGCGTATTGTACTTCGGGTCGTTGGCCCATTCTGGGTGTCCGATGGCAGCGGCAGCGGCGGCAAAGGGTTTCGCCTCGTTCTGGAGGACGATGTAGACGAAGGCACCGGGGTCGGTCTCCCAACCTTTACAACGGTAGCACCATCCCATCACCTGACCACCTTCGACATTACCGCCACGCGGCACGGTGTCGCCAAACTTCTCGTTCGGATATTGCGGGAAATGCTCCAGCACGCCGGTATGTTCGAGGATAAGCTGGTCGCGCAGCTTCACACGGCAGAGGTTGATGACCGCATCCTGCATCGACTGCTCCACGAAGCATCCCTCGCCCGTCTTCTCTCGCTGCATCAGTGCTGCCAGCAAGCCGATGAGCAGGTGCATACCTGTGTTGCTGTCGCCCAGGGCAGCACCCGACTGCGTAGGCATATTGTAGTCGCCCTTCCACCAACCTGTAGTGGCGGCGGCTCCACCGGCACATTGTGCCACCGGCTCGAAGGCCTTTACGGAGGCAAAGGGTGAGTCGTCGTTGAATCCCTTGATGGTGCCGTAGATGACGCGCGGGTTGATTTTATGCACCTCTTCCCACGAGAAGCCAAGCTTGGCAACGGCACCCGGGTGCAGGTTCTCCACGAAGATGTCGGCCGTCTTGAGCAGGCGCGTGAGCACCTCCTTGCCCTCGGGCGACTTCATATCCAACTCGATGGAACGCTTGTTGCAGTTGAGCTGCAAGTAGTAGAGGCTATCCATGCCCGGATAGTCGAGAAGCTCGGTACGTGTAGGGTCACCGAGCCCCACACGCTCAATCTTGATAACATCGGCGCCAAGCCACGCCAACATCTGTGTACACGAAGGACCCGACTGTACTTGGGTCCAATCAATGACTTTAATACCTTGCAATGGTGCTGTCATACGATAATCTCCTATTGATATTAAGGGTTAAACATCGGTTTTCTTTCATACAGCATCATCAACAAGCGTTCTCCGAAGATGTTCTCGGGCAAACGCATATTTGAAGAGAATACAACATTACGCTCGAAAGATTAACAGTTGCAACAAGAAGAGGTATAGAAAAGAAGAAACCGCATACTTATTGCATATTTCAATACCTACAACAGATTTATGCAGTATTTATGAATATAAAAAGCATATAGAAGAGAAAAATTGGTATAAAAGATGAATAATAAACGGCAAAAACATTGTGCGTGTCTCTTTTTTGTGTAATTTTGCAGCCGTATTGAAAATAGGTATAAGTTTTAGGTAAAAGATTGTTCTAAAAGAAGATTCCAGCCAATATGGATGCAAATAATATTATAGTAAGATACGCCAGTGCCGAGCATGCCGTATATGCCGAGCACATATGCCAACTGATATACGAATCGGCCCTGCAGCGCGGCACAGGCATAGCCAAGCGCTCGCCCGAATATGTGGCCGAGAAAATCAATGGCGGCAAGGCTGTGGTGGCACTCGACGGCGACCGTCTCGTAGGGTTCAGCTATATAGAGAGTTGGAGCCACGGCGACTTTGTAGCTACATCGGGCCTCATCGTCGACCCCGAATACCGTCAGATGGGCTTGGCAGGGCGCATCAAGAAAAAGACCTTCGAGCTGGCTCGCGAGCGGTTCCCCTACGCAAAGCTGTTCAGTATCACTACCTCGCTGCCCGTGATGAAGCTCAACACGGCGCTGGGCTACGTGCCTGTGACGCTCACCGAGCTGACTCAGGACGAGGAGTTCTGGAAGGGATGCGAGGGATGCAAGAACTACGACATACTGCAGCGCAACAACCGCACCCGCTGCCTCTGCACGGGCATGCTCTTCGACCCCAAGGCTACACCCATCGACCCCGACATAGAGGTGCCTACGATGTCGAAGTGGCAGAACCGCCTGCGCAAGATGCTGCATCTGAAGAATAAGAAGTGATTACATAGTTTAGGGTTTAAGGGGTTATTGTTTATTATAGTTTAGTTTTTAGACTTTAATTGACCTTAATTGACCTTAACAGCCCTTAATCCCCCTAATAATAGAAAGGAAACAACGATATGGAACAGAAGAAAAAAGTAGTAGTCGCCTTCAGTGGCGGACTTGACACCTCCTACACGGTGATGTATCTCGCCAAGGAGAAGGGATATGAGGTACATGCCGTATGTGCCAACACAGGCGGATTCAGCGAAGAGCAGCTCCGCACCAACGAGGAGAACGCCTACAAGCTGGGCGCCACCAAGTATATGACACTCGACGTCACCCAGGAGTATTACGAGAAGAGCCTCAAGTATATGGTATATGGCAACGTGCTGCGCAACAACTGCTACCCCATTTCGGTGAGCTCGGAGCGCATCTTCCAGGCACTGGCCATCGCACGCTATGCCAAGGAGATAGGTGCCGACGCCATCGCCCACGGTTCTACCGGTGCGGGCAACGACCAGATACGTTTCGACATGACCTTCCTCGTGATGGCGCCGGGCATCGAGATCATCACCCTCACCCGCGACAAGACCCTCACCCGCAAGGAGGAGGTAGACTACCTCAACGCCAATGGCTTCAATGCCGACTTTGCCAAGCTCAAGTACTCCTACAACGTAGGTATCTGGGGCACTAGCATCTGTGGCGGCGAACTGCTCGACTCTAACCAGGGTCTCCCCGAGTCGGCCTACCTGAAGCACCCCACCAAGGAGGGTCCCGAGCTGCTGAAACTCGGCTTCTGCAAGGGTGAACTCTGCTCGGTGAACGGTGTTGAGTATACCGACAAGATCAAGGCTATACAGGCAGTAGAGGAGATTGGTGCCGCTTACGGCATCGGCCGCGACTGCCACGTGGGCGACACCATCATCGGCATCAAGGGTCGCGTAGGCTTCGAGGCCGCAGCACCCATGCTCATCATCGCTGCCCACCGCTACCTGGAGAAGTACACCCTCTCCAAGTGGCAGCAGTACTGGAAAGACCAGGTGGCCAACTGGTACGGCATGTTCCTCCACGAGAGCCAATATCTGGAGCCTGTGATGCCCGACATCGAGGCCATGCTCACCAGCTCGCAGCGTAACGTGAACGGTGTGGTGACCCTTGAGCTCCGTCCGCTCGGCTTCCAAACCGTAGGCGTAGACTCCAAAGACGACCTCGTGAAAAACAAGTTCGGCGAATATGGCGAGACACAGAAGGGCTGGACAGCCGAAGAGGCCAAGGGCTTCATCAAGGTGAACTCTACCGCTCTGCGTGCCTACTACGCCTGCCATCCCGACGAGGAGAGATAAGAGACAGACTTCCTTACCCTTATAATAAAAGGAAAAACAACACACAAGCCCGAGCGATTGCCCGGGCTTGTATTGTATATGAAGTACATCTACTTGGCTAAAGATGGTAAACTGGATTAATCAGCAAAACGAACAAGGATTGTTGGGAGATAAATCCACAGACGACCTTCGAAGTGGCGCTAAAGCACACTCCTTAGTGCACCTAAAGGTGCGGACATCATCAATAGCGAAGCCCTCAGCTCGTCTGAGAAGCAGTGCTTTCATATCGCGCTGCCTACACCTATTCTTCGAAAGCCTTCTGTGGATTTTGTATTATTTCTCGGGTCACAGACCCTGATACTCAGCTACAGCGGATAGCATATCCGCTGTGACGGGGGCTTTCACTATTGCATCTCTAACCTTTCTTAGAACAATCGTCCACTTGCTTCAGAGAATGAAACTTTGTTGAGCTCGCATATATCTTCCAGTGTTGCGCCATTCCCCGACAGGCTATAGAATGTCGTTTCGCTAAGCAATACGTAGGTCCACTCTCGGTGCATACGATGCTCTCCGTCCAGTCGGTTAATCTTCTTGCACCACTCCATCGAGGCCATCTTCTTTTGCTGCACGTTCATATCGCGCACCTTATCATCGCCTTTGGTCTCGATGATGTAGATATTATCGGCCGTGCATACCATAAAGTCTGGGTGATACGATGCCAACAGGCCATCGGAACGCAGATAGAAGATCGTAGCAAAGGCATGTTGGCTCTCATTGATCTTCAAGAAACGCTCCACGCCTGCATCGCTATCAAGAAACTCCGAGAAGGCCTTCTCGAATCCTCCCCGATTGCTCGGATAGCCTACTCGCTCGTAAATCACCTTCTCCAGTTCCAGTGAATAGCTTTCACGCATACGCAGCGTCTTTACCGAAGAGAACCAAATCTTTTCCACTACCGCCTCACTCGTCATCACATTCTCCTGCATACGATGGATAGCCTTGCTCACTTCCTTAATGATGTGTTGGGTCACAATAGCATTCTTCGACAGTAGTATCTTCCAGTCGTTTCCTTCGAACGGATTGAATGTCTGCCCGAACAGACGAGTACGGATATACACATCAATGATGCGTATGATGTCGCGCTGGTTGATTTGCAGTGTTGGCAGTTCGCGTGTCGCGCGTGCTCCTACACGGTCCATACGAGTAGTAATCGTACGCAACAGCTTCATCAAGTATTCATTGTAGCTGGTAGCGGTAAACAGGTCGGCCTTTACCTCATACTTTCCGAAATGCGTTTCTGTGAGCACCGCTTGCGACACGAAGGTCTCGCCACTTGTTGCCAGATAGGTGCGCAGGTGCTCCAATGTGAAGTCGGTAAAAGGATACAGCGAAGCTACATCAATCTGCGACGGCGTTATCTCCTCTTCAGCATCGCGTATGACCATAGGCCAGAAGAGGTCGTAATCCTCATAGTTTTCCTTCAGCCCCACGCGTATCATATCACCTGTGACGCCACCGCCACCGTCGAGTTCGCCTTCATCCGTACCAGCCAATCCTTCGGCCATCAGCTCCTTATAGAACTGGTCAAAAGCAGGGTGCTCCACGATAGAGAGCATATCAATGTACGACTTGGGTTGGCGTTTCTTGACGAGCACATTCCTGCGGTTCTCCATCTTCTCCTCCTGATATTCGGGTTCGCGCCACATCAATCGGAGTCCACGTCCTACCGTTTGCTCCAGCAAAATACTTGCCTGCGATGAGCGCAATGGTACGATGACACAGATGTTGTTCACATCGAATCCCTCGCGTAGCATCAGTACCGACACGATAACCTTGGGCGAAGCATAGTTGTCCACATTGAACAAGCGCTCCTTCACCCTCAGCCACTCAGCATCTTTCAGCTCACCCTTGGCCGTGCTGTCAATGCGCAATACATCCTCATTATTAAGTCCCTCCTCTAACATAAACTTCTCCACGAACGGGGTCACCGAGGTATCTTCACACATCACCAGCATCTTGGGATATTTCTTCGGGTCTACCTTTACGAATCCCTCTTCCAATATGCGCAGTTTGGCCAGTCCTGCACGCAGCATCAGGCGTTGACCGTCGCTCAGTCCCACCACTTTGTTTCGCTCGTCGCGCACCGCCTTGTAGTCAAGGTCGCCCAGGTCGGTCAGCTCCTGTCGCTTGTCGAGCAGCAGTGTCTTCACCAAGCCCAACTTCATAGCATCCTTCAAGGCAAAGTCCACCACGATATGTGGGAAGTAATGCTTCACCTTATTGCGCCCGCTACCGCTCGTGTCGTAGGGTGTAGCCGAGAAGTCTATCTGATAGAATCGCCCCTCGTGTTGCTTGTTGCGTCCTATATAGTTTAGTCCGCGCTGCCACTCTACCTCCTGTATCTCACCAGCCACCTTGTTCTCGTGTATGTGGTGCGCCTCGTCGTTGATGACCATCAGCTCGGGCAGTTCGGCAAGGTACTCCATCTCGGCACCGCGCAGATATTGTCGGTCAAGCGTGTCGAGCGCATTGCCCGCACTCACTCCGGGACGCAATGGCAACACATCCTCTATTACCGAGGAAGCGGCTTCCTCATCGCGTGCTTCCTCATCTTCGGCTTGCATGAACAGGTGCCAGTTGGTCAAGGCTATCAGTCCGTCTCCCGTAGTCTTGCGGCCTATGCCCTCTTCCTTGCATACTACGTTATTGTGGATGAAGGCAAACACCTCGTCACGGTATTGTGGAGGGATGAAGAGGTCTTTGTTGCGGTAGAAGTCATTCGTCATCGGGTCGCGCTCGTTGGTACCCTCTTTCAGGCGCCCCATATAGGCATCGAGCAGTCGGTCATATACCACAAGTCCTGGTGCCACGATAGCAAAGTGGCGTGTATAGCGCCCCGAGGTGCTGTCTTCGTGCCGTGCGTTCAGCACTTGCCATAGCAATATGGCATGCATCACCCACGTCTTACCCGTTCCCGTAGCCATCTTCACCGCATATTTGGGCAAGCAGTACTTCTCTTGCGAGAGCGTCGTCAAATCTATTTCGGGCACAAGGTCGGGGGTTGCCTTCTCGTAGATATCGCTCACGCGCTGCACACCCAATACCTCGTGCAAATAGATAATGTTGAGTATACTCTGCCGTTGGCCTACGTGAAAGTTATATTTGCGCTCATTGATATGAGGTTCGCAAAACCAATACCTCAGCAGTTCGGCTGTAATGGGAGTGACAGCCTCCAGCATCGAACCGTCTTCGAAAGCCTCATTTACCTGTTCGCTCAGTCGAGCGGCTAATTCAAGGGATATGTCTGTTCTCATAATATTTACCTTATTACAACTCCTCTATCACCATACTCTCAAACCCGAACACATCCACCGCCTTCACACATACCGTGCGGTGCTCCTTGTGGGGCACACGCAATATGGCCGTGTTTACACAATGCAGTTCGTCACCATCGTTGGCCGTATTGCCCCGATAGTCTTGCCACAGGCTACGGAAGGTGATGCCATCGTAGTCGGGGTCTACGCTCCAGTACTCTATCAAGGCCAGTGGGTCGCGGTCGAGCAACTGCTGTAGCTTCACTTTGTCCTTATCGTCGAGCGGGATATTGTCGGGCGAGAGCAATACATAGTTCTCGAGCTCTACCACAAGGTTATCCTCCTCGTTCGAGGCCGGGAGTGTCTTCATTGGGCGACATATCAGGTATTGCAACGTGCTGAATCGCACCGACCCCTCGCGTACCAACTTGTCGTAGCCCTTCTTGCTGAGTTTGTCGAGCAGGTCGGGCGGAATCACCAGCACATCCACATCCTCCCTATATTGTATCAAGGCCTCACTGATGTCGAAGGCAAAGTTCCAGCCTAGCACTACCACCTTGCTCCATCCGCCTCCCAAGAGCGACTGCTTGGCCTCGTAGGCTCGCTTGATGGTAGCCTTGCCCGTTAGCTTGTTGGGGCTGTCTACTAATACCAACGTACGGCTACTCTTCACGTGTCCCCAATTGCGGTCGTTCAGCTGCTCCTCAGTAAAAGGAAGTGCACCATAGAGCTGCATCACGATTTGGCTGAGGTCACCCACACGCTTAAACAAGCGACTACTACCGAAAACCTCTTTCTGATAGTCGCCAATGGCTTGATAGAGGAACGGCTTCACCTCCTGATCAATAAATCGCTTGCGCATCACAAGCGTTGCAGGCTTGCCTATGTCCGTGGTTATCCATCGTCTACCCAAGCGCTCGGCCACAGCTGCCGTGGTGCCACTGCCTCCGAAGAAGTCACAAACCAAATCGCCTTCGTTACTGCTGGCTTTGATGATACGTTCTAAAAGAGCTTCGGGCTTTTGGGTGGCGTAGCCGACATTCTCTTTTGCGGAATTATTTAGTTTATCCATATTCCAAACATCATCAACTACAACTCCTTCACGCATCGCCTCATCTATATACCGTCGAATCCTATTCCCATTTCCTGCATCAGAAAGTACATACCGCCGTCCATTTTCATCTGTTAGAGCTTTTTGCTTTCTCCTTTTTATATATTCCTCCTCTGAAGCCCATTGCTCAAAAAAAGAATTAAAATGAGTTCCTTCATTATCTAAGCTATAATACAGTAAACTGTCGTGCCGCTTTTCAAATGAATTCTTTAACTTTTTATTCCATCCTGAATACTGCCAGATAATCTCGTTCCTAAAGTTTTCTTTGCCAAACACATCATCTAAAAGGACCTTAACATACGCCCCCACGTGCCAATCTATATGCACATATATACTTCCCTTCTCAGAAAGCAATTCGCGCATCAGCACCAAGCGAGGATAAAGCATCTTGAGGTACGATACCGTGCCATCTTTCCAAGTATCAGCGTAAGCAAACTGCTCTATCACGGTGGGCTTTTGCTCTAAGTCTACACCCGGCAAACTGATTTTCGTGCGATAGTCTGCCTTACTATCAAAGGGCGGGTCTATATAGATAAGGTCCACCTTACCACGTAGCGAAGGTAATCCTGTGCTGGGGTCGCCAGCAAGCAGTGCCTGTATAGCCAGCAGATTGTCGCCATAGATAAGGCGGTTTGTCCATTCGCCATCGGAGTGGAGCTGGTTGTTTATTCCCCTCCATAGTCCTGAGATGTCGCGTGAGGGGAGCACCACCTCGTTTGTTTGTAACCCGATGTGCGTACCGCTCCCGATACGCTCCATCATACGCTGAGCTTCCCGCCTGCCCTCTTCCACGATACGGGGCAGCTCGGTAATCAATGACTTTGCCATAGCATTAAATTTTAATTTATTCAATACCAGCAAATGCCACATTATTCTGCAAATCCGGGCTACACCAAGCACCAATAAAAAAGGAACGTGGACGACAACTCATCCAAACGTTCCAGGGTACTTGGCCTAACCCACAACAACCGATAAGTTGCGCCCACGCAAAGCGTAGGCGTTTAACCAACTTATTCCAGGTTATTGTTCTTTCCACGGCCAAGTTTCGGAACATTTTTAGAATAAATAGCAAACGCTAAATCAATATGTCTCTCGAACTGCACCGACTACAGCACCAGCCATAGCCCGCACAATTCATCGGCAAAGATAGTCATTTTTGGGGTCACCAGTAAAACCCTGTGTTTATGCGTATATGTTGGTTAATCTGAAA
>CAZMZC010000017.1:0-51467 GCA_964570685.1 uncultured Bacteroidaceae bacterium | reverse complement strand
ATAAGAAAAATATACAAGAAGACAAACACAGGGTTTTGCGGGTGCGCCGATATTTCGTTACGTATCCACGGATATTTCATCGCGTATCCGCGGTTACGCGAGTTTTTTGCTTTGTCTTCGCGATTTATTGGTTGTATGTTCTTGGTTTTTCTCATAGGCGTTCCTGTTTTTTCTGTTCTTTCGCTTTTTTACTCTCTGCGAAGTTAAATGCTCGTGCAAGCATTCGCCTAAGAAAAAATTGAAAAAAACGCTTTTTTTGATGAAAATTGTAAAGTTTCTTTACACTTTGCCGATGTGCTCGGGGAAAAACGCCGAAAATGCGGTATTGCAGTGATTGTATAAACAGAAGAGAGGCGCATCCTCGTGGGGTGCGCCTCTGCTGTATCCATATTAATAAAAATCGAAAAAAGCGTGGTGTCTCGCTTTGCTTGCTACTCATCCTTGACCGACTGGACCACCTTGCGGAAGGTGGCAGGCACGGGAGCCTCGAAGTGCATCAGCTCGCGTGTCACGGGATGCACGAGTGAGAGGCGGTGATTGTGCAGCATCAGGCGGCCTATGGGGTTGGTGGCACCGCCATACTTGCGGTCGCCTGCTACGGGGTGTCCCAGGTCGGCAAGCTGTACGCGTATCTGGTTCTTGCGGCCGGTGAATATCTGCAGGTCGAGCAGGGAGTGGTGCCCGTTCGTCTGCACCACGCGGTAGCGTGTCACGGCCAGGCGTCCTTCGTCGGGCTTGCGGGCGATGTATACCATCATGTTATTGCTGTTCTCCACGAGGTAGTGGCGCAGCTCCTGGCGCTCCTCTTCGGGGCAGCCCTCCACGACGGCCGTGTAGCAGCGCTCGCGTATGTAGCTGTCCCATCCGTAGCGCAGCTCGCGCTGCGTGTCGGGGTCCTTGGCAAAGATGAGGATGCCCGAGGTGTATTGGTCCAGACGGTGGCAGATGTAGGCCATGCCGCGCGGGTCCTTCTGCTTGAGGTACTCGGTGAGCAGCCCTTGCGCCGTCTTCTTGCTCGTGTCGCGACCCATGGAGAGCAGTCCGGCAGCCTTCTCCACCACGATGAGGTGCTTGTCTTCGTAGATAATCTGCAGCTGGTTGGCGTGCAGCACGGCGAAGGGGCGGGTGAAGTTGACCGACACCTTGTCGCGTGGGGTGAGCGGCGTGTCAAACTGTGTGGTGGGGCGTCCGTTCACGGCCACGTGGTTGTGGGCCAGCATCGACTTGATGTCGCTCTTGCTCTTGGGCGCCAATATAATATAAAGGAAAGGCAGCAGCGCAGTGTCCTCTACGGGTGAGTAGTGGAATATCTGGCTGGGGCCTCGCTTACCGTATCGTTTGTTTTTCTTCATGTCGTTTTTATATTTATCGCAAAGATAGCGAATATTCCACAATTAAGTGCTATCTTTGCCTTGAAAACTCTCAACTTCTAATTTTATACTATGATTCATCCCGAGAACGAAGAAATATACAAAGGCCTGACCGTAAATGCAGGCGTGGAGCAGCCCTCAATGGTAAATCCCTATATGAAACCCAAGAAGCGCAAGCGCCTCTTTACCCCTGCCGAGTATGTGGAGGGCATTGTGAAGGGCGACATCACCATGCTGTCGCGGGCGGTGACACTCGTCGAGAGCCTGCTGCCCGAGCATCAGACGATAGCGCAGGAGGTCATCGAGAAGTGTCTGCCCTATACGGGCAAGTCGGTGCGCATAGGCATCAGCGGTGTGCCCGGTGCAGGCAAGAGCACCTCTATCGACGCCTTCGGACTGCATGTGCTGGAGCGCTACGGAGGCAAACTCGCCGTGCTGGCCATCGACCCCAGCAGCGAGAAGACCAAGGGCAGTATCTTGGGCGACAAGACACGTATGGAGAAGCTATCGGTACATCCCGAGGCATTCATACGCCCCAGTCCCTCGGCTGGTTCGCTCGGCGGTGTGGCACGCAAGACACGCGAGACCATCGTGCTGTGCGAGGCGGCAGGGTTTGACAAGATTTTCGTGGAGACCGTGGGCGTAGGGCAGAGCGAGACGGCGGTGCACTCGATGGTCGACTTCTTCCTGCTCATCCAGCTGGCAGGCACGGGCGACGAGCTGCAAGGCATCAAGCGCGGTATCATGGAGATGGCCGACGGCATCATCATCAACAAGGCCGACGGAGCCAATGTGGAGAAGGCCGAGCTGGCCGCATCGCACTTCCGCAACGCCCTGCACCTGTTTCCCGCTCCTGAGAGCGGATGGACCCCGCAGGTGCTCACCTACTCGGGCTTCTACGGGCTGCGCATCGATGAGGTGTGGACGATGGTGTTCGACTACATCGACTTCGTGAAGAAGAACGGTTACTTCGACCATCGCCGCAACGAGCAAGCCAAGTACTGGATGTACGAGAGCATCAACGAAGCCCTGCGCGATAGCTTCTACAACAACCCCACCATCGCTTCGCTGCTCTCCTTCAAGGAGAATCAGGTGCTGGGGGGCGAGCTCACCTCGTTTGAGGCAGCGCGGCAATTGCTGGAAGTATACTTTAAGTAGTCGGGATTTTGGATTGGTAAGGCGTATAGCCCCCAATCCAAAATGACTGCAGTTTTATTTCTTTACTCCTTTATATATAATATAGCCGAGGGCTATAGCTACTAAGGCGATGATGACGTAGCCTATTTCGTGACTGTACTCGGTGACGGTGCTGATGAGCTGGTCTTCAGGAACGATAGCCTCCAGATACCAGCCGAGGGCAGCGAGTACGGCATTCCATATACCAGCACCAAGGGCAGTGAAAGCAATGAATTTGGCAAGTCCCATCTTGGCCAAACCTGCGGGAATGGAGATCAGTTGGCGTACGGCAGGTACGAGGCGGCCGATAAGGGTGGCTACAGCTCCATGCTTGCGGAAGAACTTCTCGGCGGTCTCTACTTTCTCTTGGTCGAGCAGACACATATGACCTATACGACTGTTGGCAAATTTATACACGATGGGCTTGCCAAGCCAAAGGGCGAGGTAATAATTTATGAGGGCGCCGATGATGGCTCCTACTGTAGCGAAGAGGATGACAAGCCAAACGTTGAGTTCGCCTGACGCAGCTGCTTTGTAGGCTGCTGGTGGTACTACCACTTCGGAAGGGAAGGGGATGAATGAGCTCTCGATGGCCATCAAGAAGGTAATGGTCCAGTAATTAAGGTTGTCTAAGCACCATTGGATGAATTGTACGGATTCCATTTCGTGTGAATTGTGAATTATGAGTTATCAATTGTTTGTGGCTTTAAGTCGCTGTATCATGCTTTCGGCACTTTCGCCTTGGGCTGGCTCCAAGGTGAATATCTCATAGGTCTTTTGCGGACATTGTGCGAGGGCCTCCGTCAGTGTCTCTTTGAACTGCTTTTCGCACAGCACCCATTCGCAAAGGCAAAGGTAGGGGTAGAGTAGGGTGGATTCTATTTTAGGATTACCTTTAAGTAGCTTGAGTATGTAGTACCCCATATTGTAGTGTCCGTTCTCGAGCATTGATACGCCAATGAGGAAAAGCGAACGCTCGGATTCCTCCGGGTCTTTAGCCAGAGCATCGAGGAATATCTCGGTGCTCTCATCGTAGAGTCCTTGGCATAGTAGTTCGTGCCCTTTCATTATGATGAGCTCGGTGTTGTCGGGGTATATTCTGATGGCCTCGTTGACGTAGGCGATGGCTTTCTCATGTTGTCCCTTGCGGCTTGATATGAGCGATAACTGGCTGTATATCTGCCCTTGCTCTTCGGAGCCATCGGAGACAGTGGCGAGTGCCTCGGTGAAGTGCTCCAAGGCACGATCATCGTCACCCATATTGACACGGCACATTCCCATATGGAAGAGCGGGTCTACGGTCTCTGGGTATTGCAGATGTATGATGTTGTAATACTCTTCGGCCCGCTCATAGTTCCCGATGTTGAAGTAGCAGTTGGCCAAAGCATACATAGAATAGTAATTGTCTTTGCTGTTGATGGCAATGACAAATTCGAAGGCCTCAATAGCCTTGTCAAACTCTTCGCGTAGGAAATATATCTTACCCAGTTCCTCCCAGTAGAGGGTACAGTAAGCATCGGCATCGAGCAGTTGGTTGTATATGCTGATGGCTTCATCATACAATTCCTGTTGCGTATAGCAGTAAGCGGCCGATTCTAACAACACTTTGTTGTCGGGATAGCTCACGAGTGCTTCATCAATCCATTCGTTGGCCATTTCAGTCTGCTTGTTGTCGACGAGCAGGTCTATGATGTCGGCATAGGTGTCGGCTTCGTAGTCTTCGGTTTCGATAAGTGTTCTGAAGATGTCGTCGGCCTGCCGATGTCGGTTGTTGGCAAGTGCCAGCTCGGCCTTGAGAAACAATACTTCGCGATCATTGCTGTCGGTAATGCTTTCGGCAATATTGATGGCCTCGTTCAGGTGGCCGTTGATGAGGCGGGCACGTGCTTTGAAGATGAGTACGTCGATGTTGTCGGGATGCAGCCGGATAGCATAGTCGAGAGCTGCTTCGGCACGCTTGGAGTCGCCCTGCATGGCGTAGTACTCGGCGATGTCGGTGAGCTCTACTGCCTCAAAGTAGAAACTGCTGCCACTGAGCAACATCTTCTCATAATGTGCTAGGGTGCGCTTGAACTGGGGCTTGTCAAAATATGATGCGAACTGCTCTGCCATAGAATATGTGTTTATATTTGCACTACCTACTATATACTATTGGTAGTAACAAATATAAACACAGTTTGTTTAATTTTTACTTATTCATCTTGCTCCAGGTGTCCTTGAGCGATACGGTGCGGTTGAAGATGAGGTGCTCTGCGGTAGACTCCTTGTCGACGTTGAAGTAGCCGATGCGGCGGAACTGCAGGTAGTCGAGCGGCTTGGCCTCGGCCAGATAGCGCTCCACGTAGCATTCGGTGAGCACCTTCAGTGAGTCGGGGTTGATCATCTCCTTCATGGCCTCCAGTGCGTCGCATCCCTTGGCTTCGCGGATGGCTGCCATCTCGTCGCGTGGGTTCTCTACCTTCCACAAGCGGTCGTAGAGGCGTACCTCGGCCTTCAAGCAGTGGGCGCAGCTCACCCAGTGGAGCGTACCCTTCACCTTACGGTTGCTGCCGGGCATGCCGGTCTTGGTGTCGGGGTCATACTCGGCGTATACCTCCACGATGTTGCCCTCGTCGTCCTTCTTGCAGCCTGTGCACTTCACGATGTAGGCATTCATCAGGCGCACCTCCTGGCCGGGAGTCATGCGGAAGTATTTCTTCGGAGCATCCTCCATGAAGTCCTCGCGCTCAATCCACAGCTCACGGCTGAACTCGATGGCGTGGGTGCCTGCTTCGGGGTCTTCGGGGTTGTTGATGGCCTCCATCACCTCCACCTGTCCCTCGGGATAGTTGGTGATGACGAGCTTCACGGGGTTGATGACGGCCGATACTCGGGTAGCGCGAGTGTTGAGGTCTTCGCGCACGGCACTCTCGAGCAGGGCAAAGTCGTTGAGCGCGTCGTAGGTGGTGTAGCCAATCTTGTCTACGAAGTTGCGGATCGATTCGGGCGAGTAGCCACGGCGACGGAATCCGCAGATGGTCGGCATGCGTGGGTCGTCCCAGCCGTTGACGAGTCCCTCCTTTACTAATATAAGGAGGTTGCGCTTGCTCATGAGCGTGTAGTTGAGGTTGAGCTTGTTGAACTCATACTGGCGGGGACGGTTGTCGTCGAGGTCCTGGCCATTCTTCACCCAGTCAACGAAGAGGTCGTAGAGGGGGCGGTGAGGCACAAACTCCAGTGTGCAGAGCGAGTGGGTGACACCTTCGAAGTAGTCGCTCTGTCCGTGGGCAAAGTCATACATCGGGTAGGCCTTCCATGTGGTGCCAGTGCGGTGGTGCGGATGGTTCACCACGCGGTATATGATGGGGTCGCGGAAGTGCATGTTGGGGTTGGCCATGTCAATCTTGGCACGCAGCACCATACGTCCCTCCTCTATCTCGCCGCGGTTCATCTTCTCAAACAGCTCCAGGCTCTTCTCTACGGGACGGTTGCGGTAGGGGCTTTCGGTACCGGGCTGTGTGGTGGTACCCTTCTGTGCGGCAATCTCCTCAGAAGACTGCTCGTCGATGTATGCCTTGCCCTGCTTGATGAGGTCTACGGCAAAGTCCCACAGCTGCTGGAAGTAGTCCGATGCGTAGTACTCGTTGCCCCACTGGAAGCCCAGCCACTGGATGTCCTCCTTGATGGCCTCTACGTATTCCACGTCCTCCTTGGTGGGGTTGGTGTCGTCGAAGCGCAGGTTGCATACGCCGCCATACTTCTGTGCCATGCCGAAGTCGAGGCATATCGCCTTGGCATGTCCGATGTGTAGGTAACCATTGGGTTCGGGCGGGAATCGTGTCTGCACCTTTCCACCGTTCTTACCCTCTGCGAGGTCGTTTACTACTATCTGCTCAATGAAGCTCAGACTCTTCTTTTCTGTATTTTCGCTTACTGTCTGTTCAGCCATAATATTCCAATTTATTTAATATTTCGCAAAATTAGTGCAAACCGAGAGAAAAAGCAAGTTTACTTGCATTTTTCCGAGGTGTGGCCTAATTTCTGTGCTTGCGTAGCAAGAACTAAAGATGCAACAAGCCGAGAGGAGAACAAAATAAATTCATTTATTTTTTTTTATTCCGAGGTACCGCCTATCTTCTATGCCTTCTTAAAAGGGGATATTGTTATTCAGCTTGTTCTTCGGAAGTTTCTCTTGACGTTTTCTTTTTGCGAGGGAAAAGGTAATTGAAATCGCGCTGGAAGAGTAGACCGATACCTTGTGTGGTGAGTGAGGTCTTGGTAAAATAGCGGTCGTTGGTCTTGTTGTAGCCCTTTAGACTGAGATCGTTACGTAGCAGGTAGCGTATGTCGAAGTCGCCGATGAAGTTTGAAGCATACATGGGGTTGTCGCGGTAGCCGAAGTTTCCATTGATGAGTAGGCGGTTGTCGAGTAGGCGTCCTTCGAGAATACCTTGTACTTCCATATTGCCTAAGGTGTTGTCGGAAACTCCCATCATGTTTTCGGTGCGAATGTTGCTGGCGATGTTCCAGTTGTCGCTGTTGATGATGCTCGACAGCAAATTGTTGATTTGCCCTGAGATGGTAGAATTGAGGAACGACTCCATATTGCCTGTGCCTTCGGTGTTCTGGTTTTGCGCAAGGTCCATGGTGTAGAATTTGCCTACGCCAAGCAGGTAGATGAATTGCATGTTCATCTGCTCTTCGGTACTGGTATAGCTACGCAGAATGGTTTTCTCCTCCTCGGTGCCTTGCGGCAACTCAAGGTCAAAGGTGAGTTGGGGGGAGTCCAAGGTGCCACCGATCTTGAGGAGGCAATTGACGCGTACGTTGCCAGTAGCATCGGGGGTAAGGTCCTTGAGCGGTACGTAGTTGACCGTATGGCAGGCTGTGATGTTGAGGCGTGAACTCATGGGGTCTCCATCGAAGGTTACGGTACTACCTTGGAGTACTTCGAAATCCTTATTGATAACGTCCTGCAGACTCAATCGGTAGCCTCCATGGTCGACGGTATAGGTACCGAAGAGGTTGATGTCGTCGCCATGGATGGATACCTGCAGCTCACCGTTTCCAGTAACGCTGATGTGGTCATCGGCTGCCTGGTTCATCACAAGTTGCAGCGTGGCATCAGGAGTGATGTTGGCTGTGATGTCGAGTTCGAAGTCGTCGTTGCTACTGTTGGCGGGTCTCCTGCGTGTGGGCGTACTGGGCCTTATCGTGAGGGTGTTTCGCTTTGACGCACGGTCTCTGAAGGTGATGAAACTTTCGCTGGAGGTGACATCCTGACTGACGAGGTTGAGGGCAAAGAGGGAACCCTTCTCGGGCTGTGCCTGGATACCGACTTTGAGCGGTTGGTCGGGGCCTCCGCTTACCAGCACCTCTCCTGTGCCGAAGATGGTGGTGTAGAAACTGTCGCTGCCCGTGTTGGGAAGGTCAATGCCTAAGATGTTCTGCGCGTCTATGTAAAGTTCGTAGCTATAGTCGCTCAGCTTGTCGTGAGTGATGACGCCGTTGACAATGGCTTTTTGGTTGCGCATGTCGTAAGCCTCAATACCTCTGAGGTGAATGTACCCGGGAGCAAAATAGAGGGTGTCCTTGAATCGGTAGTCGGTGTTGGTAGGTGTGAGCTTGAAGCTTACATCGGCCTGTAGGGCTCCGTCGAGAAGGTCAATAGCATTCATCGGGCCTCCTATTATAATATTGCCGCAGGCGTTACCTTTGATGTCGGTCATAAAGGAGCTGAGCATGCTATTGAGGAACGAGGCGTTGGTGCTGTCGGCTGCGATATCAAGCCACAATTCGTTGTCGGCGATGTCGGCATAGCCGTTGACTTTGGTGATGTGTTGGGGATTCTCCGATACGTCGGCAGTGAACTCCAGTCGGGTAGAGTCTTGGTTCCAGTAAGCGTGTGCCAAAGCATCGCCCATCGGACCTTCACAGAAACTGAAGTTCTCGGCTGTGATGCGGGCATCGAGATAGGGGGTGCCGGTATATAGGTCGGCTGCGTTGACATAGCCACTGACGTTGCCGCCGAACGAGATGCCTTTGAGCTTGACAAGTGTGAGCAGATAATTGAGGTCGAGGTTGTTGAGCCTTACCTGCAATGTGTCGGCAGGTGTGTGGGCTATGCTACCGTCAATGGTGAGGTATTGGTCGCTGTCGTGCTCGAAACGGAAATCGTGTATGGCGGTGTTGCCCGATGCGATATCTACCTTGAAGGGATGCAATTGCCACTTTGAATGGTTGATGGTGGTGTGCGAACTGTCGCTTTGGACTGTGATGGCGAGCTGGTCGTGCTCGTCGAACTGAAATCTGACATTGCTGTAGAGGGCGCCATTGAAGAGGTCGTTCGGGGTGCTTTCCCAGAGCAGACCTAAGTTTATCTCGTCGTTGGCAGCCTTGGCCAGCAAGTTGGCTGTGGTGACCACATTGTTGTCGCCGTGTTGGGTGCCGCTCACGTGGCAGTTGAGGCCGTTCTCGGCGGGCTCGCATTTGATGCTGAGGTTGCTGAGGCTGATGTCGCCGTATTGAAGATGCGGGGCCACGGCCTGTAGCTTGAAACTTTCGGTACGGTCGTTGATGAAGCCTTCGATATTGATGGCTTTGTTGATGCTGACAGGGAGCAGCAGGAACTCTTCCAATGGGCGGGTGTTGTGTATCTTGAAGTTTGCTGTGCAGAGATTGTCGGTATGGGTGTGCTGGTGCATGTGGTCGCGACAGATAGAGGGCAGGTAATGGTGTAGGTGGTTGATGATGCTTTGGAACAGCGATTGGTAGGTGAATTCGCCTCGGACAGATCCTTCCATAAAGTCGGAACTCAGTGAAATCATCTTCTTGTCGGGGTCGGTGCCGTATATGGCAATTTGCTTCACGATGTAGTCTTCTGTGGGCTTGTGCAGGGTGAGGCTGTCGATGTTGATTTGCCCTGTGAAATGGTTGAAGTCAATGCCTCTGATGTTGGCACTGAGATGGGTGCTGAATCGGTTGTCCTTATGGGTGTCGAGCAGCTTCATTGCATGCAGGTTGAGCGTGTCGGCATACAGGTCGAGGATATAGCTGGGGACCCTTCCCGAGGGCTTGTATTCGGCCTGTAGGAGGAGGCTGCCATTGGGGTCGCTCACGTTGATGTCGCCTGCATA
Organism: uncultured Bacteroidaceae bacterium; assembly: GCA_964570685.1. GTDB lineage: Bacteria > Bacteroidota > Bacteroidia > Bacteroidales > Bacteroidaceae > UBA1189. The sequence goes on along the minus strand of CAZMZC010000017.1, from coordinate 41,806 downwards.
AGCTTCGGGGCTGTATTGGCCGTTGAAATGGATACTTTCATAGCTGTATCCCAGCAGGTTGGTTTGTGTGGCCTTGCCTTTGAACGTGCCGCGTAAGGGGAGGGTATCGCTCGGTGCCCGATAGTTGTAGATGCCTTCGGCTTCGATGGCCAGGGTGGTCTTGGTGAGGGGACTGGATGGAATTATCTGCGCAATATTGAGTTCTTGTCCGTTAAGCGTGGTTACATAGTAGCCGTCCTGGTCAATATCCATGTGGGCTGCCAGATTGCCGGCATCGGTGGTGGCGCTCAGCTCAATGGTGCTCGATGCTTGGGTCAGTTTGGCTTGTCCGTGGGTCGATATGGCTCCTATGCGGGTTATCTCGGTGGGTATTCGTTTGTGTATGTCGGGCAGCCCGTCCTGCAGCAGTTTCCAAGCCTGAGCGGTGAGTGTGGCTTCTTGCAGATTCACATTTGCTGTGTTTGGCTCGTTGTTTGTGAACGTGGCTGTTCCGTTGGCTCTAAGTGCGATGTCGCTGTGGCGGGTGCGTATATTCAAATCTTTGACGTTGATTCGCGACAAGCTGCCGATAAAGTCGGTGGTGAGGTGTACTTTCTCCTCGAATTCCTGAATCTGCGGTGCGAGCCACGATAGGTCGCTGGGGGTAATCTGCGAGGGCAGTACCTTACCTTTGATGATGAGGCTCTCGCTGAAGCGGTCGGGTGAGTAGCTGGCCCAGATGGTGTCGAGGCATAGGGCGCTGTGTGGCAGGTCGAGACGGAAATTGGCAAGAGTGGCTCCGTGACGGTTGCCCACAAGACGGAAGTAGAGGTCGTCGATGGCAAGTCCAGACTGCTCCTTGAAGTTGAGTTGGCGCACCATGAGGCTTATTGAGTCGTTGGTAAGCGCCTTGAGTGACAGGTGTGCCGAGAGGTCACTGATGTCAATGTCGCGAATGTCGAGGGACCGTTTTTGCCTGTTGTTCTTGTTGCCTCTGTTGCCAACTCCGATGCGATGTGTCAGGTTGGCGTGGCGTATGAGTAGTGAGTTGATACGCAGGTTGAGCTTTGATGGCTTCTCTTTTTTCTCCTTGGCGGCAAAAGCGTCTATGAGGAACTGGTAGTTATAGTCATCGGCTGCATTGTTTTTGTAGATGATGATATCGGGGTTGAACAGACGGATGTTACGTATCGACAACTGCCCTTGCTTTATCAGAGGTGTCCATTCTACCTTGGCTGCTATGCGATTCACCGAGAGTAGGTGCTCGCCCTCCTGATCGTCGATTTCGAGGCTGTCGATAACGATGTCGTTGGGGAAGAGCCAGTGCACTCCGCCGAGATTGACGCGGGTGCCTATGCGGTTTTCCAGTTCGGTAGCCAGCATGACAGATATCCGCTGCTGCACCCGGGGGGAGTTCAGCAGCATCGTTGTACCTATCACAAGCAATGCGGCAATGCACAACACCAGCTGTATGTACCTTCTCTTCTTTATTTTCACGTCTAAACGTGCAAATTTAATGCAAAAAAATGATTGTACGAAGATAAAGCAGATTTATTTATGATACAGGTGGCGGTTTTTTTATTGCATAACGGCTCTTGATGGCTGGCTGGATTTCCGCTTTGTTGGTTGGGACGAATTCATTGGGGAAGTTAATCTCGTCTGTGGATGTAAATAAATCGGTATTGGTTTCGCTTAATCGAAAATTTACACTAAATTTGCACGGAATTTTGTTTATTCAAGTTAATTAACCATTATAAATGTTATGCCAGAAGTAATTAAGTTACGAAAAGGCTTGGACATTAAACTTAAGGGAACAGCCGAAAAGGAGTTGGTTTCTGTAAAAGCATCGAAGCAGTACGCTCTCGTACCCGATGATTTTATAGGGGTGACTCCTAAAGTTGTTGTTGCTGAAGGTCAGAGTGTCAAGGCCGGGGAGGCTCTGTTTGTAGACAAGAAGCATCCCGAAGTGAAATTCGTCAGCCCCGTTTCCGGCACAGTAGCAGCTGTTAACCGCGGTGCCCGCCGTAAGGTGATGAGCGTTGTCGTTACTGCCAGTGACAAGCAGGAGTCTGTGAATTTCGGTGTGAAGAGTGTTCACTCACTCAATGGTGAGCAGGTGAAGCAAGCATTGTTGGAGAGCGGTTTGTTCGCTTTCCTCCGCCAGCGTCCCTACGATGTGGTGGCCAACCCCGAGAGCCGTCCCAAGGCAGTCTTCGTGTCGGCTTTCGACAGCAAGCCCCTCGCTCCCGATTTTGAGTATGTGATCAAGGGCAATGAGGTGGATTTCCAGGCTGGTCTCAGCGCATTGGCCAAGTTGGCTCCTACGTTCCTCGGTGTTAGCAGCAAGCAGTCTGTACCTGCTATTGCCGATGCCAAGAATGTGGAGATTACCGTATTCAAGGGTAAGCACCCCGCCGGTAACGTAGGCGTTCAGATCAACCACGTGAAGCCCATCAACAAGGGTGAGGTGGTATGGACCATCGGTGCCGAAGAGGTAATCTTCATCGGTCGTCTGTTCAACAAGGGTGTCGTTGACCTTACTCGCACCATCGCTGTGGCTGGCTCGCAGGTGACAAATCCTGCCTACAGCAAGGTAATCGTTGGTGCTCAGATTGGCGATATCGTGGATGGCCGCGTCAAGGGCGGTTGCGTCAACCGTATTATCAACGGTAACGTGCTCACCGGTCCCGTGGCTACTCCCGAGAGTTATCTCGGTGCATTCAGCAATATGGTGACCGTGATTCCTGACGGTAGCGACAAGCACGAGCTGCTCGGTTGGGCTATGCCCCGCTTCAAGGAGTTCAGCGTGAGCCGCGCATACTTCAGCTTCCTCTGCCCCAATAGAGAGTATGTGCTCGACGCACGTCTCAAGGGTGAGGAGCGCCACATGATCAACTCCAACGAGTATGACAAAGTATTCCCCATGGATATCTTCCCTGAATACCTCATCAAGGCAATCATCGCCGGCGACATCGAGAAGATGGAGGCTGCAGGTATCTACGAGGTGGCTCCCGAGGACTTTGCATTGTGTGAATTTGTAGATTCGTCGAAACTTGAGTTGCAGCGCATCGTCCGCGAAGGACTGATGAAGCTCCGCTCTGAAATGGAATAAGTTATGGGATTAAGACAATTTGTAGATAAGATTAAGCCGAACTTCGAGAAAGGCGGTAAGTTCCAGGCTTTCCGTTCAGTGTTCGGCGGGTTCGAGACATTCCTCTTCGTGCCCAACCATACGGCTAAGAGTGGCTCAAACATCCATGACTGCTTCGACTCTAAGCGTATGATGATTATGGTGTGCTTGGCTCTTGTGCCCGCACTCCTCTTCGGTATGTACAACGTAGGTTACCAGCACTACTTGGCTGCTGGCCTCGACGGCTCTTTCTGGGAGTTGTTCGGCTACGGCTTCCTCGCTGTGTTGCCTAAGATTATCGTTTCTTACCTCGTAGGTCTCGGCATCGAGTTCACCGTGGCCCAGTGGAAGGGCGAGGAGATTCACGAGGGCTTCCTCGTATCGGGTCTCATCATCCCGATGGTAGTGCCCGTAGGCACTCCGCTGTGGGTTATCGCCGTGGCTACAGCCTTCGCCGTTATCTTCGCCAAGGAGGTATATGGCGGTACGGGTATGAACATCTTCAACGTGGCCCTCGTGACACGTGCATTCATCTTCTTCGCTTATCCGAGCGTAATCTCCGGTGATGCCGTATGGGTAGCTACCGACTCTATCTGTGGTCTGGGTGCCGACATCGACGGCTACACTGCCGCTACAGCCCTTGGTGATGTAGCTCTGGGCAACACTCCCGCTTGGGATATGAATATGGTATGGGGCTTCATCCCCGGCTCTATCGGTGAGACCAGCGTAGTGGCTATCGCCCTCGGTGCCCTCATCCTCTTGGGTACAGGCGTTGCTTCTTGGAAGACCATGCTCAGCGTATTCGTTGGTGGTGGTCTGATGGCTTGGGTGTTCAACCAGTGGGGCAATCCCGAGAACGCTGCAGCTATGATGCCTTGGTATCAGCACCTCGTGCTCGGTGGTTTCTGCTTCGGTGCCGTGTTCATGGCTACCGACCCCGTTACCTCTTGCCGTACCGAGTGTGGTAAGTACATCTACGGTTTCCTCATCGGTGTGGTAGCAGTGCTCATCCGCGTGCTCAACCCCGGTTACCCCGAAGGTATGATGCTTGCCATCCTGCTGATGAACCTCTTTGCTCCGCTCATCGACTACTATGTATATCAAGCTAACATCTCGAAGCGTGCCAAGCGTGCTTTGAAGAGCAAGTAATAACCCAATAATCGAATACTATTATGAATACGAATAAGAATTCCTATACATTTATATATGCTTCGGTTATGGTTGTTATCGTAGCATTCCTCATGGCTTTCGTATCATCGGTACTGAAGCCCATGCAGACAAAGAATATCGAGCTCGACAAGAAGAAGCAGGTACTCGCTGCTCTCAACATCTTTGAGAAGGATGCCGAGGCTGCCTATGCCAAGTATGTGAAAGCCGACCAGCTGCTCGACGCTCAGGGCAACGTAGCTGCCGAGACCGGTGGTTTCGCCGTAGCCAATGCAGCTGTAAGTGAGCAGCTCCCCCTCTACGTATGTGAGGTCGAGGGTGAGACCAAGTATGTAGTACCCCTCTACGGTGCAGGTCTGTGGGGGCCCATCTGGGGCTATGTGGCACTCAATGCCGACAAGCAGACCATCTACGGTACCTATTTCGCTCATGCCGGCGAGACTCCCGGTCTGGGTGCCGAGATCACCAACCGCGACAAGTTCCAGGTTCCCTTCATCGGCAAGAAAGCTGTTGATGGCGAGGGCAACGTGGTCATCAGCGTGGTGAAGTTCGGTAAGGTAAAGGACGAGACCGTTGAGGTCGACGGTATCTCAGGCGGTACCATCACATCGAACGGTGTGGATGCCATGCTCAAGAGCAGCTTAGGTTACTACAAGGCATTCCTCACTAAGGGTGCTACCCCATGTGCCAAGGCTTGCGAGGCTACCCAGTGCGCTGCCGACTCGGCTTGCGTAGAGTCTGTGCCCGCTACCAAAATTGAAGTTGTTAACCAATAATCAAAGGAGGAAACAGTTATGTCATTATTTTCAAAGCAGAATATGGAGGCGCTGAAGACTCCTCTGGGTATGAACAACCCCGTTACCGTACAGGTATTGGGTATCTGTTCGGCGCTGGCGGTTACTGCCCAGCTTGAGCCCGCCATCGTGATGGGCCTCTCGGTTACGGTTATCGTGGCCATGGCCAATGTAATCATTTCGCTCTTGCGCAACACCATCCCCAACCGTATCCGTATCATCGTGCAGTTGGTAGTGTGTGCAGCGCTGGTAACCATCGTGAGTGAGTTCCTCAAGGCATTTGCCTACGATGTCAGCGTACAGCTCTCTGTGTATGTAGGTCTTATCATCACCAACTGTATCCTTATGGGTCGCCTCGAAGCGTTTGCCATGGCCAATGGCCCTTGGGCATCGTTCCTCGACGGTATCGGCAACGGTCTCGGCTATGCCAAGATACTCGTTATCGTGGCTTTCTTCCGTGAGTTGCTCGGTAGCGGTTGCCTCTTCGGCTACCAGGTTATCCCGCAGTGGTGCTACGACCATGGTTATATCAACAACGGTCTCATGCTGATGCCTCCCGCGGCCCTCATCATCGTGGCTTGCATCATCTGGTACCAGCGTGCCCGTCATACTGAATTGCAGGAAGAACAAAATTAATTGACAATTGACAATTGATAATTGACAATTATTTAAAAGAAGAAATTTATGGAACATTTTTTTAGTCTTTTCGTCCGCTCTATCTTTGTGGACAATATGATTTTCGCATTCTTCTTGGGTATGTGTTCTTACCTTGCCGTATCTAAGAATGTGAAGACAGCTCTCGGCCTCGGTGTGGCGGTGACCTTCGTGTTGCTCGTGACACTTCCCGTGAACTATCTGTTGCAAACTAAGGTGCTCGGCCCCGACTGCTTGGTCGAGGGCGTCGACCTCAGTTTCTTGAGCTTTATCCTCTTCATTGCCGTTATCGCCGGTATCACCCAGTTGGTAGAGATGGTAGTAGAGCGCTTCAGCCCCTCGCTGTATGCTTCGCTCGGTATCTTCCTGCCCCTTATCGCCGTTAACTGTGCCATCATGGGTGCCTCGCTCTTCATGCAGCAGCGCATCACTATGGACCCCAACAACACACAGGCTATCCTTAATGTATGGGATTCAGTGGCCTACGCTCTCGGTTCAGGTATCGGTTGGGCATTGGCCATCGTAGGTCTTGCGGCTATCCGTGAGAAGATGCAGTACTCCGACGTGCCCAAGGCACTCCGTGGTCTCGGCATCACCTTCATCACCGTAGGCTTGATGGCTATGGCATTCATGTGTTTCTCAGGTCTTAAAATCTAATAATAGGAGGAATAAAATATGATTGATATGAAATTGATTATAGCGAGTATCGTAGTATTCCTCGTTATCATACTTGCCCTGGTAGCTATCCTCTTGGTAGCCAAGAGATATCTGGTAGCCTCGGGCCCCGTGAAGCTCACCATCAATGGTGAGAACGAACTCGAGGTGGAGAGCGGTTCAACCCTGCTCAACACACTCTCATCCAACGGTATCTTCCTCTCCTCTGCCTGTGGCGGTAAGGGCTCGTGCGGCCAGTGCAAGTGCCAGGTAGTAGAGGGCGGTGGCGAGATACTTCCCTCTGAGAAGGGCCACTTCAGCCGCAAGCAGCAGATGGACCACTGGCGTCTGGGTTGTCAGGTAAAGGTGAAGGGCGATATGGCCATCAAGGTCGACGAGTCTGTTATGGGTGTTAAGGAATGGGAGTGCGAGGTTATCTCAAACAAGAACGTCGCTACTTTCATCAAGGAGTACAAGGTGGCATTGCCTCCCGGCGAGCACATGGACTTCGAGCCTGGTTCGTATGCACAGATCAAGATCCCTGCATTCAGCATCGACTACGACAAGGATTTCGACAAGTCACTCATCGGCGACACCTATCTGCCCGCTTGGCAGAACTTTGGCCTCTTCAACCTGAAGTGTACCAACGATACTCCCACCGTGCGTGCCTACTCTATGGCCAACTATCCCGACGAGGGCGACATCATCACCCTGAACGTACGTATCGCTACACCTCCCTTCAAGCCCAAAGAGCAGGGCGGTGGCTTCATGGATGTGATGCCCGGTATCGCTTCGTCATACATCTTCAGCCTCAAGCCCGGCGACAAGGTGATGATGAGCGGTCCTTACGGAGAGTTCCGTCCCAACTACGAGTCGGGCCGTGAGATGATTTGGGTAGGTGGTGGTGCCGGTATGGCTCCCCTGCGTGCACAGATCATGCACATGCTCAAGACCCGTCAGTGCCGCGACCGTCAGATGCACTACTTCTACGGTGCCCGCGCATTGGAGGAGATCCCCTTCCTCGACGACTTCCTCGCCTTGGAGAAGGAGTTCGACAACTTCCACTTCCACCTCGCGCTCGACCGTCCCGATCCCAAGGCCGACGCAGCAGGCATCAAGTACACCGCTGGCTTCGTAGCTCCTGTGATGGGCGACACCTATCTGAAGCAGCACGAGAATCCCGAAGATTGCGAGTACTACCTCTGCGGTCCTCCCATGATGGCCAAGACCGTGCTCGACCTCCTCGACAGCCTCGGCGTAGAGAAGGATATGATTCACTTCGACGACTTCGGCGGATAATCCGTCTCAGAAGCAAAAACAAGCGAGGGGTGTGTCAACACATGTTGACACACCCCCTTTCCTTATTCATTTTTTGTCATGCTGAACGAATGTGAACCTTCGGTTCTTGGATAAACCAAGCGCAAGCATTGCTTTCCCCTCCGGCCAGCGACCTTCGGCTCAGAGCTGCACCTGATTATAAGGCTTTGGCGTAGTGATGTGCCGAAGTGTCGCCAATGGGGTGTAATTCGCTCGTTTATAATGAGATGATGGCGACAGATGAAGTGGATTGTCTTCTTTTGGACACTCTGTTGTCGCTTCTGTTTAATGATATTATTTACCGTTCGCGAACGACCGCGCTGCTCTTCGCGAACGACCGCGCTGCCGTTCGCCTTCGACAACGTTGCCGTTCGCGAACGGCAAATAGATTGTTGCTGCACAAGATTATTACAGACAACGGAACTTACAAATCTTGCTGAGGCAGAATAAATTCTTTTGGGAGCAGAATAGGTGTCGTTGCCGATAAAGCGGGTGTAATATCGTCCTCAAGTGTCGCCGTTAGTCTATTGTGTCAATGGGTGTTACGTTTCCTTGGCGACACATCGGCAGATAAGGAGGACAAAGGCCTTTCCGCAACACTCGTTTTTGTCATCGTTATCGTTATCGTCACGCGCAGCGTGTTGAGACGGAGCCTTTCAATAAAACTAACGGAGCCTTGCGTCAGAAAAAATCTCTTTGTCTGATTTTCTTGACGGAGCCTTTCGTTTCCTCGTTCATAAATCTTGGAGATAAATAAACCAAAATCCTTGCATATACGTAAAGTATTTGTAAATTTGCGTTTGAAACTAAAGATGCTATTGATGAATAGTATAAAATCAGCATACGTGGACTTGATGATATGGCAAAGCATGAAATAGAACCGCAGCTGGAGAATGTGTTATATGACGATGTCTGTCATATTATAGACGGAGCGAGAAACCGTATCGCTACATACTTGAATGCAGAGGTGTGTATGACCAATTGGTATGTAGGCAAACGCATCAAGGAGGATGTTCTATACAATCAGCGTGCAGAATATGGTAAGCAGGTACTGAAAAACTTATCAGCTCGTCTTACCGAAAAGTATGGAAGTGGATGGGGATATGACAAACTGCAACATTGTGTACGCGCTGCGTACACTTTTTCGGAAGAAGAGATTGTGTACGCAACGCGTACCCAGTTACGGCTGATTTGCAATCGGCCGTAGTCGGGTATCAGGGTCTGTGACCCGCGAATGGAGGATACCCCAAGGACAACCGGACAACCTATTCCGCAACACGTATTTTATAGCGACTTTTCACCACTCTAGCCTTTCAATAAAACTGACGGTGCCTTTCGACAGAAATTCACTTTTAATTCCCAAAGGGTTTTCGTCATCGTTTTCGTACAGCCAAAGGCTGTTTCATCGTTTTCGTACTATGAACATTAAAAATATTAGTGCTTATTGTTTATAATTTAGAATTTAGTTGTACCTTTGCATCAGTGGAGAGCGCTCCACGAGTTTTGATTTATTGGTAGAAGCGTTGTGCTTCATTCTTGGATACGAAACCTAGGAAATTTCACAAGACAAGAATGGCATGAACGGTTCTGCGCCATATGGCGTGGAGTTGTTTGTCTATTTATGTCTTGAAGGCTATCCTAGGGCCCCGTATCCATAATAGCATCACAGTTCCACGCTTCTTTTATTTTAAACCCATATAGAGGCCACGGAGGAACTTGGCGTGGCAAAGGTTTACAATTATGAAAAAGTTTTTCGTAAGTTTGGTAATGCTGCTGAGCACATCGGCAGCCAGTGTGTTTGCACAGAGTTCGCTGATTGCTACGCTCAGTCACGATGGAGAGATTACGGCATTTTATGGTGCTGATGCATTGAAGGAGGCACACGAGACAGCGGTTCATGGTGACGCTATTACGCTTTCGAGCGGTGTTTTTAATGCAACGGATATCACTAAGGCTATTACATTGCGTGGTGCTGGAATGCAAGTGGATACCATTAATAATGTATTGCCGACAATTATTTATGGTGATTTTGCAATTCAAATAGCTGATAGTGTAACAGAGAAATTAACACTAGAAGGATGTCGTTATGATGCTACTATAACATTGAGGGGAACTTTAAAGTCTCCACGATTTATTAAAAACAAGTTTGCTCGGATTATAGCTGCAAGTTCCAGTGATGGTTGCATGACTAACGGAAACTTTTTACATTGTAAAATAACACATGGGCTAATTTTGTATTCTAAGAGTGATTGCACATTACAAAACTGCTGTATTTATGACTATTACCAATCTTCAAAAGTGCAATTTATTAATTGTATACTTCGAATGGTTCCAAGTTCTGAATTTATGACGCGATTTGACTATTGTTGGAACTATTTTTTTTATAATTGTATCCTAATTGGAAGTAATTTTGAAGGTGATTGCTTGACTGGTGGTGTTGCTTATAATTGCGTATCTGTTCATTGTGGAACTGATTGTTTTAAGAATATAACTAACAATACAAACAAGACTAGTTCTCTTTCTGAGCTCTTCAAGGATTTTACTTGGTATTATAATGATGATATCACCTTTGAACTCACCGACGAAGCCAAAGCTAAGTTCTTGGGAACCGACGGTACACAAGTGGGTATCTACGGTGGTAACTTCCCCTACGACCCCACAACGACCAATCCACATATCACCAAGTGCAATGTGGCAGCTAAGTCTACTGCCGACGGTAAGCTGAGTGTAGACATTGAGGTGGCTGGTGTGGAGTAATGCGTGTGCGTACCTATTTAATAATAAATACGCTGACGCTATGCGAAAGATAATGTTATACCTCTGCCTGCTTTGCATAGGTACGATAGCAAGGGGGCAGACAAGCTACGAATACGTCTACTGGATAGACAATGATATGGCCTCGGGCCGTATGTCGGTGACCTCGGGCAATTCGTGGCAGACGGATGTGGATGTGGCGTACCTTAGCGACGGCTTGCACTCGCTGCACATCCAAGTGCGCAACACTGACTCCGTGGATGTGTGGAGCGCACCTGTGACGCGATACTTCATCAAGCAAACGAGTCGCTCGGAGAAGATGACCTATCGCTACTGGTTCGACAACGACAATGCCACGATGGTGGTGAGTGATGAAGAACTGGCGTGGCTCGATGTGAGCGCCCTCGACGACGGACTGCACATGCTTCACGTGATGGCCGAGGGTACGGTGGCCACGCAGACGCTGAGCTATCATTTTCTGAAGATACCGCAGACCGATGGGGTGGACTATCTACACTGCCTGTGCTACCTCGATGGCAAGCTGTACCATCAGGAGCGTGTGGCCTCTTCGGGTGGTATCGTACATTGGGAGTTCGATGTGAGTGGCTTGTCACAAGGCATCCACAATATTCAGGTGCAGACGGTGACTCCGAGTGGCGCTGCTACGGGACTATACGAAAGTATGTTCCTGCGCACCACGACTGAGGCGGAGATGGCTTCGCTCAAGTGTTTCTATACGATAGATGGTGCGGAGAGCTACATTGAGGCAGGCTCGTATGCCGACGGGGCTTTCCACTTCGATCTCGATGTATCGACTATTGATGATGGCCTGCACCAGCTGGCCTATATGCTTGTGGGCGACAATGGAGTGAGCACCAAGGTGAGTTCGGCTTTCTTTATGAAGACTCCGTTGGGTGGTAATGGTATCACGCAGTATTGGTACTGGCTCAACGATGACGATGCCAACAAGACGGTAGTGAAGCTCGAAGAGCGCACCAATCCCTACCAACTCATCGGGCTGCTGCCAGTAGAAAGTGTCCCCATCCGCTCATCGCTCTTCCACTTCGAGGTGGACGAGGAGCAGGGACCTATGGTGTATGCCAAGAATGAATTTCATATTCGCTTCTATGATGTTACGGGGCGATTGGTAGATGCTACGAAGGAGTATGTAGACTCTAGGGTGAGTGAGAAGATTGCAAATGTGTCTTCTCTGGCGCAGACTCAGACGCTGACCAAACCTAGCGAGAATGAAATCCGTTGGTATAAGTTCGTGGCACAAGTTGGCGACAGTATTGCATTTAAGGCGGATAAGGCCTGCTCTATCAATGTGTTTGCTGCTGATGGCACTGAAATCTATGCTGCTTCGGGCAGTGAGTCTGTAAACTATGGCGGCAGTGTAATAGCAGAGGACGGAACCTATTATGTGGCTCTGCACGATGTGACAACAACTGCAGGAACGGATATTACACTGGACTTCTTCCACATTGGAAAATATGTGGTGCTGGAGTATTCACCGGAGAAAGTGGGTGTGACTCCCAGTGTGCTGTGTATGGAACTGTTTGGTAATGGCTATCAACACTTGCAGAAGGTGGAGTTGCAGAGAGGTTCAACTGTGTTGACTCCCGATAGTATTGTCGTTATCGAACGCACAAAAGCACAGTTGCTCTTCATCCTTGAGAATGGAGACTATGAACGTGGTGCGTATACGCTGAAGCTCTACTTTGATGATGGTAAGGATAGCGATGTGTTGACCATAGAGGATGCTATTGCCTTTGAAGACCCTGTATGGGGCGATATTGAAATCACCTTCACAGACAAGCGTGCCTTGGCATTGCCCTATCCTGTAAGCATCAATGTGACGAACACGGGTAATGTGGCGTATAGTCTGGTGCCGTTGGGATTTGCATATGATAATGTAAGCAAGATACATGATATGGAGTATCTGAATTTCAGTGTTGGCGTTTCTGAAGAACTGGTAAGCAAAGACTATTCTGAGAAATTCTATACGGACAACCTATTCGGTACTGGAGTGCGTGGCGTTGCTTTCAATACGGTGATACCTCATTTGCAACCAGGCGAGACAGTGAGCCTTACTCCTGGCTTCTCGGCAGGCGGACATACGATATTCACATTGAGTGCTTGGACGGGTACTCCTTGGAGTATGATGGCCGATGATGCCCAAAAAGATTTTGCCGAAAATAGCGATAATAAGGACTTGTTGTCGCTGTCTTGTATGCCGACACCTTGTGAGTATCTTTCTGGTGTGGATGACCTGTCGGAGTGTGGCTGTATATTTACAATGACGGATATCCGTACATTTGCCAGCCATTATCTTGACATCAATTCTGAAAAGGATAGATATAGTGTTTCCCATGCATTGGAAACTCCAGAAAGTATTGTTTGGGAGATACTCTCGGATTGCAGCAATGATTTGTCTCAAACCTTGACTGCTTGGGATGAACTGAGGAAGCATTATATAGAGGAGGTATGTGTAAGGAAACATTATACGGTGGAAATCCTCACTCCCGGTGACCCGAACGACATCATCGGTTTCAAGTCTGTGGCAGGAAGTAAGTTCGTACCTTCAGACATAGAGGATACGCACTATACTATCCGCTTCGAGAACGACCCGAAGATAGCAACCACTTCGGCACACGTCATCACAGTGCGTGACACGTTGGATGGCCGTTATCTCGACCTCTCTACCTTCAGCCCCACGAGTGTCTGCATCGGCGACCGTATGCTGGAACTCAATGGAGAGAAGTCGTTTACTAAGACACTGGATATGCGTACACGTATCAATGCCATTGCTGAGGTAAGCCTCGACTATGACGAAGCGCAAGGCATTGCCGTATGGACTATCCGCTCGCTCGACCCGATGACCATGGAAGAGACCTGGGATTATATGCAGGGCATACTTCCTGTAAACAGCAACGGTGAGGGCGAAGGAGCAATCAGTTTCGATATCAAGTTGCGCGAAGGACTGGCCGACGGTACAAAGATTTCGAACCGCGCCTCTATCGTATTTGATAATGAGGCTGCTATCATGACACCTACCTGGACCAATACGATTGACGACACTAAGCCAACATCGGAAATGGTGAGCATCGTGGAGGTGAACGATACGGTAATTCAGCTCAACTGGCAGGGAAGCGATAACGCTACGGAACTGTGGAAGTATACGCTGGCCGTGCAAGTAGGCGAGAATGGTGCGTGGAGTGAAATCCTGACAGACACACTTGCCACCTCGTGTATGTTGCGTTACTATCGTGACACGGACTATGGCTTCTGCGTACTTGCCACTGACTCGGCAGGCAATGTGGAAAGCACGGAGTGGACGCGCAAGGCTGAGTTTATGCGCGAGTATATAGCCGGCGATGCCGACAAGAGTGGTGTGGTGAACCTGCTCGACCTCAACCTGACGCTGAGCCATATCCTTGGCAACGAGGTGAGCGGATGCGATATGCTGCAGATGGATGCCAATGGTGACGGCAATATCAATGTGCTCGACATCAATGCCATATTGCAGATTATTCTCAATGCCGATGGCGAGGCGGCGACCTTGCGCAAGCGCGACAATGGGTTGATACGGATTATTAACACTAAAGTATTATAATAAGATGAAGAAGAAAACATTATTGATGTGCTTCGTCTCTGCCTTGGCCTTCGTGGCCAAGGCTCAGACGGAGGCTACGCTGACCGTGAGTGACTTTACGATTGCGGCCAGCGGACGCGCCACAGTGACGATTGACTCGGATGTGGCGTTGAGTGACTATTGCAGCTTCCAGTTCGATGTGTTGCTGCCCGAGGGTATCACCATGCCCTACAATATGAATCCCGATGAAGAGGAGGAGCAGTATGGCTACTACGATGAGGACAACAAAGAGTGGGTGCCTGCCGTGGAAAGTGGTATCTGCAAGAGCAGCCACGTGCTTGCCTATCAGGCTATCAAGGGTGGCTATCGCTTCGTGTGCTATCACAGCACGTTCACGCCATTCAAGTCGGGCAGCAAGAATGTGCTTACCCTGGTGCTGGAGGCTTCGCCCGATGTGGTGAACGGTGTGTATAGCCCAGCGGTGGGCGGCACGGATGTGCTCATCGCCAATGAAACCAACCATATCATTCCTTCGGCAGTGGCAGGCACGGCCATTGTGACGGGCGGCTCGCAGGAGTCTACCTACCGCTTCACGATGAGCGGTGCAGGGTGGGGCACGCTGATGCTTCCCTTCGATGCCGATGTGCCAGCCGGCCTTGCAGCCTACGGCTGTACTACGGTAGCTGATGGTGCGGTGGTGCTGTCCCAGTCGGCTAAGCTGCTGGCCAACACTCCTTATATAATGGAGGGCGAGGCTGGCGAGTACGACTTCACGGGAGTTCCCTCGATGATGCAGGCCAGCTATGCCAGCGGTGTGCTGACGGGAGTATATGCCGACACGGAAATAACGGAGGGTTATGTGCTGCAGCGCCTCAATGGTGAGGTAGCCTTCTACCGTGTGGATGTGAGCGACCCTATCACCGTGCCTGCCTATCACTGTTACCTGAATGCTCCGGGCGAGAGCGTGGCTATGGTGCGCTTGCGCGGTACGACGGGAATAGATGGCATGGAGACCGATGAGCGGAACCCTGTCTACGATATGTCGGGTAAGAAGGTGGAGCAACCTACCGAGAAGGGTGTATACATCCGAGGCAATAAGAAGGTAATCATTAAATAAGATTAGGCGTTTATGAAAGAATTGTATATACAACCTCGTACCGAAGTGGTGGAGGTGGAGACTGAGGAGATGCTTGCTCTGTCAGTGAGTGAGGAACAGGCCAGCTCCAGTGAAGATGTGCTGACGAACGGCCGTCGTGGCTCATGGGGCGACCTGTGGGAGTAATTAGTTGAACATCTTTAGATGCGTCAATGTGTTTTTAGCGGTGGACATTTCGTCCACCGCTTTTTTTGTGCGCTCAGCATGAGCTTGGTAAACGGAGGTTTGGCCTGATAATCAAGCGGGAAGTAATTGTATATGAAAACAATGAGAGGAACGATTTCTCGTTCCTCTCACTGTGGGCAAAGATGGATTCGAACCACCGAAGTCGAAAGACAGCAGATTTACAGTCTGCCCCATTTGGCCACTCTGGAATTTGCCCAAATACCTCTCCTCTGAAAGGCGATGCAAAGGTTGTGCCAACGAGTGAATGAAACTTGCTTTATTCTCAACGAGCGCAGCCAACCTTCGCGATTGCAGTGCAAAGGTACGTTTTTTTTTTGAATCTACAAGCGAATTGGTGGTTATTTTTCAAATCGCCTGGCTAAATCTACCATTTTTATGGCAGTGACAGCGCATTCGTCGCCCTTGTTCCCGTGGATGCCTCCTGCGCGGTCTTCGGCTTGCTGCATGGTGTCGGTAGTGATAAGGCCGAAGATGACGGGGATACTGCCTTGGGCGTTGAGTGCGGCAATGCCCTGTGTGGTGCCGGCACATACGTAATCGAAGTGGGGGGTGTCTCCACGCACTACGCAGCCAAGGGCTATCACGGCATCTACCTCGCCGCTATGGACGAATCGGGCGGCTCCATAGGTGAGTTCAAAACTGCCGGGGACGGTGTATACGGTGATGTTGTCGTCGCTGGCTCCGTGTCTCTTCAGGGTCTCCCTTGCGCCGTGCAGCAGGGCACCCGTGATGTTTTCGTTCCACTCTGACACTACGATGCCGAATCGCATGTCCGTAGCGTCGGGCACGGAGGTGATGTCGTATGCCGAAAGGTTGTGATATGCTGTTGCCATCCTTACTTCACGCGCTCAATGTAGCGGTCGATGTCCATGGCTTGGGCTGAGCCGTAGTACTTGTCCTTCACCTCCTTGTATGCGTTCAGGGCGTCAGTGTTCTTGCCGAGCTTCTCGAAAATCTGGCCGGCCTGAATAAGGTATGCGGGGCTAAGCAGGTTATTGTCGGCCTCGTGAGCAGCCTTCACGAGTGTGGCGGCTGCCTGCGCCTCGTCGCCCACCTGTGCATAGCAGTTGCCCAATGCAGCGAGTACCGAGGGAGCTACCATGGCGTCGTTGCCCTTGAAACCTTTGAGGTAGGGGATGGCCTCTTCGTAGCGACCGAGCTTTGCCAAGCTAAGGCCTGCGTATGCCTTGGCCAACTTGCCTGCCTTGGTGCCGCCGAATTCGTCGATTACAGCTTCGAAACCTGCATACTCATTCTGGTCGCCGTTGAGGGCGGTCTCATAATCGCCGTTCTGGAAATAGTGCTCGCCAGCGAAGAGGGCTTCGGCGGCTTTCTGCTCGCGGGGCTTCAGGTACTGGGTTGATACCAGCACGCTGCCGGCGATGAGTACTGCGATGGCGCATACGACACCGATGATTGTCTTCTTGTTCTTGTTGATGAATTCCTCAGAGCGGCTTACGGCCTCTCCTACGTTGAGCATTTGCTCTTGCTTGATTTCTTGTTTTGCCATATTCTTATTTGTTGTTTTTATTAAATTCGTTACGTTACGAAATGCAAAATTAGTCTATTTCTGCTGATTGCTAAAATTTCAGCGTAGTTTTTTTCTTTTTATGGGTTGTTTTTTTCGCTTTATGTCGCTTTTTCGGCGGATTATTGCTATCTTTGCGGTAAACCGCGAAGATATATTGTCGACTAATGATACTGAAGAGACTCTCTGTACTGAACTATAAAAATATAGAGCAGGCCGACCTCGAGTTCTCGCCCAAGGTAAATTGCTTCATTGGGCTGAATGGAATGGGGAAGACCAATCTGCTCGATGCCATCTATTATCTCTCGTTCTGCAAGAGTGCGTCGAACCCGATAGACTCACAGGTGATGCGTCACGATAGCGATTTCTTTGTGGTGCAGGGACTATATGAGTCGGAGCAGGGCACGGAGGAGGATATCTATTGCGGCATGAAACGCAGGCAGAAGAAGACGTTCAAACGCAACAAGAAGGCTTACCAGCGCTTCTCCGAGCATGTTGGCTTCATCCCGCTCGTGATGGTGTCGCCCTCTGACGGGGAGCTTATCCTGGGAGGCAGTGAGGAGCGCCGTCGGTTTATGGATGTGGCTATCTCGCAGCATGACAAGGAGTATCTGGCCGAACTCATCAACTATGATAAAGCTCTGCAGCAGCGCAATGCTCTGCTCAAGCTGGAGGAGGAACCCGATACAGAACTCTTGGCTTTGTGGGAGGAGATGATGGCCCGTTCGGGCGAGCTTATCTATCGCAGACGTCAGACCTTCATCGCGGGGCTTACGCCTATCTTTCAGACGTTTTATGCGCAGATCTCGGGCGATAAGGAAGAGGTGTCGCTTGCTTATCTTTCACATGGCGACCGGGGGAACCTGCTCGATGTAATCCGTGACGGGCGTGCCAAAGACCGTATCATGGGCTATTCGCTTCACGGTATACATAAGGACGACCTGGTGATGCAGCTCGGGGGGTATCCCATCAAACGTGAAGGCTCGCAGGGGCAGAACAAGACTTATCTGATAGCGCTGAAGCTGGCGCAGTTCGACTTCCTGCGGCGTTCAGGACAGACGGTGCCCATCCTTCTGCTCGACGATATATTCGATCGTCTTGACGCTTCGCGTGTAGAGCAGATTATCCGTCTGGTGTCGGGCGACATCTTCGGGCAGATATTCATTACTGACGTCAACCGGGGGCACCTTGACCGCATCCTTGCATCGGCAACCGGCAATTATAAGCTGTATGCCGTGAGTGAGGGAGTGGTGACGTTGAACGAAGAACGGTTGTAGTGTTTTCCCTGATTCAGAAAATCATACTGCTATGCGTCGTACCAACTCGGAATCCATAGGTAGCCTTATCCGGCAATATCTTCGTCAGCAGGGACTTGAGTCTCCGCTCAATGAGTACCGCCTTGTGCAGGGATGGTCATATGTGATGGGACCTGTGGTGGCGCGGTATACGTGCGACCTCGCTATCCGTAACCAGACACTCTACGTCAAGCTGAACTCTCCTGCTGTACGGCAGGAATTGCTAATGCAACGTCGCGATTTGGTGGCGCGGCTCAACGCCTATGTGGGGGCGCAGGTGATATGCGATATTGTGTTTTCGTAAGGCTTCGCCTATTCAAGGTCGAGGTTGAGCAGCTCGGTCAGTAGCTTCAGTGCTGGATTTCGCTTTTCCAGAACTTGGTATTGCTCTACACGGCTCAGGATACGGTGTGTGGGCAGCACCTCCTCTACTTGGATGCGCATGCTGATGCGGCTGTTCTGCATCTGCTTACGTAGGTATTGCTCTATGCGTGGCTGCATGTTGTGCAGCTCCTGTGCCACCAGCTTGTTGTCGATGGCTACGCTGAAAGTGTTGTCGTTATTTAGTTTGGGACGTATGTTCATGAGTCGTCCGGCCATTGCCGACTCCTCTTTGGGGAGTGAGGTGGCAAACTGTTTCCAGCAGATGCGGAGTCCCTCTTCGCTGACAGGCAGGTCTGCAACGACGTTCGGTTGAACAGGAGTTGCAGCGGGGGTGATTGTAGTTGTCGTTTGTGTTTGTGCAGCTGTTGATATCCCTGCGTTGCGTATGGAGATGCCTTGTGGGCGGCGCATGGTAATCGGTTTACCGCTATGTGTGCTGAGTTGGGCCATGGGGTTGTTCCCGTTGGCTGTGCTGCTGGAAGCGACATTCGGTACCGGACGCGAGTTGGCAGGCTGTGCGGTGGGTACAGCTGTGTTGTTCTGAGCCGGCGTACTGCTCTTCGGCTGGCTCGCTGTGGCGGTGGCTACCGCCTTTTGGAATAGGGGGTTCAGTCGCTTAGGGCTACGCCCCGAGCCTATCTCGTCAGGGTCGCCCGTGAGCTGGGCCAACTGGATGAGGGTAAGCTCCACAAGCAGGCGTTTGTTTTTGCTTACTCGGTAGTTGAGATCGCAGTCATTACACAGCTTGATGGCATGGATAAGCATCCGTTCAGGACACTTCTGTGCCTGCTCGCGGTAGCGCTCGCGTACATCGGCGCTTACTTCCAATAGAGGGAGTGTGGCAGGTTCGCGGCTCACCAGTAGATCGCGTAGATGGGCGGTGAGGTTGGTGATGAAGTTGCCTCCATCGAAACCTCGGCGCAATACCTCGTCGAAGAGTAGCATCGTCTCGCTTATCTTGTGTTCCAGAAAGAGGTCGGTGAAGCGGAAGTAGTAGTCATAATCAAGTATGTTGAGGCTGCCTATAACCCCCTGGTAAGTAACGTTGCCCTGTGTGTAGCTCACCATCTGGTCGAAGAGCGAAAGCGCATCGCGCATACCGCCATCAGCCTTTTGGGCAATGATGTGCAGAGCCGATTCCTCCGTGGTGACCCCCTCTTTGGTTGCCACATTGGCCAGATGTTCCACGATATCGCTCAGCTCGATGCGCGTGAAGTCATAAATCTGACAACGCGAGAGGATGGTGGGGAGTACTTTGTGGCGCTCGGTAGTGGCGAGGATGAAGATGGCGTGGCGAGGCGGCTCTTCTAGTGTCTTTAGGAAAGCGTTGAAGGCTGCCGTCGAGAGCATGTGCACCTCGTCGATGATGAATACCTTATATCGGCCTATCTGGGGCGGGATGCGTACCTGGTCGATGAGCTCGCGTATGTCGTCTACGGAGTTGTTCGAAGCGGCATCCAGCTCGTGTATGTTGTAGGAACGCTGTTCGTTGAAGGCCATGCACGACTCGCATTGGTCACAGGCCTCGCCCTCGGGGGTGAGGTGCTCGCAATTGATTGATTTGGCGAAGATTCGGGCGCAAGTTGTCTTGCCCACACCGCGCGGACCACAGAACAGGTAGGCGTGAGCCAACTTGCCGGTGAGAATGGCATTCTTGAGTGTCACGATAAGCGCCTTCTGGCCTACCACGGTGTCAAATGTGGCGGGACGGTACTTACGGGCCGATACGATAAAGTTCTCCATATGTTGAGTTTCTCTTTTTACTGATACAAAATTAGTGTAAGGCAAGCGAAAAACCAAAAGTTTTTGAGTTTTTCCGAGCTATTTTTTATTAACTTTGTACTTATATTTAATAGGTATATATGATGAACCGATTGAAATATCTTTTTCTGTTGCTTTTGATGGCTGGAGCGGTGGGTCAGGCCCGTACGCCTATACGCCAATGGTTGGTGGCGATGCCCGATTCGGTGATGCCACTGCTGACGAAGAATAACCGTTTGGATTTTATAGACTTCCTGGATAGCAAGATGGAGGCGGTGGTGACAAACCGTCTGGATGGGAAGTCGCAGATGAATGTGCTTACCGACGACTATCTGCATATCAGTTATACTCGTACGTGCGATGTGGCGATGAAGCTCTTGCCGGTGGCAGATACGGTGGATGTGCTGTGCGTGGTCACTACGGTAAAGGCTGCTGTGGATGACAGCCATGTGGCATTCTTTGATGAGGCATGGCATCCGATAGAGGTAAGTCTGCTATTTGCAGAACCGATATTGGATGACTTCAAAGGTGTTGAGGTGGGTGATTCGGTCGATGCGGCATGGCGTAAGATGGATATTTTCTTCAAGACTTATGAACTGTCGCCTGATACGGCTACGTTGACTTGCCGTTTGGGTGCAACAAATTTCCTTAACGAAGAGGATGGAAAAGAGGTGATGCCTTATCTGAAGTGTGATGCGCTGGTGTATTTTTGGGAAGGCGGTCGGTTTGTAAGAAAACCTTGAGTTAAGGCATTCCCCATAGCGATGGATTGCATTTGGCCTCTACGGCCTCTTCTACCTTGTCGGGGAAGTTGCAAAAGAAATCGATGCCCGTGTTTTCTTCTAGCTCATCTATGGTGATGGCGTAGTCGCTGAGGCTACCGGTGTGTCTGCTCTTGTGCTCGAAATAGAAGGCGATGCCGTAGAAGCTGCCGCTCTTGCGGCATACGAGGGCCATAAAGTAGTGGGCGGGCACTACGATGCCGCTCATTTTGCTGATGTCTGTGACGATGGTGCCGTGCTGGCCACGCGAGTCGTAGAACTCTCCGTCGCGTATGGTGCCTCCCTTGACTACGTACAACGTGTCGCGCATTGTTTGATTGCTTCCCCAGTTTTGTACCTTGTTTTCCAAGTCGAGCCAGATGCCCGTGTTGAAGTCGCCCAATTGTGGACTGATGTTTGAATAGAAGAAAGTCTGCTCGTTGGCATCCTTGGAGTAGAGCCTGTCGGCCGAGGCGCAGAGGTGTCCGCGGTCGTAGCGGTCTTTTCTGTGTTCTTCGTCTCCTAAGCGAATGTCGCTTGGCAGCAGGGGGTCAGGCTGAAAGGGGTCGCCCTCCCATTCTGTGTGGTCCCAGTTGTTGCGGTTCCAATTAGCTTGTGCGGTGTTGTTGTCGAAGGTGAAGGCTACCCATTTGGAATGGCGTTTCTCTGCATCGTATTCGATGCTGAAGGTGACCGTCTCCTTGCCTTTGTGGATTGTCGTGTAACAGTTGTATATATTGCTGGCGTCAAGTCGCGGCATCTCAAGCCGTCGGGCATATCCTTCGGGGTTCTTGTTGGTGTTCTCGGCGGTGTCCCAGTCAAGTGGTGGCTGCGGCAGTTCTTTCTCGCAGCTGATGCAGCAAAGCAGGGCTAATATATATAAATAAGTACGCGCGCGAGAGGGGCTTTTCATCGTGTTACGGAGTAGGTGTGGATAAATAAAAAAAGGTGTACCGAGGTTTTCTCCTCAAGTACACCTCTATGTGGATAGGTGTTATCCTTACTTTTTCTGAGCTCTTGCGTAACGGCTCATGAACTTGTCTACACGACCAGCGGTGTCTACCAACTTAGACTTACCGGTGTAGAAAGGGTGAGAGGTGTTAGAGATTTCAAGCTTGATCAGCGGATAAGTCTCGCCCTCAAATTCGATAGTTTCCTTTGTTGCGCAAGTAGAGCGTGAGAGGAAGCAGTCACCGTTTGACATGTCTTTGAATACTACGGGACGATAGTTTTCAGGATGAATACCTTTTTTCATTGTCTTATTTCGTTTTATTAGTTATTACTTCGTTTTATTGCTGGTAACAATAATGTGTAATGGTTTTCGGACGGCAAAGGTACAACTTTTCTCTTGAATGACAAAAGGTTTGCCGATTTATTTTGGAATCGGGGGCTGATTTTGTTGTAAATCGGCGCTTTTTAGAAAGCAAACGATAATTGTTGGCAATAAACGTCGCGCAAGGAGAGTATTTCGCGTTGGAAATTGCGTACGAGCAGTTCTGACAGTTTCTCGCGTTTCTCAGGCTTGGCCACGATGGCATTCTTCGACCAGATACGTTCCACGTTATAGTTGCTGTAGAGCTGTTCCATGAAGGTGTCGTCGGGGTTTTGACTCTTTCCGTCGCTATTGGTGAGCATCCATTGGAATCGGCGGTACGAGAGTAGGTCGCAGAACTTCTTCAGTCGTATTTGCTCCTTATCGTTAAAGTCGGTGTTGCTGTGACGCTTTCCTGTAGGACGATAAGGCGGGTCGAGGAAGAAGAATGTGTTGCCACTGGCTTCGCTGTAGGTCTTCTCGTAGTCACCGCAGATGATGGTCACGCGTTGTAGCAGCTTGCTGTCGGCAAGGATAGTGCGCTCGTCACAGATGACTGGGTTGAGCAAATGGTTGTATGCACCGTTAAACTTGCCGTTGCCGTTAGTGCGGTAGTTGGCATTCGATGTCTTGTTCAAGAAAATGAAGAGCGCCGAGTGTCGCAACCCTCCGGCGAGGCGGGCGTTGAATTCGTCGCGACGTTCGTTGAAGTACTCGTGGCGTTCCTCTTCGTCGAGCGGGAGAAATTCCTTTTGTATCTTCTTGAGTTCGGCAATCAACTCTTTGGCGCGGTCGCGTACGGTGTTGTATGCACGAATCAGGTCAAGATTGTTGTCGTTGATGATGGCGCGTTGGATGTTGGGGTAGGTCTGCAGCATATGGAAGAGCAGAGCACCTCCACCCACGAAGGGTTCTATGTATGTGATGTTGGGGGTGTCGGCGAAGTCAGCGGGAAGAGCTTGCGTCAGTATGTGTATATGCTGACTTTTTGATCCTGGCCATTTGATGAATGGTTGGCCTCCAATGTTCATGCCTGCCATCTTTTGCTAACTCTTTCAGCTACAAAGATAATAGGTATGGATAATTTAAACAAGAAAAAGGTTGAAAATCTTTCTTGGAAATGATAAAAATGTCAACTTTTTCAGGGAAATCCTCCGAAAAGTTGTCTCAAATGAGAACTTTTCATGATTCTGATAGCTGTTATCGGTTTAGTTTTTTTACTCCATTGATGATGTAGATTCCTGAAGGGAGTGTGCTTTTTGAGGAAACTTTTGTTCCGCTGAGTGTGTAGATGTTGTTCGTCTGGGGTAATGGAGTGGGGGATATGTTGTTGTCGGGTGCGCCGAGGTGTTGCTGCATCTCAGGGTAGCGAGTGACGAGGTCGTTACGCGTGTAGAAGTTGATGTCGCTGATGGTAGCAGTGCCGTCGCTGCGGGTGGTGGTGAGACCGAAGACGGTATTCATAGCCTGTCCGTTGGTAGAGAAGCTGGTGGTATCCTCTTTCATGTAGTCGTCCAGTCCGCTCTGTGTGATGTCCCATACAAACAACGACTGCCCGTCGGCAATCGTTGTTGTGTAAGTTGGTGACACTTGGCTACCATGGTTGGCTCCGCAGAGCCACCATAGGTAGGCCGATCCGCTGGTGCGCCGCAAGGGAGTACCGCATACGGTGAGGTAGCGGTGCTCGCTGGTGAGGTTGTAGAGGTCGTCGAAGTAGGTGGCATATTGCAGAGCGATGTTGTTGCTGCCCTGCTTGCCGTATACGGTGATGGTATTGTCATCGTTGTAGGTGACTTTGTTGACACGATTGGCATCGCCCGATATCCACTGGTAATTGACGAAGGAGTAGAGGGGCTTCATGGCATAGTCCTTGAGCAGGCGCAGGTAGTAGAGGCCTGGAGCAGGAGTGGAGCCAGAGGCGTGGAAGCGCACGGTGATGCTGTCGGGCAAGATGCCATCGACCATCAGCAACTCTTCGCTCACGGGATGTTCCCAGTTGTAATGCCCGCTGAAGGATTTTTTTTCCAGAGTCATCGTGGTGAGTTCTTTATTGTTTACGTAGATGGTAACCGCGCGTCCAGCGTCGGCAGAATGAAAACGACACATGAGTGATACGTTCTCCTTGACGCCTTGGGTGGCAAGCTGGTAGCTGAACCACTGGCCACTTTGACAGTCCACATAGAACTCGCCGTCGTAGCTTCCCTTACCAAAAGAGCCTTGTAGCACATGGCCTGCATCGCTTTGTTGCTCGCCCGTAGCCACATAGTCGAGCGTACGGTTGTTGAGGCGCTGTAGGGCTTCTTCCTCGGCCATCACCTGCTGGCGTATCTCTTCCCATTCGTCGGCAGTGAGCTGGTTCCAATAGGTCATGTAGCGTGCTTCGTGGATGGTGTAGAAGGGCTGCAGGGTGAGGTCGGACCAACGGCTACTGTTGTAGAGTCCGGGGTGTATCTTGAAGTGCAGCTTCTCGGCATCGACCATGTAGATGGAGTCGAGCACGTGGGCACGGTCACCGATGAGCATAGGTGCCGAGGTGAGACTCAGCTGTGCACCCTGTCCCGGTGCATGGTCCATGCGCCCCTCGCCGGCATGTTGCCCCGTGAGGTTCTCGGTGCTGGTGATGGCACCCAGAAGGATGGGGCCATAGCGCAGGGCTATGTAGTCGTCGTAGCCGGGGCAAGGGAGGTAGCCCAGCTGCATGGGCAGCGACACGCTGATCTCGTCGCCGGCCTTCCACTCCTCTTTAATATATATATAGCCATCGCGCTCTTCTGTGGTGGGGGTGGCACCATTCATGGTAATGCCAAAACCGCCACACCATGTGGGCTTGCGTATGGCAATGGTGTAGTCGCCAGCCTTGTCGATGGTGAGCGTGGTACCCTGTTCGTAGGGGAAACGGGTCTGCTGGGTGAGGGCGTAGGTGTCGTTGGTCAGTCGGGAGGGTACGAAGAGATTGACGTAGAGGGTGCCGCTCCCGGGGTTGCGACTATAGACAAACTCGCCATACTTGCTGTGGTTCTCCATGCCCGTACCTACGCAGCACCACATACCTTGGTTGACCTGTGAATACATGCGGTAGTGCTGTGGACGCAGAGAAGTGAAATATACGTAACCACCTGTTTCGGGGTGCTGGGTAGAGAGGATGTGGTTGAACATCGCCATTTCGTAGAAGTCGCCGTACTTGCCATGGGCGCCATCGGCAAAGAGGTCCTCGGTGAGCTTGAGCATGTTGTTGGTGTTGCAGCTCTCGGGGCCGTCGGTCATGGTGATGTGGTGGTGGGCATTGCTGTGCTGCACGAAGTGCTCGTTCACGCTGTTGCCACCGAGTGCCACGGTGCGGTTCTCCACCACATCGGTCCAGAAGTTCTGGGCAGCAATTCTGAAATTGTCAATTGTCAATTGTGAATTGTCAATTGTTTGGCCTTGCTGTGCAAGGCGGATGAATCCGATGTATTTGGGCACCTGCGTATTGGCGTGCTTGTTACTGAGGAAGGTGGTGCTCACCGTCTGCATATTGTCCACCATCGTCTTGTGGGTGTAGCGGTGGGCTGCGATGAGGTAGCGCTCCTCGCCCGTCATCTGATAGGCGTCGGCAAACATCTCGTTGATGCCGCCATGCTCGGTATTGAGCACGTCCTGCACCTGGGCGTCGGTGAGGTTGCTGATGAGGTTGACACCCCAGTCGCATATCTTGAGGAAGCACTCGCGCCCCAGCTCGCTGCCGGCATAGAGCCAGGCATCGCGGAAGCCGGCCATCACCTTGTGGACGACGTAGAGGGGTACGTTGCCGCGGTTTTGGTTGTACTTCGTGAGGTCGCCACGATAGAGGCCTGTCCACACACCATTGTCGGGGAGGCCGCCTATGTAGCCGTAGAGTCCATCGGTGTTGCCGTCGAATACGGCTTGGCACTGAGCCATCTTCTCCAAGGTGTAGTCCATGCGCTCCTTCAGTCGGGTACGCATATCTTCGTCTTCCGTGGCCGCATAGGCCAGGGCGAGGGCCGAGAGGTAGTGGCCACCCACATGTCCGTCGAGACGGAAGTTGCCCGAGCCCCAGTTGGGGAAGTTGGGGTGCAGGGCCTCCCATCCGCTGATGCTGGCCTGGCGGAAGTAGGGAGTGAGCAGGCGGTCGACGTCATACTGCAGGAGTGTCTCGCTGTTGAGGTCGAGGGCGGTCTTGAACATACCGTCGGCGAGGGTTACCTCCTGGAGGTCAAACAGGTGGGGATAGAGCTTGCTCTGGGCAAAGGCGGTCGATACTGTGGCAAAGGCCATGCAGATGGCGAGTAAGATGTGTCGTATGTTCATATTGTTAGTTTCTCTCTGGGGTTTTATTATAATATGGTCGTCAGTATGGCTGTTACACAAAGCTTTTCCAACGCTCATAAGCCTCGGCGGTAGCATTCACTTCATCTGCCTTCGGTTCGATGACTGCCAGTTTCTGGAGTGAGGCAAAGGCTTCTTCCTTAGTTTGGTATATACCTGCTCCGATACCTGCTCCCTTGGCCGCTCCTACAGAGCCGTCGGTGTCATGGAGTTCGATGGTAGCTCCAGTCACGTTGGCTAAGGTTTGGCGGAATAGAGGACTGAGGAACATGTTGGCATGTCCGGCATGTATTTGACTTACCTCCATGCCCATCTGTTCCATAATCTCTATTCCATATTTGAAAGAGAATACGATACCCTCTTGTGCAGCTCGCAGCAGGTGCGCTTGATTGTGGGTGTTGAAGTTGATCCCGTGAATGCTACAACCGGGGGCGCGGTTTTCGAGCACGCGCTCGGCACCATTGCCGAAAGGAAGTATGCTCAGTCCGTTGGCACCAATGGGTACTGTGGCGGCTATATCGTTCATGGCAGCATAGGATACTCCTTCAGACAGCATGTTGCGCCTGATCCATGAATTGAGGATACCCGTACCGTTGATGCAGAGGAGCACACCTAAGCGTACCTGCTCTGCAGTATGGTTGACGTGGGCGAAGGTGTTGACACGTGATAAGGGGTCGTAGTTGACGTTGCCCAATACACCATACACTACGCCCGAAGTTCCTGCCGTAGAAGCTATCTCGCCAGGGTTGAGCACGCCAAGTGAAAGGGCGTTATTGGGTTGGTCGCCTGCCCGGTAGGTTACGGGGGTACCTGCTGCGAGTCCCAATTCGGCTGCAGCAGCTACCGTAAGCTCACCTTGTGGTGCAAAGGTTGGTCGTATGGTAGGAATCAATGATGAATCGAAACCGTAATGACGCATCACATTGGCAGAGAGGCATCCCTCCTTGAAGTCCCAGAAGATACCTTCCGAAAGTCCCGACACGGTAGTGCACGCCTCGCCCGTGAGTCGCAGGGCGATGTAGTCGCCGGGGAGCATAATCTTGTCAATCTTCTCGTATAGGTCCGGCTCATTGTCCTTGACCCAAGCGAGCTTGGAGGCGGTAAAGTTGCCCGGAGAATTGAGCAGATGGGCAAGGCAATGCTCTTCGCCAATGCTTTTGAAGGCTTGCTCACCGTAGGGCACCGCGCGTGAGTCGCACCAGATGATGGAGGGGCGCAGCGGATTCCCTTGCTTGTCCACGCACACCAGTCCGTGCATTTGATAGGATATGCCGATAGCTGCAATCTCATCCCCCTTGGCTTGTGCTGTAGATAGTATATCGGCGGTTGCCAGTTTCAAGTATTGCCACCAGCTTTCAGGGTCTTGCTCCGCCCATCCTGATTGGATAGCAGTGATGGGCGCTTCGGATTTGGGATAGAAGGACGATGCGGCACATTGACCGCTCTCTACCTCCACAAGGCTGGCCTTCACGGATGAGCTGCCTATGTCGTAGCCAATTAAGTATCTCTTCATAGTGTATGTTATGTGTGTTAGTTATATGCAAATGTAATGATTATCTTTAAAAAAACAATCGTGCATATAAATAAAAATAGGGCAACCTTGTGGGTTACCCTATCCATATTGTCTCTTTATGCTACAGAGTATTACTCGGCGAGCTTGTTGTCAGAACCCAATACATTCACGATCTTGTGCATGTAGAGCTTCTTCATATTGTCGCGAGCGGGGCCGAGGTACTTGCGGGGGTCAAACTCAGCGGGCTTCTCAACGAATACCTTACGGATGGCAGCGGTCATGGCAAGACGGCTGTCAGAGTCGATGTTGATCTTGCAAACAGCTGACTTAGAAGCCTTGCGCAACTCCTCTTCAGGGATACCGATAGCATCCTTCAAAGCACCACCGAAGGTGTTGATGGTCTTTACTTCATCCTGGGGTACTGAAGAAGAACCGTGGAGTACGATGGGGAAGCCGGGGAGCTCCTTCTCTACGCCTTCGAGTACGTCGAATGCCAATGGGGGAGGAACGAGGATACCCTCAGCATTAACGGTGCACTGCTCGGGCTTGAACTTGTTGGCACCGTGTGATGTACCGATTGAGATAGCCAAGCTGTCGCAACCTGTGCGGGTAACGAAGTCAACAACCTCCTCGGGACGTGTGTATGTATGGTGCTCAGCTACTACGTCATCCTCAACGCCTGCCAATACACCGAGCTCACCCTCAACGGTTACGTCAAACTGGTGTGCATAGTCAACAACCTTCTTGGTGAGTGCCACGTTCTCCTCGTAGGGGAGGTGTGAACCGTCGATCATTACTGAAGAGAAGCCCATGTCAATGCAAGACTTGCAGGTCTCGAAGCTGTCACCATGGTCGAGGTGAAGCACAATCTCGGGATGCTCGCAGCCGAGCTCCTTAGCATACTCTACGGCACCCTCAGCCATGTAGCGGAGGAGAGTCTGGTTGGCGTATGCACGAGCACCCTTAGATACCTGGAGGATTACCGGAGACTTGGTCTCTACAGCAGCCTGCACGATAGCTTGGAGCTGCTCCATGTTGTTGAAGTTGAAAGCGGGGATAGCATAGCCGCCCTTGATTGCTCTTGCAAACATTTCGCGGGTGTTTACAAGGCCTAATTCTTTGTAGCTAATCATTGTTACTAAATTTTATATGGTTATACATATTATATTCCGCTGCAAAATTATAACTATTTTTTCTAAATACCTAATTGTGCACTACAAAACAATTGCTAAATTTGCTTTTGCAAATATAAATTCGTTACTTCGCATTCATTATGAAATGTCTGTCTTACATATTGGCTTTGTTCCATTGTGCCATAGCGCTCACCGCATGCACGGGACCTGTTATCGTCGATGAGGTGGATGCCGGGCAGGAGAATGGCACGCACACTCGCGACTCAGTGTCTATCATACACGAAGGTACCTATACCTCTCCCTATTCTATCGCCGAAGCGCAAACCTTGGGGCGTGGCAAGGGAGTGTGGATAGAGGGGTATATTGTAGGTTGCGTGAAGGGGTCGATGAAGAGCGGTTGCAACTATACGGCAGAGGCTAATACCCAGTCAAACATACTCCTTGCTGATACTTTCCCCACGGGTACCGGGTATGACAATCTCTATTGCTTGCCTGTGGAACTACCCAACGGCTCTGATGAGCGCGATGCCCTGAATCTTTATGACAATCCCGGGAACTATCACCGCAAACTACGCATACAGGGCAACCTCACCCTATACTTCTCTGTGGTGGGGATGAAGGAGGTGGAGGATTTTTGTTTTGATGATGATGAGAACGAAGGCGAAGCCGATGACGAAAAAGAAAACAAGGATGAAGCCGAATCCCAAGACTCTATACCCGCGAACAGCAAGGAGTATCCATTGAGTATTGCTGAGGGTATTCTTCTGCAGGATGAAGAAAACTACAATCAGACGTGGATAAGAGGGTATATCGTGGGGTATGCCAGCGGTACAAACTCTATAGCCTATCTTGCTGATACTGATGATGAACCAGGTAGTAAGGCTCGGTACAGTGTTGTCTTGGCCGATAGTATCGAAGAGAGAGACAACAACCATGTCATTGTCGTTGAACTCCCCAAAGGATACGTTCGGGAGGATGTGAACCTGTATGATAATCCTCAAAATTTGCATAGAAGATTGACCGTGATTGGGCGTATGATTCCATATTATGGATTGGCAGGCTGTAGGGAGACATTAGGTACGGAAAATAGAGAGCGGTTCCTTTTGGAATAGCTGGAGAGAGGATGGCTAATCGTGTTGGAGTGAAGATTTTTTATAAAAAAGCATCGTTAAGTCAAGAAAATGTTGTAAGTTTGTGCCACGTTATATAAACCAACTTAAAAATAACCAAAATCACAACGTATGAAACCGACATTATTTGTTTTGGCTGCCGGTATGGGCAGCCGTTACGGTGGTTTGAAGCAGCTCGACGGACTGGGTCCCAACGGCGAAACCATCATGGACTATTCTATCTTCGATGCTATCCGTGGAGGATTCGGCAAGATTGTATTTGTTATCCGCAAGGACTTCGAGCAGGATTTCCGCGATAAGGTACTGAGCAAGTATGAGGGGCATATCCCCACAGAGCTTGTTTCCCAGGCTATTACCGACCTTCCCGAAGGCTTTACTTGTCCCGAGGAGCGTGCTAAACCTTGGGGTACTAACCACGCCGTACTCATGGGTAAGGAGGTTATCAACGAGCCGTTTGCTGTGATCAATGCCGACGACTTCTATGGCCGTGATGCTTTTGCTGTAATGGGCAAGTGGCTCAGCGAGCTTCCCGAAGGCAGCACAGGTAAGTATAGCATGGTAGGCTTCCGCGTGTGCAACACACTCAGCGAGAACGGTAGCGTAGCACGTGGCGTATGCGCAACTAACGAGGCTGGTATGCTGACCGATGTTGTAGAGCGTACCGAGATTATGCGTGTTGACGGCGAGATTTGCTACAAGGACGAAGAGGGCAAATGGATTGGTGTAGGCGAGCAGACTCCCGTGTCAATGAACTTCTGGGGCTTCACACCCGACTACTTCAAATACTCAGAGGAGCAGTTCGTCGAGTTCTTGAAGGAGAATATCGACAAGCCCAAGGCAGAGTTCTTCATCCCGCTCGTGGTAGACACCCTCATCAATGGTGGTAAGGCTACTTGCGAGGTGCTCGATACCACAGCCAAGTGGTTCGGCGTAACCTATGCTGCCGACCGTCAAGCAACTGTTGACAAGATACAGTCGCTCGTCGATGCAGGCGAATATCCCAACAAGTTGTTCTAATCTTGTCAGTAAATATACACGAAAAGGGGCACCCATCGGGTGCCCCTTTTTAACGTTTAGTGTTTAACGTTTAGAGTTTAGTGGTCACCTACCCATAGC
The DNA here is from genome assembly GCA_964570685.1 of uncultured Bacteroidaceae bacterium. Classification (GTDB taxonomy): domain Bacteria; phylum Bacteroidota; class Bacteroidia; order Bacteroidales; family Bacteroidaceae; genus UBA1189. Next base: position 10,161 of record CAZMZC010000017.1, on the reverse strand, counting down.
CTCTCACCTCTCACCTCTCACCCCCCACCGCTAACCTCTCACCGCTGACTCATAAAAAAAGGATGCGCCACAGACGCATCCTTTTTTTATCGTTCCTATGCGAACGCTTATTTCAGGTCACCACGAGTGATTACCGCGCGGCTCAGTGCCGGGTCGTTGTAGAACATATTCTCTACGCCACCCTTCGACTCCATACGGAGTTGGTCAGCATTTACACCGTGTTCCTTCACGAGGCAGTCGTAAACAGCCTGTGCACGCTCCTTGCTGAGGCGGTCGTTGATAGATGTGTTTCCAGTACCTGCATCAGCATATCCAGTGATGGTGTATACGATGTTCGGGTCGCTCTGCTTGATTACCTCTGCCAGCATACCCAAGTTCACGCGAGCCTCCTTAGACAAGTCGCTGCTGTTGATCTTGAATGTCACGAGGTTCGGGGTGATGATAGAAATCTTCTTCACCATTGTGTCGGCAGCAGCCTCATCGCAGTCAGCCAATGCTTTCTGCAGTGCCTCATTGTCGCGGCTCAGCTTATCCATCATCTCTCGCAGCTCGTTGATAGTGCGGTTGTCATAGCGTACGATGGTCTTGCTTCTATCCCATGTGTGGGCACCGATCTTCCATACGAGGTTGGCTGTAGCGCTCAGTATGCCCTCGCCATAGCGGCCACCGCTCTCTCCGTCAAGGCTCTCATGGATGTAGCTTCCGCGTACATCAATGTTGAGGTCCAAGTGACGGTTCAGTCTGAATTGGTTCATCAAACCGATATTGGCACCTACCTCACGGGCGGGGCTCATGCCCTCGGGCAGTTTGTCAGCATCTTCCAATACGGCTACCCAGCCAAGGCCAAAGTAGGGGATGATGTTGTATATGCGGCTCTGCTTGTAACCACCAATCAGATTGCTCATGTTGAGCAGCACGTCAAGGTGCAGGTTCATGTAATTGAATTCCTGATAGCTCAGATAATAGCCAGCATAAGGCTTTTCCTTAATAAGTTCACCTGTTGAGTAGGCTCCATTCTGTGTAGCGCCCTTGATAGAATATCCTGTATACATACCACGTACACCGATACCAGGTGTAAACCACTTACCGATGGCAAAGTCTACGGCCGGGGTGATGCGGTTCTTCCACAGCAATTGCTTGTTGTGGTCGGCAAACATGGTCTGTGCACCTCCGCCGAGGCTGATAAACCAGTTGTCCCAGAAAGAGTTTGTCTGTACGCTATACCCCTTCGCGTCGTTATAGTACACCTCTTCCGTAAAGTCGGCCTTGGTGTTCACTTCGTCTGCATACGCTGCAATACCGAATGCTGCAATGGCAGCTGTCAATAACATCTTTTTCATGTTCTCTGTTTTGTTTTCGTATTTAGTTTGTCTAATCTCTTAAAACGCGACAAAGTTAGTAAAACTTTGTGAATATATATGTTATTATGTTCCTTTTTTATGCTGTGTCTCTCTATTTTTTTGCATTCGTCGTTGTATGACCTTTTGTTTATGGTGTCTATGCTTTCCTGCCAAATCGTTTCTTCTTTTCGTTGCCATAGCCATAACCATAGCCATAGCCATAGCCATAGCCATAGCCATAGCCATAACCATAGCCATAGCCATAACCGCGTTTGCGGGGATTGCCGCCGTTGAGCACCAGTGCCATGTTCTTCAGCTTCTTTTCGGTATACAGCTCCTCTAAGTCGGGCAGTTGTCGCTTGTCCAGTCGGCCTATGCGCACTACAAACATGGTGAGGTCTGCTATGCGGTTGGTGATGTTGGCATCGGCTACGATACCATACGGCACGCTGTCGGCGATGATGTAGTCATATCGTTCACGCAGGGCAGCGAACATCGCATCCAGTCTTTCGCTCATCAGCAACTCGGCAGGGTTGGGGGCTACTGTGCCGGCAGGGATAATGTCTACCTGCTCGCACACCAGGTCTTTATAGATAATCTCCTCCAGGGCAATGGTGGGGTCGGCCAGGTAGTTGGTCACACCCGTCCTTCCTTTGCGGTCTTGCCCCGTCAGCGTACCCTTTCTGAGGTCAAGGTCCACCATGCACACCTTCTTGTTGGCAAATGCCAAGCTCATGGCCAGATTCCTCGATATAAATGTCTTTCCTGCACTTTGGTTAAATGAGGTCAGCATCATCACCTTCTTCTCGGTGTCTCCCTTAATCATGAAGGCCATGTTGGTGCGCAATACTCTGAATGCCTCCGACAGCATGTCCGTACCCTTCTCACTCACCACTACCGCATTGCGGTTCTTCTTGCTCTCCTTCACCAGTTCCGTATCTATGGGTACCTCTCCCATGAAGGGTATGCTCACCTCGTTCTCTATGTCCTTGCGGTGATGTATGCGGGTGTCGAGGAACAGTATCATCAGGAACACGACGGCCGGTATTGCCACTCCCACCAGTATGCCCACCAGTATGATGCGGTTTCTCGATGGGGCTATGGGCGACATGCTTCCTTCGGCACTGTCGATGACCCATGCGTTGTCGTTCACCATCGCTTGTGACAGGGCGTTCTCTTCGCGCTTGTTCAGCAAGAACATATACAGGCTCTCCTTGATTTTCTGCTGGCGCTCTATTGAGAGCATCTGCTTCTGTTTTGTGGGGATTGACTGTACCCGGCTTTGTGCTGCATTCTCTCTTCTTTGTACCTCGTTGAGGCGTACGTTGAGGCTCACTATCATATTGTCCACCGCGCTGATGATGCTCTGTCGCATAGCGGCTAACGAACCGTTCAGCTCCTCCACGATGGGGTTACGCTCACTGCTGTCGTCGAGCAGCTTGTCACGTTTCAGCTTGGTGGTATTGTACTGCATTATTTGGCTTTCGATGTTCATGTCGCTGATACCCGTGTTGCCCGGTATCAGGTCGTTGCTCTTCGAGGCATCGGTCAGGTACTCCTTGATGTAGTTGGCCACCTGCAGCTGTGTCTTGGTCTCCATCACCTCAGCACTGTACTTTTGCGATTCGCTGCTATACTGGCTGGCAGCCGATCCTAAGTCGATGACCTTGTTCTCCTTCTTGAAGCTCACGATTTCATCCTCTACGCCTCCCAGTTCCTTCTCTATCACCTCCAGTCGTCCATTGATAAAGTTGGTGGTGTTCTCCACCATCAGGTTCTTGTCGTCCACGGCGATGTCGTTATATACCACCACCATCGTGTTCAGTATGTTCTGTGCTCTCAACGCATTGTTGTCTTTCAGCGCTAACTTCAGTATCGATGCCTCATCTTCTTCTTGGCGTATGCCCACCGCTGCTCTATATCGGTCGGCCACCCATTCTAAGGGTATCTTCTCCACCTTGATGGCCTCTCCATACCAGTGCTCGCCATAGTGCTTGGTCGGTGCTATCACCACCTTCTGCCCATGCAGCGTGATGGTGTCGTTCACCTTCACGGTATATACGTGCTCATCCTCGGCTCCTGCCAGGTGCGATACCTCTACCGTTTGCTGGTCTATCGGCTTCACGGTGAATGTCACGTAGCTGTCGCGCATGGCTTCGGGGAATGTCACGCTCACGGGTGAGTTTGTATACAGCTCTATCCAGCGCAGCTTTATCTTTGTCTGGTAGTTCACATCCGCTTTTGTCCGACGCACCGTCTCGCGCATCAGCCTCTTCGAACGGAACTGCAGTATCTCGTTCGTCACGTTCACCTTGTTCACTAAGTTGTCGTAGCGGTCAAATCCTGCCGAGTAGGTGTTCTTGTTGGCAGGGTCCTTAATGATAACCGTTGCCGACTGGTAGTAAGTGAATGGTGTCTCGGCATACTTCAGGTAAGCCAGTCCACCACACAAAATTACGCCCAAAGCAAACCACGGCCACTTTGATAGCAGGTAAAAGAACAGGTCCAGTATATTCAATCCCTGTTCCCTCTTGTCTGTCGCTTTACTCATATATTATTTTTATTACTGTTTACTGTTTAGTGTTTAGTGGTTAGCGGATGAGTGGTTAGTGGTGGCGGCATGCCACCCTTGGTAGCAGCTCTACTGCTTTTCGTTATCGTCTTCGTACAGCCTCTGGCTGTTTTCGTTTTCGTACACGCTCCGCGTGTCCCCTCTAACCCATAACCCACAGCCTTGGTAGTTTCATTAAAGCTGTCTAATCCACCACATCATCGAAGTCACCGTAGAGGCAATGCTCAGCAGCAGTGTACCATATTGCAGTGCCTTGTCCTCGTTGTCCTTTTTCTTGTATTTCGGTTCCACGTATACGATGTCGTTCTGCTGCAGGTAGAAGCAGGGCGAGTCGAATATCTTCTTGCTTCTCAGGTCGTGGAAGAATACCTCTCGTCCCTTGTCCGTTTCGCGGATTACCGCCACGCGGTCTATGGCTGCATTGGGCGATAGGTCTCCTGCGTTGGCTATAGCCTCCAGCAGGGTCACTCGTCCGTTTTCCGCAGTCTGCACTCCGTTGCCACCTACGGCACCGAGCACGGTATATTTGAAGTTCATGATATCCACCATTACCAATGGGTTGTTGATATATCCCCCCTCTATGATACGCTCTTTGATTAGTTCCGTCACCTCGTTGATGGTCAGCCCCTCCACATGCAGCTTGCCCAGCATGGGGAAGTCGATGTTACCCTCTATGTCCACGCGATAGCCCTTCTCCTTCATCGATGGGGCCGATGTCGATATTCTGCCATCATCCTGCACGTTGTATGCTCCACCTTGTATGTTGAAGGGGATGGCCAGCTCCGGGTTCTTGCTGGTCACCGTGATACTCAGTCGGTCGTCGCGATGTATCGTCGGGTTGTTCTTCTGCTCTATGGGGTAACTCTCCCCTATCTCCATATCTTGCAGATACACGATCTTCTTTCTTGAGTTACATGATGTTAGCATCGCAGCCACCAGCATGCACAACCATAAACCTTTTGTCGTCGTTCTCATTTTTGTATGTTGTTTTTTTTATGTGCCGTAAATAATCAATCTGCAAAAATACTACTTTTTCTTGGAATATCGTTGTTTTTTTTACGATTAACGTTTAACGATTAACGACATCGTTAAAAAAGTTTTCGTTTTCGTTTTCGTCTTCGTCTTCGTTATCATTATCGTACACGCAAAGCGTGCTTCTCGTTAATCGTTCCTCATTTAGAACCGCCGCTTCCCCCTCCGGCAAGCACTCCATCATCCCTATGGTGACATGCTCTGTCAACCAAGTCAGTTTGTTGCATAGCGCATCGTAGAGGATAGCATCCTTCTTTATCACCATGCATCCCGGTAGTAGGGCCATGAAGGCCTCCACATCGTCGAGTTGGCGGAATCGGTTGTGCGGTGCCTGCCTCAGTCGCGCTATGCCCCCTATCGGGTAGCACACGTTGCGGTAGCAGGGCGTCTTGCCGCTCCACGGTGTGCCATAGGCATACGCCGTTCCCTCCTTGATGCGCATGGCAGGGTTGTCGTCATTCATCAGTTCCGTGTCGGGTATATGCTGCAGCCATAGCCTGGCATGCGTGCTCTTTCCCGTGCCGCTCTTGCCAAGGAAGAGGTATGCCTTCCCTTTATGGGCCACTGCCGAGGCATGTATCCCTATGCCCTCTTCGCGCAGCACCGCCTGTGAGAATACGATGCGCAGCAGCGAGCTCAGCATCTGTTCCGTATAGCGAGCCTCCCACCGTATGGCCGCTCTGATGTGGCGGAACTCCCTATCTGCCGTCACCACATGTTTCTGCTCGCATAGCTCGTGGTATGCCTCAATCCGATACCCATCCGTCGTCCTCCACACCGCGACATGCCCCATATCATTCACCGACTCATCCAGCAGCTCTATCCCCTCGCTCCCGTCCACCTCAGCAGTAGCATCAAACCGAAAGAGTAGGGCCCCCGCCTCCGTGCATACGAAGTCCCTGAACGAAGGCAACAACACCTCCGCCCTCATCCCTTGTGGCAGCATCACTTCGAATATGTAATCGGCTACTTGGTATGTCATTTTTTTATGGGGTTATGGGTTACGGGTTAGTGGTTACGGGTTATGGGATGGCGGCAATGCCGCCCTTGGTTGCAGCTCTGCTGCATTTCGTTTTCGTCTTCGTTATCGTACAGCCTTTGGCTGTTTTCGTCTTCGTCTTCGTACACGCGTTAATCTTTTCTTTCCTCGTTAACCGTTCAACGTTCCTCGTTAACAAAGATAGCACCGTCCAGAATGCCTCCTTCCGTGCATATTTCCAAGACAATCCCCGGTTGTTCCAGAATGCTTTGGCTGTTTGCCATTTCCTGCCTATTGCAGAGCACTGTTTGGTGGATGTGCGGTGCTGTCCGAAGTTTCCCCCTTCACGCACGATGTGCAGTAGGGGAGTGGTGTCTATATGTTGCAGTGCCATGTAGGGTTGCAGCTGTTGGGGTAGTCCTATATGTTTCACGAGGAAGGCATGTAGCAGTTCGCTCCACTGCTGCAGTCCCACTGCCGCATACATCTCGCGCAGTGTCGAGTGCTCTATCTGTCCATGTAGGTAGTGATATGCCCTTGCCATGTCGCACAGCTGTCTCAGTCCTATGCCCACGCCCATGGCATGTTTCAGTATGTGAGTGCTCATCATCAGCAGGTTCAGCAAGGGACCGGCCACAGCGATGTTCACTCCCTCCGCCGTGCTCATTTGGGTGTACCCATGCTCCTTGATGAGCCGTGCCACGAACCTGCGGTTCTTCGGGCTCTGCAGGTCCACCAGCTCCGTGTGGTGCTCCACCTCTATCTCCATCCATGTGTAGCACAGGCTGCCGTCGGCATGCACCTCGTAGTCGATGTCCCTCTCGCGCAGCAGAGCTACAGCCTTCTCGGCCTCTTGCCGGTTGTCGAAGTACAGGTCTATGTCGCCACATTCCCGTAGCGAGGGCGTGTCATACATCGCCGCTATGCCCTGTCCCTTCATCACGATGGGGTATATGCCGTGTGCCCTGTACATAGCCAGCAGTTCCTTCAGTGCCCCCTCCATCCGATGGTTGTTCTGCTCTATGCGGTTCACCTCCGCTACCCACCGTATCATCACCTCTTGAGGTGGCATCATCTCCTCAGGCAGCATCATGATGCCCTGATATACGATGCCCGTCACCGTCTGCAGGCGTGCCTCCTCAAACAGCCGCCTCCACCTCTCCGCACTCATCGGAAAGCCCGTCAGTTCCTCCGGCCTCTTCCTCCACAGTCCGGCTTGCAGTAATATGAATAGGATTTGGTACATTGGCTTAGTGTTTAGTGTCAAGTTCTAAGGTCGGGTGTGCCCATAACCGTTAATCGTTCTTCTCTAACCGTTCGTAGATTCCCAAACAACCTGCCACCATTTTCTCCTTGGTGAACAGTTTCTCATATCGTTGTCGTGCTCCTGTGGCATACACCTCGTAGGCATCACGGTCCTTTGTTATCATCAGTATGGCGTCGGCCAGCTCCTTCGGTTGTTCGGGTCTCACGTTCAGTCCCGATATGCCATGCTCGTTCACCCATGCCGTTCCCGAGCCCGGTATCTTCGTGGCCACTACCGGTCTGCCACAGCTCATCGCCTCTATCTGTACGATGCCGAAGGCCTCTGTCTTCTGCACCGAGGGTAGCACGAATATGTCGCATGCCGTATAGTATGCCGCTACCTCCTCATCTTTTACGAACCCTATCAGCTTCACCTTCTCTTCCAGATGCCAGGCCGTTATCTGCTTGCTCAGCTCCTCCTGTAGTGGTCCTGTACCCCCGATCACCACCACGTAGTCGTCAGACAGGTGCTGTGCCGCCTCTATCAGGTAACGGTATCCCTTATAGTGTACCAGACGTCCCATGCTGAACACTATCTTGCGGTTCCTGTATTCCTCGCGCAGCCGTTCGGCTCCCTTGATATCGAGTTTCACCTCCTCTATGCCTATGGGCAGGTATGTCGTCTTGTGTTGTGCCTTCTGCAGGTCGTCCGACTCTTGCACATATACTGGTGTCGTCCCTACTATCACGTCGGCTCGTCGTATCAGCCAGTTTTGGAACGGGCGGTACAGTCCCATCAAGTATTTCTGTCTCACGATGTCGCTATGCCAGTGCAGTACCACCTTTCCGCGGTATCTTGTGAAGAAGAGCGCCATGCACGCCATGGGGTCAGGGTGATGCACGTGTATGATATCGTACTTGTGGCAAATGCGCCACAGCGTGGTTATCATCGATGGTGCTATCATCGTGCCCGCTATCTCCATCCATGTGTGGCAATACATCAGTCGTGCATGCTCCCCCTCCTTGATGATGTTTCCTCTTCCTTTCACCGATGCACACAGCATGTCACAATCTGTGCCCTGCTCGGCCATCCCCCGCATCAAGTCATACTCCACCTTCTCCACGCCCCCTTTGATTGGGAAGAATTTTCCTAGTTGTAGTATTTTCATATCTTATACTTAACTCAAGTAATGATTAAGAGGAGGCATTTCTTTGATTTTACACGTGCTGATATTCCTTTGGAGACTTTCTGTGCCTTTTGGTGATGAATTGAAAAAATAAAGAGTTAATTTTGTTTTTTTTGTGTCCAAATACTCTCTTGCTAAGAGATTTACTCCTCACACGGATATACAATACTATCTTTCAGACATTTACACCTTATCCGCTATCTTTTTACTATCATTCCCAAAATCCCCAAAAACATGAAAAAAAAAATCCTTTTTCTTTTCCCTATTATCTCTCTTACTTTTTTCTCCAAGGCATAGGTCAGTTTATTAAACTCTTCAGGGAGAAATAATTTCTGAAATAATTTCTTACTGAGATAGTAGACGATTTTTTTACATTTCTTGGCAAAATCCTTGGCTGAAAGAAAATAATCATGTAACTTTGCCGATAAATCTCTTAGCAAGAGATTGCTAAAAATGCGTAGTGAAATGATTGACAGAAGAGATGGACTGCTGAAAGGTGGGTGTGTGCGTCGTTGCCATACACACTTTCGTTGGTGTGTTAGTTTGAATATGTAGGGGAAAGGCGTAATATACAAAAATGATTGAGAAAGTGATTTTTTTATGTTTAACAAATTTAATTGATGTATGAAACGAAAACATTTCATTCTCGCCTTTGTGGCGATGCTGTGGAGCTTCTCGTTCTCTGCCTATGCTGATGACGTCATCGTCGTGAACAGCTGGGCCGAGTTGAAGGCAGCTCTTGAAGCAAATGATGGGGTGCAGCGTTCTGCTGCACGGCAGCGGTCTACCGCTATGCGTACGGTAAGTACTGCAAGCGAGGAGACTACGGAGGAGGAGACCAAGACTCCAATTCCAAACACTCCGTACTACTACGAGGATTTCCAGACTACGAAAATCCGGCTTGGAAATGATGTGGTATACGATGACGCATTGCCAATCGCTAAGTCCAATGGCACCACCCTCGACCTGAACGGTTACACGGTGTCGGGTAGCGAATCTGCAGAACACGCGTATCCCTTCTACAACTATGGTAAGTTCCTTGTTGTGGATAACAGCGAGGCCGGCACAGGTGCCATCTACTGTGGTGTCAAGACCGGTATCAAGGAAGATGGCGTGAGCATCAACAAGGAGGCCGTGTTCGTAATGACAGGCGGTAACATCATCTGTACGCACGACAATGAGGAAGATGCTGCAGTGGTCAACTACGGTATCGCCTACATCACTGGCGGAACCATCGAGGGTGCCAACAATGCCGTGCTGAACCAGGATGATGCTACGATGAACATCCTTGCTGGTCTGATTTCCGGTGATGTGGTAGGAACTGGCATCAACGCTGCTCCTGGTGTGTACACCGTGGCTACGATTGGCTATGCGAAGTATGCCTCGCTCGATGATGCGTTTACTGCAGCCACTGATGGCCAGACCATCACTTTGCTTCGTGACGCTACACCGACTCTCACCAGCCAGCGTGATATCACCAAAGCTGCAGTTATCGACCTTGGCGGAAAGACGCTGACACTCAACGAGGACGACCTCTATTTCGGTACCACTACATTCAAGAACGGTACTATCGTGGTGAATCCTTCTGTTGTTGCCAGCACGGCTGTGTTCTGGATGTTTGAGGGCCAGACACTCACCTTCGAAGATGTTGACATTGTGGCTACGGGTGTTACTGGTACATACCTTATCGGCATCAACGGCGGCACTGGTTCTGCTGTCAACTTGCAGAATGGTTCTAGCATCATAATTGATAATACAGAAAAGGCTGCTCTTATTGCAGTTATTGCCGACAATGGTAATGGCAAC